>NZ_CM149973.1:0-972500 GCF_056311825.1 Alteromonas sp. ABH4_452 | reverse complement strand
ATTGTCTTGTCTAAATTGTTAAAGAACGTTGCGACTTCATCGCAATTCACTAGAAGCCGTTGCTTCTTAATGACTCACCCTGTTCGAGTGAGGTGCGCATTATACGCTGGAAGTTTTCGTTGTCAACACTTTTTGAAAATTTATTTTCTGAAGCGTTTCTTCTAAACTCCCGTCTTTACTGGCCTATACAGGTAGTAGAGACTTACTTTAGGAGGGTTGCTGTTTTGCTTTTCCCCCGAAGCGGATGCGCATTTTAGGGAAATGAGCGCTCACGTCAACACTTATTTTAAAAAAGATGAAAAAACTGAACTAACCGTCTATTTTTCATTCAAATGTGATAATTAGTAGACAATATGGACTAATTACTAATAGGATGGATATTCAGATCCTATAAAGTAGTAGTTCTTAAAGTAGTATTTGATCCTGCCGTTATTATAAAAGTGCTTAGTATTAGTTACTGATATTGAAGCCAGCGTAAAGGAATACGTATAAGAATGTATATAAGCGTAAACGATGCACGCTTTGCGTTCTTTATAAATGTATTAATACTGGTGGTGTCATAAATTGACTACGCAATAATTATAAAGGTGGGTTTATGTTACGAACTCTTACATTGCTATCAGCGGCAATACTAGCTTCTCAAGTTAGTTATGTGGCAATGGCACAAGACACTTCTTCTGATGAAGTGATTCAGCCATCCACTTCAGCGAGTGTAGAAAAATCCGTTGATGAGTCTAATCGCTTTCAAACAGCCTTTCTAAAACGTCAAGTTGACCAAACCATGTCTGTAGGTAGAGCTATAAGCTCTATAGCAGGTCACTATCCTCAGGAAATCGTGTCTATCGTAGATATTGCGCTAGATACCTACCCTGACAAATATCGTGAGATTATTTTCGCTGCCATATCAGCACAGCCTTCTTCTACCGAAGAAATTGTTCAGCTTGCTATAGAGAAAGAAGTGAGTAGCTGCCCTAACATCGTGCAGTTAGCTATTAAGGCAGAACCGACTTATGTCGATTTCGTTGTGCAAGCTGCTGCGGTTTCTACACCTGAAGAATTAGATGAGATTGTACGCGTTGCCGTATTAACGCAACCTGATGCTGCTGACAGCATAGTGCAGACATTGTCTCAGGAACACCCAAACAAGATTGTCGATATAATGACAAGTGCGTTAAACGCCGTACCTTTTGTGGGTGAATATGTAGTAGATGCACTTTTGGCAGTGTTTCCTAACGAAGCGGAAACAGTAGTCGAAACAGCAGTACGAGAATCAGCGCAGCAGCGTGAACAAGTGATGCGTATTTTGAACACCGCTCAACATGCTGGTGTGTCTGATGATAAGTTAAAAGAATACGCTATGTCGGCGGGTCTAAGTGAAGACGACGTAAATAGTGCGCTAAACAATTAGTCTTCCAGTTCATAAACAGTGCTTAACTGAAACGGCGTATTGAGTAAATCAATACGCCGTTTTCGTTTATGGCTTTGTAGATAACTTCAATTGCAGTAAGGTGTGTCGTAAATAAAAGCAGCCCGTACTTATAATCTTGTCAGCACTTGCACATCGCCTACATTGCAATTGCGATGACTGGATTCTACAAAAGCTAATTGTCGAGGGAATGCAGCATCGCTGCTTCTTTGTATAGCATAAGCTCCGATTTTAATAAGTCGACCTTGGCTTTGATCTCTTTGATCCTGGCTTTAATCTCATTTTGCGCTCGCGCATTTAATACGAACATATCGCTATCTCCTGCATCGAATCGCGTTTTCTCTACCTTCGACAAAGTTTTCGCTAACGCAGCATTTTCACTTTGAAGCGACACAATATCCTTTGCTTGCGCCCAGTAAATTAGCGCTTGTTCGAAGCGTTGTACAATAGCTTGCTGTGTTGAAGTGAGTTTGTGTGAAAGCTCTCTTTGCTTAGACTGTAATTGTGCGCGCTCTGCTTTTGCTTTTCTGTTGCCCAGTGGATATGAAAACGATAAGCCCACTTTGGTTTCTGTGCCTTCCAATGTTTCAGAGCCTGCCCCCACATCTCTGGCGATAGAGGCTGTAAGGTCAAGCTTGGGGAGTAGCGCGTTGTCAGCCAGGGCAACTTTGTTTTCTACCACCTGCTGTTCTAACTTCATTACATCTAATTCTGGGTGACTTCGAAGCGCATTGCGAAGCGTCACCAACTGGCTGTTGCCAATCCAAAAAGGCCAACTTAAATCGGTAGGTGGCTGGTCACTGTTAATTGCCAACATGTCACCGGTTGGTGAACGCCAGTAAAAAGACAGCATTTGCGCGTGCATGTCGCGCTTTTGTTTAAGCTCGGCTAATGTTAAGCGCTGTTGAAGTAAGTTGGCTTTAAATTCGGTAAGCACAATACTGGCTAGGTCGCCCTTCTCCACCCGAGTAACCAGGGCTTTTTCACGTTCAGACGCCGTATTAAGTAATTCGGTAACAGCTTGAATTTGTAACGCACTCTCGTACCACGCGATGTACTCACTCACCCCTTTATATACAAAGTCGTTAATGAGGCTTTTCGCCAGTGCCTGCCACTGAGAAGTAGCTAGCCCTGCGTTGCGCAATTCAGTCCTGCGTTTATCTATCTCTCTGTTTTGCAAAAGCGACATGGCGACGCCTACACTGGCCTCACCGGCAGAAAGCGTATCGTAATACCCTTCATAGCTAGGAAAGTCACCTGCGGCAATTCGATACTCACCAAATACAGACGCGTTAAAATCTTCAATTGGGTTGGTGAAACGCTGAGTGAGGTTGGTCCCATCGTAATAACCTGACACTCGGCTTTTCGTTTTCTGTTCAATAAAGGGGTCGAAGCTGCTCCTTGCAATCTCAAGTTCAGCGGCTGCTTGATAGTTTCCTTCGTTAATTGCCTGTACATAAGGATGATAGTTCACCATGCTATCGACTAACGCTTCGATGGTTGGTGCCTGCCTACCCTGTTGAGTTTGCACCTGATTCGTATTTTGTGTCTGCGCGAATGAACCAGGGACACTTCCACCTATATATGTAGCTAATGCAATTGCAGTAAAAAACAACCTGCGCATTACCATATCGATGCTCCTGAGCCTTTCGATCCACCTGTTGATGACTGCTGTGTAGGTAATGGCGGGAAGTTATTTAACTGTCTCCACATTTCATAACCTAATCGTACTTCCTCTAGCAGCACCCATGCTTTTACACGGCTTCCTAAGCGGGCAGAGCTTTCAGCTGGCCATGGGATGTCTGACTCGTCGGGCTTTATCCAAACGTTAAAATCGCCTGTGGCATTTGCCACTGGCTCTACGTATACCACTTCACCGCCAAAGGTCCCTATTGCGCTTCCTGGCCACCCGCTAAACTGGAAAACAGGCCAACCTTCGAACTGCAATCGCGCTTTTGCTCCAGGCTTTACTAATGGAGCATCTAATCCTCTTACCGTTACACGAACACTACGCTTGGCATCGGCAGGAATAAACTGACCCAATATATCGCCAGATTTCACAAAAGTAGACACACCACCCGACAGTAAACGCACCACGGTACCATCTACCGGCGCAAACTTGGTTTGGGTAGATTGACGAGATAGCGTCATACTTACTTCGTTTATTTCAGATACAGACGCTGCGGCTTTTGCCCTTAACTCTTGTACTTTGATTTCGGCTTGCTCAACTTCTTTACGAGACACCAAGCCTTGTTCCTGCAGTGACTTTTGGCGCGCCAAGTTATTTTCGGCATTTCTCACCGCCGTTTCGTTAGCTTGGTTCTTCAGGTTGGCTGCAGAAAGCTGCGACTGAAGCTTTTCAAGACGCTGAGCATCAATATCAATAAGCGTAACAATAGGCTCGCCCGCTTTAACTTGCTGACCTTCTCTCACATGCCATTTTTTAACCTGTCCATCGACAAGAGCGTTAATAGGCTGAGTTCTGTCTTTCGGATCGAGGGAGTCGACCATACCTGTACCATAGGCGGTTTGGATCCAAGGAGTAAAGTACAGTATCAATCCGGCAGCCAGTACCAAGAAAATGATCACGCCTGTGATGACGCGATGGAGCTTGGGCACTTTTAAAGAGGGTAATGATGTAATGTTGTCTAAAAAGCGACGTTCTGCGTTATTCACTTACTCACCCTCCTTATCATTTCTCTGTAAGTTTTTACTTTGTCCATTATTAGCAATAGTACTTTCATGCTCACCACTGACTGGCGATTCGCTAGCGCTATATGTGTTCAACATAGCCGTTGCATTATCGTGTAAATGCAAAACACCTTCAAAACAGTCCGGTATTGGCATATTGGTAAAGTACATTACGGTGAAATCGTACTTGCTTAAGCGTCTTAGTAGTCTCGCTCTTAAATCGACCGGTATGGCATCAAAGTGCTGGTTTAACACAAGAAGCTTAGGTTTGCCTACGATAGCAGCAGCCAGCTTAAGCAGTAAGAATTCTAGCGGCTGTAAAGGCGCACCTAATACCGACACTTTGGTCTGCAGACCTTCCGGTAAGCTATCGATAACCTTGGTCATCTCAACTTCTTCAAGGGCTGCGCGAATATCGGCAATGCTCGCGTCGGGATGAGCCAGTTTCAAGTATCGCTCGATAGACACTTCAATAATTAAAGAGCGATCCAAAATAGTTACCGCCTGCCTTAACTCATGGGTGTCATAATCGTTTAGGCTAAACTCACCTAATAATATATCGCCTGACTTCACTCGGTCATATTGCTTTACTAGCCCCAACAGTTGCTTTTGAACCCAGCTTTTGTCAGTAGTCACGAAATACTTAGTACCTGGCTCGAACACAACGTTTAAATGGCAGGTATCATTGCCATGTTTAAGCTCTACATTGTTAAACACCAACTTAGACGATGTGGGAATATGCTCTGAAGCATTAAGCTCTTCCTGAGGCATAGCTAAAGCACCACCTAGTTTTTCAGCCGCACCGTATAATTCATAATAAAGCTTTAAGTACTGAGTAAAGCGGGATAAACCAAAGAATACGGCAGACATCACCAGCTCGGCCGCGACTAGCTGACCAATAGACAGTTCGCCTTGCACAACAAGCACACCGCCAATACCAAGTAGCGATGCACTTGCCACCGCATACATTAATAGGAACATTACCACTTGCGCGAAAGTGTAATTGAAGTGGCTTTTGTGCTTTTTCACATAGTTACTGATATAGCCTTCGGTACTGCGACCGGCATATTCCACGTGATCCGCCGATTTGAAAAACTCGTGTGCAATAGCAATGTCGTGCAGCCACTTAGCGGAATCATACTTAGCGTGAGAAAGTTCGATGGCCGTGCGTTTAGCGCCCCGTCCCCAAATCTTCCATACGGCATACATAGTAAGTAGAAGTACTACGTTAAACGCAAAAAGCGCAGGATGATAAAACGAGACAAGTGTGAAACCCACCAGCATCTGCAGTACCAGAGCAAAGCCGTCGATCATCAGCGAAGGCATGTTCTTTTGAAACGTCATAATATCGAAGTAACGCTGCGTAATGCTTACGTTCTGACGACCTTCGAAAAAGCTATGCGGAGCAAGAATAGTTTTAAGCCCTAAATCTGCGGTAAGACGCGCGTAAACCTTGCGCTCATAAAATTCCATCACGCGCATACGAAGTGCGCTGAACACACCTGATATAAACAAGGTAAGAAACAAAATAACGGCAAGGATGATAACCGCACGGGTTGAGCCAATATTGGCAATACTGTTAATTAGCGTTTGTACAGCAATAGGTACTGCTAGTGTCATCAAACTAATTGCAACGCCATAAGCGATTGCTACCCAAAAAAAGCCAGCCTCTGGTTTCAATAACGAAAACAGTGTTTTTCGCGTTTTACGTAAGTTTATTGTTTTAGCCATAGTTATGTCTTCAATATACCGCTAGCTCAGAAAAGTTAGTTATGCGTTGTTATAAATAGCATATGCAACAACACTTATAGTGTATTGCAATGGTTAGTCAGATTAAATCTGTTATATTCTTAATACTTCATCGAAAATAATTGTGTTTACGAATAATGGGGTCAGAGTACTTTTCTCTAATCGTTTAACAGGCCGCTAAAGTATGCATCACCTAAACTACCATCACTTATATTATTTTTATCTGGTTGCCCGCGAAGGTAGCATTGCTAAAGCCGCTAAGTTACTCCACGTTACTCCGCAAACGGTAAGCGGGCAACTCAGTACGTTTGAAAGTCAGCTTGGCTATTCACTATTCGACAGAATAAACAAGCGGCTGTACCTAAACGCACGGGGCAAAGTAAGTTATCAGTATGCCAGCGAAATATTTCACAAGGGTAACCAACTGGCTGAAATACTTAACAATAGCGATGAAGTGAATACGAAGGAATTCGTAATAGGTATTACAAATGGTATTCCAAAAGTGCTTTTTTACGATTTTGTGCACGATACCATGCGCGAACACGCCAACGTGAAATACGTGATTAAAGAAGATAGTTTCGATGGTTTGCTTAAAGAGCTGGCTATAAATGCCATCGACTTTATTGTTGCTGACAGAGGCATAGCGCCCGGTACACAAATTAGCGCTAACAGCTACTTTCTAGGAGAAAGCTCTTTAAGCTTTTTTGCTAAGTCGCCCCTAAATGAAGGGCTACAGTTTCCTGACTGTTTAAACCAAATGCCGTTGCTTATACAAGGTAACACTTCGGGAATACGCCAAGCACTTACAAGCTGGCTTGAAACCGAACAGCTTTACCCGAAAATTGTGGCCGAATTCGATGATACTGCACTGCTGAAGTTATTCGGCAGCGAGGACTTTGGCGTATTCTGTGCCCCTTCAGCTATATCAAAACATGTAGAAGAACAGTACGGGGTGCATTGCATAGGTATCGCCAATACGCTTAACGAAAGATACTACGCCATTACCGGTAAAAGCCGTGCCGACTATACGATTAGTGAGGCTATTGTGGAAGCGGCACGTGGAATTTTAGCGTAAAGCTTTGAGTTATGGGGTCAGAGTTAAGGGTCAGAGTCCGGGACTCTGACCCCAATGCTTCATATAGTCGCGTTTTAAACTGTTCTGAGCCAAGCGCCTTACCTATTTGACTGTATGTTCGAATAAGCTCTATATCTTTATTTGAAAGTTCGTCATGAAAAAGTGCGCTGTAAGACTTTTGCCGCGCTTCAGGATCTGCGCCTAATGATGTGTATATTGGGTGCTCAGTGCATAATGAGGTGTGAACCCCACGTGCATTGCGATGATAGCTTGACCACTTATAATTAGCTGGGTGTTTCGCCAGGCCAGCTCTTACTGGGTTGAGCTCTATGTAGCGTGACACCGTCATTAGGTATTTCTCTGAATCCACTATACAGGAACGAAAACGTCCTTCCCATAATGTTCCGGTACGCTCATATTTTGCATTAAACCTCCTTACATACATTCGACCGATTGACTGCATCATTGCACTCACCCCCCTATTGTCTTCTTGAGGTGTGCAAAGTAAATGAACGTGATTTGTCATCAATACCCAGGCATGTATGTGTATATTAAACCTCTTCGCGTAGACATTGAGCCATTTTACGTAAGCAATAAAGTCCGTTTCACTTAGAAAGCAATTAGAACGATTATTGCCGCGTTGAATAACATGTACAGGGAAACCTGCTGGGGAAATCCTTCTCCTTCTTGCCATACTCTCGCTCCGACTAGTCGTTATTATTTATCGATGATAAGTGGACTTTTGCGGAGTACAATCCTGTACCTTGAAATTCAGGCTCAAAGTTCAGCAACGAAGTTTTTGGAATTAGTGAAGCACTTGGGGGTCAGAGTCATGACCCTGACCCCATGCTTACTGCATGTTACGCTGCAACGCCATCATCTATATTTTGTGAATAGAAACTTAGCGTAAGTATTTTTTCTAATGTGTAGCATAGCGCATCGTTTATAGGCATAAGCTTATCGCCTAACTCGTAGTCCAGTTGCGCCAGCCTTTGCCTACCTTCAGCAATCATTGGTGGTTTGCTGCTTGATATAGACATGGTAGACATGGGGTCAGAGTCGTGACTCTGATCCCATGCCGGCTGTATAGAAATTAGCGCGGCCGCATATTTTTCAGGTACGGCTTGCTTTATTGGTTTGCATACCGAAAGCGTGGCTTCGCCAGATTTGGTTTTATAGCCTGCCGCGCCGAACATACGGCAAATCCCGGGGCGGTATTCGTAAATTCCGCAGTAGCCTTCTGTACCGTCTAAACTCAAGCGTTGATATTGCTTGCATGCAAAACCGCTATAGCTTTGAAGCTCATCGAATACTTGTTCGGCTTGGCCACTATCAAACAGATGCAGTGCATATGGCAGCATTTCTAAAGGCGACACTTCAATGTCGGGTTTATTGCAACATGCGCCGCATTTCTCAACACAGTTTAATGACTGACTTGATTGATATGCGCTGAATTCTTGAGAAAGAGATTGGTAAACATCCATCACTTGGCTGGAAAGCTCACGCAGCCTATTCATAACGACTCCGCTAATAAAAGCAAACTAAACGAAACGAAGTTCACGCTGCGGTATATGGTAGGTAGCATGAACTCACTTTACTGCTTGTAAGCTTTGATAACTTATAAGCAGTTAGCAGTGGGGTCAGAGTCACGACTCTGACCCCACAATTTAAAGCATGCTTCTTCCCCGCCAAGTGTGATTAAGCTTAAGGCTTAATGGCAGGGGTTGAATTGGCGCGGATTTTATTTCGAATTTTGAGGTTTGGGAAGTTTTTTGTGAGAAAAATATGTAATGATTCGAACTGCACCAAAGCAGCCTTTATTCGTTTAAATATCGAAATAACTTAGTATACTGAGCCAAGAATACATATACCAAAAAATCAAGGAACGCTAATGAAGCCAGTCATTTTAGCGGGCGGAACGGGAAGCCGCTTGTGGCCAAAATCTCGCGCGGCTCTACCCAAACAGTTTCTGTCACTTACATCTGACAAAACTATGATTCAAGACACTGTGCTACGACTTGATGGAATAGAGTCTCTACCGCCTTCTATTATCTGTAACGAGGAACATCGCTTTCTAGTTGCTGAGCAGATGCGTCAAATCAGTGTCGATGACAGCGATATACTGTTAGAGCCTGTAGGAAGAAATACAGCGCCAGCTATCGCACTGGCAGCATTTCAAGCTATGGAAGGTGGCGACGACCCCGTCCTTTTGGTATTGGCAGCTGATCACTTGATTCAAGATAGCGATACATTTCAGTCGAAGATAAAGGAAGCCCAGGCTTTAGCTGAACAAGGTAAGTTAGTGACATTCGGCATTGTTCCTACCCAACCTCATACGGGCTACGGATATATTAAAGCTGGGGATAAACTAAATATTGGCTTCGATGTAAGTGAATTTGTTGAAAAACCTGATATGCCTACCGCAACCGAATACGTTAACTCAGGGGAATACTTCTGGAATAGCGGTATGTTCATGTTTAAGGCTAGTGCCTTCTTAAAAGCGCTTGAAGCCCACGCCCCCGAGATTTACGAAACCTGTAAAAAAGCAATTGAGAAAACCGAAAAAGATCTCGACTTTGTGCGCATAGATGAAGAATCCTTTGCTTCATGCCCTAGCGACTCTATTGACTACGCGGTGATGGAAAAAACAACAGAAGCTGCAATGGTAACATTAGATGCGGGATGGTCAGACGTAGGTAGTTGGTCATCCCTGTGGGAAACAGGTGACAAAGATGAAAACGGCAATGTAACTACTGGCGATACGCTATTAGAAGGTACCAAAAACAGCTACGTAAATGCAGAACATAGTTTAGTGGCAGTTATTGGCTTGGAAGATGTTGTGGTTGTTGAAACCAAAGACGCTGTTATGGTGGCCAATAAGAAAGATGCCGAACATATCAAAACAGTGGTAAACAAACTGAAAGCTGAAAAACGCCCCGAGTTTGAATTCCACCGCGAAGTGTTTAGGCCTTGGGGAAGTTACGATTCAATCGACAATGGCGGGCGATTTAAAGTTAAACGCATAACCGTGAAGCCAGGCGAAAAGCTATCTGTACAAATGCATCACCATAGAGCTGAACACTGGGTGGTAGTTTCTGGCACTGCTAATGTGACCATTGGTGATGAAACGCAAATGCTAACAGAAAACGAGTCGATCTACATTCCTATTGGTGCGGTTCACGCCTTGGGAAACCCAGGAAAGATTCCACTAGAACTAATCGAAGTACAGTCAGGCGCTTATCTTGGGGAAGACGACATTGTTCGTTTTTCTGATAGGTATGGGCGATCTGATAAATGATCGTGGCTTGATATGAGCTTGCTGAAACTAAAAGGCCAGGTTTGTATCCTGGCCTTTTGGCAATCGTGGGGTCAGAGTCCTGACTCTGACCCCACAGTTTAGGGTTAGTCGGCGTTGAACAAGTCGCGGCTGTATACTTTATCTAGTACGTCTTCGATATCGCCCGTTACACGGTTTGCTACGATTACGTCAGAGATTTTCTTAAACTCTTCTAAGTCGTTTACTACGCGTGAATTAAAGAAATCTGCTTCTTTAAGTACTGGTTCGTAAACTACAACTTCAATACCTTTCGCTTTAATACGCTTCATGATGCCTTGGATAGCACTTGCGCGGAAGTTATCAGAACCAGATTTCATGATAAGGCGATAGATGCCTACAATTTTTGGCCCGCGGCTTACTATTGAATCAGCAATAAAATCTTTACGGGTGCGGTTAGCATCTACAATGGCCTGAATCATGTTATTCGGCACTTCACTGTAGTTAGCCAGTAACTGCTTAGTATCTTTTGGTAAGCAGTAACCACCGTAACCAAAGCTAGGGTTGTTATAGTGATTACCGATACGCGGGTCTAAACCGACACCTTCAATGATTTGCTTAGTATCAAGACCATTACGTTCTGCATAGCTATCTAATTCGTTAAAGTAAGCGACGCGCATTGCTAAGTAAGTGTTAGCAAAGAGCTTGATAGCTTCTGCTTCGGTGCTGTCGGTAAACAACACGTTAATATCTTCCTTAATTGCGCCTTGCTGAAGTAATTTAGCAAAGACTTCTGCACGCTCACTACGCTCGCCTACGATAATACGGCTAGGATAAAGGTTATCGTAAAGCGCTTTGCCTTCACGCAAGAACTCTGGCGAAAAGATAATATTGTCAGAACCAAAACGGGCTTTTGCGTCTTTGGTAAATCCTACCGGCACGGTCGATTTTACAATCATCACGGCATTAGGGTTAATTTCCATTACCGTTTTGATAACCGCCTCTACACTACCTGTATTGAAGTAGTTAGTTTGCGGGTCGTAATCTGTTGGTGTTGCTATTACAACATAGTCAGCATCTTTATAAGCGACTTGTGCGTCTAACGTAGCTTCAAGATTAAGCTCTTTCGTCGCTAAATACTCAGAGATCTCTTTGTCTTCAATTGGAGACTTTTTATTGTTAAGCATCTCGACTTTTTCTGGTACTAGGTCGACCGCTTTCACTTCATTGTGTTGTGCTAACAACACAGCGTTCGATAAGCCTACGTACCCGGTACCAGCTACTGCTATTTTGTATTTGCTCATTGTTGATTCCATTTTTCTAACAAGTTCCAACTTTCAAATTATTTTAAAGCTATTTCTAACCAGAAAACTCTTCTTTCGATTTGATGGAAAAGTTCTCACGCATAAGTGTAAGGTTTGGGCTATACGCGGGGTCATGCTGTATATACTTGCCCCACTGTTTTTTTAAAAATTCTAGTTCGCGATTAAATCTTGCTGCTTTTTCCGGCGCGTGGTCTAACCCTCTACTCACCGATTCATGATGATAGAGTTCGGCCTCAGCGCAGTAAACATTTCGTACACCGGTCTCTCTGACTCGCAGGCAAAAGTCTACGTCATTGAAGGCGACGGTTAGATCTTTTTCATTCAATCCGTTAACTTCTACAAACAATGATTTCTTCACTAACAAACAAGCCGCCGTAATTGCAGAATAATTCTGCGTTGCAATTAAACGCTTCATATACCCAGGGTGATACCTCGGGAAATATTTATGTGCATGACCTGCACCACCACCGTACCCGAGTACAACACCAGCATGCTGTATTCTGCCATCAGAGTACAACAGTTTAGCCCCAACGCATCCAATATCGTCCCGTGCCGCATGCCCTACCATGTTTGATAGCCAATGAGGGTTTATTACTTCAATATCATTATTGATAAGCCCTATTATCGAACTAGTTTTACAAGCATGTTGTACGCCAAAATTGTTGATTGCTGAATAATTGAATTCTCCGGGATAACGAAGAACACGAATTTTGGAGTGCTTCTCTAACTTAGCAAAATAGTCGAGACTTTCTTTTTCATCAGATCCATTATCGATGAGTAATATTTCATAATTTTGATAAACGGTTTTTTCTAATATTGACTCTATACAGGCCTTAACAAGCGCCTTGCCATTTTTGGTAGGAATAATAATAGAGACTAAAGGCTCAGATTCAACAGGCCATTGAATAGTATTTACAGCGAGCTCTTCGTTATAAGACGGCGTTGCAGAAGTAAAGGATTCTACAACCGTTCTTATATCTGCCAGAGCCTCAAGCGTAATCTTTTTATTAGGTGAGCGATGAATAAGTGTATAAGGTATATGTTCGACTGATGAGTGCGGTAGCTTTATCCATAGTTCTGAAACGATACCTGCAATTGTCGAAGATCTTACCCCATTCCGTTTCACCAAAGCCGCTTTACACATTACGCCCGTAAACACATAACCTGTAGAGAACTGTAAGTCCGGATTCCAATCTGGCAAAAAATGAGGGGAGACTCTTCGAGCCTTGGCGTCAATCTTATCGGTATCACAGTAAACAATATCGCCGCCATTGTCGCATTTTAGAAACGTTTCAAAAGACTCTATAGTTATCGTATCTCCGCTATTTAAAAGTAGAAGCCTCGTCGATTCTGATAAATCATCCACCGCTTCAGAAACTGTTGAGGTACACCGAACCGATTCGCCAACACTATTTTCACACACCACACAGATGCGTTCATGTTTTACGCCTGCTTGGTTAAGCGAACCCAACGTTAAAGATAGATTTTTTGCACCAAAGATAAGCACGTGAATTTCGAGAGCATTTTTGTCAATAGAAGCCAGCTCTTGGAAGTATTGCGTCTGTTGTTTGAGGTAAGCACTATACAAAGCCATACGTTTTTTTTCAGAAGGGAAACCATAAAACAACCCCGAACGCTGTAAAGAGCGGCTGTAAAACTCGGTAAGTTTATGGTTGCTTTTCAGCTTGTTTCTAACCGCCTTTGGTACTAAACCAACAGCGCCTTTAACGGTTAACATGGCCAATTTCTTCATACAGCTAACTCAATCCCTAACAGCGATATCTAACAACACTAAAAAACAAAAAAGCCGCAATTTTGCGGCTTTTCTATCATATCACGATTTATAGTGATAGGTATTAGCTTCCAGTACCTAAACGCTCACCTTGGTAACTACCATCAAGAACCGCTTTCCACCAACCTTCGTTCGCTAAATACCACTCAACAGTTTTACGAATACCGCTTTCAAACGTTTCTTGCGGCTTCCATCCAAGCTCGCGCTCAATTTTGCTAGCATCAATTGCATAACGCATATCGTGCCCTGGGCGGTCTTGAACGTAAGTAATCTGCTCAGCGTATTTACTATCTTTTGGCTTAACTTCATCCAAAATTGAACAGATAGTTTGCACTACTTCAATATTCTGCTTTTCGTTGTGGCCACCAATGTTGTAGGTTTCACCGATTTCACCATTAAGCGCAACCACTACCAATGCGCGGGCATGGTCTTCCACATACAACCAATCACGTATTTGGTTACCTTTGCCATATACAGGCAGCGGCTTACCAGCTAGTGCATTTAGAATAACTAATGGAATAAGCTTTTCTGGGAAGTGGTAAGGGCCGTAATTGTTAGAGCAGTTAGTTACAAGCGTTGGCAACTTGTATGTGCGAAGCCACGAACGCACTAGCTGATCAGAGCTTGCTTTACTTGCTGAATAAGGTGAACTTGGTGCATACGGAGTAGTTTCCGTAAACAGTGGAAGCTCCGTTTCTGGCTCAACTTCATCTGGGTGAGGAAGGTCGCCGTATACTTCGTCAGTAGAAATATGATGGAACTTAAACCCTGCTTTTTTATCGCCTTCAAGTGCTGACCAATACGCTCTTGCTTGCTCAAGCAAAGTGTATGTGCCTACAACGTTGGTTTGAATAAACTCACCTGGCCCGTCAATTGAACGGTCTACGTGAGACTCTGCCGCAAGGTGCATAATAATATCTGGCTGGTGCGTATTGAAAACACGCTTTACTTCTTCAGCATCACAAATATCAACTTGTTCAAAGCTATAGCGGTCGCTGCTTGAAACCGAAGTTAATGACTCTAAGTTACCCGCGTAGGTCAGCTTATCTAAATTAACCACTGTATGGTCAGTGTCGTTTATAAGATGGCGAACTACCGCAGAGCCAATAAAGCCCGCGCCACCTGTTACTAAAATCGTTTTACTCATTTTCTTTTTACCAAAAATAATTCTGTTCTTGCCATTTAGGCTTTCAATTCATCTAGCATGCTAGCTAACTGCTGACGCCAGTGAGTAGGCTTGCACGAAGCAAATGCTTCACGCGCTGTTTGTTTATCAAGCACACTATAGTGAGGACGTTTTGCAGGTGTTGGGTACTGACTTGACGGAATAGGTAAAACCGGAATAGCCTTATTAAGTAAACCTTTATCAATACCAAGTTCTTGTATAGCTAACGCAAAATCGTACCAGCTTGCCACACCTTCATCGGTCCAGTGATAAACACCGGCTGTTTTATCTTCAGCGGCAGAAACACAAGCTTCAGCTAGACCTTTTGCCCACGTAGGCGTACCAACTTGGTCATCAATTACGCCCAACTGGGGTTTATCTGCCATTAAGCGAAGCATGGTTTTCACAAAGTTATTGCCATGCGACGAGTAAACCCAAGCAGTACGAATTAGACAGCTAGCATCTGGCAGTATTTCAAGCAGCGCTTTTTCGCCTTCAGCTTTTGACTTACCGTAAGCACCTTGCGGCTCGATAGGATCATCCGTTAAATAAGGTGAACCTTTGTGGCCGTTAAATACATAGTCGGTAGACACATGCACCATGAAGGCGCCGTTATCTTTGCAGAAGTTTGCTAAGTTCTTCACAGCAAACGTATTAATAGCCTTGCACGCGTCGGTATCTTCTTCCGCTTTATCTACCGCAGTATATGCCGATGCATTTATTAAAACATCGGCTTTTAAGGGCATTAGTTTCTCTTCAATATCAGAAGAGCTAGTAATATCAATATCATCGCGCCCTAAAAACGTGACCTGATGCTCGCTATTTTCTAGCTCTCGTGAAAGCTCAAATGCCAGCTGCCCAGACTTACCTATTATTACAATATTCATTTATCGCTAGTACCCAATGACAATTAAAATGTAGGTGCGTCTACAAATGCCACCCCAGCTTCATCTTTCCCAGATAGCGAAGGTTTTTCTCCATTCACCAGAGGCCAGTCAATATTCAACGTTGGGTCGTCATATTTTACCGATACTTCAGACTCCGGATGATAGTAGTCTGTGCATTTATACACGAACTCAGCCGATTCGCTGGTTACGTAAAAACCATGAGCAAAACCCGCTGGAACCCAAAGCTGACGCTTATTTTCTGCAGATAATGTAACGCCAACCCACTTTCCATAAGTAGGTGAGTCTTTACGCATATCAACTGCTACATCGTAAACCTCGCCGCTAACTACGCGTACTAATTTACCTTGGGTTTGCTCCATCTGATAATGAAGGCCACGAAGAATACCTTGGCTAGATTTCGAGTGGTTATCCTGAACGAAGTCTACATCCGCGCACTCTTTCTTAAACCAGTCAGTACGAAAGGTTTCTAAGAAAAAACCACGCTCGTCACCAAATACTTTTGGTTCAATGATTTTAACGTCAGGGATGGCTGTGCTAATTGCTTGCATAAAAAAATATATCCGTTTCTTTGTATTTATTTAACGCGGTCGTGAATTACTTTCAATAAGTAATCACCATAGCCGCTCTTTTTAAGTGGCGCAGCTAGCTTTTCTAATTGTTCAGCATCGATATATCCCATACGGAATGCAACTTCTTCTGGGCAACATACTTTTAAGCCTTGGCGTTTTTCAATAGCAGCAACGAAGTTTGCTGCATCAAGTAATGAATCAAGCGTTCCTGTATCTAGCCAAGCAGAACCACGTCCCATAAGCTCCACTTTAAGCGAACCATCTTGAAGATATAAATTATTCAAGTCAGTGATTTCAAGTTCGCCACGTGGAGAAGGCTTTACTTCTTTTGCAAAATCTACTACACGGTTGTCGTAGTAATAAAGGCCAGTCACAGCATAATTCGATTTAGGTTTAGCTGGCTTTTCTTCAATTGAAAGTGCATTCCAGTTTTCGTCGAAGTCAACAACACCATAACGCTCTGGGTCGTGCACATGATAGCCAAATACCGTAGCGCCATGCTCTTGTTTGAATGCATTTTGTAACGATATTTTCAGGTCGTGACCATAGTAGATATTATCACCTAGTACCAATGAGCAGCTGTCGTTGCCAATGAAGTCTTCGCCAATTAAAAATGCTTGAGCTAGACCATCAGGTGATGGTTGAACCGCATATTGAATGTTCATGCCTAAAGACGAACCATCGCCAATAAGGTCAATAAAGCGCTGCTGTTCTTCTGGAGTGGTGATAATCAGAACGTCCCGAATACCCGACATCATAAGTGTTGTTAGTGGGTAATAAATCATGGGTTTGTCGTAAACTGGCATTAACTGTTTACTAACCACTTTCGTTAGTGGATGAAGGCGAGTGCCTGACCCACCCGCTAGAATTATTCCTTTTCTCATCATCTACGCTCCTTTTTTGAATAATAAATTCTCTTCGCTGAAATACTTTTCATAAATTTCTAAATCTTCTCTATAAATATCTGCAACAAGTTCTTTAGCTTCATCGCAGTACATATTTTCATAGCTGGGTAAGCTATTCTTCCTCTTCATCGCATTTAATACTCTTATGCTTGTTCGAGAAAAAACCTCATTATGTGTAGTTTGAAAGTCTTGCACTGAATGCATTGTATATAAACGGGCATCGACCACGTCCAATATAGATTTGTCACGCAATGTTTTTACTGCTGCATCAAAGCTCTCGACACAAAATACATCACTATATTCATCATATAGCCAAAATGCACGTTGAGTTCGCCAGTGATGGTCCCTATTTTTATCAAGTTGACGCTTTACGTTTTTAAGAAACTTAACGAAGTTCATATCTAGTATGTTGAAATCGGTATACTGACTTTCTACAAATCTTACAGATAGATTTGTCAGAGATACAAATTTGTCTAAGAAAGTACTAGCTATTCTGCGATATGGGCATCTTAGTACTATAAAGGTATAGTTCGCTGTTACCAATTCTCGTAAGTTTGCAACAAATGTAGCATTATTTTGATGAATCCAACTGTGTTGTGAATCCACGTCAGTAATCACTCCATTTGATAAAGCTAAACTGAGTCTCATCGTAGAACATGCATTTTTAGGAATGTAGCTATATATCGCGTTTGAGCTATAGACGTTTAAAGCATGGTTTGCTGCAAAAATGTGCTCACTATTATCAGAGAGAGCACAATTGGCTTGCGCCGCGTGAAATAATTTGTTCATAGACAATCAACCAACCTTTAAAGATTGAAATATTGATAAAACTTGGTTAGTTAACCGCTCTACATTGTAGTCATTTTTTAATTTGTGCTGGGCTTTCCTTAGCTGTTCAAAGTGTATAGAAGGACTCTCAATCAATCTTTTTAACCCTTCATACCACTCTTCATTAGTCTCCGCTAAAATTGCGCACCCATCAGCTCCACAAGAGTCATAGACCGTATTTTTTGTCGCAACAACAGCAGCTCCAATTGAAGTATATTCGACCCACTTCGTATTTGCTTTAACCTTGTTAAATTCATCAACAACAAGAGGACAAATTCCAACATCCCAACTTAGTTTAGCAAACGTCTCGAGGAAAAGTTTGTAGTCCCTAACCGGCTCAATCATTATGATCCGGTCACCAAAAGGTTCAAGTTTTTTTGGCTTGGGTATGGTACCAAACATCGAAAACGTCGTTTCTGGGTACTCTTCGAGTAACTGAACGATTACATCTAAAACCGTATCGAGATCATGAGAATGGTCAAATCCCATGTATCCTAGTTTTCTGACTTCACGCTTATAAGCTGGCACCGCAACCTCAGCAGAGCAATAAATCTCCCCACTAACCATATTGTTCTCTACAAATTGTGCTTTGAATCTCTCCAAGAGAGGCTTAGTAGAGCAGTAAACAAGATCAGAATGATCCAGTAAATAACGTACTGTCTTAACGCGATTAGGAGAATTATGTTGTTCGAATTTCGCCCTTCCTAATGATAGAGGCACATTAAGCAAATCATCGTCAATGTGAAATATAACAGGCACCTTTTTTTGCAAAGCCCATAGCCTTATGGCAACCGCATGAGGACCACTGTAACGACAGAATACAATTTTACTAGGGCGAAACTTCTCTAAACGTGTTATCACATAATTTTGAGCTACTGCTGACCTAACGAGTCCGCCAAATTCGTCTTTTAACTCTTTCTCAGTAAAATATTCGCACAAAATATTTTCGGATTCTACAAGCGGCCCCAAAGGCTTGACAAAGCTCAACTGAAGCGTGGGGATCATATCATTTGCTACAAACAGAACCTTTTCCGCTGTAGTCTCTTCTCTTATATCACCTCCCTTCAGAGAGTTTGAAATTAACTTTGAAAATTTCTTCGCGGCACTCGCCCTATCAAGGATAAGCCCACTATTTTGGAGAAATATTTCTTGTTTTTGAAGAAAGTATTCTGGATTTTTCTCAGCTCTTTGAGCGAATAGCTCTAATTCTTGGGGATTAGAGATAGTCTCCAAACCTTTGTAATTTGAATGATCCATAATCCCTTGTTCATCGACCCAAACCGCAACAGGTATTTTTGCGTAAAGCATATCAATAAGAATAGAAGACGGTGCAGAGACTCCAAAAGTAAAAGAACTCAAATCAACCTTGTATATTGGTTCATTATTTATAATCACATTCTTTGGCAATTTTACGTTATTTTTGAGAACATATTGACCACCAGGGTGAGGACGTAACGTAACCTTCTTTTTCTGCCTCGCTAGAGATGCACAAAATGTTTCAAATGTATCCATGAAATCATTCTTCAAATCGCCTGAGGCAGACATTCTTACGGAGTGCAAGTTTTCGCATATCAAACCTATTACTTCAGTTTTTGAGGCTGAAGGAGGGGGTGTATTTAAGAGAAAAGTTGGCCCAAACGGTAATATTTTTTGACTTTGTAAAGCTGATAAAGACGATAAATTTTCTGTGCCAACCCACGAGCAAACTACATCTGCAGCCCAGAAGACATTAGAACCGTAAGAAAGGTCATGTTGAGCACTTTGCTTAAACCCTACACATTCAAATCCATGCTGTAAGGTCACGCTAATATAGTTGTCACTCAGCATTCTGAAAATATTATGAGTGAATTTGTGGGGCGGTAAGTTTGATTCGCTCGCCGCAAAAACTATACCCGCGCTATCTTTCATCAATTCAAGAGCTTCAGTTTCGTCATCTACCTGAAAAGTTGTGGCACCGGCCTCTAGCGCAATACTTCTGAGCTCTCTTTGCCAATTATTACTTGTATCTTTTAAAGAAAAAGCTCTACTTTGAATAATAGTTGGATATGAACCTTCTATCTTTGCAGCTAAATTTATTAAAGGACGGAGAATATTCACATCTTGCAATAGATTTAGCAAAAAAATAACTTTGTGTTGCACAGCTTACCTCTAATTAATAAGCGAAGAATGATTTGCTTGTTTCTGCGTTAAGTAAAATATAGCGTTCAAAAAATTCGTCGATAACTTTTTCTGTATCAGCTAGGCTTTGTTTATACAAATAACTATAAACAAAACAATTCTTACCTGGACTTGTGATAGCTTTTTGCCTGGTAGATAACAGCAATTTATCTTGAATTGGTTTAGATATTAATGACATACCAGGTTGATTTTGAATCTCAAGAAGAATTTTCTGGACACCTTTTCCCAATTGCACACAAATCGAATCAACATCTTCCCTGGTAATACTGAAAACATAGTTAGCCTGTTTACCAAGAACTGGAGAAGAAACGCATATCCAGCCATAGTTAATTGCAAATTTATAAAGAGCTTTGTCTAAGTTTGAACCGAGATGTATTAACTTCACCTTTTCCCCAATTCGACTAATCGGAGTAATAGATGTTTTTAAGAACTTAGTTAGTTTGTTGGCCTCATTACTAGCGCTTGCTAACTGTTCGAACAGTGATTTGGCAATTTCTACACGTTCCTTTGAAAACTTCAAAGAATTTCCCTTCAAATTATTTATCAGCTCATCAACGCTTCGATAGACAATTTGGTTCAATGGCTTATACAGTTCATAACCTAACGAAAGTACTTGAGCCCCATTTGTTAGAGAAGTAATAGCTCTGTTTAAAGACTTAACTTTACTAAATTCTTGGAAATTAACAGGGAGCAAAACGACATTACACTTCGATAGCAGATCACGTTCTTTTTCTTCAGACCAAAGCTGTACTTCATATTCTACAGGTAACCTTTTCAACATTTCATATGCGTCTACCGTCAGAGCTCTATGATTAGTAAGGAGTGTCAACCGAACACTAGGGAAAGCCGATTTCAGCTGCCTCAGTACTGAAGGAGCATATCTAACTAAATCTTGAATACCCACATCAAAATGCGGGTTATCACCTATACCAAACCAAAGTACTTTTAACTCTTGATCAGAGGAAAGTGATACCTGTTTTAAATCAACTAGATCGAAAACTTCCTTAAGCTCTTCGGTAGTTATTTCTGCTGGATCATTCATCACGTGCATGGGGGTGTCTGGGAAATAAGACTTTAGACGACTTTTAATTCTGTCAGTTGAGCAAAGTGCGAAATTACTAAACTTAGCAAGCTCAGATAGCCATTTTCTCAAACGCGTAAATCGAAAATCTTCTAAATCACTAAAGTAATCATCAAACAAATCAGGTCCGACGAGCTTACCTGCAGATGATAATTCAAAGGCAAGTAATACAGCTCTAAAATCATATACTTTACTAATAATATAAATGTCGTCCTTAAACTGCGTGTTTCCGACAAAGTCATCAATGACTCTGAAGTTTAAAATAACATCTTGCTTTAATAGGCTTGAGCTAATACGTTCATACCGAATTCGAGCACCAGCCTGTAGAAGGTACTCTGAGGTAGGTACTACGACACAAATATTCATCTCTACTTCTCCTTGGCCAACACTAGTTGAGGTAATAGCTCCTCGGCCCATTTGACATTAAGTTCCCCAACTGTGATCAATTCGCCACCTACAGCAATCCTGTTAGTGCTCAGTATTGATTTACCCCCCAAACGTGCTGCGTAGCTAAGTAGGAATAGACTCTGCGTTTCACAAATATTTGCTTTAATTTGAGCGGTTTGATTTATCTGCCTCAAAATAGGAAGCAACGAACCTATATCAACCGCAAGTAGTGGGTGTGATGTCGCATCAATAAAAGAGTTACGATTGAAAGCAAGTTGTGAATTCATCTTTACAACATTGTATTTTGATCCTTCAGCAGAACGGAAAACATTATACGAAACCTGCAATTCCGAGAGCCTTTCCTTATTCTTTTCATAATGTGATTGAACCAACAATGGCGCTACTATCTTGATATTTGTATCAAGTTCGTTTAGTAATGATGATAATGTCGAAGAGTTATAAAGGTAGACATTGTCGCTCAATAGAACCGCGAGACCGTCACCAATAGTCGTAAATACTTTTTCCAATACATTATTGTAAGACTGGTTATCGCCTTTTCTATATATCCTGATGTCAATTCCATGCCAACCACAAAAATGCCCCATATCTACAGTCTGTTCGTTTTCGATAATTAACGACAGAGACATCACTTCCACAGCTTTTTGATGCTGCAACATTTGGTAAGCCGATATTAATTGGGTAGGTAGTAAAGGTTTATAATTTATCACCAAGTGGACTTTCTTTATACAATCGACTTCAGCTTGCTCTATGAAGTTTGCAGCCCCCAAAACATTATTGATATGAATTTTTGTTGTATCAACACTTAAGGCTGAAACATCTTGCTCTAAAGGTGGCAATGAGGAATTCGGAGAGTTCTGTCTTACATGGCGCTCTAACAAGTTTTGCTGCTGCTTATTTCTCAACAAAATATGTTGAGGTCCTGTTGCATAATTGGATACTAACCCCACTAAATAATGAAGTGAGGGAATTTCACTAGCTTGGTATTGGGGTAGCAGCTTAGAGCATGTGCCCAACGTGGCATGCAGTTCGGGATTAACGCTCACCTCGCAGCTCGTCAGCACATTAATATTCCAATAACGTTCCAACCATAGCCTGAATTCACTATCGAATATTGGCTCGAAACCTCTAGCAATACTTAAATCTACGTTCCATATTCTTTGCCCGCTTCGCTGGACTTTGTCCATTGCATATTGAAATTTATCGCAAAGTTTCTTGTATTCGTTAACAGTATGTTCTGCATTATCAGAATAATATCCAAGTTCAATCTCGTGAAGACCACCATCAAGTAACGTTGGGAATGGAACAGGGAGAACATCGACAACTAGGTTATTGCATACCATTAGAACGGTAACAGACGTATATGGATTGGGTAACGGCAAATCAACATATATATTCCCGCTAAAACAAATTGAAACGCATTCTACGCAGCTCTCGTTTGCAGCTGTTAAAGAGAGAGGTTTTTGAATTAGTATCAAAGAGATACTTCTATTATTTGTACATTCCAAGCCAAGTCTCAGTTTATTGAATGACCTATTTTGTAATGATGTGACTTTTGGAGTTACAAGCCCTGGGGCATTTTCTTCTCTTATCGCTCTGTCACATCGAAAATCTGGAGCAAATTTATTGAATAGGCGTGCTGTAGTTGCGGTCCACTCAAGATCTTCTATTGATTTGTGGTTTACTTCAGTAGTACGCTCTTCTACAACAACCTCAGTAATTTCATTAGAGGCTGCGTCTAAAGCCTCCGGCGCCAAAGGTAGAGAACAGCTAACAGTTGTATTTACCTCAGAACAAATTATCTCTCCAAAAAGGTCTGTTTTAGCCGACTTAGAGTGCGATGTTGCCCTTTGCTCGGTTTTCTGAGTCAACAGAAAATGGACTAGAGGGTTCATACCACTTTCTAAAACATCTTTGTGCATAGATAAATAATAAGAACTTGAAAAATGCGCAGACGGGTCTTTTCCTTCTCTACCTCCCAATAAGTAGTAATGCTTTGCACACTGAGAATTCTCTAAACCAAGATTGCTATACAAGCGAGAATAAAATTGATGACTAAAAAGTTCACTGCGTCCAATAAGTACAAGCTCTTCCTTCTGATGTGCACTAAGCTTGATACTTCGCAAGTAGTCATTTATATGAGTCTCTCGGGCGTGTTTTGATAATAAAACCGTTCTACGCTCCGATTTGCCATAAGTAATGTAATGAATATAAGGATTTACATGTCCTTGCTTTATATCATCATAGCGAGTGACATATTCTAGCGTATTAAACGAATAACAAGGGTCGAGAGAGTTATCGTAGTTGCCAGTAATGTAATGCAAAATTGCATAGCTAGGTGTTTTATAATTGAAATTATAGACCTTATTGAACCAAGTTAAGTCGAAATTACCTTTATGAAGAATCGCATCAACCTCCGCTTGGCGGAAAGCTACTGCATGGCTTAACGAATGGTCTTCAAATTTAAAATTAAGCGGAAGATAGGCTTTCCGCCCTTCGTTTTGCCCGCATATCAGAAAATGGTAATAAGGGTTCATCATTTCTTCTTTAACATCTGCATTATTTGCTAAATAAGCAGAAGTAGAGAAATATGGGTTAGGGTTTAAGCCTTTCTCACAACCAAAGGCTAGAAAGTGGCTCAACGCAAGCTCATTTGACTTATCTGATAAACAATAAGTAGACGAATACCAGTTTGCAAAAAAGCCCGCATTTTCTTTTATTAGCATTGCAATAGGGCTTGAATCCACCGCATTGCTCAATTCGATGATTATTTCTTCTTCACTTGCAATGCGAGAAGATGAGACTGTTATATACCCTTTAGAGCGGCCTTCTGTAAGATAATGAACAAGAGGGTTTTCCTTGTTGTTCAAATAAACCCTCCGGTATACATCAGTGTTAAACCTCGAACAAGGATCTAAACCTTGCAAGTGACCATCTTCAAGGTAATGCGACAATAACTCACTTTTTGGTAAGTTAATTCCATACTCTGATGCATACCAGTTTGCATCAAAAAGTGACGAAGCTTTAATACTATTAATTTCACTTTTATTCAAAAAATGTTTTATTTTACTTAACATTGCCTGACTGCTTGTTTTAGATTTTAGAATGATCGTTAGTTGTGTCGGTCTAAAAGTTCTTCATCACATTCTACATCAACGATATTTCTGTTTTTTATATTTGTTGGTTTTATAGACTCGCTAGATTCTTGTTCAGTTCTCTCGGGAGTGTGACTGCTGGTGACGTTATCAAAAAACACGCGCATGACATGGTTCACCCCGTCTTCTACAACGCTACGTAAATCCTCAGCGTAATATGAGCCTCTGTTAAAGTTGCCAGTAATAATCTCATACGAGGGAAAATAGAAAACATCTCTTGATTGCTTGACGACCTCTTCAGCAGCAACTCGTAGTACTGATTTTGAATAAGTTGTTGCAGTAAGGACATGCTGCCCAAGCTCAGCGGTAGCCATCAAGGGCACAGGTGAAACGGTAAATAACACTTTTGCTGAAGGGTTTTTTAACCTAAGTAAGCTAATAAATTCCTTTAAATCAGAAATGATGTCAAAAACGCTTTGATTATAGAACTCGTAAATTTCCGAATCGAAAGTTCCGCCTTCCACCCCTGGGCAAATAGGAAACACAAGACCATCGTCTTTGCGCCTCCAGCACTCAGTCAAACCTAGAGTAAACACAAAGACATCAACTGTAGAAAACATTTCTTGTACTTTGCTCAAATGAAGCCTTCTGTCTTCCAGTAACTCTTCGATCGTCGGATAACCACCTACTTGGGTAGTTGGCCTAAATGGGTCTCTGAAAGAACCATCTTTATGCACCCAATATGACTCAACAGGCTCTATCAATCCATAAGCTCGCTTGAACAATTGCAAGAGTTGTCTTGCTGTGTAGATATTTCCATAACGAGCTGAAAATAAGCCGTAATTTTGCTCTTTTCTAATTGTATCACCCAACAGCGGGTTTCCAGTTTCAGTAACTAAATAGTTAAATCCAGAACTGCTCATATGACGAGCAATATGCTGGGCAAAGCAACTACCAGCGGTTGCTACTTTACAATTCTTCGTAATGGTTAAGCTGAAATCACAGACAGGTTCAACAGCAGTCATGTCTTTATTTGCTACAGACTTTCTCCAAAAGCTTTTATCGGGTAACGATTTATAAGGGTGTGTCATTTGCAAACTCCTTCTAGCATCTCTAATACTTTCGTTCCATAAGCCCAATTTGCATGAGTAAAATCCGCATCATAGTACTCAGACTTCAAAAAGCCGTACGAATCAACTGTTTCAGATGGAACACCTAATAGTTCGACATCATAAGAAGAGAGGTAATTTCGAAGAGTCTCCATTTCGAATTTCCACAATCCCAAGCGATAACTCGGTGAATTCAAAGACTCCTCATTAATTTCCATATCTCGATACTTGGTATTTTTGCGAGCAGCGGTGTTGAGCAAAAACTGTTGGTCGCCCTTTGGGGGGGGAGTCGACAAATGAACGACTTTGCAATTAGCGGCTTCAATCAATTCAAATACTCTTGTGTTTGCTTTGACCTTACCCAAAAACAAACTTTTAAGGGTATTTGTAGGAATTAAATCGCCAGGGAGATGCAGTGTATCATGAAAGAAAGAAAAGGGAGGCCTTTGCTTTAGTAAGCCAAAGACGTTGTGGAGCGTTCCCCATACGCTCAATACAAGCAGATCACTATCATTAAGCGCTTTGACTTCTTTAAGCGCATCTTCAAATTCGATATCTCCAAATTTACCTAGCTTCAGCCATTTAATGTCGAAGCAGCTTCCAGTAGAGCTGTTCGTCTCCTGCAATGCTTTCTTTATTGCACTCGTGTGACTATCGCCAAGAACCTTAACAATCATGATTTTTATCCCATTAAATTCTTTTCTTTCAACTCTTGGTTTGCTTTGTCAAGTTTATCCTCAGGAAGAGGTTGAGTATTTACCCAGCTAACAAAACGGTTCATGCCCTCTTCGAGTGAAACTTTCGGCGAATAATTAAGCACGTCTCTCAAGCGAGTAATGTCAGCACAATTATGTCTTATGTCACCTACTCGGTATTGTGCTGTTACTCGAATATCGGGCTCCTTTCCGAAAGCACGAGTTAGTTGAGTAGCGATATCGATGACCGTAGTGAACTCACCAGTCCCGACATTGATAATAGTGTTGGGAGCTTCTTTTTTTGTAAGAGCAGCAAGAAAGGCACCTGCCACATCCGATACATGAACAAAATCGCGAGTTTCTTGGCCATCCTCGAATATAGGTAAATGTTTATCCATTCTAACTCGCGTGGAAAAGATAGAAAGAATACCTGTATATGGGTTATTTAATGACTGCCCTTCTCCATATACATTTTGTAAACGCAAAATGCCATAACCTATACCCAATGACTCGCAACAAATAGCGATTAGATCTTCTTGCGCATATTTGGTAGAAGCATATATAGATGCGGGTTGAACTTTGTCGTCTTCGCGCGTTGGAACTGGAACTAATTCATTTCCACTAGAGTCCTTGGCTGTCCATTGTTGATTTGCAAGTTCTTCAGGAAGACGAGGTCTTGGATAAATCCTTTCAGATGCATCTTGCCCCCTAGCCACGTATGCTCCCTCCCCGTATACAGAACGGCTCGACGCCAATAATACACGCTTAATCGGTAGTTTTTTGTTGGTTATAATGTCTAGCATTAAGGCAGTGGCTTGACTATTCACTTCGTTGTATTTTTCTATCTCATACATAGACTGGCCAGTTCCAGTCTCCGCTGCAAGATGAATAATACTATCAGCATCCCGCAATAAAGAACTCATAACATCACGATCAGTAACTGACCCCTTCACAAACTTTATATTTGCCCCAACAATCCATGAGGGTACTTCTTGCAAATCACCGTGTATTTGAGGCGACAGGTTATCTAAAATTGTAACAATAAAACCATGTTGCTGTAGAAGCGGACATAAGTGACTGCCAATAAATCCGGCGCCGCCAGTGACTAATATTTTGTTCATTTAAACTCTCATTTCTAGCGTAATAAATAGTGGATAGCTTGATTAACACTTAAAAGCTATCAATAAAGTTTGGATAAGGGTACTCAAGTTTATTTGCACTCAAGCTATCAATAAACCCCGGTATTTCGATTAGATTGACCGATTTGTACTTTTGTCTAATAAAATTTTGATAATCTTTTTCTGTTTCAATTAGCAACTCGTCAACCAGATGCCAGCCCCGACCTTTCTCTTCTTTGTATTTCAATAAATCTTCAATTTCGAAGCTATTCACGCGGCCTATCAATTTCTGTTTTGCGTCCTCTACCAATTTTTTAATCGGTTTATTATGCATGTGTAAATAGCAAAGCGGAGTCTTTATGTTAAAAGGGCTACGTTTGGACCTACCTTTGTGAAAACCAACATCAAGCTCTAAACAATTGTCCCTTGTAAAAAAGCACTTCCGGCGCCCTTTGATAATAAAATTTTGCTGATCCCACGGACAATTATCGGCTCCAAAACCAATCATGAGTGTTTCATTAGAACCAATATACTTACGCAAGTAATGTGCGATATTGTCAAAACCGAACAAAAACTCCTTACTAGTTTTATCGTATATGCAAATGAATTCGTCACAATCTAACGGTATATAAAAATCACTAGGATCTTCATTGTCGATATTCTCGATAACTTCTTTAACTACCTCTCCTTTACGAACAAAGTGCTGACGCTCTGAGTAGTCATAGATTACATTAATTCCAGTACTTTCTAGTTCTTTCAATGTGCTGAGTACACTTGCTTTAGTGCTTCCATTATCAATAATGTATATATTGTTAGCGCCAAACTCATTGCCATGATATGTAGCCCAAGTTTTAAGCAAGAGTTCCTCATCTTTATGCATTGCAACAATCTTAACTTTCATGATTTACTTAACCACTCTTATTGAAATTGCAATCGAATTTTTACTCGCTTCAACTTCCGCGTGCTTGAAATAACCCATTCGAAACGGCAAAGGTTCATCATGTATTAAAACTTTATTATTTGTTTGCTCAAATTTATACAAAACTGATTTTCCTTCGAAATTCAAATATATTTCGTTGTTATCCAGTGAAATATCAGCTTCATTTCTGCCATCTTTAAAGAATAAAGGTAGGTCAAGAAAAACTTTACGATTAAAATCAGGTTCCCAATCCCATGAGATATCTACTCCATCAACAGTGACTTCAATACTCTCGGATATTCTGACAAAAAGCCCGGGCATATCAATTTCGTATTCTAAACTAAAAAACCACCCGTCCGCTGAAGCTTCACATCGGGATACTTTGGTCGTTATGTATTGAGGCGATAAGCTAGCGACACTCTCTTTTCTAATTGTCGCTGATCTATCTTGATCTTCGTTTTGCATCCAGCTAATACCAAGAGCCACTCCTCTTAGGTTAGAATTTTCAAGACCCAAATTGAATAATGGCTTACGAGGTCGGGTATCGCCCAGCGGAAGTTGTGGAGGTAAGTCAGAGTTAAGAACCCTGACTATTCCTCTTGCTGTTTGATTGGGGACTTCTTCGAGTGCAACTTCGACTTGAAAACCATGTGAGGTTGCAAAACCTTTTTCTATGCCACCTTCAACATGAAAACCAGAAGTTCCTGCATCAGATGGAGTAACTTTTTCAGTGACCGATTCGGTATGTTCCGATAGCTCATAAGCAAAACCTAGCGCTGTCATGCAAAGCAAATTATATTGAGAGTGAGAAGAGTAAACTTCGAAACCATGTCGATATTCGGGCTCAAAATAATTTTTTACAACATTCAACTCTCCTGAAGCTCTTTGCCATCTGCGCATTCCATTCAAAGATTTTCTCGCAGCTCTTTTAAAACTTCCCGCTAGTGCAGCATTCTCATTTTTGACTTGCTTGGCCGCCCATTCGAAATTCACGCATTGAACTGCATCAGCCCATAAATGTTGACTACTGCGACCTCCCGTCGGTATTTCACCATTTGGCCCTTGCATAAACAAAGAGGTAATACTTGCGCTTTTTAGCGCTTTGGTTAACTCATCAGCTCCTTTATCAGAGTACCCCCACTCAAGTAACATCGAAAGCCACGCCCGAGGGAATGCATCATAGGTCATAGGGCCTTCAGCATACAGGCCATATCGGTTATTGAACAACTTACCCTGGCGGAGTAATGAATCCTTTGTATATTCAGTGGGCTCTTGGATTCCCAACACCTCTAGCATAAACTGGCCACTTAACGCCTTACAATTCCAGTTCGAACCAGAACGCTTCGTGCCTCCTGGTCGCTTTCGATAAGTTAAATAAGGATCAAATGCTTTCAGAGACCGAATGGCCTCCTCCAAGACTCGCGGGTTGAATATTTCAATTAAATACTTGTAGGCTGATGCTAAAGGTGCAGGATAAAAGTCTTCATGACCGTCAGCCGCATTCTTGTTGCCCAACGCTCTTGATGCAAAAACAAATGCATCCAACGCTGGCCGATATAAATCGCTACGTTTTTTCTCTACAGCGATCAATGATGCGCAATAAGCGAAGCATGGGGTTGAATATTGAAATTCCGTTCCTTTCTGCGGATCAATAATGCACCCTTCATCCGTTTGAAACTTCGTAAAAAAATCAACTGTAGCTTCAATCAAGTCTAGATAGTTTGATTTATTTAACCCAGTACCTTCGATTTTGAGTGTACCGAATCTACTTGACCACTCTTCCCATAATTCATCTGCGTCATTCTCTTCGGCTAAAGCTTTTTGCCAGTTATTTAGCTCTGGTAAATAGTTCTTTTTCTGTGGCGGTTGAATCGCGCAGTCTCGAGTAAATAATTCTATTGAGTTGATAGCCCAACCATCGTTAGTTGAGTCGTCATCAAACGATATCTCAATGTAATTACAATCTGCTTCAACATCAAAATCGAAAGATATGAAGCCAAAATGCTCTCTTTGAGTCTTTACCAAGCCTAAATCAGTGTGAATACCAGCGTAACTAAACCAGACATGTGTTTGTCTAAGAACGCCTTTGCCATCCCCAATATGTACATTAGCGCGATATTTTCCTGGAGTTAGGTCAATTCTTAATGTTGATAACCCTTTACCTAGAATAAAATTTCTTAAATCTTCAATCGGAAACTGTTCTCGGTATCCATTTTTTCTACTCGCTTTATTTACCCAACCAAACCCAACACCACTATTAAAATACGAATGAGAATCAACAACGTTACTCGCTGACTGACTTGTTCCAAACGAATACTTTGCACTTAACCTTACCTGACTCATTAATAAAGAATCCCATGACAGATTGCCGATGTAGCAAATAAAATGGCTTAGCCCCATACTACATGATTAATTTATGTTTTATTGCAACTGATTGCTCTTCGAGACAATTCGACCAATAATTCGTAGATTAGCACATTAGAACTACTGTTTATATGCACAGAAACTTAGATAGCTTATTGTCAACAACGAAGCGTTAACTTCGTAATAAAATGTCAATTTGACTTAGTTCATTGAAATGAACTCTTTTCTTCATTACTCTCTTCAACTTTCTACAAGGAACATGATTATGAGAAAAGTATTTGTTGGGTATACGTCCTATCAAGACGTTGTTTACCAAGTTGCTAAGCATTCCATAGAAAGGCACTCAGCCGACGTAAAGTGCTTTCCTATTATTCAACAAGCGTTAAGAGACTTAGGGATTTACTACAGAGGATTAGATAAAAACGGTTCTACTGAGTTTTCAATTACTCGCTTCCTTACCCCTTGGCTCGCTGGCTATAAAGGCTGGGTCATGTTTTGTGACAATGATGTATTAGCGTTAACAGATGTCAACGAGCTATTTGACCAAGCCGATGAAAAGTACGCTGTAATGGTTGTTAAACACAACCACACTCCTACCGAAGCCGTTAAATTAGACGGCCAAGTCCAAACCCAATATCCCAGAAAGAATTGGTCGTCTGTGGTTTTATGGAACCTCGACCACCCCAAGAATCAACTTCTAACACCGGACTTAGTTAACGAGATTTCTCCACTTTATCTTCACAGGTTCATGTGGCTTGAAGATCATGAAATAGGTGCGCTTTCCCTCGAATGGAATTGGCTGGTAGATTGGTATAAAGAGCCAAAGAATGGTAAACCTAAATTACTCCACTTCACAGATGGCGGCCCTTATTTCAAAAATTATCAACAATGCGACTATGCAGATTTGTGGTTGAGCGAATATAAATTAATGGCTGGCAAATCCTTCACACAAAACGACATTATTGATTAAAAATTAGAATTAAGAGCTATCATGAGAATTCAAAGTATAGAGATAAGCAATGAAATGCCATTTTGCCTTTTTGGTGGTGTAAATGTTCTGGAGACTGAGCAATTTACGATTGATGTATGTGGTCATTATGTAGAAGTTTGTAGCGAATTGAATGTGCCACTTGTATTTAAAGCATCATTTGATAAAGCAAACCGTTCGTCAGTCCACTCCTATCGTGGGCCAGGCTTAGAAAGAGGGCTTGAAATATTCACGGCTGTAAAAAAAGAATTTGGAAATATTCCTATAATCACAGACGTACATGAGCCATGGCAAGCAGAACCAGTGGCTGAAATAGTAGACGTCTTGCAGTTACCCGCCTTTTTAGCGCGACAAACGGATCTTGTTGCAGCGCTTGCAAAAACTGGACGCCCGATAAATATTAAAAAACCACAGTTTATTAGCCCTGAACAGATGAAAAACATTGTCAACAAATTTGAAGAAATGGGAAATGATAAACTAATGCTTTGTGACCGCGGTACTCTTCATGGTTACGACAATTTAGTAGTTGATATGCTCGGATTTGGTGTAATGAAAAGTGTGAGCAATAACAAACCTATCATATTTGATGTCACTCACGCGCTGCAGAAACGGGACTCGGGCGCATCATCGTCAGGAGGAAGACGCAATCAGGTGTGTGAACTTGCTCGCGCTGGTATTGCAACTAAAATTGCTGGTTTATTTCTAGAGTCTCATCCTGACCCTGATAGTGCAAAGTGTGATGGCCCAAGTGCATTGCCTTTACATTTACTCAAACCGTTCCTTTATCAAATGAAAGCAATAGACGACTTAGTCAAATCGTTTAGCCAACTGGATACTTCAAAGTAAAATGAGCGTACATATAATAATTCCAGCAAGGTATAACTCATCTCGATTACCAGGCAAACCTTTGTTAGAAATCAATGGTAAACCTATGGTGTGGCACGTTTTTCAGCGAGCATTGGAGACTAATATAAATTCAATCATTGTTGCCACCGACGACGAGAGAATTTATGCCACGGTGGAGGCCTTCGGTGGTCGAGCGATTATTACCAAAGACACACATGAGAGCGGTACCGACCGACTTGCTGAAGTTGCAGTTAAAATGGAATTTAGCGATGAAGACATTGTGGTAAACCTACAAGGAGATGAACCACTCATTGATCCCCAGTATATCACTACCGTTGTTGAACAACTAAAAAAAAATGACTGGGCAGATATCTCTTCATTGATGTGCCCTATCAATACGGCGAAGGAGCTTTTTAATCCAAATATAGTAAAAGTAGTTACGGCTTCAAACTCTTCAGCATTATATTTTAGTCGTGCCCCAATTCCATGGCAGCGTGAAAAGTTTGACAGCATCCAAGACCTTACAGCGATATCGATAGAACGCAACTCTTATTTCAGACACATTGGATTATACGCATACCGAGTGAGTACATTAAAACTTCTGAGTAATAGCCCTGTGTCATCGCATGAAAATTTAGAGGCTTTAGAGCAATTACGTGCTCTTCAATTAGGCAAGAGCATCAGTGTTGCTAAGGTTATCGACGCTGTTCCTCATGGAGTTGATACGTGGGAAGATTATGTAAGAATTAGAAAGATTTTGGAATGAGAATGGATTTTATCAAACGAGCAAAACAAGTTTTTGAAATCGAATCTGAAGCAATAAGCAATCTTTCGAGGTTACTCACAGACGATTTTTCAAGTTCAATCAAGGTTATTACAGCCACAAGTGGTCGAGTAATAGTTTGCGGAATGGGCAAATCAGGAATTATTGGTAAGAAAATATCAGCAACATTGGCCAGTACAGGTACACCCAGCTTCTCAATGCATCCGGGCGAAGCATTTCACGGTGACCTTGGAATGGTTGCGAGTGAAGATATATTTCTAGCTATTTCCAATTCAGGGGAAACTGAGGAAGTCTTAAAATTGCTTCCATTTTTAAAAGACAATGGAAATACTCTAATTTCGTTGACAGGGAATCCTGCATCAACTCTAGCGAGAGAAAGCCATTACCACCTCAACATTGCTGTTCCTCAAGAAGCATGCCCTTTAAGACTTGCTCCAACCGCATCGACGACGGCAACTTTAGCAATGGGTGATGCCTTAGCTGTAGCATTAATGGAAGAACGTAATTTTATGCCGGAAAATTTTGCGCGTTTTCATCCAGGAGGCAGCCTTGGAAGAAAGCTTCTTCTGAAGGTCGAAGATGAGATGGTGACATCTAACTTGCCAGTCATCGAAGAAGAGTCATCGCTAATCAATGTAATCGACTGTATTTCAAAGGGAGAACAAGGTCTTGCAATTATCACTGACAGTAATGATAAAATACTCGGAATTATTACTGATGGTGATATTCGCCGCGCAATGGAAAAGCATGGTGCAAACGTTTTTATGCTAAATGCTGGTATGTTAATGACCAAAAACCCGTATACGATAACAAGAAAAGAATTGGCAGGATACGGCCGCGACTTTATGGAAAAGAATCGTTTAAACAAGCTTATTGTTGAAGAAAACAAAGAAGTTGTAGGAATTCTTAGAAAGTAAAAAACAAAACACGTATTTCATTCACGTCGCATTTGAGTTGGTACCTGCAAATCACGTTGCTCTCTAGAAAGCTTTATGCAAAAACGACCTAGGGAGCAACCTTTAATGAGCCAAAGCTATATTTAAATGAACCTTGCGAACAATTTGAGTAGAAATTAGTAACAAGAGAATATTTTAGAAAACTAACTACCGAATACTATCACAATTTAGATCAAGAATATCTTCAAGGTTTCTTAATAACTCTGCTCCGTATTTTTGATTAGCATGAGTGGCGTCCAATGCATAAAAATCCTTTTTTAGATAACCGTCAGCATCGATTGCGAATGAAGGAAAATCAATAAATCTGATACCAATTTCTTCTAATTTTTTCTTCGAAATCTCGCATTGCAATTTCCAGAGTTCTTGCCTCAACCTAGGAGCAGAAAACCCATTGTTTAATATATTTCGTTCTTTAAGGCGTCCAGACAAATTTTCTTCAAGAAACTTATTATCTTCTTTCGGTGGAGGGCAAGATAGGTGAAAAATTTTGGCATTTGTCTTGAGTTTAAGCTTCCTCAACTTAGATAAAAAGTTGTCTTCTATCATTTCTTCGAAAACTTCTTTAATTAACGCTTGCGGCAATAATTGTGATTCGTTTTGATTCTCATCATTAGAGTTGGAGATCAAGTGAAAAGGAAGGTCATGCTGAGCTAAACCGAGCATATTGTATACATTACCACCTATTACTGATAACACCCTATCCTCGTGCTCTAAATCATCGCAGATTCCCAAGAAGTCACTAAACGTAATTTGGTTGAGCCCTACCCCTCTTTTATCAACAGCTAGTTTATAGGTATCAACTTTCGCTAATATCTGGGACGATATGGCCTCGAATTTCTTAGCTTTTCTGATGGCACTTATGTGACTGTTTCCGACTATCAAAATCTTATTTAACAAGATATCACTTCCTATTCAATTTCCATCATCAAGTGCAGCTTCTTCACATTCCACCTCTACCAGCAGAGAGTTTTTGTTCAATTGTACGTTTTTCAAACGAGCAGCTTTGCTATTTGGCTTTGTCTTGATATCTTCACCTGTGGTATATTTCATGAAAAGGCTCATTACATGCGCTACGCCATTTTCTAAAACACTTCGCAAATCATCTGCATAGTACTCACCTCGATTAAAATTACCCGTGATAATTTCGTAAGATGGGAAATATTCAACAAAGCTATACTGACCAATAATTTGTTCAGCAGCAACTCTTAAAACTGACTTAGAGTAAGTTGTAGCTTGCAAAACATGTTGATTTTTTTCTGCTGTCGCCACTAATGGTACAGGCGAGACTGTCAAGACTACCTTGCAATTAGGGTTAATCTCCATTAAATGACTCAAAAAAGATTGTAAATCTTCCGTAACATCGTTTAATGTTTGGTTATAAAATTCGTATTTTTCTAAATCAAAGTCACCACCGATAGTACCGGGGCATACCGGAAATACAGCTCCGTCTTTCTTAGATCTCCAACACTCGGTCAATCCCAAAGTAAAGACGAATACATCCAAGGTCTCAAACATTTCCCTTACTAAACTTAGATGCTGTTTTCTATCAGCTTCCAATTCTTCTAGACAAGAAAAGTTACCAACCTGTATATTGGGTCTGAATGGATCTTTTAATGTTCCGTCACTTTCTCGCCATGCTACTTCTTGAGGTGTAAACAGTCCAAAAGCTCTTCTGAATAACTGTAATAATTGGCGTGACGTGTAAACATTGCCATATCTTGCGGAAAAGGTGCCGTAATTAAACTTTTGAGCAATATGCTCTGGTATTAAAGGATGCGCTGCCTCAGCTACATAATAGTTATAACCTGAATTCTGGAGGTAGCGTGCTATGTGCTGTGCAAAGCAACTCCCAGCGGTGGCAACTTTAGTATTTTTGTCAATTTTCAAACCGAAGTTAGCCACAGGGTCAACTTCTGACATATTTGGTTGCTGAATAGACTTCCTCCAGAACGCTTTTTCAGAAAGATATTTGTAAGGATGTGAGTTCTGTGAGGTCATAAAAAACTCCGTACATTATTGCGCGCCAGACGCGACTTACTAAACTAATAAATTAATCATATTACTAAAAGTAACTTAACACCATGCACTATCAAAGGCTTTAACAATTTAGAAAATCATGTTTTTATTCTTTTTTCCATTTAATGAGGGGGGCTTCATACTCTTCTGGCAGAAGATCATTTGTCAACTTCTTTTAATTCTGCAATGATCTGAGATTCTGTATAGCGTAATTTTTTACGCTCATCTCCTACATTAATCATTGCAGAAAACTCCAATTAAATCTGTCTCATTTTACAGTAAGAGGACTGTTTAACGAGACATTGTCAATCTTACAAAATCGAAACAAATTCTGTCGTTTTCCCTATGCTTTTTGCCATCAGAGTAACAGGGGTTGCTAAAACTGGAATTCTAAAACTGAACACGCGAGATTGCCTAAATTTTTGATTAGTTCTATTTAGAAAGTCCACAACATCTGGCCTGTTTTCTTTCAATTCAACGGGCAACTCGGTCTGAGCAGATGTCACAAACAAATCACATATTTCATCATTAAAGGCTATCCAACCATTTACGTACGGATTCTTATTATCTACGTATCCTGTAGTAGGCACTTCTAAATGAACTAAAGCAGGAAAACTGTCCGCATTATGCATTTTTATTTCTAGTTTTCGTCCATTACCTTGCAATCTATTTTTTAGAATTTTTGCTGGCACTCCACCTATTATCGAAAATTCAGGGAAAGACTTTGTAACCACAGCGCCCGCAGCGACTACACTATTCGCGCCTATCGTCACCCCATCAACGATGCTGGCGCCAGCACCTATCCAAGTACCTTTTCCGATAACAATACCCTCTGATGTGATGGGTTGGTCTTTTATATAGCGGTCAACTCTATCGTAGCCATGATTAAAACCAAATATTTGAACGCCACTAGCAATTCTAACAGCATCTCCAATATTTACATTCCCTATAATGTTAGCCATTGGATTAACCGTAACATCGCTTCCGAAAACTAAATTCCCTCTTAATGTTACTTGTGAACCAATTCGAACATTATTTGCTAACGTCGCTTTGTGAGTAAAAAAGTTGCAGTCTGGAGCGATGTAACAGTTTCGCCCAAAAGAAGCATTTGCGTTACGGCTAAGTACTCCTTTAATCGCCTCTTGCTCGCTTGAATCAGAAACATTGGCTTCCCATATTTCTATTGCATCCTTTCTATATTTCCAACTTGCATCATCGAGGTTATGCATCACTAAATTCCTACTTTCGAAGCTATAGCTTTAAACCTTCTTACCACTCGGCTCCATAGGCTTTTCTGTAGCTTAGCGCTTTCAGCGTCTTTTAAATAACATTGCTTTATAACGTGCAGCTTCTCTTTATCGAATTCGTCTTTGGCCTGTTTCTCTATCGATTTAATCAAAGACTGAACTAAAGAGGCGTCGCGTTCCAATATAAATTGAATAACATGCACAATGTGGGAATCATAAAGGTCTTGGTGGTAATAATCACCGCGCTTACTGCTATCTATGTAATCAAAAAGTGCGTTAAAGTTTGCTATTGGGGCTAGACTATTAAGCACATCAATCTTTTTCTTACTCTGCTCTTGATATCTGGTATAAGCTTTAAACGGGATAACCGTATATTGTTTGATGCCTTTGTCGTAAGCCTGAAGTTGTGAGTCTAGCTCACGATCTAAACCGTTTAACTGAAATCTGTTCGTCCAACGTTTAAATTCCAAACATTCAAAACTGTAAGAGCGATTAATATACTGATTATCACTCGATGTAGCATACCCTTCATCGATATCAAGAACGCTTAGAAAGTCGGCGACTATACCATTTTGAAAAAAATCACCTACACCGTACCCTCTTAAATGAAACTCTTCACTTCCATACGTCTTTATATAGTCCATGAGTCGGTCTAAGTAGCTCGCCGGCAAGGATTCTTTTAAAGCAATAGGTTCAGTTTGCTTATTTCTTTTTACTGACTGATTGTAAATTGATTCTAAAAATTCATATTCAGGCCTAATATAAGCGACAATTTCTACCTTAACGCCTTTGGAAGCCTCAATAATTTGTGGCAAAGCTGAAAAGAAAAACTCTGAGCTTAGTAATAACCGACTAAAATTTCCTTTTTTGAAATTATCTAGAAGCGTCTGATATTTTGTGTTGTTGAATTTAGTAACGCCAGATTCATTGCACTTATCTAAAAAAAGGTCTTTATTGCCAGAACTAACACCATTTTTATCTACTCTGTGTTCAGGATATAAAACGCCATGCTTTGCTAATATCTCTTTATTAGCATTGAACCAGTTTTGTAATACAGAAGTTCCTGTTTTTGGCGGACCAATGTGCAAAATTACATGTTTTTTCATATACAGCTTGTTTAACTAATAACCTGGCAAGAAACAAAATCAAACTTTTTCAAGCTTGCTCTCATGTCGAAGCTGTAAAAAGTGCGATCAAAGTCAATGTAAGACTTTACTTCACCAAAAGCAGGAGTTGTAGGAAGACTTGAGAAAGATTTTGCTGAAATGTAGGCGTCAAAGCCTAGCTCTACACCAGCTACATTAAGAAGCTGGTTTACGTCATCTCGCTTATAGCGGGATTTTATCTCTGCTGTGTAAGTTTGGCCGTTCACTTCAACAAGAAGGTTTTGAACGGGTCGACTATGCCTTAAGATACCCCACCCCCGAAAAAGAATATCTTCTCCCTGGCGTGTAATTGTATCTATCGACCCCCTAAACTCTGGTAGCACGTTATTGAATAGAGAAAGGTCATTTTGCACTCCAAGTTTCTCTCTTGAGCTATTCACTTCTTCTTCATAAGGCCAGCTTATGTTCAACTCGTCAAACTTACCCGATAAAGATGAAGAAAACACGTGATTTAGCTTAACTTGGCGAGATACGAATTCCTCCTCATCTTCAAAAAAGAATCGTGTTAAATGAAATCCCTTCCCTTTGTAATTCTTTAAATATTCGAGATCAAAGCTTTCCACACGTCCAGTTAACTTCTCTTTTGCATGGCTTTTAGCAATCTCGAAAGGCTTATTGTGAAAGTGAATGTGGACTAAGTTTGTACGCAATTCTTCCTGCGACGTTGTCACTTTTCCCCAGTGAAAACCCTGGTCTAAGCTTTCGATATTACCTTTTCGAAAGTAACATTTTCTATATGGCTGTTTGTTGAACCACGATTTAGATATAGAAGAGTTGTAGTATTGACCATCAATCATAAGTACATCGTCGCACGTACTTAATGGTTTTAAGCTGTGTTCTAGCGCCAAGCGATCACAACTGATCACCCCTTCTTTATCTACACACGCTAAAAATTCATCGCAATCAATAAGCATATAGAAGTCGAATTCGCCCTTCTTATCAAGCTCTTTGATATGGTCTGAAAATATTCTTCCCCGATTTTCATAGTCTGCTTTGGATGAAAATTGAGATAGTACATTAATGCCACTACTTTGCGCGTTTTGTAACTTATGTAGTGTCCGTTCGCTTGTACTTCCGTTATCATAAATGAAAAGATTTCTATGGCCGACAAGATAAGAGTGATAAGCAATCCACTTATCTAACAGCTCATCTTCATTCTTTTGCATCATTAAGATTGCGACATTCATTTTATTTGATACATCCATTCAGTTATTCACCAAAGTAAGGGTAGCGGCCAAAGTTTCCAATGATACTGCCCCACTTTAGTATGTGATCTTCTCTATCGAAATCTGGTGCCTTAAAGCCTGCGATAGCCCATTTGTCTAATGGGTTTAAAATATGAACGTTTTGAAGGCCAAAATCCCCGCAAATTTGAGCATCAGATCGCACATTATCCCCTACATGAATGAAGCTTTTTCCTAGTTTTGCTACGTGGTCTTTAACGTAGGTCCACATTGTTCCGGCATCTTTGCGCTTACGCAACTCGGAGCTCACCAGAAGTGTATAGGGTACTGAAATACCGATTTTTCTTAACATTTTAGAAATTTGATCTTTGGTGTAATAGATATCAGTTACAAACCAAATATCTCTTCCCATTGCACTTAATTCATGCACGATTTTTACCATTTCATCTTTGGGTAGCGACATTTCGAGATCAAAATAAAATTCTCTTTCAGCCCATTCTTTTGCTACTTCTGTATCGATGTTTAACGTTTTTGCCAATTGCTCATATGCCTCGAAGATATTTACATCGCCCTCGAAATTTCTGGCTTTTCTGCACGCTAATTCTGCGTCGTTTCTTTTTTCAATAAAATCTTCTGGGGAATTAAAGAATTTTTCCGCAACTAGCTCTTTTCCTAACTTGAACTTTGCATAATCTGGGGCAGTAAATTCGCGTCGCAGTACCGTATCGAACACATCAAAAGAAACTATTTCGAAGTTTTGAATATCGGCAAGAAGTGACTCTGGCGTTTTAAAGTAACTTGAAGATATATAAGACTTATCGAGCGTAAACTTACCTTGCGGTGGATAGTAGAAAAACTGTTTATATCCCTGCTTTTCAGTTAACAGACCTAAAGTTCGCTCTAGGGCATGTAACCAACTTCCATCGTTTGGCAACGGTTCTTCAGGAAAGTCTTCGTAAACGTATTGTTTGTCTAATAATGGAGCAATTGCTTTTGGCCTTGCCCAGAACATTCCACCAACAGGATAATTAACAAAGTTCTCGGAAATATCTAATTGCCATTCATCTACAAAAGACACCGCATGAGGTTTATTACAAGTCCAATGGTTAACCCATGCCGGCATCATCCAAAATGAGGAAGGATAGTACATTCCCAACTCTTGATTACCATCGAATAACCTGAGAACTGATTTCACTACATGTTTATCTTTGAGTAAAAAGTTATTCAGATAGTCAAACCATTGCGTTTGCTCTCTACCGCTATACAGAGATTTTTTCGAGTGCAAATGACACATTAAGTCGTAGTCTAATAACTCTTTGCTGAAGTTAACTAAAAATGGGCCAAAGTTTCGGCCTCTATTTTCGCAAATAGCCGTTTTTACTTGATTGACGTTCCCAAGCTTGGTGAACTTATCCTGAGATTCTATTTCTATTTCACGTGAAGCTGCTGTTACAAATATATCCACATTCGTGGGGAAGCTTTTGATGGTATTAGCAAACTTTTCTACAAAATCGGGATAGAAGATATGAAGCACAATGGCAATTTTCTGCTTACGCCACGTCGCCGACTCTTTGGCTAATAATTCCGTTGAGGGTAGCCAACGATTTATTACTCCAGACGAAGCACGGCCTTCGTAACGCCCGTGATATAGGTAATGAATTAAAGGACTAACACCGTTTAAGTAAATATCTACGTTACTTCGAAGGTAGAATTCAGTATCGAATCTCGCAGAAGGATTTACATTTGAAGATTTAGACTTTTCTAAATAATCAGAAAATGCTGCTAGCTCATGTGGGAATTGCCCGTAGTGCTCTTGATACCACTGGTAATCAAAATAGCCCTCTGACTTTGCTGTTTTAAATGCCTTTGCAATCTTAGGGTTAGATGTCATTTCTAACGATTGCTGCGCACGTCTTACAATTTTTCTAACGTTATCTTTCATATTTACAGCCCAAAGAAAGTAAGTGGGTTCAGGTTGCCTTGTCCCGATATCGCGTCATCAAGAACAAATAATGGCCAGCTCGCACGAGGCAACAAGTTTCTCTGAGTAACGTATGCGGAAAATATCTCTTCAACTTCATCCGTCGAATAAACTGTACTTGATTTGATGCAATTCTTCAGACAAGCGAGTGCGCCTTTCTGAACAATTTCAAGATCTGAAAAGTGCTCCTGAGTATATGTGCGCTTTCCATAACAGAAATGAAAATCTTCGGTATTTAAGTCTTTTAAAATATCGATAAATTGTCCATTCGGAGCGGTGAGTAATGCCTCTAAGAACATTGATCTATCGAGCATTGAATACCCACCGCCCATTTTGACACTAGTTTTAAAAACATGGTCAATATTTGCGATGTTGTCACCAACTTTCTCGTCACCTGAGGTAGTCGTTATCATGTAAATACCAAAAGTGTCTTTACTAACAAGTAGGGTAAGCAGCTTTTGAATAGTTCCAGAATAACCGACATCAAGCAGAACAGGAGTAACCTCAGGATCAACAAAGCCAATTGAGTTCAGATACTCGAGGTAAACTGCCCTTACTGGTGCCACCAACTCACTTATTTGGGTTTGCTTTGTTTTTAAGAATTGACAAACTCGCTCATAGTCATCTGGCAAAACAATAGTTTCTTTCGCTTGTCCTTCGTCTAAAAGGTTTGAAATTTGCTCTTTTGAAAAAGCGAATCGAGCATGTAGAAAGTCAGCGAGCGAGCCTTCAAAACTATGCTTAACACTGTATTGCCACGATGATTCAATATCTGACAATATTCTGAATAAAAACGTGCGCGACACGTTTAAGTATGACGATGGGTATGCATCGCTATTAACTAAATCGAAAGCTTTTTCAAAAGCATACCCCTCTCTAGCTAGATGAAAAACCTTTATGCTTTTGTTGTTAGACAAAAAAGATAATTTGTTTGATACTTCAATGATATAAGAGGCTAAAACAGGGCCTAAAAAGTTATACCCGAACTCTTCCAAAGACTTATTTTTTAACATGTTAATTCAACTATTCCACGTTGATACCGTTGTACGACCTTTAAAATCGTTGCACTGCTTTAAACGGCGATGGTATATCCACTATCAAAACTCACTTCTTCACCCATTATGTAATTAACATCACAGTTTTGTAATTTACATATTTCACCTTGAAGCAATGGGAGACCAGTCATCCTCTCATAAGGATTTAGCAGAACAGTCATTTTCTTAATACTGTTTGTAAAAAGACTTAAGTGCAATGCAGTTCCTTTCTCTCCAACCACTTCGCTAGCATTTTGGAAAAGTGCTATTTTTTCGCGAAAAGTAAGTAGTTCGGGATGTATAATCTCAAAACCTAATGACTCGTAGTGCGCTTCTACTTCCGCAGCATTGATCAAGACCCGGTGAGAACCTGATTTTTCCCACTTCCTTCTAGATAGATACAGTTTTCTGTTGGGTTTACTGGAAACCACTGGTTTTCTTAGATTACCGTATACTTCGTTTACAATGGGATGCAACTGCTGACCATAGCGAACAGAAGTAGGGACAATAAGCTCTCTGCAGAAATACGCATCAAGATTTTCAGTGAGACCTAATGCTTTTTCCTTATCCAAACCTATTATTTCGAATGCCTCAAGTATATCTGGAATTGCTTCGCCATTTAAAACACTGGATTTTACGATTGGCAATGCATTGGGATAGTACTTTTTGATAAGGGAAAACATAGGAATGAGGTCAACCAACCAATGCCCAAAAATCCTGTCACCAGGTTGGGTAAGTAAAGCTGCAGTTTCTTTGACCTCAGTGATTCTAAGAGGTCGTGTGCGCCACTGAGTGGGAGACAAGTTCCTTATAGCTGCTGAACTTTGTTTTATTCCTTCTTCACTTTTTAGGTAGGTGTACGGTAAGAAAGGTGACTGAATTCTTTCCCTAGACTCAGTCAATAGACAACCATTACCAAACACATAAACATTGTTAAGTTTAATTAAACCTACTGAAGGCAAACTTTCTCGGAAATCTTCAGACAGAGTACTAAGGCGCTTATCGTTAAATACAGGCTTTTCGGAATATACACCTTCTGCGGATAAAACAGATAACTCAGATATTTCTCTGTTTTTTTCTATGTCAATTGTAAATGCCAACTTATATCCCTTTCGCCATTGACTGAGTCACAAAGGTGGCAATAATACATTAAATTTCGATCCTATGCACAGCTCTCCAGAGCTCGATGTTTATACAGATATAATGTTTAACTTTACTGGGTTAAATTAGGTGATATGAAGAACTCGTTTTTATTGAATTGCAGGATATCTATATTTTAAGTGAAAGCTTTATAGCTAATCTAATTATTAAGACTGGTTTTTAGCTTACAACCTCATTCAACAACCCCAATACCTGCTCATCGCTAGACTTAGCCTGGGCCCGAACAGAAATGCTCGCTTGTTCAACTATTTGCGCCTGTGTGGATTTAGCAGTTTCTTCAGCAAAATCAGTATCGAGGATTTGAGAACGGGCCGCCATTACGCCTTCGTGCATACGGTCATTTAGTTTGAGCGCTGACTCCATTTGATTCATTTTTGCGCCGTAGAAAGCGCGACTCTCGCTAACATACTCTAAGGCATTATCAATTTGCTGTAGCGCTATTTCTGCATTTTCAAAGGTAAGCACATCACTTTCAACCATGTCTAGGTCAGATAAACCCACTGGCGTTTTAGTTAGGTTTATGAAGTCTGTGCCATCGCTTAGCGAGTTAGTAGCAGTGATATCCACAGGGCCCGCTTCAAAGCTGTTTCCACCGCTCCCTGCAGCACCTAACGTATCCCAATCTACGGTAGCATCAAAAACGCCTTGCCCCACTACGGAAATAATGAGCGGCTCGCTAGTGTTATCAATGGTTAAACTTTCTGTTGTAACGCCTGGGTGTTGGTCGCCAGAAAAAGTAAATGTTGTTCCGTTAATCGTACCAGAACCACTTGTAATCAGTGAACTACCATCGTAGCTTGCTGTGGGTGCATACCCTTCTTCAGGTAAGAATAGAAAACGTTTGATGTCACTCATCGAGTTTACGTTATTACTACTCCAGACATTATCAGACAGTGGTGTGCCAACTAGATGCCTACCGCTTGTTGTGAATACCTGCAAATCATCGTCTGCAGTAAAGCTATCAATATCTATGGATATATTTGTTGAACCTGCGGGAATGTACGCTACAGAACGTAAGCCACTGCTCAATTGAACTGTATTACCCTTTACAAAGGTATCGCCTATTGAAGGGACGTTATCTGACAATAAGTCGTTATCACCAAGCAAAGGCAATCGGTTAAATGCTTCGGTATTGTAGGCAATGCCATTGAGTGCGTTTTTTAACTGTTGGAATTCTCTATCTAGTGCGCGCCTATCTGAATCAGTATTAATGCCATTTTGTGACTGCATGGCTAATTGCCGCATACGCTGCAATATATCGGCAGATTCTTGCAGCCCGCCTTCCGCTATTTGTGCATAGCTAATACCGTCGTTTAAGTTACGGCGAAGCTGATCCTTAGCAATAGACTCTGACGTGAGCCTATTTGATATCTGTAAACCTGCACTGTCATCTGCAGCACTATTTATTCTAAGCCCTGAACTTAGCCTTTCATACGCGGTAGAGAGCGTTTTACTAAACACAGGATTTGAAGATAGCGACTGTGTAAATGATGAAACGGTTAACATAAACTTCCTTGCTATGAATAACAGAAGTAACCAAGTGCCAAAAACCTTACAGAGAACGGCCCTTTCAATGCATGGACTAAAAACTTACCTATTTCTTTTAGCAAGCAACAAGCCAAAGTGATTATTACGGTGTGACAAAATACTTCGTAAGCTTGATGAGCAATTGTGAGATAAAAAACAATAATGGGGTCAGAGTTGCAACTCTGACCCCATTATTCTTTAGGTACAAAAAAAGGGGCCTGAGTTTTCACTCAGGCCCCTTTTTCTAATCGAGTATTAATTACTCTTCAGTTGCTTCTACTGCTTCTTCTTCAGCTTCTACAACTGGACGGTCAACTAGCTCAACATATGCCATTGGGGCATTGTCGCCAGCACGGAAACCGCATTTAAGAATGCGAGTGTAACCGCCTGGACGAGCTTCGTAACGAGGACCAAGCTCGTTGAATAGTTTACCTACAACCTCTTTGTCACCAGTGCGGGCGAAAGCTAGACGGCGGTTTGCAACGCTGTCTTCTTTAGCCATAGTGATTAGAGGCTCGATTACGCGACGTAATTCTTTCGCTTTTGGTAACGTAGTTTTGATCACTTCGTGCTTGACCAAAGAACCGGCCATGTTTTTGAACATAGCTTGACGATGGCTGCTGTTGCGATTCAACTGACGACCACTCTTACGATGGCGCATAGTTTTATCCTTCTCTACAAATCAGTTTGATAAAAACCTGATTAATCTTTTTCAGCGATGCTCTCTGGCGGCCAGTTTTCTAGGCGCATACCTAGAGAAAGACCACGAGATGCTAGAACATCTTTGATTTCAGTTAGCGATTTCTTACCAAGGTTTGGCGTTTTAAGTAGCTCAACCTCAGTGCGCTGTACCAGGTCACCAATGTACTGGATAGCTTCTGCTTTCAAACAGTTTGCAGAACGTACTGTTAGCTCTAGGTCATCTACTGGGCGAAGCAGAATCGGATCGAATTCTGGCTTCTCTTCTTTCGCTTCTGGCTCAGATACATCACGTAGGTCTACGAATGCATCTAGCTGTTCAGCTAGGATAGTAGCAGAACGGCGGATCGCTTCTTCAGGATCTAAAGTGCCGTTCGTCTCCATGTCGATGATTAGTTTGTCTAGGTCTGTGCGTTGTTCAACACGTGCAGACTCTACACTGTAAGCAATACGTTCAACTGGGCTGTATGAAGCGTCAACTAACAAACGACCAATTGGACGATCATCTTCTTCAGAGGAGCGACGGGTAGAAGCTGGTACATAACCACGGCCCATTTCTACTTTAATGCGCATGCTGATTTCAGCTTCGCCAGTTAAAGTACAAATAACATGATCAGGGTTTGCAATTTCTACGTCGCCATCATGCTGAATATCACCAGCAACAACAGGGCCAGCGCCAGATTTCACTAGAGTTAGGGTTGCCTCAGTTTTACCTTCAAGGCGAACCGCTAAACCTTTAAGGTTTAGCAAAATCTCAATTACGTCTTCCTGAACACCTTCTTTGGTGCTGTACTCGTGAAGAACGCCGTCAATTTCTACCTCGGTAACTGCACATCCTGGCATAGATGACAGTAAAATACGACGTAGGGCGTTACCTAGAGTGTGGCCAAAGCCGCGCTCTAGTGGTTCCAAAGTTACTTTGGCACGAGTAGGAGAAACGTTTTCGATCTCAACTAATCTCGGTTTTAGGAATTCAGTCACAGAACCCACAATGCTTCCTCTTTAGTTAGCTTTACTTAGAGTAAAGTTCGACGATCAACTGTTCGTTAATTTCCGCAGACAGGTCAGTTCTTTCAGGAACGCGCTTGAAAGTGCCTTCCATTTTGCTGCTGTCTACTTCAATCCAGGTTGGCTTCTCACGTTGGTCAGCCAGTTCCAAAGCAGCAACGATACGCGCTTGCTTTTTAGCCTTTTCACGAACAGAAACCACGTCTTCGGCAGAAACGTTAAACGATGGGATGTTCACAACTTGACCATTTACCATGATCGCCTTGTGGCTAACTAGCTGACGTGCTTCAGCACGAGTGCTAGCGAAACCCATACGGTAAACTACGTTATCAAGACGCTGTTCTAAAAGCTGTAGCAAGTTTTCACCTGTGTTGCCTTTTAGACGTGCAGCTTCTTTATAGTAGTTGCGGAATTGTTTTTCCAGAACGCCGTACATACGACGAACTTTTTGTTTTTCACGCAGCTGAACACCGTAGTCAGACAGACGGCCACGACGGGCACCGTGCTGACCAGGCGCTGTATCGATTTTACATTTAGAATCGATTGCGCGAACGCCGCTTTTTAGGAACAGGTCAGTTCCTTCGCGACGGCTAAGTTTGAGTTTAGGACCCAAATATCTTGCCATGATCTTTCTCCAACTGTCCGTCGATTAAACGCGACGTTTTTTCGGTGGACGACAACCGTTGTGAGGAATAGGGGTCACATCGGTAATGTTTGTGATCTTATAACCTGTAGCGTTAAGAGCACGGATCGCAGACTCACGGCCTGGACCTGGACCTTTAACGAATACTTCAAGGTTCTTAAGACCGTATTCTTGTGCAGCAACACCTGCACGCTCAGCAGCTACCTGTGCAGCAAATGGGGTAGATTTACGTGAACCACGGAAACCTGAACCACCAGATGTCGCCCATGCTAGTGCATTGCCTGAACGGTCTGTAATAGTCACAATTGTGTTGTTGAAAGACGCATGGATATGAGCCATTCCGTCTGCAACCTGACGTTTAGCGCGCTTACGCGTGCTACGAGCTGGTGCTTTAGCCATAACTTACTCCCCGTTTACTTCTTAATTGGCTTACGAGGACCTTTACGGGTACGCGCATTAGTTTTAGTGCGCTGACCACGTAGAGGCAAGCTACGACGGTGGCGAATACCACGGAAGCAACCCAGGTCCATCAAACGTTTGATGCTCATAGAGACTTCACGGCGTAGGTCACCTTCAACGGTGAATTTAGCCACTTCGTCACGAAGCTTATCAATAGTAGCTTCGTCTAGCTCTTTGATTTTTGTATTTTCTGCAACACCAGCACCCGCACAAATGCTTTTCGCACGTGTGGGACCAACGCCATAGATCGCTTGGATAGCGATTACAGCATGCTTGTGCTCAGGAATGTTAATGCCAGCGATACGGGCCATTAACAGCACTCCTCTTGTTTATTTGTCGACGACCTAAAAAGCCCGATAGGATACTTACCCGTCGACTAAATTGCAAATTAAGGTTCAAAATACTTTTAAACAAAACTAGCAGAACCTGACAAGTATAATTCAGGTTCTGCTCACTTAGTCTTGCAAATATTCTGTTCCGCTTTGATTAGCCCTGACGCTGCTTATGCTTTGGGTCAGAACTGCAAATTACACGCACAACACCGTTGCGCTTGATAACTTTACAGTTACGGCAAATCTTTTTTACTGATGCACGAACTTTCATTACATCTTTCCCCTTTCTATCAATATTAAGGGGCTAACTTATCGGCCGTAGCCTTTAAGGTTAGCTTTCTTCAGCACAGACTCATATTGACTAGACATCAAATGTGTCTGTACTTGTGCCATAAAGTCCATGATAACCACTACAATAATTAGAAGCGACGTACCACCGAAGTAGAACGGAACATTCCAAGCGATTAGCATGAATTCAGGCACTAAACAAATAAAGGTTATGTACAGTGCGCCAGCCAGTGTAAGGCGAGTCATTACCTTGTCAATGTATCGTGACGTTTGCTCACCCGGGCGGATGCCTGGGATGAACGCGCCAGATTTCTTCAAGTTATCTGCAGTATCACGCGGGTTGAATACCAACGCCGTGTAGAAGAAGCAGAAGAAGATAATCGCAGCTGCGTATAACATCACGTACAGCGGTTGACCAGGAGATAGCATAAGCGCTACATCTTGCAACCACGCTGTTGATTCATTCTGTCCGAACCATCCTGCGATGGTACCCGGGAACAAAATAATGCTAGAAGCAAAGATTGGTGGAATTACACCAGCAATGTTGACTTTTAGCGGTAAATGGGTGCTTTGCGCAGCAAAAACCTGACGGCCTTGCTGACGTTTTGCGTAGTTTACCACAATTCTGCGCTGTCCGCGCTCTACAAATACAACTAGGTATGTAAGAGCAATAACAATTGCGCCAATCAACAGTAGGAACAACAAGTTAATGTCGCCCTGCCTTGCTTGTTCCGCAGTCTGACCTATCGCTGTTGGCAGACCGGCAACAATACCAGCAAAAATCAATATAGAGATACCGTTACCAATACCTCGTTCGGTAATTTGCTCACCTAACCACATAAGGAACATAGTTCCTGTGACTAGACTCACCACTGCCGTAAAGTAGAATCCGAAGCCAGGGTTTATCACCAATCCATTAATCAGGTTAGGCAAACCAGTCGAAATTCCAATAGATTGGAAGATAGCCAATACAAGCGTTAGATAACGCGTGTACTGACTGATTTTACGACGGCCTGCTTCGCCTTCTTTTTTAAGCTCCACCATCGGTGGGTGAACCACCGAGAGCAACTGCATGATAATGGATGCAGTAATGTATGGCATAATGCCCAAAGCCAGAACGGATGCACGCTCAAGCGCACCACCAGAGAACATGTTAAACATTTCTACAATGGTGCCTTTTTGTTGCTCGAACAAGTCAGCAAGTACCGCTGGATCGATGCCAGGGATAGGAACATAAGAACCTAGTCTGAATACAACAATCGCACCAAGTACGAACAACAATCTTGCCTTAAGCTCACTCAAGCCGCTTTTAGCGCCTGAATCCAATCCTGGTTTAGCCATCTAGCTTATTCCTCTACTTTACCGCCAGCAGCTTCAATCGCTTCTTTAGCGCCTTTAGTAACCTTTAACCCGCTTACTGTAACAGCGCGTGAAACTTCACCGCTCTTTACAACTTTAACGAACTGGATTTCTTTCTTAACAAGTCCAGCTGCTTTTAAAGTCTCAAGAGACGCAGTATCACCATCAACCTTCGCGATTTCAGCAAGAGTTACTTGATCAGTAACAAAGCTCTTGCGTGAAGTGAAACCGAACTTAGGAAGACGACGCTGGATAGGCATCTGACCACCTTCGAATCCTGGCTTAACACGGCCACCTGAACGGCTTTTTTGACCTTTGTGACCTACGCCACCTGTTTTACCAAGACCTGAGCCGATACCACGACCAGAACGCTTACCAGTAGGCTTTGAACCTTCGGCTGGAGAAATTGTATTTAAACGCATGTCTTACTCCTCCACTATCTCAACCATGTAATGTACACGGTTGATCATGCCACGAACGGCTGGGGTATCTTCCAGTTCACGAACATGGTTGATTTTACGAAGGCCTAAACCTTTAAGCGTAGCTTTGTGCTTTGGCAAGCGGCCAATTGCACTTTTAGTTTGCTTTACTTTAATCGTTGCCATGTCTGATTACCCCAAAATTTCTTCTACAGACAATCCACGCTTCGCAGCAACTTTCGCCGGGCTATTCATTTCTGTTAGCGCGTTGATTGTTGCACGTACAACGTTGATTGGGTTTGTAGAGCCGTAACATTTTGAAAGTACGTTTTGTACACCAGCTACTTCAAGTACTGCACGCATCGCACCACCGGCAATAATACCGGTACCTTCAGATGCTGGCTGCATGTAAACTTTAGAGCCAGAGTGACGACCTTTAATCGGGTGCTGTAACGTGTGACCGTTAAGGTCTACGTCAACCATGTTGCGACGTGCCTTTTCCATTGCTTTTTGGATTGCAGCAGGTACTTCACGTGCCTTACCGTAACCAAAACCAACGCGACCGTTACCGTCACCCACTACTGTCAATGCAGTGAAACTAAAGATACGACCACCTTTAACCACTTTAGAAACGCGGTTTACAGCGATCAATTTCTCTAGAAATTCACCATTTTGAACGTCTTGTTTAGCCATTATAAACTCCTAGAACTGAAGACCAGCTTCGCGAGCTGCATCAGCTAATGCTTTAACGCGACCGTGGTATTGGAAACCACTACGATCGAAAGCCACTGTTTTAATGCCTTTCTCAAGCGCGCGCTCTGCGATTGCTTTACCGACTACCGTCGCTGCTTCAGCGTTACCTGTAGACTTAAGATCTTTCGCAAGATCTTTCTCAACAGTTGAAGCCGCTGCCAACACTTCAGAACCGCAAGGAGCGATTAACTGAGCGTAGATGTGGCGAGGTGTACGGTTAACTACCAAGCGATGCGCGGCCAGTTCACGAATTTTTGCTCGTGCGCGAGTAGCGCGACGAATGCGAGCTGTTTTCTTATCCATCGTATCACCCACCTACTTTTTCTTAGCTTCTTTACGACGTACGTGTTCGTCAGCGTAACGTACACCTTTACCTTTGTAAGGCTCTGGTGGACGGTAACCACGAATGTTCGCCGCAACCTGACCAACCACCTGCTTATCGGCGCCTTTAACGACGATTTCAGTTTGGCTAGGAGTTTCAACCGTAATGCCTTCAGGCATTTCGTATACTACAGGGTGAGAGAAACCTAGTGTAAGGTTTAGCTTGGCACCTTGTGCTTGTGCACGGTAACCAACACCTAACAATGTAAGTTTTTTCTCGAAACCTTCTGAAACACCTTGAACCATTGCGTTTAGGATAGAGCGAGCAGTACCTGCTTGTGCCCAGCTGTCAGCGAAACCTTCACGTGGAAGTGCTTTAAGTTGGTTCTCTTCCTGTGCAACTTCTACAGCGTCGTTGAAAACGCGGGTCAAAGTGCCTTTACTACCTTTAACAGTAACTTCTTGACCAGAGATAGAAACTTCTACACCTGATACAACGTCTACTGGGGCTTTTGCTATACGTGACATTTCAACTCCTCCGTTATGCTACATAACCGATGATCTCACCGCCCATGCCAGCGTTACGCGCTGCACGGTCAGTCATCACACCTTTAGAAGTCGACACGATAGCTACGCCTAAACCACCCATAACCTTTGGAAGCTCATCTTTTTTCTTATAGATGCGCAGACCAGGACGGCTTACACGTTCGATAGTGTCAATTACTTGCTTGCCTTCGAAGTACTTAAGCGTAACTTCTAAAACAGGCTTAACGTCACCAGAAGCAGCGAAGTCAGTGATATAACCTTCTGCTTTCAATACTTCACAGATTGCAACGCGAAGTTTTGAAGAAGGCATAGTCACAGAAACTTTCTGTGCCATCTGGCCGTTACGGATGCGGGTAAACATATCCGCGATAGGATCTTGCATGCTCATTATCAGCTACTCCTTACCAGCTGGCTTTCTTAAGGCCAGGGACTTCACCGCGCATCGCTGCTTCGCGAAGCTTAATACGGCTAAGACCGAATTTGCGTAGGTAACCATGTGGACGACCAGTTACACGGCAACGGTTACGTTGACGTGAAGAACTAGAGTCACGTGGCAGTTGTTGTAGCTTCAGAACAGCGTCCCAACGCTCTTCTTCAGAAACGTTAACATCGCTGATAATCGCTTTAAGTGCGGCGCGCTTCTCAGCATACTTAGCTACTAGCTTAGTACGCTTAGCTTCGCGTGCCTTCATTGATTCTTTTGCCATAACCCTACACCCCTACTTTTTGAATGGGAAGTTAAACGCGTCCAGCAGAGCACGTGCTTCGTCATTAGTATTCGCACTGGTAGTGATAGTAATATCCATACCGCGAACCTTATCCACTTTATCGAAATCGATTTCAGGGAAAATGATTTGCTCACGCACGCCCATGCTGTAGTTACCACGTCCGTCGAATGATTTAGGATTCAAACCACGGAAATCGCGAACACGTGGAATAGCGATTGAAATCAAACGCTCTAGGAATTCCCACATACGCTCGCCGCGTAGGGTTACTTTACAGCCAATCGGATAACCTTCACGGATTTTAAAACCCGCTACTGATTTTCTAGCAACTGTAACAACAGGCTTCTGACCGGCGATAGCCGTCATGTCAGCTTGAGCATTCTCAAGTACCTTTTTGTCAGCAACTGCTTCACCTAAACCCATGTTTAGAGTGATTTTTTCAATCCGAGGGACTTGCATGACGCTTTTGTATCCGAACTGCTTAGCAAGTTCAGCTACTACTGTTTCTTTATAGAAATCATGCAGTTTCGCCATCGTACTCTCCAATATAATTAAACAAGTTCGCCGTTAGACTTGAAGAAACGTACTTTCTTCTCATCTTCGAAACGGAAACCAACGCGATCTGCTTTGCCCGTTGCCGGGTTAACAATCGCAACATTAGAAACGTGAATAGAAGCTTCTTTCTCAACAATGCCACCAGCTACGCCCAGTTGTGGGTTTGGCTTAGTGTGCTTCTTGACAAGATTAACGCCTTCTACAATTACACGGTTATCAGCAATAAGCACTTTAAGGACTTTGCCTTGTTTGCCTTTGTCTTTACCCGCTAATACGACTACTTCATCATCACGACGAATTTTATTAGCCATTATCGTGACTCCTTATAGTACCTCTGGGGCCAATGAGATGATTTTCATGAAGTTTTCACTTCTCAACTCACGGGTAACCGGGCCAAAGATACGCGTACCAATTGGTTGCTTGTTAGCATTAAGCATAACAGCCGCGTTACCGTCAAAACGAATGGTAGAACCATCTGCACGACGAACGCCTTTTCTAGTACGCACCACCACTGCATTCAGTACGTCACCTTTTTTAACTTTACCGCGAGGAATTGCTTCCTTAACAGTAACTTTGATGATGTCACCGATACCTGCATAACGGCGATGCGAGCCACCAAGAACCTTAATACACTGAACCCTGCGAGCGCCGCTGTTGTCTGCAACGTCCAGGTTAGTTTGCATTTGGATCATGTTAGTGCTCCGCTCTTAAATTAAGACTCTCCCGAGTCGTTAGTGCTGCTAAAAACAACTGGATATCGTTGCTTTTATGTACATACCCCCATAAAAAGGGCGCGAAATAATAACAGAAAACTTTAGGAAGTGATAGCGGTAAATTGAATTATTTTTAAACTATGTGAGCAATAAAAAAGCCCCGACTAAAAGTCGGGGCCGATAACCACGTCATAGGTTATCAAGCAGGATCTTTTAACGCTGAAACAGTGTTTACAAACTGCTTACTCATATGTCGAAAAACGCATTCTTTCAAGCGACTTACACCAACAGGTTTTGATATGAAGTCGTCCATGCCAGATTTCAAGCATTTTTCTTTTTCTCCTGTCGAAACGTTTGCCGTTAAGGCGATTATAGGAACTTCGGCGGCCTGTTGATTTAATAGCCTAATTTGTTTGGTTGCCTCTAAGCCGTCCATAACGGGCATATGGCAGTCCATAAATATTAGCGCGTAGGGTGACTTTTCAGCCATTGAACGCTTAACCTTTTCTAGGGCATCCTCACCGTTTACCGCTAAATCACTAACAAGACCTATCTCTTTCAACTGCTCTTTGATAACAAGCTGGTTTATCTCGTTATCTTCTACGACAAGCGCTTTAAACGCCCTCAGCTCTTCTTTACTTGGTATGTAAGTATCGTTCTGAGCAATTGTTTTACTTGCAATAGCGCCTGCATTTGCATCATCTAATGTGAGCGTAACGGTAAAGCGAGCGCCAATACCCAACTCACTACTCACTTCAATTTTTCCGTTATAGTGTTCTACTATTCGTTTAACGATTGATAAGCCTAAACCTGTTCCACCAAAAAGTTGTTGTGTAGAACTGTCTGCTTGCATGAACGGCGTGAAGATTATTTTCTGCTGCTGAGCGCTGATACCAATACCTGTGTCAGTCACAATTAATTTAACCCGATAGCGCCCTTTACCGTAACGCAAACACCTTGTCTCGACGGTTACTTCACCTTCTTTGGTAAACTTAAAAGCGTTGTTTACCAGGTTGATGAGTACCTGCCCTAACCGCAACTTATCAGCGATAAAAGTTTGGCCTTTGAGCGCTGATGTATTTACGCTAAACGTTATCCCTTTTTCCTGTGCAAGACTTGTGAACATGGGTATCTGTTCTTCAATCGTTTCTTCAAAGTTAGTAGGCCCGTCTTCAAAGACTAGCTCCCCTTCGTCAATTTTTGAAAAGTCCAAGATGTCGTTCACAATATTGAGGAGGGAATCTGCGCTTTGCGCAGCAAGGGAGGCTAATTCCATTTGTTTCGAATTTAATGGCGACGCCATTAGCGCTTCTAGCATCCCCTGAACGCCATGAATTGGCGTACGTATTTCCTGGCTCACATTAGCCAAAAATTCACCTCTCGCTTTGAGGGCGTTCTGCGCCAAGTCGCTTTTATGCTGTAGAACAGCCTTGTCTATCTGCATTTGCGTAATATCGACGGTAGCACCTACTACTCTTACGCACCTGCCGTTGTCCATTATGGGATGGGCTCTGCTTTCAATCCAACGCTTTTCACCTGCATCGGTTCGAATCTCTACTTTGTATAAGAAATCTTCCCCTGTTTGCATTGTTTGCTTAAATTTTTCAGCGTATTTTTTACGATGCTCCTCATCGACGATAAATTTCAGTATATCCTCGGCTACCATCACGCGATCACTGTGAACATGAAGCATGCGCTTTAGTGCACCCGACCAGATTATCGAGCCGCTTTCTACATCTAGTTCCCATGTTCCAACCCCAGCCAAATTTGTTACTTGTTTTAACAGGGAGTTTCGCTCCTCAAACATGACCTTTTGGGCATTCAGATTACTCATAGACTGCTGCCGTTCAAGTTCATTGCCAATCCAGGTGGCAAGCAGTAATAAGTAATCCGTTTCTAGTTCATTAAACGGTTCATCTCTTGAAGACAGCGAGGAAAAGTTTACCGTACCGTAGAACTCACCGAATACGCGAATAGGAGAAGCGAGGTAACTTTTTAGCGTGTATTTATCGAAACAAGGATGTGAAGCACCAGGTTGAACATCGATATTATGGTACGCAATGACTGAGTCGGCCCTTGCAGCATCAGCACAATACGTATCGCAAAGGGAAAATTCAGCGCCTTTTGGTATGTCACCGTTGGGCGTGACAACGCTTAGCACGCTATACCGCTCTCCCTGAATATTACTTACGATCCCTGTTTCTAAACGAAGCGCTTCTGTACCGATACGCAGCAAACTTTCTAACTTTTCATCTAATGACATAGCCTTATCATCAGATATAACTTGAAGATCTCGAATAATACTCATGAGGATTTTAGCCCTCCCAGACTGCAGATAAAAAAGGCCAATGTACTAACATTGACCTTTTAAATTTATGGGATATTTTACGAGATGAAAGTTTTCCGCATTATCAATTAGTATAATAAATAGACTAACTAATTAATAAAGCACGTTAATTTCATATCCTGTTGCGGTATCTGCTGGTTCTACAGTTACGATGTAGTTTTCCTCTTCAGTAAAGCCATACAGAGACGTTCTATCTAGAAGCACTTGCTCTTCATTATCGTCCTCGTAAACCGCAATTACTTCGTAATAATCTGACGGCAACACTTCGCTGGTGCTTTCTGCAAACTCCAAGTTCTGAATATCATATTCTGCGGTATCAATGGTTTCGTCGTTTCTTACTAAGTAAAAATCCACATCATCGAAGTCGCTGACTAAGTTGATAAAGTTAACGGTCTTGTCATATGCCTGCGGCAAACCACTTTCAACAAAGGTGGCAGCACCTAGTTGGTTGTTAGTGTTGTAGATAAGGATAGCTTTACTCTCACCCTGGTTGAGGGTGATTAGCTTATTGCTAAGCGATGTAACTGTACCTGATGGGTCAGTAACGGTTACGCGATAATCGCCATAGCGTATAGCACTAAATTCTGACATCTCACCCGCTGCCAGCGTAAAGCTCACGTCTTCTTCGTCTGTATTACCGCCAAAGGTAACATTTAGCTCGGCATCTAGATTGGTAGAGTTGTATATACGATACTGCGAATCAGCTTCAACGTCGGTCAACGCTGTTACTGTTGAAGAGTTTAATACCGTGTCGACCACAAGCCCTTCTTGAATAGCGCCGCTTACATCACGAAGCGTCATTAAATACTCAGTTTCGTAAACGAAATCTATCGTTTGCGATTCGAATACCACCTCATCGCTACCTGGCTCGGTAAGGTAAATTGTATATTCATCTTCATCAAAGTATTCGCTGTCGTCATCAGCATCCCAATAGTCGAACTCTATCATATCGCCAGTAGTCACTGTGCCAAGAAAATTAGCCGCTTCAAACGGGTCACCTGATTCACTCATGTAGAAATCATATGATGAATCATCTACGGCCACAGAGAGCGCAAACAAACGGAAATGATCTTCTAGTGTTTCGCGCTCATACGAATACGTAGTAAAAGTTGGATTGCTAAAATCACCGCTCATCACAACAATGGTTTTATAGCCATTTTTTAAATCTACGGTAATTTCGTCAATGTAAACTTCTTGGTCATCTGAGTCAGTACGAATGAACTCAATTTCGTATTCGCCGTCATCCATCGAGTACATTGAGGTAGCATCACCAAATTGAGCTGAACCAAAGCTATCTCCATCAACCTCTCGCATTTCAACATTCGCGCCATTAGGTGATGCGTTATAAAACTGTATGTAAGCATAAGAGTAATCTGAGCTACTACTGTCTGAGCCACCACATGCGGTAAGCCCTAGTAGCGCTACAAGCCCCATTGCTGCTGCACGGAACCAAGTTCCCCTAAGCAAAGAGTGATAGGTCAATTGCATAAATTGAATGTCCTTTGAAGTTGTTCTTTATTGGTTTAAGACTGCGTTAACACAAGCAGGCACACGTAAAAAGTGCTTATATTGGCTCGCACAATACAGCGATATGGCTATCTGAGAAGGTCTTAGTTCAGAGCTTTACGCTATCTTTGCAAAGCTGACTTTTCTTTGTATAACTTGACAGTTCGCAACCAGCAGCAACTTTTTGCAGAAGCTCTCTCGACGGGGGATGTATTGATAAAATGCTGGTAGAAAAGAAATAAAAAAGCCTGCAAATGCAGGCTTTGAAAGTGTCGTTTGGTTACGGCGTTAGTTATTCATACGAGTATGACAGCGTCACACCGCTATATGATGAGTATGCGCGGATACCTATGTGCCAAGTACCCGATGCTGGTGCGTCAAATGTACATACTTCGCTATTACCGTTTTGATAAGGGCGACAATCGTAGCTATTGGTTTCCGGTTGTGAGCCAAACTTCACATAAAGGTCAGCATCGCCCGAGCCACCAGAGGTGCGGATGGTCATTTGCGATACGCCTTCTGGGATAGTCCAGGTGTAGCGATCCCAGTTTCTGCGAGTACCTGAAAGGCCTGTTAGTTGACCTGATACTGGCTCGACGCCAGGCTCAGAGCCGCCACCACCACCCGTGCCGCTTCCATCACAGCCATTGGTGTTCAAGTAGTTATACGCATCAGCTAACTGCATCAAACCATAGCCATAAAAGTTGTCGCGTCCAGCACTGCCTTTATCTTCAGCTGTTGCATTTAGTGCACTACGAATTTGGTTGTTTGAACATTGCGGGAAGTAGCTCCACACTAACGCTGCACCGCCCGCCACGTGTGGCGTAGCCATTGATGTGCCGCTTAAAGACGCGTAGGTATTAGTTGGGTAAGTAGATTGCACGGCACTTCCTGGCGCAGCAATTTCAACTTGGTCGTTATACTGGCTGTAGCTTGCGCGGTTTTCGTTTGAGTCTACCGCTGCCACCGACATTACTGCATCGTAAGAAGCAGGATAAGACTTTGCACTGTTACCATCGTTACCCGCAGCCGCTACCAATAACATTCCGGCATCAGTGAAGCTCTGCATAGCATTGCGTTCGGTAGTAGATGAACTGCCGCCACCTAAGCTCATGTTAACTACGTTTGAGCCCGCGTCTTGACACTGAGTAATCGCATCAATCAGGTCAGATGCATAAGTCCATTGGCCATTGTCATTAAATATTTTAACGATATGCATATCTACACCTGGATATACACCCACTACACCTTCATTGTTATCGTAGGCTGCAATGGTACCCGCTACGTGAGTACCGTGACCATTACCGTCGTTATACCAGTTGCCAACAGCACTGTTGTTAGCTTGACCTGTAACGCCATCGTTGGTTCCAGGCAAATCTGGATGACCTAGGTTATAACCTGTATCAATGATACATACCTTGCGAGCTGTAGTATCTGACTGACCAAACTGATTTGCTTGTACCATGGTGTAGCCGTAAGGCGTAGTTTGCGCCATAGGCTTACGGCGAACATCTACTTCAATACTTTCTACATTAGGGTTTTTACGAAGCTTGTTTAGCGCAGACTTACTCATCGTAGCCGCCACCATTTTATGCTTCTTAAGCTCTTTCTTAATTGAACCACCGGCTTTTCTAACTTCAGATTTAGCTGAAGCAATGCTGAAAGGCTTCTTGTTTTTCAGTTTAGTCTTAACCTTTGACTTGGCTTTGCTGCTGGTAAGCGTATCACTTGAACTGGCTACCTCTACCGTTTCACTTATCATTTCGTCTTTAAACTTAATGATGTAGCGTTCTTGGTCTACTGTAACAAGGCGGTCAACAGTTAGCCTTTTGCCTAGCGCTTGTTTAAGGGTTTGCGGTTTTTCTTTGACTTTTACCAGACCTTCGCCTGCTGCCATTGCAGAATTAGTCATTAAACCAAATGATACAGCTAGTGCAGCTGCTGTTAGACATGTGTGTTTCTTATTTAATTTTGAGTTCAAAACTTATTTCCTGTTTTATCTGTCTTATTAACTTCAGCACTGTTTTAGTTCGTGCTTTTGAAGCTATTTGTTATTAAATGACATACAGGTATAACCATTACCTCATACGAAAAGCTCATCCATGACAACCGACGCAACAGCGTTGCAACGACCTACCCGTTTGTCAGGTTAATAGCTAACCAGCGATAAGCAGGTTAGCTACAGAGCTCATATTAGGCGGCTAATCAAACAGTTGAGTATGTTGCCTTAACCCTGGTGAGTATTTTTTATACCTTTAAAAATACTTAAAAAAACACCACACTTGATGAAAAGCGCGCCAAATGCGTTCTACGAGCAAATTCATGTTAGGAATAAAATTTCATAATTAACATTTATTTTACAATTTCAAATGTAACAAAATATTAGAACTTTTATTATTTCCACTTAAAAATAAAAAGCGCGTGACCCTCTCGGATCACGCGCTTTTTTCATAAGTATTATTATATTAGTTGCAATAAGCCATCTAATACAGGCCGCTAGTCTTTACATACTGCGCTGCCTTACGATTTCGTATAAACACACGCCAGTTGCTACCGACACGTTCAAACTTGTTACGCTACCAGCCATGGGTAACTTAACCAATTCGTCACAGGTTTCTTTTGTTAGTCGACGCATGCCCTTACCTTCTGCACCCATCACTAGTGCAGTTGGGCCTTTCAGGTCTACATCATAAAGGGTTTTATCGGTTTCACCGGCGGTACCCACAATCCAAAGCCCTTTGTCTTGAAGGTGTTTTAAGGTTCTAGCAAGGTTTGTAATTTGGATTAGTGGCATAACTTCAGCTGCCCCACAGGCCACTTTTCGCACTGTACCGTTTAAACTTGCCGACTTGTCTTTAGGTACAACCACAGCGTGTACGCCCGCACCATCAGCTGTACGTAGGCATGCCCCTAGGTTATGAGGGTCGGTAATACCATCTAACACTAAAATTAGCGGCTGCGACTCTCGCTCAAGTATTTTATCAAGGTCCGCTTCATCCATTACGCGAGCAGGCTTTGCTTTGGCAACAACGCCTTGATGCTGTTCGCCGTTTACTTTCTCGTCTAACGCTTTACGCTGACTAAACTGAACTGAAATTCCGAAACGGCGGGCTTGGTTAACAATGTTGGTCAAGCGTTCATCGTTACGCCCTTTTAAAACCCACACTTCCATTACACGCTCGGGCTCTTTTTCAAGTACCGACTGCATGGCATGTAAACCGTATAACCATTCTTGCTGCGCCATTTAACGCTTACCTCTTTTATTCAATGACAATGTTTTTCCGCTGCTACCGCCTTTTGCGCTGCCGCGACTTGACGATTTTCCACCGCTTCGACTAGACGACTTTGTGCCGCCTCTACCTTTGCTCCCCTTCTTGTCCGAACGGGAGTCTTTACCAGAGCGGGGCTTGTTATCGAAGCGAGTAGGTTTGTCTGAAGCCTTTTTAGCTGTCTTCACTTTTACCTTCTTGCCTTTAGTGCTGCGCAGCATAGACTTATCGAGTAATAAATCAATCTTTCTTTCATCAAGATTTACCGCCGCAACGGTTACTTCAACCGTATCACCAAGTCTAAACTGACGATGGCCCGACTCACCCACTAGCGCTTGTTTAACATCATCATAGTGATAATAGTCATCATCTAGTGAGGTTATATGTACTAAGCCGTCAATATGGTATTCAGTAAGACGCACAAATAAGCCAAAGTTTGTAACCGAGCTCACTACCCCTTCAAAAGTGTCGCCTACGTGATCAAGCATGAACTCGCATTTAAGCCAGTCAGCCACATCGCGAGTCGCATCATCAGCGCGGCGCTCTGTCATTGAACACTGTTCACCAAGCTGCTCAATTTCTTCAACAGAGTAGTTTTTAGCACCGCTTACCGCCTTTTTACCCTGCTGTTTAGCAATAATGCCTTTCAGCGCACGGTGTACCACTAAATCAGGGTAACGACGGATAGGTGATGTAAAGTGGGCGTAAGCTTCTAGTGCCAAACCAAAGTGCCCTACGTTTTCGCCATCGTAAACCGCTTGCTTCATTGAGCGTAGCAGCATGGTTTGAATAAGCTCTTCGTCTACTCGACCGCGGGTTTTAAGCACTACATCGGTAAACGCGGCTGGCTCAGCATCTTCTACAATGGCATGAGGGATACCAATTTCACTTAAGTAGCTGGTAAAAGCAGTAAGTCTGTCGGCGTCTGGCTTATCGTGTACACGATATAGCGCTGGCGCTTCATGCTTTTCTAACATCAACGCCGCACTTACGTTCGCCATAATCATGCATTCTTCAATAAGCTTATGCGCATCGTTACGCACTAAAGGCACGATATTTTCAATTTTGCGCTGGGCGTTGAATACAAACTTCACTTCCTGGGTTTCAAACTCAATAGCACCACGCTTGGCACGGGCTTTTTTGAGCGCGCGGTACAAGTCGTGAAGATTACGTAAATGAGGTACATGAGGCTCGTAACGCTGATGAAGTTCTTTGTCGCCCTGCAGAATATTCCACACTTTAGTGTAGGTTAAACGGGCGTGTGAGTTCATGACCGCTTCGTAAAACTGGAATTCTTCTAGTTTGCCATTTGCACTGATAGTCATTTCACACACCATACAAAGGCGGTCTACTTCAGGGTTTAGTGAACACAAACCGTTAGACAATACCTCTGGAAGCATAGGAATTACTTGGTCAGGGAAATAGACCGAGTTACCGCGCTGCTGGGCTTCATCATCAAGGGCAGAGCCTGTTCTTACATAATGACTTACATCGGCTATGGCTACCCATAGTTGCCAGCCACCATCGTCTAGCGGTTCGCAATATACTGCGTCATCAAAGTCGCGAGCATCTTCACCATCAATGGTAACAAGGGGAAGCTGGCGCAAGTCGATGCGACCTTCTTTGGCTTCATCTGGCACCTGATCGGTAAGCTTTTCGACCTGTTTAGTCACGCCTTTCGGCCACTGGTGTGGAATATCGAACGTGCGAAGCGCCATTTCTATTTCCATACCCGGCGCCATATGCTCACCAAGTACTTCAACAATTTTGCCCACCGGGCTCATTTTACGGCGTGGACGCTGAGTAAGCTCTACCACCACCACCTGCCCCATGCGTGCGCCGTTAGTGCTTTCTGGAGGAATTACAATTTCATGCTGCAAACGGCTGTCGTCTGGCACTACCATGCCAAAGCCTTGCTCAACAAAATAACGACCAACAATAGGCTCGCTGCGCGGCTCTATGACTTGCGTCACAAAGGCTTCTTTTCGGCCGCGACGGTCGGTACCGCTAATACGCGCTTCTACCACGTCATCGTGAAGGAACAAATTCATTTGCCCAGCACTTATAAATAAGTCACCGCTTTTGTCTTCAGGACGCAAGAAGCCGTAACCATCTCGGTGACCAATAATTCTGCCTTTTATGAGTTCATCACGGTTTTGAAGTATGTACTTTTTCTGCTTAGTGAATTGCACCTGCCCTTCGCGCTCCATGGCACGTAGTCGGCGCTGAATACCAATTCGCGCTTCTTCATCGAACGCGTTCACCAAATTACAGATATCAAGAAACGACAACGGCTTGTCGTGCTCTTTTAATAAACTTATTAAATATTCGCGGCTGGCTACCGGATTTTCGTACTTTTCTTTCTCGCGCTGATAATGCGGATCATCACTCATGTATTTTTAAATTACCTTTAATTGCTTTGTTCAAAACGTCTTCGTTGGTGGCTTAGTTCTTCAAAGCACTATGGAAAACATTGAATATGATTTTTTAGACACACAAACCATTTTTGGTTCATGTGGTTATTTGCTGCACAGTATAACAGTATTTGCACTAAAAGATTGTGCGTTATTGTGGAATCACAACCTGACATCTCTATGTCACAAACACTCAGTATAAAAATGGGTTTTGGTTTTTGTTGCATGAGCGTTCAACAAAACAATGACATCACCAGTTACCTTACAAACTTATAAAGAGCAGGCATATGGATAGAAGAACGTTTATAAAGCTGTCGTCATTCGCAGGTGCGAGCGTGGCAGTGTCTACAGGGCTAGCGGGCTGCACAGTGAGCAATTCAGCAAATAGCCAACCGCAAACTAACGCTACCTTTACCCATGGTGTGGCTAGTGGCGACCCGTTAAAAGACGCCGTTATTATCTGGACGCGCGCCGTCCCGACAACAGAGTCAGGCTCAGGTTTAGCCAAAGCCGATATTTTATGGGAAATGGCAAGCGATGCTGATTTTGCCAACGTGGTAAGTAGCGGGATAGTTGAAGCTAAAGCAACGCATGACTTTACCGTAAAGGTAGACGTCACAGGCCTTACCCCAGCAAGCCGTTATTTTTACCGGTTTAAAAGCGCTGATAATACAAGCCCAGTGGGTGAAACCCGTACACTGCCTGAAGCTGATGTGTCTAACGTTACGTTCGGCATATTTTCTTGCTCCAACTACCCTGCTGGCTTTTTCACGCCTTATATGGAAGCAGCGAAAAACGACAACATCGACTATGTATTGCACCTTGGCGACTACATTTATGAGTACGATGGCAAAGGTTATGCGACAGAGCATGCAAAAGAGATTGGCCGAACCTATGCGCCTGATAACGATACCGAGCTTTATACGCTAACCGACTATCGCAATCGCTATGCGCTATATCGCACGGATGAAGGCTTGCTGTCGTTGCATCAAAACAAGCCATTTATTGTGGTGTGGGATGACCATGAAATTACTAACGACACCTATAAAGACGGTGCGGAAAATCATCAAGCCGATGAAGGTGATTTTTATGCACGCCGTGCAGCGGCCGTTCAAGCCTATTATGAATGGCTACCTATTCGCCCACCGTTTGGCACCGAGCGCTTAGAAATTTATCGCCAGTTTACCTTTGGTAAACTTCTTGATTTATACATGCTCGACACCCGCGTTCTTGCTCGCGACAAACAGCTTGAGTACGGCGACTATCGCGATGCTGAAACAAAAGCGTTTGATCAAGCTGGCTTTATGAAAGATATCGGTAACCCTAAGCGCGGACTGCTTGGTGAAACCCAGCGCAACTGGCTGCACTCTTCTATGCAGCAAAGCCAGGCTAAATGGCAGGTATTAGGCCAGCAGCTATTAATTGGCCGCATGCTCTTCCCTGTATCTATTTTTAACGGGGTTGAGCGAAAAGATATTCCTGCTCATGTACATAGGCTCGCCAATATCAAACGCAAACAAAAGCAAGGTGGCGCACTTAGCGAACAAGAACTTGCGCTTATCAATACGGTAATGCCTTACAACTTAGACGCATGGGACGGCTACCCCGTTGAGCGGGAACAGGTTCTGATGCAGCTAAAATCCATCGGTAAGCCAGTTATTGCCCTTGCAGGTGACACACATAACGCTTGGCACAATAAGTTAACCCTGAAAGATGGCACAGAAGTGGGCGTTGAGCTTGCTACACCAGGCGTGACATCACCCGGTATGGAACATTATTTAAGTATGGATGATGAAATGGCAGAAACCCTTGCTGATGATCTCCCCCTTCTTATTGAAGACTTACAGTACTGTAATCTTCACCAGCGTGGCTTTATGACATTAACCGTTAGTCAAGATAGCGCTACAGCCGCTTGGCACTATGTGGATGCGATTTTGACCAAGACAGGAAAAGTGGTTAATACGCATAGCTATGAAATAAATGCATAGTAAATAGAATTTGTTTAGATTAAGGCGCTTAACCCAGTTAAGCGCCTTAATTTTTAGGTATTTCTAAAACTCGTAATAAACACGCACACCGGCAATACGAGGCATACCGCGAACGAAGGTAGGAATGCCCAAGCCGCCACCCGTGTTACCTGCATCAATTAAGAACTCTTTATCAAACAGGTTGTTTACGTAAAATTCGTAGGCAAACTTGCTGTTGTCTTGAAGCAGTTTCACCGAGACATCGGTAAGTGAGTAAGTGTCTTGAGAAAGACCAGGGTAATTACTGCTTTCAAAGAACACTTCAGACTGGAAGCTGGTTAGCCAGTTAACATCAATATCGAAGTTATTCATATTGAATACTTTGTTGATGTTGATGGCACCGCTGACTTCTGGCGCAAGGCGGAATTTGTTACCGCCGTACTGAAATTCAGAACCATCAGCAGTACTGTCAGCAAACTCAGCGTCTAAGAAACCAAGGCTTGCTGTTAGCGTCAGCGTTTCGCTGTAGTTATAGGTCGCCATGCCTTCAATACCCGACATGGTCGAGTCGCCTACTGTTACGGTAATAGACTGCAAGGTTTCCGCATCGGTAAAGCTTTGCTGATAGTCGCTGTATTCGTAGGTAAAAATGGCGCCCGAGAACAGGAAGTTGGCGCTTTGATACTTAACACCCAAATCGTAGCTATCTACAATTTCAGCTTTTGTCACGTTAACGCCACCCGCGTTAGCATCTACAACCGGTGAGCGTCGGCCCTTGGCGTAGTTCGCATATAAGTTCCAGTTGTTGTTTACGTCATAGCTTACCGCGAAGCGTGGCAGAGTATCGTCAAAGTCGCGCTCGGCATCGAACGTAAATACACCGTCAGCGGTAGTAAAGGTATTGCGGGTATAACGGGTTTCATCAATGTAGCGTATACCAGCCGTTACGTTAATACTGTCGGTAACAAAATACGACACTTCAGCGACGTAGGAAGCAATGTCTAGCTCTGCTTCAAAGGTAAACGGCCCTTGTATAAAAATAGGCGGTAGCGCTGGGTTAGAAATAGGCGAGCCATCGGCATTAAATAGCTGTGACACCAACATAGCACGTAGCGCTTCAATGTCTTCTAGCGATGCGTTAGTCGCGATATTTTGGTTAAGTGGAATGTTCGAGGTGGCCTCAAGCTGTGCTCTTACTGCATCAAACGTTCCTCGTATAAATGGGTCTACCATCACATAGTAAGGCAAAATCGATTCATCTTGAGTAATAGACGCGCCAACAAACGCTGCAAGCTTGTCACCTGAGTCATACACCAAACGCATTGACGCACCTTGAAGTGTGGCATCGTTATCGAAATAAGCATCTTGAATACGAAGTGCAGAACCGTCTGCATCAAAACCTTCGCTTACTTCTACATCTTTATAGTAGGCATCGGCGTGTAGGCTAAGCATTTGGTTGAAATCGTAGTTTACAGTTAAGTCGTAGGCTTGAAGCGTACGCTCAATACCTAACTCACTGCCCAAGCTGAACTCAGCATCGGTAAAAGGGCTAGTATCTCCATCATTTGGTGCAATAGAACCTGACTTGAAAGCAATGCCCGGCTGGTCATTATACTCCATGGCCGCACGAGCAATAATTTCTAGCTTCTCATAGCTTGCAAGCCAAGTTGCGCGAAGTGCTTGCACCGACACCCCTTGAAGATCTTCGCTATTGCACGGTACTTCTTCACCTAAATGGTTATACATGTTGGCATTACCGTAGTATGAATCAGCGCTACAGGCATTGTTTTCTACAATGCCGTCCATTTCTCGGTAAAGTCCGGCAATTCGAAAACTGTGGTTGTCGTTAATAGGCTGGTTGTACATAAACTCAACTTCTTGGCCTTGCTCTGAGTTATAGCCAACCTGCACTTTACCTTCCTGTTCCAAGATAGGAAGATTAGAGTGAATGCTTACCGCGCCGTTGGCTGCAGCCACACCAAATAGGGTCGGCTGTGGGCCTTTTAAAACCTCTACGCGGGCAATATCGTAAAGCGCCACACTGGCTACGGTTTTTTTACTGATATCAAAGCCATCTTGGTATACCGATATACGAGGTGTTGCCGACACTGACGAAACATCATCGGTGACACCGCGAATATTAAAAGACGGTAGGCTTACAGCCTGTTCCTGAATTTGAACGTTAGGCAATATGCGAGAAAGCTCATCAAGCTCCATGATATTAGTACGCTCTAAAAATTCACTGCCGATTACATCCATAGTAACAGGCACATCCATTACGGACTGCTCACGCATTTGGGCAGTTACTGTAATCTCTTCTATATAGTCAGTTTCGTTTGCTGTGTCGGGCGCTACTTCTTGTGCAATTGAAGCGCTTGATAGAGCAAACGCAATCGTTGTAGCAAGTAAAGAGCGTGAATAAAAGGATCTAGGGTACAGAGGACGCATCAAATCATTCCTTTCGTGTGCTTAGTGGGTGTTTTATGTGTTTTTATAAGCAGTTCACCGGTAGATTGGCGACATTGCCTACTTTTTAGAATTATCGAAGCACAAGAATGTAGAACGCTTTTGAGACGGTTCGATGAAGCATAGGTGACAAGTCAAAGGCACTTTTGTGACAGATATATACCATTCGAATAATCTAAGCCGCGATATATGTCTATTGCAAAAACACCCCTTTGAATCATAGAGCAAACTAAGTACACTCATTCCACGTAGGACAGAAATAACGTTTAACTAAAAAGCGAAATGGAGACTGCAATGAGAAAATTAATGATGGCTACGGCTATTGGCGCTGCAACCCTTTTAAGTGCGTGTAGTGCAGAACATGGCACTACGCAGTGTACTACTGCACCTGAAGCTGAATGGCAGAACCAAGATGCGTTTCAGGCTCAGCTTTTAGCACAAGGCTACAAAATAAACGAGTTTAAAGTAACAGGCGGCAACTGCTACGAAATCTATGGTTTTGATAAAGAAGAAAACAAAGTAGAAATTTACTTTAACCCTGTTGATGGCAGCATTGTTAAGAAAGAAATGCACTAGGTGTGTTTTAGCAAACGGCTGATAGCTCGCTTGCTTTAATACTTGATAAAAACGCTGCAACCTATTGCAGCGTTTTTGTTTTACCTTAAGAAAGTTATGTAATGTACAGACCTAAAGATAAGCCTTCGGACATTTATATTTGGGATTGGGTGGTGCGCCTATGCCACTGGGGTCTTGTCGCTACCTTTGTGACCAACTATTTTATTGTAGAGCCAGGTCGCCTTTATCATGAAATAACCGGCTATATAGCGGTAGCATTTATATCCATACGGGTTGGCTGGGGCTTTTTGTCAGCCAAATTCGAAGCTAGTAACAAGGTTGCCACTAAATACGCAAGCTTTTCTAGCGTGTCATTGCATCGACAAGCCTTCGTCCAACATATACAACACGTAAAACAAAAGAAAATTCCCACTCACCATGGACACAACCCGTTCGGCTGGCTAATGATAATGGCCGTTATCACGCTACTGCTGGGTTTAGGTATTACCGGTTTTATGATGGAAGAAATAGATGCCATGTTCGGTAATAGTACGTTGGAATGGATACACAGCATTATGGCCGACATTCTCTACGCATGCGTGCTAGTACATGTAGCTGCCGTATTTGCTGTGCAATATAGGGGAAATATTCAATTAGTTCGTCCAATGCTTACAGGCTGGCGAAGGCGTTAAGCCCCTTTTCGAGTGAAAATGCACTGAAGCCATAAATGCACAAAGGCTATCGCTATTGCAGAAGCCAGCTCATGCTAACTGCTAGCTTTTTCCTGTTGCTCTGATTGCCTGCTGCCCGTTGTGTTTAAATCTACTCTCGTAATCAATTAGGCGTTTGATACCAATTAGGTACTAATGTTATTTAGCTATCTAAAGGACGCTTTGCTTCACGCACAGCTTTCGGATGCATTAATTTTTCTAAGCGAGCGAGGTAAGACGATATTTGCTGATGCTGTTTTTTATCGTTGGTCACAGAGTTATAAAGCCAGTGGTAGGCATCTTCATAATCGTAAGGGCTGCCGTGACCGTCTAAAAACAACTCGACCAAACGAATCTGCGCTTTTAGGTTTTTAAGTGCCGCGGCTTCTCGCAAGTACACCACCGCGCGTGCTTTATCCTGCTGTACCAGCGTGCCCTTTGCATAGTAACGTCCAAGCTGCTCAAGTGCCGCTGGCAAACCTTGATTCGCTGCGTCTTCCATATAACCAATTCCACGAGCGGGTTCAGCATCTACGCATACCCCCCACGCCAGCATATCGCCCCATAAAAATTGGTAGGCTGGAACTTTTAGCACATCGGCGCGAGCTTCGATGTCTTGAACAAGCTGACATCTGTCTTCTACCACTTTATCTAGGTGAGTATTCGCGTTAATCATGTCGATGAGCGCGTCTTGACTGTAAAGCTGAACGGCACGCAGTTCTTCTATCGTCTCACCTTCAAGCGCATGAGCAGAAAACCCCGCTACGGAGGCACAGATTAATAAAGCGGTAGATATAATTCGTTTCATAGCTAAGCAATAAATGTTGATAACGCAAACTTAGTTTAGTTATCGACCTATTATAGATTAACTTAACCAAGAGACGCTTTTCTTTACGTAAATAATCGCGAGCGGCCAAAGCCTATTTCACTTTAGCCTATCTGCTAAAAGATATAGCAAAAAACGTTCAGGCTAATGACTACTTTTTCGCGGGCACATGGCGGATTGGATATGACGGGCGTGGTCGGCTAAATCAATACCTAAATCAGTTAGGTAACCACCGTCTGGCTGGGTAATTAAGCCTTTCGAGTACAGCCTGGATGCTGCGTTCACCATGCTTTGACTGGCATCGTGATGAATTTTCAGCCCCTGAAGTAGACTGTCTGCAGGAAACTTCAGTAGCAAATTTAACTCGTCTAGCATGTCCTGATCGAATGAACTCATGTAACCACCTTAGGCAAAAAAAGGGTTATTAGGGTTTTAATGCACGCGCATTACTGCGGCGTGTTATCGCAAAGCACTAAAATAGAAGGGCTAAGTAAGAATACGCACGCCGTGCGCTATTGGCCCGTAATTGTTAAATTTAATAACATATTGCTATATCACACTTAAATGGCGCCACTGTAAAGGTTAATTTGTCTGTAGAACGTTTAATGTTGGTTTCACACCGCTTACTGATCGGACTTTGCACTAAAATGGTATATTCTTGCCATAAATAACGTGTGTGGATACGCCAAACAGATGAAGTACAAAGATTTACGCGACTTTATTCGCCAGCTTGAAGCAAAAGGCGAGTTAGTGCGCATTAGCCAGCCCATTGAGACCGACCTTGAAATGACAGAAATTGCCGATAGGACTTTGCGTGCTGGTGGCCCTGCGCTGTTGTTTGAAAACCCTAAAAACCACGATATGCCGGTACTGGCCAATTTATTTGGTACCCCCGAACGCGTAGCGATGGGCATGGGGCAAGACTCTGTTGAAGCGCTACGTGAAGTGGGCAAACTGCTGGCCTACTTAAAAGAGCCAGAGCCTCCAAAAGGGCTTAAAGATCTTTGGGAAAAGTTACCTGTGTTTAAACAGGTGCTGAACATGCCTGCTAAAGTGTTAAAAAAAGCCCCTTGTCAGGAAGTGGTGCTTACCGGTGACGATGTAGACTTATCAAAAATTCCGGTTCAGCGCTGTTGGCCGGGTGACGCTGCACCTTTGGTAACCTGGGGTTTGAGTGTTACTAAAGGACCACACAAAAAGCGCCAGAATTTGGGGATTTACCGTCAGCAAGTTATTGGCAAAAACAAACTCATTATGCGCTGGCTATCACACCGTGGTGGTGCGCTAGATTTTCGTGAGTGGTGTCAAACTCATCCGGGTGAACCCTACCCTGTATCTGTTGCGCTCGGTGCAGATCCCGCCACTATTTTGGGCGCGGTTACTCCTGTACCAGATACACTTTCAGAATATGCTTTTGCAGGCCTACTGCGCGGTGATAAAACCGAAGTGATTAAGTCAATTAGTAACGACCTACAAGTACCAGCCAGCGCTGAGATTGTACTTGAAGGCTATATTGCACAAGATGAAACTGCGCCTGAAGGCCCTTATGGCGATCACACCGGTTATTATAATGAAGTCGACGACTTCCCTGTGTTTACGGTAACGCATATAACCCATCGCAAAGATCCAATCTACCATTCAACCTATACAGGCCGTCCACCCGATGAACCAGCCATTTTAGGTGTTGCGCTAAACGAAGTGTTTGTACCAATTTTGCAAAAGCAGTTCCCTGAAATTGTCGACTTCTATTTGCCGCCAGAAGGTTGTTCTTATCGTATGGCGGTAGTTACCATGAAGAAACAGTACCCGGGTCACGCCAAACGAGTGATGATGGGCGTGTGGTCTTTTCTAAGACAGTTCATGTACACGAAATTTGTGATAGTGTGCGATGACGACGTTAACGCGCGCGACTGGAATGATGTTATCTGGGCTATCACTACCCGTATGGACCCAGCCCGCGACACGGTGATGATAGAAAATACGCCTATCGATTACTTGGACTTTGCGTCCCCGGTTTCAGGGCTAGGTTCGAAAATGGGCATGGACGCGACAAACAAGATGCCCGGCGAGACCGACCGTGAATGGGGCGTTCCCATTGTCATGGACGAAGACGTTAAAAAACGGGTTGATGATATTTGGGACAGTCTTGGTATTATGTAGCGACTATTTTTAGTGCTATTTATTTTGTATTGAGCATGCGCTTGTCTTAAAGCGCATAAAAAGGCGACACGCTAGCAAGAAGGTTTAAAGAGAATACATGTCAGAGATTAAGTGTAAGGTTGCAAGCATCACGCCTTTAACCGAAGTGGTACAAAAAGTTGAATTAACGCCAGAAAGCCCTGTTGAATTTAAGGCGGGTCAGTACGCTATGGTGGTAATGGGCGAAAAAGATATGCGCCCATTTTCTATTGCTAATGCCGCATTTGATAATGGCCGCATTGAATTACACATTGGCGCAGAGCCTGGCAACAGTTACGCAGGTGACGTGCTAGAGCGCATGCGTGCAGATGGCGAAATTACCGTAAATGTAGGTAGTGGCAATGCGTTTTTGCAAAGTAATGGCCTGCCTATGGTGCTTATTGCTGGTGGTACTGGCTTCTCGTATACCTACTCAATTCTGCAAGAGCATCTTAATAGCGGTGACAAAACACCACTTACCCTTTATTGGGGTGGAAAACACGCGGCTGATTTGTATTTAGCTGACAAGCTAACTGAACTCGCTGAAGCTAACGATCACTTCACTTTTGTGCCGGTTGTAGAGTTTGCATGTGACGAGTGGAAAGGCAGAACGGGCTGGGTGCATCACGCAGTCATGGCAGACCACGCTGACTTTGCGAACGTTCAAGTATATGTTGCCGGCCGCTTCGAAATGGCAAAAGTAGTGCGCGACGATTTTACTCAGCGCGGTTTAAAAGTTGAAAACCTATTCGGCGACGCGTTTGCCTTTATTTAAGCGCTAGCGTAAACCTCATATTGTGAAAGCCGGCGAATGCCGGTTTTTTCGTTCTTTGTTACAGATCGTTTTTTATACTCAGCGCCTTACTCCGCTTTTCAATCGCAATGACTTGCGATGACCAACCATTAAACAGGTTTACTCCAATTGTAGACAAGCCACGTATTGGTTATGGTGAAAAGATAATTACTGGAGAAAACAATGATAAAAAACCTATCCACACTCGCTAACATAAGCGCCATAATAAGAACAAATAGTCTGCTGGCCTCAGCCATATTGCTAAGTAGCACTGCATCTTTCGCTGCTCACGCACAAAGCGAACAGCAGCAAGCACTTTACGATATTGCTAAAAATGTCTCTGCCGAAAACATTGAAAAAGACATTACCAAGTTGGTGAACTTTGGTACACGCCATACTCTCTCTGAAACCGAGTCTGATACCCGCGGTATAGGCGCTGCGCGTCGCTGGATTAAATCTGAATTTGATAAAATTTCAGCTGAGTGCGGTGGTTGCTTAGAAGTGTACTACCAATCAGAAGTGATTAGTGGTGAGAAACGTATTCCAGACCCAGTGGAAGTGGTTAGCGTAATTGCGATTCAGCGTGGTAGTACTGATCCGGACCGCTATGTGATTATGTCTGGCGACATTGACTCACGAGTATCTGATGTCATGGATTTCACGTCTGACTCACCGGGTGCAAACGACAACGCCTCGGGTGTTGCCGGAACTCTTGAAGCGGCACGAGTATTATCAAAGTACAAGTTTAACGGCAGTATCGTGTATGCTGCACTATCTGGCGAAGAGCAAGGGCTTTTCGGCGGACGTATTATGGCAAACCAAGCCAAAAAAGACGGCTGGAGAATTAAAGCCGTGCTCAATAATGACATGATAGGCAACATCGAAGGGGTTAACGGTGTGATTAATAACACCACCGCTCGCTTATTTGCCGAAGGTACACGCGTAACCGAAACGGAAAAAGAAGCGCGAATGCGCCGTTTCACCGGGGGTGAAGTTGACTCACCAAGCCGGAACCTTGCCCGCTATATTGATAAAATCGCGGATAAATACATAGAGAATTTAGACACTATGGTGATTTATCGCCTAGACCGCTTTGGCCGTGGTGGTCACCATCGCCCGTTTAACGACTTGGGCTACCCAGGTATTCGTATTATGGAGACCAATGAAAACTACACCCGTCAACACCAAGATCTTCGCGTAGAAGACGGAATTGCCTATGGTGATACTTTAGATGGTGTTAACTTTGACTACGCGGCTAAGCTTACCGGGTTAAACGCTGTTTCTCTTGCAGCAATGGCGTGGGCACCGAACCCACCTGCAAACGTACAAATTGCCGGTGCAGTTCAGCCTTCAACCTTTTTAAAATGGGATGCACTAGATGCTGAAGAGAACCCTCAGCTTAAAGGATACAAAGTATATTGGCGTCATACTGATGCTCCGCAATGGGAATACAGTAAGTATGTGGGCAATGTGACCGAAGCCATGCTTGAGAACGTTGTTATCGACAACTACTTTTTTGGCGTTGCCAGCGTGAACAAAGACGGTGTTGAAAGCGTTGTGGTTTATCCAGGTCCTGCGGGAAGCTTTGGAGAATAAGCGTTTGTATTGAGCGCTTATATTGAGCGTACCTATACGCTTACTCATCCAATTACGTATCCAATCAAGTTCGTGACGTTAAGTGGGTAATGGAAACTGGCTTATCGTCACGAATGACTTTACTCAACAAAAGCCTGCCTAGACGTCAGCATGACACACAATCTATTGATGCCGCTTACATTTTGTTAATTTAAACCAATGCGGGTTTATTGGAATTAAATGACTAACTACATTACAGTGTAATAAATGCATGACGGCAGTTCGGAGTTCACCTTTGGTAAGATTCAGCGCGTTTTCGCTCTCTTTTTTCACTCGACGCCTTTCCCTGTTAGGTATAAGCCTAGCACTTTGTTTAGTTAACATTTCTCCTTTAAAAGCTGCCACAACGACTTTGGGTGCCGCTACCTTTGAAACTTATATAAGCGATGATGGTGAGCCTGCTCGAATTAATGCTTTGCTTGAAAAGGTGTTTGAAAAGGCGGAGTTGGATATTCAACTTCGGGTTATGCGACAAGCTTTTTTAGGTAGCTCTGTACTAACAGGGAAACTAGACGGTGAGTTTGCCTACGTAAATTTGGGCGAAGACAGCAGTAATTATTTTCTATCCGATATTTACTTACCTGTTTACCTTTACGCGGTAAGTAAGAAGGCAAACGTAGAAGACATAAAACTTTTTCCTCACTTAAAAGGCAATCGAGTTGCGATTGAAAACCGCTTTGCAAACACGCCCTCGTTCAGACTACTTAAAGATATAAAGTGGTCGCGCAACCCCACAACGTTTGATGCCTTTCGCCAACTTGCCGATGATAGAGCACCTTACTTGATTACTACCCAGCTTCTCACGCGAGAGCTAAACATACTGCTGGCGAACGATAACGAAGAAACTTTGCACTTTTCAGCAAAGCCTTTAGCCAAAACGGGGTTTCAAATAGCTATCAGTAAAAATGTTGCCAGTGCTGAGAGCATTATTGCAAAATTTAACCAAGCCATATCAACGTTACAAAATAACGGTGAACTTAATCAGCCTCTTGCATTGGCATGGCTAACGAAAGATGTGAATGGAGATGGCGTAGCCGACTATATTGGACATAGCAGCATAACTACAACTGCGGACTTATTAGACACAGTTTACTCGCTAGATGGTAAGCCTACCTCTGAAAGCAGCATGTTTTATGTTGATGGTAAGCAATATGTATCGTTAGAAGAGGCACGCGCAGTACTCTCAGCTAAAGAAAGCTTATCGGCCCGCGAGTCACTTTTAGATAAAAGTGTCTATGAACAGCTGCTTCGCCGCTGGTAGATAAATTTTGAAAGCCTAACAGATCCTAACTCGCTGTTGGGCATCAACGGAGCCTGATTTAAGACTCTATATTCAGGTTGTAGTCAATACAATGCCACGCAGTAGGCACTTATCCGCGCGCTGAAGGCTGACTAGACTTACAGGCGCGGTTTTCAGCTATTAGAGTGACGTTTCTGGCATATACATTTCCAAAATAGTCAGCAACTCTTCTCCGTCAACGGGTTTAGATACATAATTATTAAAGCCTGCTTTAAGGGCTTTAACGCGGTCTGATGTATAGGCGTATGCGGTAAGTGCCACAGCGTTGAGCTTCGCAATCTCGGGGATTTCGCTAGCTCTTATTTTTAACACTAGACCTAACCCATCCATTTCCGGCATGCCAATATCCGACAGTAATAGATCGAAAGCTTCGGGCATATCGTTTAGCTCTTTCCATGCGAGCAGCCCGTTTTTAACTACGTTGACGCGGGCACCGTTAGACTCTAAAAACAGCTTTATAAAGTCACGGGCGTCTTGCTCGTCTTCTGCTACCAAGATTCGTAAACCGCTTAAACGCAAAGACTCGGTTAAATCACTGATTTCGCTATTCTTGGTTTCGATAATGTCATCGTGCAAACTAAGAGGAGCAATAGGCAAAGATACAAAGAAAGTAGTCCCGGAATTTAGTCCATCGCTTTCGGCGCGAATTTCCCCGCCGTGCATTTCAACTAGGCTCTTTACAATAGATAAACCCAGCCCCAAGCCAAGTTTGTTATGAGAGTCTTTACCTTGGTAAAAGCGTTCAAAAACCCGGGCTATCTGATCTTGGGTCATTCCTTTACCGTTGTCTTTTACACGAAACAAGTAGTTAGAATGTTCCCTTCGCCCCCGCACATGTACGGTTCCACCTTTTGCTGTAAATTTAAGAGCGTTACTGAGCAGATTATTTATCACCTGCTTAATACGCAAATTATCACCCAGAATTTGAGTATGCTCATCTTCGCAATTGATTGAAAGTTGAATATTTTTACTGGCAAAGCCCGCTTCAAATGATTTAGCCACCTCAGAAATAGATGAAGCAATATTAAGTGAATGCGTGCTGAGCTTCATGGTGCCGGAGATAATGCGCGATAAATCTAAGATATCGTTAATTAACGCGGCCTGTGTAGACGCAGCGCGTTTGATAACGCCTAATGCATCGGACATTCTATCGACATTCGTCACATCCATCAGTGCTAAGTCCGTCCAACCTACGATAGAATTAAGGGGCGAACGAAGTTCATGGGAAATACTCGCCAAAAACTGATCTTTAGCTTTATCTAACTCTTCTAATTTACTAATTTGCTTATCGAGCGACGCTTTTAAGCTTAGCGCGTAAGGTATAAATAGGTGATCAAAACCTTCTATTATAAGCTGATCATCCTCGCTCCACTCTACCGACTCATCAGCAACACTTTGTAAGTACATATCAAAGGAATTACGAGGCGTTAGTACCTTACCAATATCTTTGTTTGCGGCCTCGCGGCCCGCCCATCGTATAGTTTTGTCTTTTTGCTCTCTAAACCAAACCGTGTAGTAACCAAGCTTGGCGGATACACAGGAAATATACATGCCGCGAATGCCATTAAGGTCACATTGTTCCGACACTTCTTCCGCCAACTTGCTAATAGCAATTGACTCTTCAGAGTTTGGAATGACGAATTTGTCAAGAAGGCGAGTTAATGTTTGTTCAGAGGGCGTTTTTCCTACTAAATACTTATCTACAGGGGTAATAACCGCCATACCACATGCATTGGCAACATCCAAAAGGCCTTTTTCTTTTTGGGTTATCGCCTCAAGCGGGTTAGCAAAGCCAGTAAGCTGGTGAATAATAGTGTTTAGCTTACGTTGGCGAATTTGAAACTGCTCTTTCTTTTCATGCAAGGCTTTAGTATGTAGCTGCCACGCATAGAGATGACCGAGGGATTCGCATACCAAACGCTTTTTTTGGTCGATATATTTAGGCTCGTTATTGTGACAAGCAAGTAACCCCCAAAGTTTACCTTCAAACACAAGGGACACTGAAAACGATGAACGTATACCCATGTTTTTAAGATAAGTAATATGAACCGGCGACACTGAACGAACCATAGACATGGATAAATCCAGTGGCGGTCGCTCTGCTTCTTGCACTGTTGGCTTTAAAGCAATAGGGTTTTGTTCTACGTCAAATACGCAACGTACGCGATTTTTTAAGTACAGAGCTCGGGCTTGGCTAGGAATATCAGATGCCGGAAATTTCAAACCTTTGAAAGAGCGTGAAGCTGGTAATTTTGCTTCGCCAATTACTTCTCCGCTATAGGTTTTATCGAACTGATAAACCATCACCGAATCAAACCCTATGTAGCGCTTGAATACGCCCGCAATGGCGTCTGCGACATCACCGATAGACTCGCACCCATCCACATCAGGAAGCAATGTGCGAATATCTACGTCCATCGGTACCCATTGTTGGGCAGCTTCATAGCTAAGCTGCGGGGTAGGCTCTAATTCAATAACAAGTAAACCGTTTGAATCGAACGCGACACCGCTCCCCTCTTTTTCCCAGTTGTCTAAATGAAGCGCGTTGTCGGCAAATTTCCATTGATACGCTCGGCGCGTGTCTCCGCCTTTTACGCTTTGATAAATACTTTGAAAAGTGGGAGCATCTTCGGAAGGGGTATCTATGAGCTCAGTGATGAGAGTTTCACCCGCAATGATACTGACTTTAAATAGCTCATTAATGTTTTCACTGAACACCTGAATTTTTTTAGTTTCAGGGTCTACCGCTATAACGTAACCAAAGCTTTGAACACTTTCGATTAGGTGAATAGCTTCATCTTCGCAGTTCTGAAGCGTCTTTATCTTTTTATCTGTAACGTGCTGCATTGCCTTGGCCGAGAAATTTTGAAAGCGAACTTTCATGAGGGTTTTAATTACACAACCACGATAACAACTTATTGCAACCAAAGCATGCAATATCGTTGAAACTTTCCTAATTAACTTTTATTAAATTATCAATAAAATTTAGCTTACAAAGCACTTTATTGTTGCCTTTTTTGATCCTACACAATAAACTTTCAATAATTTCTGAAACTTCTGGAAAATAAGAATGAAAATGACGCCTTTAATTACATCTGCAGTCATGCACTTCGGCGAAATGGGAAGCCGCTGGGGTTTTAATCGTACAGTAGGGCAAATTCTTGCGCTTATTGTATTAAACGAAGAGCCCATTTCGGCACAAGAGGTTGCCGATGCGCTCAATATCTCCAGAGGCAATACCAGTATGGGTTTAAAAGAGCTTCAATCATGGCGCCTAGTAAAACAACATCACGTTCCCGGCGAGAGAAAAGAATTCTTTATTCCCGCTGGCGATATCTGGACATTAGCAAACCGGGTTTTTGAAGAGCGCAGGAAGCGCGAAATAGACCCAACAATGAGCCTGCTTCGGGATCTGCTGCTCGATGCACCTGCTAATGAAAAGGAGGCGAACGCTCAGCATAAACTGAACGAAATTCATGATTTACTCGAATCAATTACTGCATGGTCTGAAGAGCTTCAAAATCTTGGACCTGAAAAGCTAAACACCTTGATGAAATTAGGTTCTGGCGTGGGCCGTATGCTTGAGCTTAAGGACAAGCTACTTCCGGGGAAAAACAGCGTTAACTAAGGGGGCTCTCTGTGGATGCATTCTTGCTGTCTCGTTTACAATTTGCGTTAAATATTAGTTTCCATATTTTATTTCCAACCATCACCATGGCGATGGGTTGGTTTCTTTTTTATTTTAAGCTGCGCTCTAACACCTCAGGTCACCCTGTTTGGATGCGCATGTATCGTTTTTGGGTCCGTGTATTTGCCCTAAGCTTTGCATTAGGCGTGGTTAGCGGCGTCACCATGTCATTTCAGTTCGGCACTAATTGGCCTGGATTCATGGAGAAAGTGGGTAACGTGGCCGGTCCGCTCTTAGGTTACGAGGTACTGACCGCTTTTTTCTTAGAAGCCACGTTCTTGGGGATCATGCTATTTGGGATACGCCGTGTTCCTAACTGGCTACATACAGCGTCCACCCTCATTGTCGCTCTTGGCACCACAACGTCTGCATTTTGGATATTAGCGCTTAATAGCTGGATGCAAACGCCACAAGGTTTTGAAGTAATTGATGGTGTGGTTTATGCCACGAATTGGAAAGAAATCATCTTTAACCCATCTTTCCCCTATCGCTTTGCTCATATGATGTTGGCGTCTGGATTAACCGCTAGCTTCCTTATTGCCGGTCTTTCAGCATACCGTATGCTAAAAGGTGACGATAAACTTGCCCCCAAACTAGCGCTTAAAACAGCTACCTACACGGCGGCCGTGCTAATTCCTTTGCAAATTTTTGCGGGTGACATGCACGGTTTAAATACCCTTGAGCATCAACCTCAAAAAGTGGCGGCGATGGAGGGTTTATGGGAAACCACTGAAGGTGCACCTTTATTGCTTTTTGCTATTCCAGATGAAGAAAGCAAAGAGAACCACTTTGAAATTCCCATTCCCTACGGTGCAAGTTTAATTCTTACCCATGAGCTCAAAGGAGAGATAAAAGGGCTTAATGAGTTTGAGGGAGAGCACCCACCTGTAGCCCCTGTTTTCTTCGGCTTCAGAGTCATGGTAGGTATGGGCATGCTAATGCTGGCTGTTTCATGGCTTGGTAGTCTTTACCTTATTCGCAAGAAAGAATTTCCTGTGTGGCTGAAACGCACGTTTGCAGGTATGGCATTTAGCGGCTGGATAGCAACGTTAGCAGGCTGGTACGTTACAGAAATAGGTCGACAGCCTTATTTAGTGAGTGGCGTATTGAGAACCGCTGATGCTGTTACCCAATTGCCACCGGCCAATATTGCTCTGTCGTTCACGCTTTACCTCGTCATTTACACGGTGCTCTTAATCGCATACATGGGAACGCTTATGTTGATGTGTAGAAAAGCAGTGGAAATCGAGGAAATAACGACGGAAGAACGCGAAGTAGCGAAGGCTAAGATGCAACCCTCTGAACCTGACCCAAGCACGGTATAAGGAGAGCGAACATGTTTGAAAATGTATCAGCAGAAATGCTTGGAAACATCTACGTCGGCTTACTTGGTTTATCTGTATTACTGTACGCTATTTTAGATGGCTATGACTTAGGTGTTGGCGTATTAATACCGCCAAGAAAAGAGGCTTTTCGCGACGATATGATAGCCTCTATTGGGCCTTACTGGGATGCCAATGAAACCTGGCTTGTGCTTGCCATAGGCTTGCTGCTTATCGCTTTCCCTGAAGCCCATAGCGAGTTTCTGCAAACTCTGTACTTACCTGCAACTTTCATGTTGTTAGGGCTTATTTTGCGCGGCGTGGCGTTCGATTTTCGCGCTAAAGTTGTGCAAGTGAAAAAGCGGAAATGGGATTTGGTATTTAAATACGGTTCGCTTTTAACTACGCTCGCGCAAGGTTACATGTTGGGCATTTACGTGACGGGCCTTCGCACTGATATTTGGGCTCAAGGCTTTGCTCTACTTGCGGCATTTGGAGTAACAGCGGCCTATGCATTTATTGGCTCATGCTGGTTAATACTCAAAGGCGAAGGAGAGCTTCAAGAAAAAGCATATTATTGGGCACGCCGAGGGTTGGTTGTACTGGCTGTGGGAATTACTGCAGTAAGTATCGCAAACTTAACCTTACACGATGATGTGCGAGACTTATGGCTATCAGCGCCCTGGGGCTATGTGCTATTCGCAATACCCGTAGCATGTTTTGCGCTTTTAGCCTTATGTGGCGTGTTGCTTAAAAAGCTGCCTGACGCTCAAGGTAAAGGTGAATGGCTTCCGTTCTTTATAGCCTTGCTTGTATTTTTACTTTGCTTTTGCGCATTTGGCATTAGCTACTACCCGTTTATTATACCTGGGCAGATGACGGTGATGGATGCGCTCAGTGACGCTAACTCCCTGCGCTTCTTGCTAGTCGGTGTAGTTATTGTTGTGCCTATCATTCTTGCTTATACGGCCATGGTATATAAAATTTTCTCCGGCAAGTCAGAGAAGCTTTCTTACTACTAGTATTCATTAATGGGATCCCAGCAGATCCTAATTGCTCAAAACAATAGTGAACATCATTGAAAGTCAGTGGTGTTCACTTTCTATTCAGCGCTATTATGAGCGCTTATACGTTGTTAGTTTTTGCTGCCTCCAACGCTCTCCTGCCCTGTAGCGTTTTCGGCGACGACTATAACCTGCTAGGAAACTCAATCTGAAAACCTTCGATCAAAATATGATCCTTTCTCTCGAACAATGTATACCAATGAATAGAGGGTGCTCAGTTGTACTTAGTCTATCCTTATCATGTGAACGAGATATCTAAATTGTTTAATGACAATTATTTTGTTGACATCAAAATGTAATATTACTATATTTTATTTGGGGCAATTTTTACTAGAAGGAGCCAATACTATGGAAAATGTATTCCATTCGTTCTCACGGTTCTTCAAACGCGCGCACCCCTATACAGTCGCTCATTACATCGGCCGTAAAAATGCGCAGCGTATCTTAGGATGTAAAATTAAAAAGAAATCCAAGATATTTGCCGACCAGCACGTTGAAGACCAAAATCATTAATTTATATGGGGCCCGTCAAACCGGCCCCATTTTTTTGGCGTATTAAATGTGGTTTAAAGGGACTGAGGTTGTGTACTTAATCTGTTCCATGGCAAAGCTAGACGTAACGTCTGAAAACTCTATACCGTTAACTAATCGCTTATAAAAGTGGTCGAAGCAATCCATATCGGTGACGAGGACTTTTAGCAGATAATCGTACTCGCCAGACATACGATAACATTCAACAACTTCATCAAATGACGCGGCGTGCTTGGCAAAGTTTGCCAGCCATTTCCCATCGTGCCTTCCTGCTTTCACTTGAACGAAAACCGTCATTGCAAGGCCTAGCTGCTTTGCTTGCAACAGCGCCACTCGTTTAGAAATTATGCCCTTATCTTCTAGCTTTTGAATGCGTCGCCAGCAGGGCGTGACCGTGAGCCCGACTTGCTCGGCGATTTCTGCAACAGGCGTATCAGCATTATTCTGAAGCATGGCCAAAATGGCTTTATCTATTGCGTCTATAACGCTCATTTTATCATTAGCCATAGTTGAATCTGGCCCTTCATCCCCAACACTTTCAGTTGTACATTTGTTTTGTTGCTCATGCTTTATTTAAAGCCACCAAGGCTTTGAAAAATCCACGTTTTCAGTGGCAATTTCATACTGATAGGGAGGTTTAAATAAGTCCCAAAATGCGTCGCGTAGGTCTTCATCCGCTATGTTAAGTTTACCCACATCACGATAGCGAGAGAGTAGTTCATTGTAAGCATCAATAGGCATTTGCGGATTAGACTGACGAAAAACGACACGACCGCCAAACTCTTCGAACATGGCTTTTTCTGCTTGGAATTGCATTACCTGCTTAACCGCTATTTCTTCGATAGGTTTAGATGAAGTTTCGCTAGATACCTGACTCTTAAACTTATCGATAAACTTATTTACTAGCGCTTGGTCAAGCGTAATACCTTTTTCCTTAACGTAATCCTCTAACACTAGTTCGAAAATTTTGTTAGACGCGTTTACATGGGCGACATATTCGAGCATTTCGGCGTAGTTATCTTTCGCCTGCTCTTTCATGTTTTGACGCTTTTCTTCACTGGGCATTACGTCTACTACTCGAATTTCGGTATTTAGCACTGTTGCCAAAACGTTCTCGCCAACGACTAGCCCATCTGCTTGGGCGGCATAAGTAGAGTTTGAACAAAGAAGAAGTAGTAAAGCAGCTAGTGTGGTTCGAATTATTGATGTGATGCGCATAAAGCACTCCCTGAAGGCGTATTCATCGTTATATCGAGTAAAGCATTAAACACCATGACTACGCAATACTGTGGCGTACTGATATTAGGAATATGCTGCGAGCATCAAATTTATTGGGGTGAACGAGTGCCTTTGTGATCTGGTGCGGTGTACACAAGAAACGGTAACGATAGTTACGCTGAAAACTGGCAATTGAAGAAAGCGCTATTCGTTAAAAGTGAGTTATACCAAAAACGTTATAGAATAAAAGCGTTATGCACTAAAATCCTAGTCAAGCATTTAGCGTGAGCGTGGGAAATGCAGACAATAGAAAGAAAAACGGCGGTCAAATGACCGCCGTTTTTGAATTCTTAGATAGCTTGCACGTTAGCAGCTTGAAGACCTTTTTGACCTTCTTCAACTTCAAATTCTACTCGCTGACCTTCTGGAAGCGTTTTGTAACCGTCAGAGATGATCGCACGGAAATGAACGAAAACGTCCTTGCCGCCGTTATCTTGAGTTAGGAAACCGTAACCTTTATCAGCGTTGAACCACTTAACTGTGCCTGTAACTTTAGACATGTCGTATAGACCTCAAATATCGTATTAAATTGCGCATAAGCGCGTGTAACAAAGTTCTTTAGAGTCTTTAAATTGGCGGAGTATTGGGTCTTACTTACGAATGGACAAACAACTTACAACAAATTACCGGGTAACTCGAGTGGTTTTACATATAGCAAATAATACAAAATCGCGTCTATTTAAAGACTTTGGCTTAGAGCCGTATCCACTATAACACTCTTCGGGACGATTACTATACAAATTAATTAATTAACTACGGATTTCATAAATATTTCACCCCAACGTAACAATAATCACAGTCCTTTTCGCCACGCCAAATACCAACAAATTGCGCCAATTACACCTGTACTTGCAGGGAAATACCAGGATAAGTCATAAATTGGCAATATTGCTGACATCAGTACAAAGGTTGCACCTACTAGGCTCAAATGAGTGGTCTGAGTTGTTTTCTTTTGCTCTTGAATCAGTGCCAAATGTGCCCTTTGCTGTTGCAATGGCAAGCGCTTCATTTGCTGTAAACTGTCGTACAGCAGGTCTGGCATTTCAGGGAGTTTTTCAGACCAGAAAGGTAAATTGTCTTTCACCTTTCCCATCATGGCGGTAAAGCCAATCTGCTCTTTCATCCAGTTTTCAAGAAATGGCTTGGCGGTTTTCCATAAGTCGAGCTGGGGGTAAAGCTGACGACCTAAACCTTCGATATACAGCAAGGTTTTTTGCAGTAACACTAGCTGCGGCTGCACCACCATATTGAAACGACGTGCCGTGTTAAATAGCTGTAGCAGCACATTACCAAAGGATATTTCTGCCAAAGGCTTTTGAAAAATAGGTTCGCATACTGTGCGAATGGCCATTTCGAACTCATCAATATTGGTATCTTGCGGCACCCAACCTGAGTCGGCGTGAAGTTGCGCCACTTTGCGATAGTCGCGATTAAAAAAGGCGATAAAGTTTTCGGCCAAATAGCGCTTATCTTCGCGATTAAGCGTACCAACAATGCCAAAATCGATTGCGATGTATTTTGGGTTTTCAGGATGTTCCGTAGATACAAAAATGTTGCCCGGATGCATATCAGCATGGAAAAAGCTATCCCGGAATACTTGGGTAAAGAAAACTTCAACCCCGCGTTCTGCTAACTTTTTCATGTTGGTGTTTTGGGTTAACAAAGCATCAATATTGGAAATAGGTAAGCCGTAAATACGCTCCATAACCAATACATTACTGCGACAATAATCGCTGTAGATCTTAGGTACGTATAAGGCGTCTGAGCCCTCAAAATTACGTCCTAGCTGGATACCGTTAGCTGACTCACGGAGCAGATCAAGCTCATCTACAATGGTTTTGCGGTATTCCACTACCACTTCTACAGGGCGTAAACGCTTGCCGTCTGGCAACCAACGCTGTAGGACATTTGCTAGGCTAAATAAAAGCTCCATATCCGCCACTATGGTATCGCGAATATCCGGCCTTAATACCTTTACTACAACATCTTCGTTATTGTGCTTTAACTTTGCCGCGTGAACTTGGGCGATAGAGGCCGACGCGAGTGGCGCGGTTTCAAATTCGCTAAACAACTCGTTCAGATCAGAGAGCCCTAGTGCCTGCCTGATGATGTCTTGCGCAGCCTCTGACGAGAAAGGTGGTACTTTGTCTTGTAAGCGGGCCAGCTCATTAGCAATAGCTGGGGGAAGCAGGTCGCGGCGTGTAGAAAGCATTTGACCAAACTTGATAAAGACTGGACCAAGATTTTGCAATGCAAGAGTAATGCGCTCGCCAGGAGATTTCCCTTTGTGCTTATTGCGCACCCAGAAAATGACATGGCGCATAATTCGCGCGTACCAGGGTAACCACTTTGCTGGAATAAGTTCATCTAAGCCGTGTTCCAACAATACCTTGTTAATTCGGTATAACCTAACAATACGCATTTATGAGCCTGTTTCTCTCAATCTTACTTAAATTTTTCTTCTAAACGGCGCAGTCGCGCATCGGCACTTTCTGCCCTGTCGCGAAGCGCATTCACTTCATCACTAAAGTGTATTACCGCAAGCTTATGTGCAGCCAGCTGTTTTTCTTCTACCACGGCATTGCCGAAGACCTTCGCCATAGACGCTAACGCCGCCATCGACTTCTCATGCACTGTTTTTACCGTTTTCACGGTTTGATGTGCGATGACGTCATTGGTCTTTTGAGCAATCAACTCTTCAATATCGATGTCGAGCTGCTGAAACAAAGCACTGACTTGCTGGGCAACGTTAAGCTCCCCTTCTAAAAAGAGTGCTTTTTGTTGAATAAGGCGGGTCAGCTGGCTGGTTTCTTTTAATTCAGGCAAAGTCTGTAGCGACGTTTTAATACAACAGTCTTTCGGCCCAAGGGAGGCGACGGCGTCTTCGAACGAGCCTTGCTCGCAGAGTACGTCTACTCGGTCAGAAAAAGACAAGGTGATACCGTAAGGCAGCGGCGAAATAAACGCGGTAAGTCTCGCGCCGTTAAGGGCTTTTAACCTTTTTTCGCTGTCTTCATCTAAAGACAGCAGTTTGTTTAGAGCCGTTTCAACCGTAGCGGTAACAAGCGCTGACGTAGGCATTAAAACTTGTAGCCTCTGTGCAGAGCCACAATACCACCGGTTAGATTCTGGTAATCACATTGTTCAAATCCAGCCTGTTCAAACATGCCTTTTAATGTTTCTTGATCAGGGTGCATGCGAATACTTTCAGCAAGATATTGGTAGCTTTCTGCATCATTCGCCACCAGCTGCCCCATTTTCGGCAAGATGTGGAAAGAATACATGTCGTAAAGCTTACTTAGCTGCTCTGACGTAGGCTTAGAAAACTCTAAAACCAGTAAGCGACCACCGGGTTTTAACACACGAAAAATAGAATTCAGTGCATTTTGCTTTTCCGTCACGTTTCGAAGACCAAATGCCATGGTCACCACATCGAAATGGTTGTCAGGAAACGGCAGCGCTTCTGCGTCGGCTTGTACATAATCAATATTGCTAACCAAACCGCGGTCACGCAATTTATCACGCCCCACCTTAAGCATAGACAAGTTAATATCAGCTAACGTGACGCGGCCTGTAGGGCCCACCAAACGCGAAAACTTAGCGGTTAAATCGCCAGTACCACCTGCAATATCCAGTACTTTATTACCCGCACGCACACCGCTGCAATCAATGGTAAATCGCTTCCATAAACGATGTACTCCCATTGACATAAAGTCGTTCATTACGTCGTACTTCGCAGCAACGGAATCAAAAACATTAGCAACCAAAGAGGCTTTTTGCCCTTTATCTACCTGCTTAAAACCGAAGTGTGTCGTATGCTCGCTAGCATTGTCGATTGCAGAGTCTGCTTGCGTAGCGGGAGTTTGATTGTCGCTCATGACAGTCCTGTAATTTGAATATTTTTATTAATGCCGAAGTGTATAGGATTGTGTGCTGAAGCAAAAGCTTTATGCCTGTCTGCCTCATATTGAAAGCCAAGTTGCTAGCTTTGCTTCTGCATTAGCCTGCGAGATGCACGCCTGCTTTTAATATACGCAAAGAAGCCCTAAATAGTCCTAATCCGTATTACGTTGTAAGATTATTCGTGCCCCAGCTAAATGCGACAATGGAACTGATTTCTTGCAGCGAACGGCCACTTTCTTTATGCCATTGGGCAAACGCTGAATTTGCTGCAGACAGCGACTTTTTCGATGTTAACCCGCCATCAATAACTTCGTTTTTTCGCAAGTAATCTTCAACGTCACGAGAGAACAAGAAAGTATCAATGCCTATTGCCCGAAGCATGTACGGGCCTGTATTTCCACCTAATCGCGCGCCGCGCTTTTTCAAAAACGCCCATAGTTCGGTGATGTTGTCTTTATCAAAGCTGGCGACAAACTTGCCAAAGCTACCGTGCTCCATAGCCACGTCTTTAATCATCATGGCGTTATCTCGCACAGTCATCACTTTTTTATAGTTGCGAACAATGCGCTTATCCGACGCTTTTTGTTCTAGCATCTCATCTGGCATCAGCAACACTTTATCCACGTTGAAACCGAAAAATACGGTTTCAAAATCTGGCCATTTTTGCTCGATGACTCGCCATACAAAGCCAGATTTGAAAACTTGCTTAGTCATAGCTGCTAAAAAGCGATCATCACTAATGGCTTCAGTTTGCGCTTTAGAAAGCGGAGCTTGAAGCATTGCCTCAAGCTCCCTCTCACCGCCTTTGCGCTCGCACGCACGGCGGTATATAGATTGGAAAGACTCTAACTTCGACTCTTTCATGTATGCCTAGCCCTTTATACCGCTATGACGAAGCAAAGCGTCAACCTTCGGCTCGCGCCCTCTGAAGGCAACAAATAAATCCATAGGAGGCTTGCTGCCGCCCATTTCTAGAATGTTTTCTAAAAAGGCTTTGCCTGTGTCGCGATTGAAGATGCCATCTTCTTCAAACTTACTGTAGGCATCGGCAGAAAGAACCTCAGCCCACTTATAGCTGTAGTAACCCGCTGCGTAGCCACCAGCAAATATGTGACCAAAGCCGTTTTGGAAACGGTTAAACGATGGAGGAATAACTACGGCAACTTCTTCACGCACTTTATCCAATGTGCCCTGTACGTCTACCTCGCTGCCCTTTTCGCTATGCAGTAAGAAATCAAAAAGACTAAATTCAAGCTGACGTACCATCTGCATAGCAGACTGGTAATCCCGAGCGGCAAGCATGCGATCGAGTAAATCAGCTGGAAGCGGCTCTCCAGTCTCATAATGACCAGAAATAAAGTTTAGAGCGTCTTCTTCCCAACACCAGTTCTCTAAGAACTGACTTGGTAGTTCAACAGCATCCCAAGGCACACCGTTAATGCCAGATACGCCAGCCACACTCATTTTTGTAAGCATGTGATGGATGCCATGACCAAACTCATGGAAAAGGGTGACGACTTCATCGTGAGTAAACAGCGCAGGCTTATCGCCAACAGGGGCATTGAAGTTACAGGTCAGGTACGCCACTGGTAGCTGTAGCTCGCCGTCTATCATTTCACGTCGTACTCGGCATTCATCCATCCATGCCCCGCCACGTTTTTTAGCACGGGCGTACAGATCTAAGTAAAAGCTGCCACGCAATGCGTCAGCATCGTCGGTTATAGTGAAATAACGTACATCTTTATGCCAGGTATCGATGCCAGGCTGCTCAATGATTTTCAAGCCATATAAGCGATGCACTACTTCAAAAAGACCTGATAGCACTTTGTCTTCAGGGAAATAAGGGCGCAGCATTTCATCAGAAATGGTGTACTTTTCTTGCTTCAACTTTTCGCTGTAATACGGTAAATCCCATGCTGCTAATTCGGTAACACCATGTTTGTCTTTGGCGTACGTTCTTACTTCTTCAAGCTCTTTTTCCGCCTGAGGTTTAGACTTAGCCGCCAAGTCGCGTAAGAAACCTATTACCTGATCGGTAGAGTCTGCCATCTTGGTAGCCAGTGAACGCTCTGCATAGCTAGCAAACCCTAACAATTCAGCGAGCTCTGTGCGCAGCGTTAAGGTCTCTTTAATAATGTCGGTGTTATCCCACTTACCCGCATTCGGACCTTGGTCAGACGCTTTTGTGGCATACGCACGATACATTTCTTCGCGTAGCTCACGATTATCCGCGTACAGCATAACAGGCAAATAAGACGGAATGTCTAGGGTAAATAACCATCCCTGCAAGTCTTTTTGATGCGCAGCTTGCGCTGCCGCTTCAAGTGCTGACTCTGGCATACCTGCAAGCTCAGTTTCATCGGTAATGTGTTTGGTCCAGCCCATGGTGGCGTCCATCACATTGTTTGAGAAGGTTGACGATAACTCACTAAGCTTTGCCTGGATTTCTGCAAAACGTTTCTTTTGTTGTGCAGGCAAGGCAACACCTGAAAGCGTAAAGTCGCGTACCGCGTTCTCAATGACTTTTTGTTGTTCTTCGCTCAGGGTGTCAAACTCGTCAGACGCTTTTAGTGAGGCATAAGCATTATAAAGGCCTTCGTGCTGGCCTACCCAAGTACCGTATTCAGATAAAAGCGGCAAACACGCATCATGCGCCTCTCGCAATTCATCGCTGCTTACTACGCTGTTCATATGAGACACAGGTGAGAACATTTTACTTAAGCGGTCGTCTACCTCTTCAAGGCGTAATACTAAATTCTTGTAAGAGTAATCATTCGACGCTACCACTTCTTCTATTTCACTTTTACAAGCTTCAATGGCTTTTTCAATAGCTGGCTTTATAGAGGCAGGCTCAATAGCAGAAAAAATTGGTAGGCCGTCTACCATCTCGATTGCAGGGGTTGTCATAATCTTTTTCACTCTTAACACGTTGATAGAATAATGATGGGGTTTCGTTGACTAAAAGCAAGCTATTGTTTAAGCCGCAGTTGACCTATCTTGAAGTTACTTCTAGTTTGAAAGTAAGGATCACGAAGATTTGTTGAGGTTAGTGTGCTTGAAGCGTACCTTAAATAAATATAAATAAAGTTGTTAGCCACTTGTGACCTCACGAAGCCCTCTGTCACAAATGTCACATTTCATCCTTTTGTCTACTTTGTCTCCATGTAGTACAACAGCTATAATTCTGATTAATAAATCTACAAGGCTTAGATATGAAAACCTTAACCTCTGGCGAAATAGCGTCGTATTGCGATGTGAACCTTCGCACTGTAATTCGATGGATTGAAAGCGGGAAGCTTAAAGGCTTTAAGCTTCCAGGGCGTGGTAACAACCGTATTCTAGTTGAAGACTTTATCGAGTTCCTTGAACGCCACGATATGCCTATTCCTGACGCACTCAAAGGCGTTGCTTCGCCATCTGTTCTTATTGTTGATGACGAGATGCCGGTAGCGAAATCAATACAGCGTGTGGCTAGACGTGCAGGGTTCGATTCATACATTGCGACCGGCGGATTCCAAGCCGGGATCATGTTAAGTCAGTACGAACCTAAAGTGATGACCCTCGACCTGAGTATGCCAGGCATGGATGGCTACAGTGTTATTGAATTCACTCGAGATCAAAGCAAGCACAAAGATTTAAAAATTATTGTTATCTCTGCCCTAGACGATATCAGTCTTGAGCGTGCGCTAGAAATAGGCGCTGACGCAACGCTTCAAAAGCCTTTCTCAAACCATGATCTAACGAATGTCTTAGAACAATTCATGTCGATGTAATTTTGAAGAGAGGGAGTGCACTATGTCGCGGCTAGCAATGTTCATTTTAACAGCTCTATGTCTTACTGTTGTTACGCTCTCTTCTAACGCAAAAACGCTAACTTTCGCCGTCGTTCCACAGCAGTCAGCCAAAACTTTGGCTGAACGGTGGCAACCGCTTATTGATTATGTGAGTAATTATACTGGGCTTGCCATCGAGTTTAAGACAGCTAAAGATATACCCACTTTCGAAGCAAACTTGACTGCTGGGCTTTACGACATTGCCTACATGAACCCCTATCACTTTGTAGTTTTTAACGAATCTGCAGGCTATCGTTCTCTCGCGAGACAACGTGACAAGAAAATTCGCGGATTAATCGTGGTTCATCAGGACAGTACTATTCAATCAATTGATGATCTAAATGGTGCCGAAATAGCCTTCCCAGCGCCCGCGGCATTTGCGGCTACTATTATTACCAGCGCCCACCTGCGCAATAACAACGTTGCATTCATTCCGCGTTATGTAAATTCGCACGATTCAGTGTACTTGTCGGTTCAGCGCGATTTCTTTAAAGCAGGTGGAGGCATTCATCGAACGCTAAACATCTCACCCGAGGCAGTGAAAAGTGATTTACGAGTGCTTTGGGAAAGCAAAGGTTACACGCCACACGCTATAGCCACCCACCCCAAAATGGCGTTAGCAGATAGACAAGCTATTCTTAATGCATTGATTGCATTATCTAATGACACTAGCAAGTCTTCAATCCTTCGCAAAATTGGATTGAGTGAATTTGTTGAATCTAACGACAGCGATTGGAATGACGTTAGAGAGCTGGGTATTGCATCGCTTTCTAGACCACACCTATGAGAAACGAGCAGATGAAGCTGTCGTTACGATTTAAAACAATAACCGGCATTGCTAGCATCGCAGCGCTCTTGCTGCTGGTGCTCATTGTGACCGTGTTCCAATTATTAAACGATCTGGTTGATAGCAACATTAAAAAGTCTGCTGACACCACAGTTGCGCTTTTCGTTTCTACAACAAAAAATGCTTTTTTAAGTTATGACCTAGCTTCACTCGACGCAGATGTATCTGAAATTCTAACTAACCCGAATATTTCCTACGTGAAGGTAAAAGATAAACTTGGCAATGTGTTTGTAGAGAAAGGCAGCGAGGTCGCGCTTAGCCGTCCTTTTGAAGCAGACTTGTCGGTGTCAGCAGCTGACGATGGGGTATACGATACCCGCGCACCCATTATGGTCAACGACACTGTTTACGGCTATGTAGAAATTGGATTAAACATCGCTTCTGTAACTGAGTCGGTCTCAAGAGTGAGAAACTGGACCGTCACGCTCGCTTTGATGGAGTTCGTTCTAGTTGGCTTGTGCTCATACTTACTTGGTTCGTTTTTAATGTCTCAGCTTCAGCAGCTTTTGCAGGGTGCTAAACACCTTGGTGAAGCAGTTCAGCACAATAATTACAGGGAAGTGTTTGTTCCAGTTAGAGGCAACGATGAGTTAAGCGAGCTCGCCGAAGCTTTTAATCAACTTGTAGAGCGGTTAAAAGAGGAACATGAACAACGTCAGCGTGCGCAGGATGAACTCAAAGAGTTGAATACGCTGCTTGAAGAAAAAGTGCAAGACAGAACGGCTTTACTTAATCAGAAAAACTATCAGTTAGAAGAAACGAACAAAGATTTAAAAGAAACACAAGTGCAACTTCTGCAGGCAGAAAAGATGGCATCAGTAGGCCAGCTTGCCGCTGGCGTTGCCCACGAAATTAATAACCCCGTCGGTTTTGTAAGCAGTAATATTTCAACACTTAGTGAATACGTTGCGACTTATCAAATGGTTTTTTCACAGATTCAGGTTGTTTTAGACGAGAAGGATGAAAACAAACGGGCAGCAGCACTGATTGAACTAGAGAAATTGCTAGGTAAACAAGATATGGCTTTCATCAATGAAGATATTTCTGACTTGCTCGGTGACTCTCGTGAAGGCTTGCAGCGCGTGGCTGAAATAGTTAAAGGGCTTAAATTGTTTTCACGGGTTGATAGCGATCAAATGCAAAAACACAATATTAATGATTGTGTACGTACTACTTTGGCGATGGTTAACAATCAACTGAAATATATCTGTACGGTAGAAACCCATCTAGGAAGGATCCCGGATGTAGAAATAAACGTTGGTAAAATATCTCAAGTGATTACCAACCTGCTCATTAACGCCGGACAAGCTATAGAAGCCACCGGCAAAAACGGAAAGATAATTATCACAACGTGCACGGTTGGCGAGTTTGTAGAATTGCGGGTAGAGGATTCAGGCTGCGGTATTCCGCCTAGTCACCTTGATAAACTGTTTAATCCTTTCTTCACGACCAAGCCAGAAGGGCAAGGGACGGGGTTAGGTCTTTCAATTTCATTTGGTATCGCGCAAGAACACGGTGGGTCATTATCTGCCAGCAGCACGGAAGGAGACGGCAGTACCTTTACGCTAGCGCTCCCTATCAACCCCGTATCCAAAGACTTACAAAGTAATGGTAACGCTGATAATGCATAAAGTAATAGTGTTAAAACATGCCATTGCGTGTGATAGTTGTTACGTCGCGTATAAGGATAATTTTTATGACAGAGCCTACTGAACAAGCTACAACCTATACCGTCCTATTTGTCGACGACGAACCTAATATTCTTCGTGCAATTAAACGTGCGCTCTTCACTATGGATATTACACTGCTGCTTGCTGATAGCGGTGCTAAGGCACTGGAGTTGATGAGCAACAACGAAGTCCACGTTGTGATCTCAGATATGAAGATGCCTCAAATGTCTGGCGCTGAGCTTCTTGAACAGGTGGCTATTAATTATCCCGATACATTTAGAGTAGTACTTACCGGCTATGCTGATATCGAATCCACGATTAAAGCAGTCAACCAGGGAAAAATTCATCGCTACCTTCAAAAGCCATGGGATAACGAAGAATTAAAAGCAGTAGTTGAGGAAGGGTTAGAGCGAGTTAAATTAAAAGCTGAAAATACGCGTCTTCAAAAACTTACACGCCTTCAGAATAGAAAGCTCAGAGATGTGAATGCATCGCTAGAACAAGTGGTCCAAAAGCGTACTCGTCAAATTAAAGCTGCACTTAACAAAATTGAAAAGCACAATATTGCCATGGAGCAAGTGCTGTTCAACGTGATTAGCATTAACCCGAACATTAACGGGAAATTTGCCATTGAGGTAAGTGAGCTGTCTTCAAAGCTTGCGCGTATTGCACGTTTGGAGAAAGACGAAATAAAACAAGTTCGCTACGCAGGTCTCATATGTGAGCTTGGGCTATTAGGGCTTGAAACCGAAGATTTTAAAGCGCCGTTTTCAAAGCTTAAATATCAGCAGCAACAAAATTATTTATCGCAAACCAAACAGGCTGCACTGATCCTTGCGCCGGCTCACGAGCTGCATCAAGTTTCAGATATTATCGAGTTTCAATTCGAGCACTACAATGGCTCTGGTTTGTATAACAAAGTTGCCAAAGAAATTCCCGCAGGGGCGCGCATTTTAGCGATTGCCAGAGATTATTGGCGCTTAGTAACCGGCAGAATGAGCGGCGTTGAAATGAGCCCCCGCGATGCCAAATTAGAAATGAAAAAGCACCGAAATACCCGCTATGATGGCGAGTTTTTGGACCTTTTACTCGAAGCAGAAGATGTGACTACGTCAAAGCTACTTTCGACATCATTGAAGGCTTCACAGCTTAAAGCAGGCATGGTGCTTGCTCAAAATTTATATAACGATAGCCATATTCTAATCCTTCCTGAAGGTCACGTATTTAGTGACGCTACCATTCAAAAACTCGTGCAATTTGAAGAAGAGCGAGGAAAAGCGTTTAGTATTCAAATAGAACCAGAAGAGCTTTCTGCTACTATAAGTGAGTAAGTTCTGAAGGCATTGAGCTTAAATGGGGCTGGCGCAACATAAATTATGGCGGGTTGCGCCACGCCCTTTTATTTAATCTGCATTGTCCCCATTGACTAACTAATTGAAACACTATTAGGCAAACCTCGGTCTTTTAATTAATCTTACAAACAGAACCGTTTAAAAATGATTTGCTGTGCGAACGTGTTTAAGCGTTTATGCTTGTGTTCACGATCGTAAAACCGATAAAGAAGGCTTTTTGAATGACACATTTTGATTACATTTGTATTGGCGGTGGCAGCGGTGGTATCGCATCTGCAAACCGTGCGGCGAAGCACGGAAAGAAAGCCGCTATTATTGAAGCAAAAGACGTTGGCGGTACCTGTGTAAACGTTGGATGCGTGCCGAAAAAAGCCATGTGGTACGGCGCCCAAATTGCTGAAGCTATACACCGCTACGCGCCTGAATACGGGTTCGATTTGTCACTAAATCACTTTAGCTGGGACAGCCTTATTGCTAGCCGCCAAGCCTACATTGAACGAATTCATGCCTCTTACGACCGCGTACTTACTGCAAACGATGTAACACTTATTCGCGGTTTCGCAAAGTTCATTGATAACAATACAGTAGAAGTAAACGGCGAAAAGTATACGGCTGACCATATTACGATTGCCGTTGGCGGTCACCCAGTAATTCCGGATATTGAAGGCGCCGAGTACGGCATTGATTCTGATGGTTTCTTTGCATTAAAAGAGCAGCCTAAGCGTGCTGTTGTGGTTGGTGCTGGATACATTGGCGTTGAGTTAGCTGGTGTACTTCATGCGCTAGGAACAGAGTCACATTTGGTGGTTCGCAAACACGCTCCGCTTAGAAATTTTGATCCCATCATTCATGAGACCTTGGTGGATATGATCCACGCTGAAGGCTGTAAACTGCACGACCATGCTAGCGTAGAGAAAGTGGAAAAGGCTGACGATGGCGAATTATCAGTGCATCTAACCAATGGTGAAGTGCTAAAAGCTGACTGCTTAATTTGGGCAATTGGCCGTAAGCCGTCTACCGACAAAATTGATATAGAAAATACCGATGTTGAGTTAAGTGATGACGGTACGGTCAAAGTAGATAAGTACCAAAACACCACTGCCAAAAACGTGTACGCTGTAGGTGATATTACCGGTGAGGCAGAGCTTACTCCAGTGGCAATTAAAGCGGGTCGCTTACTTAGCGAACGCTTATTCAATGGCCAAAAAGACGCTCACATGGATTATTCAATGATTCCAACTGTGGTCTTTAGTCACCCACCTATTGGCACAATTGGCCTAACTGAGCCAGAAGCTATTGAAGAATACGGCGAGGACAATATTAAAGTGTACACCTCTAGCTTTGCGTCTATGTACACGGCGGTAACCCGCCATCGCCAGATGACCAAAATGAAACTAGTGTGTGCAGGTAAAGACGAAAAAGTGGTAGGCCTACACGGTATTGGTCACGGTATGGATGAAATTCTGCAGGGTTTCGCTGTTGCCATAAAAATGGGCGCAACAAAAGCTGATTTTGATGCGTGTGTGGCCATTCACCCTACCAGCGGTGAAGAGTTTGTTACTATGACTTAAGTGTGTGCTCTTCACTGTTTGACTTAGTGTAGAAAAGCTTTTTTAGCGTTACTCTTTCAGGATAGCTACATAAAAGTTCACAGGTGAACGCACAATGAGTAGAAGACCTACTTGTTGAACATACCACTGAAAAACGGCATTTACTTTTAAGTAGATGCCGTTTTTTTATATGCTTAACTTACTTTTTCTAGCTCAACGGGCACACCATTTAACACTGCATTACCAGACAGTTCGTCAACCTGCATGTCGTCAGTAAGTATGTTGGTGTTCACGCCTGGATGCTGACTTGCTACAGACAACTTAATACCTTTTTTGTTGTGACCCCACCCATGAGGTATAGAAACCACGCCAGGCATAATTGCATCGGTGATTTCAGCCTCTATGGTGAGCGCGCCCACTCGCGATTTCACGCATACCTCATCACCATCTTCAATGCCGTATTTGACGCAGTCATCAGGATGAATCTGTAGGGTACAGCGATTATTACCTTTCACCATACGGGGGCTGTTATGCAGCCAAGAATTGTTGGTTTTAATATGCCTGCGCCCTATCAAAACGAGGGGCTGATTTTTCGCTGTAACATAGCTCGCTTTTCCAAAGAAATACGTATTAACTCTGTCTAAATCAGCCATGAAGTAATCAAAATCTAAGTGAATCTTTTTATCTTCATGGAACAAGGCATGAGGCAATGACGGTTGTAACGGCCCTAAGTCGATACCGTGTGGGTGTGCTTTAAGCACATCAATCGACAATCCATTTGTGGGACTAGCCTTTGAAATTTCGCTTGAGTTAGCCTCCGCGCCTTGGTTTTTATTTGAGCTTCGACCATAAAGACCTGCTTGCAACAAATCATCGACCACACCTTTAGGCTGCTTGTCCCAAAGCGCAGCATAGTGTGCGGTGTTTTTTCCGTTTAGCGCGTCGAGCCTTTCCGCCAAAGACAGATATATTTGCCAATCGGTAAGCTGATCTTCATCAATGTCCACCACCGCTTCAGAGTATTTAGCGAAATTTCGCACGGCAAAGTTATGAAAAACAATGTCGTAGTGGTCGCGCTCTAGCGCGGTTACTGGAGGAAGAATGACATCAGCATGTCGGGAGGTTTCGGTAACGTAAAAATCCACCGCAACCATAAAATCGAGTTGAGAAAATGCGTTATCAAGCTGCTCTGCGTTAGGCGTAGTGACCACTGGATTACCTGCACCAATTACCATGGCCTTAATTTGCCCTTCTCCCGGGGTTAAGATTTCCTCGGCTAAACACGCCACCGGATACTCACCAGCAAATGACGGAAGCCCTCTTACGCGAGAGGTAAATCCACCCATGCTGCCCCTACCTGAAACTGGCAGTACGTCAGCGGCGGGCTGGGTGAACATCATGCCACCCCGCTTATCTAGGTTTCCGGTGAGCATATTGAACAGCATAATGAGATACTGAGTGAGCGTGCCAAAGGCTTGTACGCTAGCCCCCATCCTTCCATAACAAACTGCAGACTCAGCATTGCAGAAGTCCAAAACAAGCTGAGTGATTTGTGAAGCTGTAATACCGGTAAGCTCACTCACCTTTTGTGGTGAATAATCGCGAACGTATTTTTCAACCGCTTTTATATCTTCAGCATAAGGTAAAACTTCATCCATTTTGTGCAGTTGCTTTTCAAACAATACATGCAGCATAGCCAGCAATAAGAGCGCATCACTGCCAGGACCTATAAAGTGATGTTCACAGCTAATATCGGCGGTTTCACTGCGTTTAGGGTCGATAACAACCACTTTCCCTCCGCGTTTTTGAATACCCTTCAAACGTTTTTTCACGTTTGGCACTGTCATAATGCTGCCATTGGATGCCAGCGGGTTCCCGCCAATGATCATGAAATGCTGCGTGTGGTCGATGTCAGGAATAGGAATTTGAGAGATATGACCAAAAAGTCGTCGACTAACAATGTGATGTGGCAACTGGTCAACGGAAGTAGCGGAATAGCGGTTGTGCGATTTCAGCGCACGGTAAAAATAAGGCCCGAATAATATTGAACCCATGTTGTGCGCATTGGGATTTCCTAGATATACACCTACCGCATTGTTACCGTGGGTCTGTTGAATGCGGTGCAAGTTATTAGTAACTAGGTCGAAGGCTTCATCCCACCCGATCTCTTCCCAGGCGCTGTCTCCTCCTTCAAGTCTTACCCTTTTTACAGGGCGCTTTAAACGGTCAGGATCATCATATAAGTCTTTGAGCGCACTGGCTTTCGGGCAAATATGACCTTGGCTAAAGGGGTTGTTTTTATCCCCTTTTATTGACAATATTTGACGGCCTTTCGTCGCTACTTCAATGCCACACATTGCTTCACAAAGCGTACAAGTAGAATAATGCAATTGTTGTTCAGCGTCGCTCACGATTATATCCACACATTTCGTTGTTAATAGCTTGTTACGAAATTAGCGACTATTGCTGTAATAGACAAGCATCACTGAAAGTGATGGTGCATTCGTTGAACGTTAATTTTATACCCACAATCGCATTAGGTGAGTGAATCTATCCTACTTTGCAGTAAGATTAACCTTAGTTTTACAATTCAAGAGTACGTGTCTTCATGTTAAGTCATGTACTCTGATGTAGACAAAAAATAAATAACAAGCGGTTGGAAACACAATTATGATAACGACAAAGAAGAGTTTACTGGCCATCACGCTAGTAAGCGCCCTGGGCTTGGGCGTGGCACCTACTTTATACGCCCAAACCGACAGTGAAGAAAAAACAGAATCCGAACTTGAAACGTGGGAAGTCAGCAACCCACCTTATGCATTAAACGAAGTCACTATCAAAACAAACGAAACCACGTGGTCTAGCTTAGACGTTGCACCAAACGGCGAGTTTATGGTTTTTGACATGCTGGGCGACTTGTACAAAGTGAGCATGAGTGGTGGCGATGCGACCCCGCTTACCCAAGACTTCGCATGGAATATTCACCCTTCAATTTCTCCAGACGGCAAACAGATCGCATTTATCTCAGATAAAGATGGGTTAAGTAACGTATGGGTTATGGACATTGACGGCAGTAATCTTCGTCAGGTAACCAAAGAGAAAAGCAATCTTATCCACTCTCCTAAATGGAGCCCAGACGGCGAATACCTAGTGGTAACCAAAGGCATCATGTCTAGCCGCAGTATTCCGGCGGGAGAGATTTGGATGTACCACAAATCAGGTGGTGACGGCCTACAAATTAAAGCTCGTAACAGCGGAAAGCGCGACCAACAAAACATTGCCGACCCCGTATTCTCTCATGACGGTAAGTACATTTACTTTACCGAGAATACAGTGCCGGGTGCCCGCTTTGAATATAACCGCGACCCGTTAGAAGGCATTTTTGCTATCACTCGCTACGACCGCGAAACCGGTGAAGAAAGCCGCTATATAAGCGGTACAGGCGGCGCGGTAGTGCCCACTCCTTCACCAGACGGTAAATACATCGCTTTTGTGCGTCGCGTTAAAGATAGAACCGCGCTTTTCATCAAAGACATCAAAACAGGTGTAGAAACACCACTAACGTTAGAACTAGAGCGAGATATGCAGGAAGGTTTTGGTTCGGAAGGTTATTTTGCCTACTTCGACTGGATGCCAGACAGCAGCAAAATCGTATATTGGACAGGTGGTAAGTTCCACACCATCGACGTGAAAGATAAAACGACCAGCACCATGGACGTGACCGTTGAAGGCACGGTGAAATTTGCCGATGCGTTACGTTTTGACGTAGATGTCGCACCTGATGAATTTGACGTTCGCATGATCCGCTGGTCTCAAATGTCGCCCAACGGTAAATCCGTACTCTTCCAAGCGTTAGGTAAACTTTATGTACGCGACGTTAAATCTGGCAAAATTAAGCGTTTAACGAAACAAAACGACCATGACGAATACTATCCGCGTTTTTCTAACGACGGAAAGTCGATTGTTTATACGACATGGAATGACCAAGACTTAGGCACCGTTCGCGTGGTTTCTGCTCGCGGCGGTAAAGGAAAGGTTATTACCCAGCAGCCAGGCCACTACATCGAACCGTCGTTCTCTGACGATGGCGAGAAAGTAGTTTTCCGCAAGTTTACAGGCGGCTACCTGCTAGACTCGAAATACTCAGTTGAGCCTGGAATTTACGTAGCAGACCTTGAAGAAGACACCGTAGAAAAAGTCTCTGAAGGCGGCTACAACGCGCATTTCGCGGGTAACGATGACCGAGTGTATTTCACCGAATCAGCGGGCGGCGAAGCTTACTACGAAACTCAGCTTTCAAGCGTAAATCTTAAAGGTAACGACAAGCGAACTCACCTTTATGGTGCAGATAAGGTAAGTGAGTACAAACTTTCACACGATAAGAAGTGGGTTGCGTTTGTTTACCAGTTCAAAACCTACGTGGCGCCGTTTGTCGAAAATGGCAAGCGCATTACCATAGGCCCGAACATGACCTCACTGCCGGTAACGCAGCTCTCAAGCCGTGCAGGTGAATACCTAACCTGGTCGCCTGACAATAAAACCCTTAGCTGGTTTAACGGCCCTACGCTATTTAGCCGTTCACTTGATGAAGCCTTTGCCTTTGTAGATGGCGCAGCGGAAACCTTACCTGAGCCGGTAGCTGAAGGTATGGATTTGTCGTTTACCACTAAAGCTGACAAGCCATCTGGTTACAAAGCTTTGGTTGGCGGTAAAGTGGTAACCATGCGCGATGCCGACAACACCCAAGAGGTGATTGAAGATGCCGTTGTGCTGATTAAAGACAACCGCATTGAAGCAGTGGGTAAACGTGGTGATGTGACCATTCCTGATGATGCAATGCAAATAGATACAACGGGTAAAACCATTATCCCAGGGCTTGTTGATGCGCACGCTCACGGCTCACAGGGCCGCAATGAGATTATTCCTCAGCAAAACTGGAGTCAGTACTCGAACGTGTCATTCGGTGTCACTACCATTCATGACCCTTCAAACGACACGACAGAAATTTTTGCTGCGGCAGAATTACAGCGTAAAGGCGATATTGTTGCGCCGCGTATCTACTCCACTGGCACGATTTTATACGGTGCAGAAGGCCTAGGTTACAAAGCGATTATCAACAATTATGAAGATGCCTATTTCCACGTAGAGCGCTTGAAAGAAGCCGGTGCTATTTCAGTGAAAAGCTACAATCAGCCCCGTCGTGACCAGCGTCAGCAAGTGCTGTGGGCAGCAAAAAATCAAGAGATGATGGTGGTGCCTGAGGGTGGTGGTAAGTTACAGCAGAATCTGACTATGTTGGTAGACGGCCATACGGGTCTTGAGCACAGCATTCCTGTAGAGAAAGGCTATAGCGACGTCACTCAACTATGGAAAGCCACAGAGTTTGGCTACACGCCGACCTTCGTTGTGTCGTACGGCGGCATGATGGGTGAAGAGTATTGGTACGATAAAACAGAAGTGTGGAAGAACCCGCGCCTTCTTCGCTATACCCCGTCAACCATTCTAGATAGACGAGCTATTCGAAGACCTACTGCACCGGAAAATCAGTACAACCATCAAAACGTAGCAAGCTACGCCAAAGAGCTTCGAGATAATGGGGTCAGTGTACATATTGGCGCTCACGGCCAGCGTGAAGGCTTAGCAGCGCACTGGGAGCTGTGGATCATGGAACAAGGCGGCTTCACGCCTTGGGAAGCGCTACGCGGTGGTACTATTGATGGCGCGAAACACCTAGGTATGGGCAAAGATCTTGGCAGTATCGAAAAAGGTAAGCTTGCTGACCTAGTTGTGATTGATGGCGATGTGCTTAGCGACATTAGAAAGAGTGAATTCGTAGAATACACTGTACTAAATGGACGCGTATACGAGTCGGCCACCATGAACGAAGTAGGCAGTAAGAAAAAACGTAAACCGTTCTTCTTTGAACAAGACAATGCGACCTTTATGCCGCAACAAACGGCTGATGAAGTGGAAGCGAAAGCGCACCACTATCATTGGGAGCATTAGTAAATGAACCGCTAAACAAAAGGGGCTTCACATAATGTGAAGCCCCTTTTTACTTTCCGTTAGTTAAATTTACTTGCTACCGGTTACGCCCATACTGTTCGTGTGACGACACCCAGTCTGACGAACTAATGGCTGACGCTAGCGATATCTCACCGGCCAGCACAACCGACGCCACGATTTCTGCAAATTTATACACGCGATCTCGCCCGTAGCAGTCTAACAGTTCCAAGCACTCTCGCTGGGTACCAATACCAGTACCACCGCCATAGGTAGCCACAATAAGCGATGGTATGGTGATAGACACATATAAGTCGCCATCGTCGGTAAGTTCGGAATACATCATGGCCGCTGACGATTCAGATACGTTGGCTACGTCTTGCCCTGTTGCTATAAACATAGCAGTAATACCGTTTGGCGAATGAAGACCGGTGTTATTCACACCAGATAAGAAAGACCCTACTCCAGCCACACGGCCGTGATAATCGATTTGCTTCGGGTCAACACGCATTACTTCTAACAAATGCTCTCGTTTAATAGTGGCTTCAGCTGTCACCCGTTTACCACGGGTACGCATAATGTTTATTTGAGAGGCTTTTTTATCGGTAGCAAAGTTAGATTCAAGATAGAAGTTCTCTATTCCCTCGTAATGGTCGAGTATCCACCCGCAGGCAGCAAAAGTTGCGCGTCCAACCATGTTCTGACCTGCAGCATCACCGGTTTTAAAGTTAAACCGTAAAAACGCAAATTTGTTAGACAGAAAGTGGTCGATATAGGTTAGCTTAGCCACGCTTGAGGTCGCTTCAGCTTCTTCTTTAATCTTTTCAAAGTTTGATTTTATCCACTTAACGAAGTCTCTGGCACCTCGCGCATTTTCAAAGATAAATACCGGCGCGCGCTGCATGGCATCATCAACTACTGTTGCCGTTACGCCACCACTCATGTTAAGTAGCTTCATACCGCGGTTGTACGACGCTACCAATGTGCCTTCAGTAGTCGCTAGTGGTACTACAAAATCACCTTGAGCGTGTTCGCCGTTTATAGTCAAAGGCCCAGCAATACCGATAGGAACCTGCGCCACGCCAATGAAATGCTCGATATTGCCTTTAAGCGCTTGCGGGTCGATTGAGTACTTACCTACGTGGTCAATTTTCTTGCCTGTAGCGCTTTCAAAATATTCTTGGCGTGTTTTTATAATGCTTTCGCCATAGTCATCCATATCGTCACGAGGAATAAAGGCACTGCGTTGTCCTGGCGCCGTAATATTATCTTCTACTTCAAATTTAAGTTTTCCGAATGGAGAAGCAGAAAAACAAATACCTAGCTTTCGCTTTTCCGGACAAGGTGCTTCGTCGATGTCTAAGTGAACGGTAATAGTTTGACGCAAGCCAAACGGCTCGCCGTCCGACTTATTTAACGCTTCAACAGAAATACAGGAATCGGGGGTAAGCTGGAGTGAAATTTTTTCTTCAGGGATTTTCTCTCCATCAAGGGAAATCCATTTTACTTCCTTGATTGTCGCGTCTTTTAATCTGTTTTTAAGAGAAAAAGATAAGCCTTTATTTGTTTTTGTAAGGCTTGCACGTGTGTAAAGTTGTTTTAAAAGTATGCTGGGTACAAACATCTTGCTTCCTTTTACGTATTCTTACCGTGTTATTTTCATATTTCCTTGTTTTTTATAGCACATTCTTTAGACACTTCTATGACTTCTTTGCATCTCTTCGCCGTTTTCTTGTGCAATATCAACTTTCAAATTTAGGCCAAGCGCTTTCAAAAATGCGCCAAGCCCAATGAGGCTGCATGCTACAGAAAAATAGACCTTAAGCACCATTCATCAAGTTCTCACTCCGCCTAAAGTAAATACCGTCACTGCAGTAACGTTGACCACAAGGTATCTGGTAGTAACAAAACGGAGGCGTCACGGATTACGATACCAAGGATTAATCGCCGATATGGAAGCGGCAGCCAGATACTCTTTATGTGCTAACTAGCACCTAGAAAAAGGGTTGCTTTAACAGGACCCCAAGCGCAAGTAGCGAATTATATAGGGATAAAGATGAGAACAGGGTTGTTTAGAAAAGAAGTTATTGATGAGCAATCAAATGCCGTTGAGGGGAGCTTTTTAATGACCCCTAAACCAGCCTATTCAGCAATAGCTGGGCTGCTTGTCGTGTGGATTGTGGCGGTTGCTGCTTACCTGAACATGGAAAGTTATGCGCGAAAAGCTTCGGTAACTGGATGGCTAGAACCCAGCCATGGTGTTTTCAAGCTTTATTCAGACGCAAGGCGAGGAAAAGTGCTCGACGTTATAGTCAGTGAAGGTCAATTAGTCGAAAAGGGCGCACCGCTAATAAAAATTAGCTACAGCAGCGAGGATGCATTAGGCCATAGAGTCAGTACCCAGTTACTTGCCGAACTAGAATCGAAACAAAACCGAACTCACCAAAGTATTAAGCGCCTGCGCACTTTGCACCTAGCCCAGCAGCAGCGCTTGGAAGAGCAGCTTTCCCAGGCTAAACATACCTCAGAAACGTTGAAAGACATTATTGCTCTAACCCAATCACAGTGGCTTCTAGCATCTAAACAATGGGAAAAAGCACAAACCTTACTTAAGCAGGGACATATTAGCCGTGCCGACTTTGAAACCCATTCGCTTAATCGCTTAAATGCAGAGCAGAAACTAGCTTTAGCAAAAAAGGATTGGAATAGCGAGCAAGCCAACATAGCAGCAATAAATCATGAACTCGCTACCTTGCCTGAGCAACAAGCCAACGAGCTGGCAAATATAGAGAATACTTATAGCGACCTCACCCAACAAATTGTGAGTCACAAAAGTAATGCTGAAGAGATAATTTATGCCCCTCGCAGCGGCGTGATATCAGGCCTTCATGTAAAGACGGGATATACCGTTGACAGCGCTCGCCCTCTACTCACTCTACTCCCTCAAAATGCTGACATTCAAGCGCGAATCGCAGTACCCGTGCGCTCAGCAGGATTTTTACAAGAAGGCCAAGCCCTACACATACGATATGACGCCTTCCCTTATCAAAAGTTTGGTGTTCAGTTTGGCGAGATAGTTAATATTTCTTCGTCGCTTGTTTTACCGGGAGAACTTCCCGATGCACCTATTTCAATTAGCGAGCCAGCCTACTTGGTTACTGCCACCTTAGATACAAACGAAGTATTGGCTTACGGCAGCAGTATTTCATTGAAAGCAGGCATGACATTTTCGGCAGATGTTCAATTAAGTCAACGAACGCTTATGGAATGGTTAATGGAACCGCTTTATAGCATTAAAGGGAAGCTGTAATCATGATGAGTTTAACACACCCTCTTTCGGCACAACTGTTTCATACAACAAGCAGGGTACCGGTTATTCTGCAAAGCGAAGCGGCTGAATGCGGACTTGCTTGTATGGCAATGATTGCACAGTACTACTCCGATAAGCGCGACCTTAATACTTTGCGTCAAAGCATATCCGTGTCATTACGAGGAACGACCTTAAAAGACGTAATGCGAATTGCCAGTGACCTGGGCTTTCAAACCCGAGCGGTAAAGATAGAAATGGAGCATCTTGCGCAGTTATCTTGCCCAGCCATTTTGCACTGGGATATGAACCACTTTGTTGTTTTGACAAAAGTGAGAGGGAAGCATATTTTCGTTCATGACCCCGCCCTAGGTAAAAGAAAGCTCAATTTTGAAGAAGCCTCAAAGTACGTTACGGGGATTGCGCTTGAGGTCTCACCAAGTGACACATTTAGCCCCAAAAAGTCTGCGCCTCAACTTGGGCTTACTCAGTTTTTCTCCCGTGCCATCGGCTTTAAACGCAACTTACTAACGCTTTTCGCATTATCAATAGTACTGCAACTTTTTGCCCTTGCTGCACCTTACTACATGCAAACAGTGGTTGATGATGTATTAATTTACAATAACGAGGCCTTGCTCAAAGCTCTTGCTATTGGCTTTGCCCTATTACTGGTTATAGAAACCTTTACAAGCGGTATAAGAAAGTTCGTTATCTTGTCCGTTTCATCCCGCCTACAGCTACAGATGTCTGCATCTGTATTCAAACATCTTTTAGCCCTTCCCTTAGACTATTTTGATAAACGCCATATTGGTGATGTGGTATCGCGTTTTGGTTCACTGGCTAGCATTCGAGAGTTTCTAACCACTGGGGTCGTTGCCGCCATGCTAGATGGAATAATGGCAATCGTCACCTTGGCCGTGATGAGTTTATATTCCTTCAAGCTTACTTTAGTGGTCGTGGTGATAATGCTTATCTATCTGGCCATTCGTCTGGGACTTCTACCATTCATTAAAAGGCATACCACTGAGCGCATTGCTCTGGCCGCTACTGAACAGAGCCACTTCATGGAAAGTGTGCGGGCAATTTTACCTATTCGCGTGTATGGGCAAGAGATACAGCGCCATGGCCTATGGCAGAACAAGCTAGTTGCAACACTTAACAAAGACATCACCTTAGGGAAATTTAACATAGGTAGCACACTGGCAAACCAATTTCTATTTGGCGTTGAAAACCTAGTCGTTGTTTATATTGGCGCGAACCTTGTCATGCAAGGTTCCCTTTCAATAGGCATGTTGCTGGCTTTTATGGCATATAAGACAAGGTTTGTAGGTGCTATCGACGGTATAGTAAATAAGCTTATAGAGCTTAATATGCTAGGCGTTCATTTCAACCGCTTAAGCGATATTTTACTTACACCAGTAGAGCAAAAAACTAAAGTTCAGCCGCTATATAACACTGATCGTTCGCTCGGCGTTCAAAGTACACAAACGCGTAACCGCTCGGCCTCTACCTCAGATTCACCTAACTCTCCCCTATTCAACCTGCCCAATGCTAACTCACTGGAAAGAAACACATTTGACGGTAGCGCTTTGACAGATGCTACCGCGCTTAGGGTGAAGTCACTTAGCTACCGCTATGGGGAAAATAGTGAGTGGGTATTTAAAAACCTGACACTTTCAGTGAAAACCGGTGAAATCGTAGCCATTACAGGTGGCAGCGGCTGTGGTAAAAGCACGCTGCTAAAGTGCTTGATGGGCCTTTATCCAGCCTCGCAAGGTAGTATAGAGCACCCTAGTTCTGTAAACCCTGTCATCGCTTCTGTACTTCAAGAAGACGCTTGCTTAAGCGGTACTATTGGGCAAAACATCTGTTGTTTTGAAGAAGTCCCGAACCTCAAGAAGATGGTTTATGTAGCACAGCTTGCCTGTATCCATCACGACATTATGCATATGCCTATGCAATATCACTCGCTAGTAGGCGATATGGGTAGCAGTTTAAGCGGTGGGCAAAAGCAGCGCCTGCTTTTAGCAAGAGCACTATATCAAGAGCCTGACATTTTGTTCTTAGACGAAGCGAGCAGCCATCTAGATATGGCCAATGAAGCTCAGATAAATCATCACCTCAAATCCCTGAATATGACCCGAATTATTGTGGCACACCGCCCCCAATCTATCGCCATGGCAGACAAAGTTTATCGTCTGGAACAAGGCACATTACAACCATGCTCTCCCTCTGAAGTAACAGGAAGCGCAACATCTGGTAAACACGGAGAAACACTATGAAAAACCATGAAGTAAGAGAACCCGCAGTATTGATGACAGCTGCTGAGCGCATGCAAATAGATGCAAGTGGCATAACCGCTCGTGGCGCCGTTATTCCCATGGACTGTTTGTCGAAACGTGAGCTACAGGTAGTACACAAAATTATGGAAGGCCGCTCTAACAAAGTGATCGCTTCTGAGCTATTTATCAGCGAGCGAACCGTTAAGTTTCACTGCGCCAACATTTATAAAAAACTCAATATCAGTAGCCGTTCAGCACTTATCGCCTGCTGTTTTCGAACCCTTTACCGAGAAGTGGTTTCGCTTTAAGCGCACCCACTTCTTCACTCAACACGCCACTACAAGGAGCGTACTTTATGAAACACCATCAACTAAATCACAACCAAGCAAATCTAAACCCACCAGCAAGCACCGAGCCCGTTGCTTTAGCGGAAGCGCAACTGTTTGAAGTATCCGGCGGTCTACGCGTTCGTTTAAGCGATACCTCACCGGTAGTTGGCCCTGCCCCCAAAGAACCGGTTTATATCACCATGGCTATTGGTGAAGGCGGAGGCAAACTACCGGATATTTTGTCATAGCTTTAACCCCCTTAGCGTCAGCATATGGATAGCCGGTGTTTACCAACTGTCTATATGTTGCGCTTTTTAAAAACAGTACTCTTCACCCACAACCCGCTAGCAAGGAATGCGAATGCACGTTGCACTTTTAGGAAGTGAGCAAGACCCACAAATTCAACACGTAGCGAAGGCGCTTAGTCAAACAGCTACCCCTTTTTATATCGCTAATACGCAACAGTTCGGTTCAGCTTGGAGTATTAGCTATGACCCTGATTTTGATGACGGATTAGTCCATTTCAATTCACCGACATTATGTGACCAACCCAGAGTGACTTTTTCGAACACCAAAGCGGCCTACTGGCATGAATATTTGCGGGGAGCTTCGTTGACAGCATCAGGTGAGAATAGTCGTCCCAAACGCGCCGTGAATAACAACATTAAAACCGAAAAGCCGAATGATAATCCATCTAAACTGCTAGAAAATGCTACTTGGACCGAGCAAGAACGGGCGAGCACCTTACTGTGTTGGTTTAGCTATAGCGACATCAAATGGGTGAATTCTATTGACGCAGTGAGAAGCCACCAATGTAAGCCTTACCAGTCACGGGTTGCAGGCAAGTTAGGTGCACATATACCCTACACCTTCGTAGGCAATGCCCCCGAAGTCGCCTCTCAGTTTTGCAACAATATGCGTGATGTTGTTTATAAACCCGTGCGCGGCGGTCGCACGGCGCAGTTTGTAAATAAACAACCTAATATGCGCCCGCTCCTAAATACACTTTTAAATGAGCGCCCTGTGACCTTCCAAAAATACATTGCCGGCGAAAATGTACGTAGCTATGTACTAGGCGATGATGTGCTAAGCGTACAAATCGACTCAAGCGAACTGGATTATAGAAACGACGATTATGCCAGTGTATCTATGACTATCATCCCAAACGAGGTACAGCGTCTGGCTATTAAGATTTGCCAAGCGTTAGGCATGCATTGGTGCGCAATCGACTGGCGCAGAAGTGCGAAGGGAAAGTACTTTTTTCTAGAGGCAAATCCCAGCCCCTACTTTTTAAAGGTAGAAAACGATACCGGTCTAGATATAACAGATAAATTGGTGGCACTGCTTGTGGAGGTTTAGTTTTTATAACACTTTAATAAAGCCCATTTACTTCTAGGCGCTTTTGTAAACTGCCCTAGGTGTTATTCACATCACTTTTGAAGATGCATATTGACAACACCCACCAAACCTATCAATATGATAGGTAATGGATTGATAATTATGGCCCTAAAGCCCCCCAAAGGCGTTAAGGAATTCCCTCTTAGCGCGGAAACTGCAAGGAAGATAATGAGCGACCTTGCAGAAAACCATACTCATAGGATTCGATGGAGTAAACATGTTAAACAGCGTATGCATGAGCGAGGAGTAACTACAGGTCAGGTGATGACTTTACTCAAGAGTAAATACTCAGTTTTTAGGGAAGGACCATATCTTGAAATTACCGGAGATTGGAAATTTAATCTGAAAGGTTTGGCTGCGGGGAAAGTTATCGAACTAACCGTAGCACTAAAGAACCATCATGATAATCCAACTTCAGTTCTAGTTACTGTTTGGATAGTTTGAGAGGTTTATATGTACCATTACACTGAAAGTGGGTTATCAAATGTGTTTTTGAAAAATGGTGTTGCTGTTGAGATTGTCGACGGCGAAGAATACACAAGTATTGACGACATGAACGGCCTCCATAGCGCGATCGCTCAAGCGATTATAGACACCAGCAGACCTCTTGCACACGATGAGTTTAAATTCTTACGTATTGAATTGAATCTTTCTCAAAAAATACTCGCGACTCGGTTTGGTGTAGATGAACAGACCATTGCACGTTACGAGAAAGGTCAAACGAAAATTCCAAGGACGACAGATGCTGCTTTGAGAGCCCTTTACATGGAAAGCCAAGAGAAGAATAACCCTGTGAGTTACTTTCTTGATCTACTTGCCGACACTCAAGCTGAAGAAGCTGCGAGTATAATTCGCCTTGAAGAAATTGAAGATCAATGGGAAAAAGTGAAAGACTAATTCTTACTTTTTCACATAAAAAAGCCGACTACATTCATAGAGTCGGCTTTTTACTATCTGTTTGTGTAGAAGTGAGCATTCACGACCGAACTACAGGAAGAGGCCTCTACTTAGCATTTATTTAAAGGATGAAACGCGATAGGTCTTCATTGTCCACCAAGGTTTCTAGGTGGCTGTTAACGTAGTCTGCATCAATCACAAAGCTCTCACCGCTTTTTTCAGAAGCATCAAATGAGATATCTTCCATTAGGCGTTCAAGCACCGTGTGCAAGCGACGTGCGCCAATGTTTTCAGTACGCTCGTTCACCTGCCATGCCGCTTCGGCTATACGCTGAATGCCAGAATCGTCAAAACTGATATCAACCCCTTCCGTTTTCATTAACGCAACATACTGCTGAGTTAATGATGCGTTTGGCTCGGTAAGAATACGTTTAAAGTCGCCCACTTTCAGCGCAGCAAGCTCAACACGAATTGGTAGTCGACCCTGAAGTTCTGGGATAAGATCAGACGGCTTGCTCATTTGGAATGCACCTGAAGCAATAAACAAGATATGGTCGGTTTTAACCATGCCGTGTTTTGTCGACACCGTAGAACCTTCTACAAGTGGAAGCAGGTCACGTTGTACGCCTTCACGAGAGACATCGCCTGACGTATTGCCTTCACGCTTACAAATTTTGTCAATTTCGTCTACAAACACAATACCGTGCTGCTCTACTGACTCAATGGCTTTTTCTTTCAAATCTTCTTGATTTACAAGGCGTGCTGCCTCTTCTTCAATAAGCAGTTTGAACGCTTCTTTAATTTTCAGCTTCTTCTTTTTCTTTTGCGAACCCGACAAATTCTGAAACATGCCTTGAAGCTGATTAGTCATTTCTTCCATACCAGGAGGCGCCATAATTTCTACGCCCATCTGTGGAAGTGCAACATCAATTTCAATTTCTTTGTCGTCTAAGTCCCCTTGACGAAGCTTTTTGCGAAATGCTTGGCGTGTGCCGCGATCTTCAACGTCTTCTTTGTTGCCCCATGCGTCTTCTGGAGGAGGAAGTAAAACGTCTAAAATGCGCTCTTCCGCAGCTTCTTCAGCACGGAATTTCACTTTCTTCATTTCGTTTTCTTTCGTCATTTTTACCGCGATGTCGGCAAGATCACGAATGATGGTTTCAACTTCTTTACCCACATAGCCCACTTCGGTGAACTTTGTCGCTTCAACTTTAATGAAGGGCGCGTTAGCAAGTTTAGCTAAACGGCGAGCGATTTCGGTTTTACCCACCCCCGTTGGACCAATCATCAAAATATTTTTTGGGGTAACTTCTTGGCGCAGCTCAGGCTCAAGCTGCATACGACGCCAGCGGTTTCTAAGTGCAATAGATACAGCGCGCTTGGCATCTTGTTGACCGATAATGTGTCGGTCTAATTCGTGAACAATTTCTCTTGGTGTCATCTCAGACATGAATAAACCCTTTTCTAACAATACTTGTTGTACTTGCTACGCAAACGAGCGACAACAAGCCGATAACAGCTTTCGCTATTACTTAGTAATCTAGTACATCAACCGTTTGGCTATGGTTAGTGAATACGCAAATATCTCCGGCTATGGTCAGCGATTTTTCAGCAATTTCCTTAGCACTTAACTCGGTATTATCTAAAAGTGCGGTAGCTGCCGCTTGCGCATAGTTACCGCCAGAACCAATAGCGATAAGATCTTGCTCTGGCTGCACTACGTCCCCGTTACCGGTAATGATAAATGACGCGGTTTCGTCGGCTACGGCAAGTAGAGCTTCTAGTTTGCGTAGCGCCCTATCAGTCCGCCAGTCTTTGGCAAGTTCAACCGCTGCCTTGGTTAAATGGCCTTGGTGCGCTTCAAGCTTAGCTTCAAAGCGCTCAAATAGCGTAAATGCGTCGGCCGTGCCGCCTGCAAAGCCCGCAAGAATTTTGTCGTGGTACAAACGGCGCACCTTGCGCGCATTCCCTTTCATTACTGTATTGCCCAGTGATACCTGTCCGTCACCGGCCATTACCACTTGATTCCCACGTCGTACAGATACAATCGTTGTCACGTTATTTCCCCGTTTAGCTGGGCGCTGCTGCGTTTTATATGTACCTTTTTCGCGGAACTAAGGCAGCAGCGTAATAATTCAATAACAAATAAGTGGGGGAAGGCTTTTTAATTTCAAGGGTAAGACAAAAGAATGTGCCTTCATAGGGGCTTGCTATATAGGCTTAGCGAAATCGGTATCCTTCAATGTCAAAACCAAAACTACTTTCATAACCTTTTACATACACCCACCCTTTGTTCGGTAAGCGTTTGTGCTCGCTTTCCCCTAAGCATAAGCGCCCATCGGACAAAGTCCCGCTCTCTTTTAGCAAAAGGGGATGTCGACAGCGCTTAGAGCCGCTTCCTTTTTCATAAGCAAATTTTCGTTCTATCTCTTGTTTGTCGGACGCTAAATGAATTGTGTAGGGCAATGCCACATCAACAAAACTAAAACATAAGAAAAAGGCTAATAGCGGCATACCAAATAACGTCATTTTCCCACGCAAATCTTTAGTCACAAACTGTGCGTGTCGCTTATCAACGAAAATAGTGAGGTAATAAAAGGCGCTATAAACAACATTGAGAAGAGCAATGGCCCAATTCGAATTGTCTAGCCAAGCATTGATCACGATAAAATTGGTGAAAACCGTTACAAACAAAGCGCCGACAAGTACCAAAAAGGTAATGTTCGATATGCGTGTGATCAGGTGTAGTTCAGACCATTTGGGTCGAGAAATGTGATCGTCTTGAAGGGCGCTATCCGCATCATCAAATGACAGCGTAGCTCGCCTAGAATCGAGCTCGTTCTTCGCTGCCTGATAGCGCTCTGGAAAGGCCTGCTTATCGACATTTTCCAGAACGTCTTCAAGCTCTTCTATGCTATAAGCGGCGTAATCTGGTTGTTCGGTGATGGCAAAACCCATTGATACTTCCTTGTAAATACATACTTCCGCTACGCGCTATTCAGCGCATTAAGTGTCACCTACAATGAACTGCTACAAATTCCAGTACCAAATTTGGCATGTGGCAATGTTCACCTTACGCAGACTATGCTTGGCTTTTTCCGCATCGCGCTTAGACTCGTAAGGGCCAAGAATAACGCGGAACCAATCGCCGTTGCTGCCAGTGCTGTGTCTGATAAGAGCTTCTAAACCTTGGAATGCAATTTTAGCTTTCATCTCTTCAGCCTGGGCGCGGGTTCTAAACGAGGCGCACTGCATAAGATAGCGTTTGTCAGACTTTTCCTGCTCTCTTACTTCGACTTCTACTTCATACCCTGGCAGGGTCTTAATGTACTCCCACTCTTCTTCAGGCAGCTCAGGTAAAGACTCTTCTGTTGGGGCAACAGGTCGTGAAGCTTGAGTATCTACGTCGTCTTCTACATTGTCTTTTATCGACCATAAAAATACACCGAAGCCAATCACTAAAGCGAAAATGCCTATAAGACGCACGATAGGAAGCTTCCCAGAAACTGGGGCGTTAGCTTGTGCGTTTGATCGCGTATTTGTGGCCGGCTTTCTACCTTTACCAGCGGGCTTCTTTTTTTGAGGAGAGCGTCCACGAGAGACATAATCGCGTTGAGCCATAGTCGGCAATATTCCTACTTGTTATCGTTGTTTGTATGCGTAAGAAAACGTCATATACCAAGTCTATTAGAAGGGCTGGTGTTTCAGCCTCTTCAATCTTGTTAAAATTTTAACGTATTGCTACCCAACAAGCTAACTGAAATCGGTAGGATCGATATCTATCGACCACCTTACCTTCATAGCCTGTGGTAACGCCTGTAAAAATGGCAGCGCCAAACGCAGCGCGTTATGAAGCGGCGCACGCTTTTCATGGCTGCATACCAGCATAAACCGAAACCTGCTTTGCCGCTTTTCAATTAAACAAGGAAACGGACCGTTTATATCAATGGCGTGCTGTTGATTAAACACCTGCCTACTTTCCTGTAGAAAGCGATAAGCCAACCTGCTATCGGTAGCCTCTGCGCGAACAACAAACTGGCTAATAAAGGGAGGCAGCCCCGCCGCCTTACGCTCCATTAATGCGTGCCGTGCGAAATGCCCATAGCCATTGTGCACTAAATCTTGTAGCAAAGGATGATGAGGATTGTGGGTTTGAAGCCACATTTCACCAGGTTTGCTGGCGCGCCCCGCTCTTCCAGCAAGCTGAGTAACAAGCTGGGCGAGCTTTTCTGGCGCTCTAAAATCGGCACTAAAAAGTGCACCATCACAATCTAGCACAGCAACTAAGGTTACATGAGGGAAATGGTGACCTTTTGACAGTATCTGTGTACCTACTAGCAGCTGGTACTCTTGGCGATTTATTGCATCCAGTGTTTGGTGCAGTTTGTCTTTGCCCCGCACGGTGTCACTGTCTATTCGTACCTGCTTAACACCTGGAAATAAGCTTGCAAGCCCTTGCTCGACTTGCTCGGTGCCCGTACCCGCCGTAACTAATTCATTGTGATGGCACGCTTCGCAGTTTGATGGCATTGAGCGCATACCGCCGCAGTGATGACACTGTAAACGGTTCTGCGCTTTATGTACGGTATAAGGTCGGTCACAGCGCTTACACATTACGGTTTCACCACAGTGATGACAAAGTAGCGCTGGCGCATAACCTCTTCGGTTTACAAACACCAATACCTGATTCCCCGCGTTAATATGCTGACGCATTATCGTTAACAGGCCTTGTGAAATACCGTAATGAATAGGTTGGTCGCGTGCGTCCAGCACATGCTGATGTGTGCTTTTCGCCCCCCCTGCTCGCTTAGTTAGCTGTAAATGAGCATAGCGGCCGTTTAGTGCATTATTGAGTGTTTCAAGCGCGGGTGTGGCGCTGCCTAGTAAAAGAGGAATATTGTGCTGCTTGGCACGCATGGCCGCTAAGTCACGAGCGTGGTAGCGCAACCCATCCTGCTGTTTAAAAGACTCATCGTGTTCTTCATCTACAATCAACATGCCGGGGTTATGCAGCGGCGTGAAAATAGCCGAACGAGTACCAATGATAATGCCGAGTTCACCGGCTTTTGCACGCTGCCAAACATGTAAACGTTCTTTATCAGAAATCTGAGAATGCAAAACGCCCACCGCAATGCCAAAGCGCTTCTCAAAGCGTGACACGGTTTGCGGTGTAAGCCCAATTTCTGGTACAAGAATAAGCACCTGTTTTCCTTCGCGCAGTAAGGGTTCAATGGCTTGAAGGTACACTTCCGTTTTACCGCTACCGGTAACCCCTTCAAGTAAACTTACCGCGAAGTTGCCTTGCTGACGATTAAGCGCAGCAATGGCAACCGACTGTTCAGTGTCTGGAATTGGCTTTTCAGAAAGCGATAACGAGGCAAGCCAACTGCTTGGCTTAAATTCAGGAGCTATTTCTTCGATACATGCTAGTGACTTTTCAACAAGCGCTTTGACCGCAGGTGCACCATACTGCTTTCGCGTTTGAGAGGCTAATAAAGCTCCACCAGCCAGCGCAGTAAAACAGGCTTGTTGTTTAGGCGCCCGCGTTAACGTGTCTGCAGCCGTTTGCCTACCTTCTTCGGTAAGCATTAGCATATCTTGTGGTGTGGGGGCGGCCGACTCGCCTTTGCGTAATAAAACAGGCAACATGGCGTGCAGTACTTCACCCGGCGCATGGTGATAATACTGCCACAGCCACTGTGCCATTTTCAGCAACACATCATCTATAATGGGGCTATCGTCAAGTACCGACTCGATAGCTTTTAACTTGTCGACGTTGTCAATTTCACTTTCCGGTTTTTGGAGGGTTTCAACGACCACACCCACCAATTTGCGGGGGCCAAAAGGCACAATCACTCTTACACCCGCACTGAGTGCGGTGTTGTGGGTATATGTGAAAAGTTGGCGCAGTGGCACTGGCACGGCAACTTGGATAAAGGCCATTGCGAACGTTCTACCTTACTTGATGGCTGTTACAGCGCGTAATGCGCTTACTAAGCTTCTTATATTGAAACTAATAATACTGAAGCTACTTGCAGACCCATATATTACGGCAGTTTGCGCTGCTAACAGTTAGCTACACATTTTGCTATAGCGCACAATTTTACTATTGACGCTAATGGGCCTAGCCTTGAAAGATAAATATTTAAACATATTTTACTGGTAAGCATAAAAGGAATGTTTTTTTGTTTAGCTGTCTTGGGTAGCCTTATTGCCAAGCTGCTTTGTTTAACAATTGGGCAAAAACCACTTGATCATGCCACATCCATCCTATATTATGCGCCGCTCTTTTTGCGATGGGTTGTTCTTTGAACGACTTATCATTTGAACTAAGTAACGTATGGTGTGCGACTTCGGGTTGTATAGCGATACGGCCTTATTATTTGAGGTAACCCAATGAAACAAGATATCCACCCTAAATACGAAGAAATCACAGCTACTTGCTCATGTGGTAACGTAATGAAGATTCGTTCTACGCTTGGTAAAGACATTAACCTAGACGTATGTTCTTCATGTCACCCATTCTACACTGGTAAGCAACGTAACGTTGATACTGGTGGTCGTGTTGATCGCTTCAAGAAGCGTTTCGGTGCATTGGGCAAAAAGTAAGCCTGATATCGAGTTCGAAAAAAGCGCCTTCATGGCGCTTTTTTATTGTCCAGAGAAAACTATTCACGTTAGTAAACTAACATTGAATAGCTCCCACTTATGCAAGCACCTCTAATCAACGCTAATTGATCATATCAATAACGCTCACACTTAAGATCAAAACACTCATTATAATTAATGAAGTTTTTCGACTCCTGACAAGTGTTTATCCCAGTCCCCTCTACTTTGTTTTTTACACGATTCCTCACTGTCAAAATAAATTCCAGCTGGAATAGACTTTATCGATTCTAGGGCTATATTCACCTGGTTTATGAAGTCCATATCCCAACCGTTAATCAATGCTTGCTGCTTCTCTTGCTCCGTATTAAATACGGCAATAACTTTCGGCGCTTTCCAAGGTCCTAAATGCGTAAGCCATACGAAACCATTATCGTCAGATTTTACGTTTTCACACACATCAGTTAGCACCGCAATCAGTTTTCTTTCTGTCATATTCTTTGTCTTCAAAGCTAGCTTGAGAGGCCATTTATTGTATTTTATCAGAAAAACAATAGTGAAAATAAAGAGGTCTATCTTTGTGAAATATTATCCAAAGCTGTTTTCTCTAATATAAATCGATAAGCATCTTAGCACCCGCACCTACATTTTAGCACCCGCGCCTATAATACACCTTCAAAATGAAATGAGACTTCAAAATAAATTTTATGAATGACAATTATAGACTTATTTTACTGGTCTAATTAGTATGCCTAACCTACATTGATAAATGAGAATTCTGATCAGATATGTACACAGTGATTGGCTGTGTTAGAGTTGCGATCGGCACCTTGATAGTGAGCATTAATTTTATGAATAATGCTTTACAGCTAAGGCTTGTGGCGCTTTTGGATATAAATTCAGGTCTAAATGTTAGACCTAATATCAACAGCGATATGTGAGGGAAATCAGGAAGAGTTAACGCTAGGTCTGCAGTTTCCAACGTACCACACTGGTGCTAACAACTATTTATAATCACTTTTGTCATTAGTTAGTTGTAACGCGCTTATGTTTATCTATCTATAACTACAACGATAATAAAATAGCTACAGAGCGTGAACAAAAATACCGATGAACCCTACATCTAAGGATACCTTTTTACATGTCAGATTTTAGACAACGCGCACTCGACTATCACGCCAAACCCACACCTGGAAAAATTCGCGTAGAGCTATCTAAGCCAGCCGATAGCGTCGACGACCTTGCTCTTGCCTACAGCCCGGGCGTTGCCGAGCCGGTGAGAGAAATCGCCGAGGATGCAGATAACGCTTACAAGTATACGGGCAAAGGTAACTTGGTCGCTGTTATCAGTAACGGAACTGCGATTTTAGGCTTAGGTAATTTAGGCCCATTAGCTTCAAAGCCAGTAATGGAAGGTAAAGCACTTCTGTTTAAACGCTTTGCTGGTCTAGATGCCATTGATATTGAAGTAAAGCATCGTACGACCGAAGAGTTCATTAACACCGTGGCGAATATTGCTGATACGTTTGGCGGTATTAACCTAGAAGATATCAAAGCGCCGGAGTGCTTTGAAATTGAGCAAGAACTCATTAAGCGCTGTAAAATCCCAGTATTCCATGATGATCAACACGGTACCGCTATTGTAACCGCCGCAGGTATGCTTAACGCTTTAGAAATTCAGGGCAAAAATATAGAGAACGCTAAAATTGTTTGCATGGGCGCTGGAGCAGCAGCGGTTGCCTGTATGGAGCTACTGATTAAGTGTGGTGCCCAGCGTGAGCGTATCTACATGTTAGATAGAAAAGGCGTAATCCACACTCGTCGCGAAGATTTAACTGAGCACAAGAAGCTGTTTGCTAACAATACTGATAAGCGCACCCTTGAAGATGTAATGGAAGGCGCAGATATCTTTGTCGGTGTATCAGGCCCTGATGTTTTACCGCCAGAAGCGCTTTCTTTGATGGCTGAAAACCCAATTGTATTTGCATGTTCTAACCCAGATCCTGAGATAAAGCCTGAACTTGCTCACGAAGTGCGTAAAGACCTAATTATGGCTACTGGCCGCTCAGACTATCCTAATCAGGTAAACAACGTGCTGTGCTTTCCGTTTATTTTCCGCGGTGCTTTAGATGTTCGCGCAACAGCCATTAATGATGAGATGAAAGTGGCGGCGGTTGAAGCTCTTCGTGCTATTACGAAAGAACCTGTACCACAGGAAGTATTGGCAGCGAGTAAAAGTGACAGCCTAACATTTGGTAAGGAGTATATTATTCCTAAACCTATGGACCCACGTCTGTGCGAGCGTATAGCTACCGCGGTATCTAAGGCGGCTATTGAGTCGGGTGTTGCACGAGTACCTGAAAGCCCAGAAAAATAAAGTTCTGGCGCACAAGGCTAAAAAAGGTTTTGTTAACGCTCGACCAATATTTGCTAAAAAGTGCGCTTAAAGAATACAAGTACATAAAAAACGGCGCTGTGTTGTAGGCTATCAACTAGTAAAGCCTTACAACACAGCGCCGTTTCTCTTTAATACTAAATATCAGTCGTCTTCAGACACATCATTTTCGAAGCTTGGGTCAATGCCCATTTCTTCCATAATACGCCTAGCTTCAGCCGGCACGCGATTAGGATTGTCTTTACGCAAGTCATCATCGTTAGGCAATGGCTGGCCAGTAAACGCGTGTAAAAATGCTTCGCACAACAGTTCCGAATTAGTGGCGTGACGCAAATTATTGATTTGGCGGCGGGTACGCTCATCAGTAAGTGCTTTAAGCACATTAATAGGTATAGAAACAGTGACTTTCTTTACCTGCTCGCTCTTTTTCCCATGCTCTGCGTAGGGGTGAATATATTTACCGTTCCATTCTGCCATTGTACTAACTCGGTCTACTCTTTTTATATTATGAAGAGAAATTCTAAACAAGTTCACGAAAAGGTCAATTGAGCAGTGTAAACCTCTTGACGTCTAGACATATATTCTTTAATTTAGACGTCTAAACGTCTATAAGATTACATTTTTGAGAGTATAAACCATGGTTTCTTACGCACAAGGTATCGATGCATTAAACCAGTCCCTGTCGGAGCTGCGTGATATTGATGTATCTTTTGAATTCTTTCCGCCTAAAACGGAAGCCATGGAGCAAACCCTGTGGAAGTCGGTTGAACGCCTAGCACCGTTAAAGCCAAGCTACATGTCGGTTACTTACGGCGCCAATAGCGGTGAGCGTGACAGAACCCACGATGTGGTAAAACGTATTCAACAGCAAACAGGCGTTGCTGCCGTTCCTCACTTAACCTGTGTTGACGCTAGTCGCGAGGAGCTTACACAAATTGCAAAAGACTACTGGGATTCTGGTATTCGCCGTATTGTTGCCCTTCGTGGAGACTTGCCTAAAGGGGTAGACAAAACAGAGATGTATGCCTCTGACTTAGTTGCCTTACTAAAAGACGTTGCCGATTTTGATATTTCAGTTGCTGCCTACCCGGAAAAACACCCTGAAGCGCCAAATGCGCAGTTCGACTTGCTAAACCTTAAACGCAAAGCAGAAGCTGGCGCTACCGAAGCGATAACCCAGTTCTTTTTCGACACCAGTGTTTATCTGCGATTTAGAGACCGTGCAGCCGCCGCAGGTGTAGACTTAGACATAGTGCCAGGCATTTTACCCGTGACTAACTACCAAACGTTAGTAAGGTTTGCAGGCTTTACAGATGTTCACGTACCGGGATGGTTACACAAGATGTTCGACGGTCTTGATGCAGATGATCAAGCCACTCGTAACCTAATAGGCGCTAACATTGCCATGGACCAAGTGAAAGTTCTTGCAAAAGAAGGGGTGAAGCACTTTCACTTCTATACTCTCAACCGTAGTGAGTTAAGCTATGCTATCTGCCACATGCTGGGTGTGCGCTCCGGCGACTGATTTCGTATAGCGTTAACAAAGCTATACAGTTAGATAATTAAAGGCGCATTCATGCGCCTTTGTTGTATAAAGATTGCATTAACCTTTTGCCACTGACGCCTACGCCAGTTACCATTTGCTGCAATATGAATTGAACTATTGATACCGTAAGGTCTCCCATCAGAAGACCACACTGTTTATTTGCCAAAGGGTATCGCCAGGAGAAGTCGAGTGGATTTAGACAAGGTTAAAACCTTATATAACAATGTTACCCCTCAACTAAGAGAGCTCTTCAGCATCTTTATAAAGCGCTGTAGAGAAGACAATATTACTATTTCTGCTGGGCACTTGGCTTATGTAACTTTGTTATCTTTAGTACCCTTTATTATGGTGACCTTTACCATAATGTCGGCCTTTCCTGCCTTCGCTTCAGTAAGAAGTAAACTTGAGCATTTTGTTTTCAGTAACTTTGTACCTACCGCCAGCGATGTGGTGCATAAATACATGACCGATTTTGTTGGCAACGCCTCGCAAATGAGCGCTATTGGTATTTTGTCACTGCTGGTCGTAGCGCTAATGCTCATATCAAACGTAGATAAAACCCTGAATAGAATTTGGCGCACGCAAAGTGACAGACCCATTGTGTATACTTTTGCTATCTATTGGATGGTGATCACTTTAGGGCCTATGCTTATTGGCTCTAGCGTAGTAGTAAGTTCCTATTTAACTGGCCTTGCTGCTTTTACCGAAGAGTACACGCCTGGATTGGGAACCTTCTTACTCAGCCTTGTGCCAAGCGGTGCTGCCATGCTCGCATTTACTATTTTGTACATGGTAGTGCCAAATAGAAGAGTGTTTGCCCGCCATGCATTCATAGGCGCGATTGTTGCCACTATAGCTTTTGAAATTACTAAATCGGGCTTTGCATTGTATGTAACAAACTTTCCTTCATACGAGTTAATTTATGGCGCGCTTGCGGTGGTACCTATTCTGTTTTTATGGGTGTATTTGTCGTGGATAATTGTGCTGTTCGGTGCAGAATTCACGTGCAGTTTAGGCGAGGCTTTTGAAAATCGTAAAGCAGAGAACGAGCCGCGCAAAGTTCCAAAGGAGTAGCCAACCTAAAACGGGCGTAATAGTGATTAACTTACGCCTCGTCTCTATAAAAAATGCATGAAACGAAAGAAGGGAGCAACAAGCTCCCTTCTTTATAATTAATGCCTAACTAATGGCTAGTTTTTCATCGAAGATATAAAAGCGTCAGACTCAGCAATAGCTGAATTCATTTGTCTGATGAGCTGAGCAACATTGTTTTCAATAGTAGAAAGTTCGCCCTGCAGTGCACCAATGGCGCTGGCATTTAAGTTGTGCTTCAAGTACAACACATTATCTTGAAGTGCGCTTAATACTGGAGGCATTTTGCTTTCAGCTTTACGCATAGCTGTCATTAATGAAGAGTAGCGACGCTTGGTTTCGCGAAGCTTCGCCGCGCTATCCCGTTTCAACGATGCATTCTCATATTTTTCAAGCTCTTCTGCCCACTCATCAAATAAAGCTTCAGCAACGCTTTCCACTTTATCGATGCGTGAACTCACTTCTTCTGAAGCGGCAACGCTGTCTTCGTACTGACCATTTAAGCGATTGTAAACGTCTTCTAGCTCTCCACCATCGAACGCAACAGCAGCACTGAATGCTTCTAACGCAGAGTTAAACTGCTCTTGAGCGTCTTCCTGTGATTCTTTTGCGTTTTCAACGCGGTCAACTAAGATATCGCGCTTTTCAACGCCGACCTTTTCCCATGCTGCGTAATATGCAGACTGGCACCCACTAAGGGCAAGCATAGCAACAAATGCTGATGCGATTAACTTCATGCGGTTACTCCACCTCTAAAACGTGCTGCGCTTATAATACAAATCAAATGCAAAAGGGCGCCTAAAGGCCAAAAGACAATGGCTAGTACCACAGTTGCAGCTAAGGCATAACATACGCCTACTGTGATGAAAAAGAACAATGCACCTAAAATTCTTCCTTGTACCAGGTGACCTAACCCAGGAATAAAGAAGTTACAAATTGCGGCGATTACGTTACCGCCCGATCCTTGACCTGCCATATAAACATCCTCGCATTTATGACTATAATATGATTAGCTAGCACGTAATGACACTTGTTCTATAGTATAGACTTAACGTTTATTACTTAATTTAAAAGCAAAAACGGCGTTGAAGCAGTCAGCACGCAAACGTTTGTATAACAATAAACTAAACTAAAACAGGCACTCACACAACGCGCAGAAACAAAATGAAACGACTTTACCCCGATGTTACCTACTATGAAAACGGATTTATCGAAGTGGGAAGTGGGCATTCGCTTTACTTCGAGCAAAGTGGCAATCCAAACGGTATCCCCGTGCTTTTTATTCACGGCGGGCCTGGCGCAGGCTTACCCCCTAACTACAAATGCTTTTTTGATAGCAACAAGTATCGCATTATAGGTTATGAGCAACGTGGTTGCGGCCGCTCTACCCCACTCGCCGATACATTAAACAACGACACTTGGTCTAACGTTGAAGATATAGAAGCACTACGAACTCACCTTTCTATACCAAAATTTTTACTATTCGGCGGCTCATGGGGCTCTACGCTCGCCTTACTTTATGCGCTCAAGTATACCCCGCGAGTAACAGGTCTCATTCTTCGCGGCGTATTTTTAGCCCGGCAAGAAGACAGAGATTGGTTTTTATCGCCAAATGGATGCGCTGCTCAGTTATTTCCTGAGTACTACCGCAAATTCACCAAGGATGTGCCTACACCGGTGACCTCAAGCGCAGTCTGCAGTTTTTATAGCGCTATGGTACGCTCTAGCAATGATGTACTGCGTCACGCAGCCTTAAAGCGCTGGTATCAGTGGGAAGAGCGATTGTCGCGCATTACTTTACCCCCCGGCGTAGGTGATTCCACTGACAATTACCCCATGCAACTGGTCACTTGCCTTGCAACGTTGGAGTGCCACTTCCTTTCTAACAAATGCTTTTTAGATGAAAACTACATTCTTGAAAACATTGACAAAATAAGTCATATTCCGGGCACTATTGTTCATGGTCGCTACGATATGATTTGTAAAACCGAAGCCGCTGAAGCACTTCACAAAGCATGGCCTCAGAGCCAGTTACAAATCATCCCAGATGCGGGGCACAGCACATCCGAACCCAGTATAGGTTATGCCCTTTGCCGCGCTACTCGCGACATGTCACGTTTTATTCAGGAGTCATCTAAGTGATAGGACTTATCCAACGGGTATCAGAAGCTAATGTAACTGTAGACGGTAACGTTATTGGTGAGATTGGCAAAGGCATGTTGGTGCTGTTAGGTGTTGAAAAAGAAGACAGCGAAGCGCAAATAGAGAAGCTGGCGAATAAACTCTGTCGGTATCGCATGTTTAGCGACGAAGATGGCAAAATGAATTTAAATATTGAGCAAGTCGATGGCGAAATACTGGTGGTATCTCAGTTCACGCTTGTTGCAGACACTCAAAAAGGGAATCGTCCAGGCTTCTCTCGCGGAGCATCCCCAGAGCATGGCCAAGCTATCTATGAACAATTTGTGCAGGCCCTTAAAAATAAAGGCATGAAAGTAGCCACAGGCGAGTTCGGTGCAGACATGCAGGTTGGCCTTATTAATGACGGGCCTGTTACTTTTCAGTTTAGTGTCTAAGAGCTCAAAGGGGCGCGTCTCGCTGCACTAGGCGGCTAAATCTTTCTTTTTCCAGCTATGCGAGAGCAATTCGGGCATTCCTTGCTGTTTAGTCCGTAACTATTGGGCCCTTCGGTTTACTGGTAACTGAGTACTTCTTCGGCATTCCAAGTTTGCTTACATAATTAAACTTGTACCTCATGGGTTCTTACGTTTAAATACTCCTTCACTCATTTAAGAAGGTCGGTTTATTGTGTACAAGGTAGTTACGCCTAAAAGCGACGCCGAATTTGAAGCCTATTTTCATTTTCGATGGGAGCACTTGCGCCAACCATGGAATTTCCCTCCTGGCTCTGAAAAAGACGAATATGAACAGGTCGCTGAGCATCGGATTATTACCAACCGTAAGAACGAAATTGTAGCCTGTGGCCGTGTTCATTTGAACACTGCTGAGGAAGCACAAATTCGACATATCGCAGTACACCAAGACCATCAACGTAAAGGCTTAGGTCAGATGATAATGGCAGCGCTGGAAAACGTTGCCAAAGACTTGGGTGCTGAGCGCGCAGTGACAAATAGCCGCGAAATATCTATCGACTTTTTTAGTGCCTGCGGTTTTGAGATTGAGCGTGAAGCCCCTAATGAACTAGGCATGCTTAAACGCCAGCAAATGGTTAAGAAATTCACCGAAAACAATTCCTTAATACTACACCCTAAATGGTGTAAATCGCTGCAGGAAACGTGGTCAGAGACTATACCTATTACCGAACACATGGGTATCAAACTATATCAGTATACCGGACGTACTCTAGAAACCCGCGCCTCACTGAATAAAAATATTAATATTCACGGCACCATGTTTGCGGGCAGTATTTTTTCTTTAGCTACACTGACCGGCTGGGGCATGATTTACTTGCAGCTTAAAGAGCGTGGTTTAGACGGTGATATTGTATTGGGCGACGGTGATATCCACTACCACAAACCTATCACTATGAAGCCAAGGGCCATCTGTAATATTGAAACCCTATCGGGTAAGTTCAAGCCCCTTGAAAGCGACAACAAAGCACGTTTTGAATTGAGCGTGGCTATTTTAGACGGCGATACACCGGTAGCGGAATTTGAGGGTGTCTTCTACGTTCTTCCCCCTTCAAAAAACGAAGAAGAGTAGCATTAGGTTTAACGCCTAGTTGCTTACATGTAATTCCCAACATATCGATACATATATGACTGCTTCAACGGTGAATTGAAAGATACTCTTCACCTTTTTCTAAGAGCCGTCATTACAATGAAACTCTACACATAAAAAAAGCGCCTTTAAGGCGCTTTTTTCAACGTTAAGCTTTTGTATAAGCTGTGTTGTGCGTGTACTACGCGACCATAGCAGCTTGAAGTTTTTTCATCGCGTTCTTTTCAATTTGACGAACACGTTCTGCAGATACCTGATACTTATCAGCTAAATCTTGCAGCGTAATCTTGTTGTCTGCTAACCAACGGGTTTCGATAATGTCTTGGCTACGCTCATCTAGCGTTTTAATTGCTGAATACAAACGCTTGCTCGCCGCTGTATCCCAGTCATTGTTAATCACGTCAGTTTCAACATCTGATGATTTATCTTCTAGATATTGAACTGGTGCGAAATTGCCTGTTTCATCTTCATCCGCAGTTAAGTCGAACGCTTGGTCTTGAGAACTCATACGCGCTTCCATCTGAAGCACCTCTTTTGTACTCACGCCCAATTCGTCCGCCACCGTTTGCACTTCAGCATGGGTAAACCAACCAAGACGCTTTTTCGCCTTACGAAGGTTAAAAAACAGTTTACGCTGCGCTTTAGTTGTCGCAACTTTAACTATTCTCCAGTTTTTAAGTACAAACTCGTGAATTTCGGCTTTGATCCAATGTACCGCGAAAGAAACCAAACGCACGCCCACTGTAGGGTCGAAACGCTTAACGGCTTTCATCAGACCGATGTTACCTTCTTGAATTAAGTCGGCTTGTGGTAAGCCATAACCTGAGTAAGATTTTGCAATGTGCACTACAAAACGAAGGTGTGACATTACTAGCTTACGAGCGGCTTGTAAGTCTTCGTCTTCGCGAAGGCGCACTGCCAACTCGCGCTCTTCCTCAGCGCTAAGCATATCAATGCTGCTTACAGCTTGGATGTAGCCTTCAATGCTACCGCTGTGTGGCACTGACAGGGCCATAGATTGCAAATTGTTGCTCATTGTTCACCTCATTTATTGCCGCTTCATATTAGCAAAGTAACTGAAGCTGCGCGAGACCTAATTAAGATATGAAGTCTAACCAATATGTAGGTATAGTGACTATTTCTACAATATCAAGACCTAAAATAAGAAAAAAAGTTCAACTTAAGAAAAAACTATCCATTTAGCTCTCTCTCGGTCAAAACCTCTCGCCATTCCATAGGAGCGCTAGCTCTTTTGACTTCATACTCCGCTAACGCCACACCCATTCAATGACTGGCCTGCACTTAGTGGTAGTTGGGTTAGTCATTTAACCACACCACTATTATACTTTAATTACATAGCAAGAGTTAAAAGCTAATCTCACTGGTATGAATTCTAACGTTTGTGCGCTACCTACATCAGCGAAAGCATAAATATTAGCAACCTGCACTCTTAGCGCTTTTCAAGTTCTTGCTGTACCACCATACCCTTGTGATATTAGTATTTTAAACCTTGCTTTTCTGTTCGGAAATTGAAAATATTAGATTGTATTAATCGATTTTGCACTACGACCGCTGCATGGCATTTTCCAGACAACAATAATAAAAAACTGGAAGGGAAATACTTAAGGAAGGAGTAAGGCAAGTAAAGCAAAGAGGAACTCGATGTTTGCTTACGTCGCTAGACAACCCATATTTGATGTAAATCGAGAGGTTTACGCTTACGAACTGCTTTTTCGCGTGGGCGAGGAAAATTGCTTTCCGGATATCCCCCCCGATGAGGCCACCTCGAAAATTCTCACCTCTACTCACTTAAGTTTAGGTATTGAAGAAATTACCGGAGACAAAAAAGCGTTCATCAATTTTCATCGAGATACGCTAATGTTTCGCTTTCCCACGTCGTTAGATGCTGACAAAGTTGTAATTGAAATCGTTGAAACGGTAGAGGTAGATGACGCCTTAGTTGCGGCGTGTAAACATATTCGAGGATTGGGTTACCCAATTGCCCTAGACGATTATGACATGAAGGGAAAATGGGAAGCCTTCATTCCATTCACCAGTGTGGTGAAAATTGATATCACCGAAATTTCTCACGATAAAATCCCCGCCTTGGTAGCGCGTTTCAAATCAAACAGCATCAAATTAGTAGCCGAAAAGATTGAAACCTATGAAGAATTTCATAAATTCAAAGACATGGGCTTTGATTACTTCCAAGGCTATTTCCTAGCTAAACCAGAAATTGTTAGGCATAGGAAGTTGGGGCCAAGCAGCTTAACTATGATGGAGTTGCTCACCTTAAGCAGCCAACCCAAGCTTAATTTCGATGATGTGAATAAGATTATTGAAAGAGATCCATCGCTTACCTACTTGCTGCTGCGCTTTATCAATAACCCGATGGTGAATAAGCGCCATAAGATAACGTCACTTAAGCATGCGCTAACCTTTATGGGTGAAGTAGAAGTGAAGAAATTTATATCTTTACTTGCTCTTGCCAATTTAAGCGATGGTCAACCCACCGAATTGATGCAGATGGCGCTGGTTCGTGCGAAATTTTGTGAGTTAGTGTTTACCCAACTTGAGACGTCTGACAATCCACTGAAAGGCTTCCTTACTGGGCTATTGTCTTTGCTTGACGCCATGATGGAGCAACGTATTGATGATTTGGTAAGCAAGGTACCAATCAGTGATGATGTTAAGGACGCGCTTTGCGGTACTCCCGGTATGCTGCGTAACTGCTTGACGCTTGTACAATATTTTGAGCGAGCTAAATGGGCTGGTGTTAAACAATTTGCGGCAAAATATGAAATGAAACAAAGCCTATTACACAGCTACTACAATGAAGCAATAAAGTGGGCAAAACACATTCATAACTCAGCATTGAAAGATGACTAACGAGCTCAATAAAAGAATAGGTTTTCAAAATAATCATTGATTTGTTGTTAGATTATACCTACATATCATAGACTAGGGTGTGGGCTTAATTTTTTCTAAGCCCATTTGATACCAATAAAAACCTCGTCAAACCATGTTGCCTCAGGATTAGTTTATGTTTGCGTTCATAGCTCGCCAGCCTATTTTAGACAAAAGCAAAAACGTATTTGCCTATGAACTCTTGTTCAGGGATGGTAAATCAGGCGCATACCCAGAACATAGCGACCAAAAAGCTAAGTATATTTCTGAACATTTTCATCCACTTGGGCTTGACGATATAAGCGGCGAGAAAACATCCTTTATCACTTTCTCATCTGATACCATAATTTCGCGCTTTCCAACTTCGCTCAATCCAGAGTCGGTCGTTGTTGAACTTGCCGACCCTACCGATAACACTAACGGTCTGTATGAAGCGTGCCAGCACATCAAACAGCTTGGCTTTAAGCTCGCCATTGACGACCCTATGATGGTAGGCGCAACCCATGATGTCTTCCCTCTTATCGACATAGTAAAAGTAGATGTCACTAAAACTCGCTTTGAAACCATCGAAAAGCACATCCCCCGCTATCATGATGCTAACGTGAAACTTGTTGCTGAGCAGGTCGATACCCAAGATAACTTCTCTACTTGTGTAGACTTAGGCTTTGATTTCTTCCAAGGCTATTTCTTTTCACAGCCTGAAGCGCGCATACTTAAGCAGCTTCCAGCCTCTAAAATGAATATCGTAGATTTGATGGGAGAGAGCTCAAGTACTAGCTTTGATGTTGAGCGCATTACCCAAATTATTGAACGCGACGCCACGCTTAGTTTCTTATTGCTAAAGTTTATTAATAACCCAACCATCAATAAGCGTTACAAAATTACATCGTTGAAGCATGCCCTGAATTACATGGGTGAAGTTGAAATTAAGAAATTTATCGCGTTATTAAGTCTGACTAATTTAGGCGATGAAAAGCCCCTAGAAATCATTCATATGTCGCTTGTACGCGCCAAGTTTTTTGATTTACTGGCCGAGCGCAGGGGCATTAAGAATAACCCGCCCATATCTTTCTTAGTTGGGCTATTTTCGTTACTTGAAGGTTTACTCGACCAGTCTATGACAGACATTGTGAAACAGCTTCCGCTGTCTGAAGAGGTGAACGATGCCTTGTTGGGCAAAAACCTGGAAATTAACAACTACATGACGTTAGTGCGCGCCTTCGAGAGTGCACTTTGGATGAACGTAATCAAGCAAGCAAAGTTGCTGAACATTGACCAAAAGCAATTACACATGCTGTACAACCAAGCTATTACGTGGGGCAACGGTGTACGCAGTGCAATTTCTTCACACTACCCGCGCGCTACTGCTTAATTATTTAGGCTCGATCTCTTTTACGTGACGTTGCACTGAGATTAGAGATCCGAGCAAGCCTAATAGTACTGAGAGCCCTAGCATGGTTAGCAATGCTGAACCGGTTAGCCCTGTAATATTAAAATCTTTCTGATACATGGCAGCAAATGTGGTTATGCTGCTATCCATCCACCACAAAATAATAATTACGGCAAACCACGCCATTAATCCGCCTAGTAAGCCATACCAAAAACCTGTGTATAAAAAAGGGCGGTGAATAAACGCATCGGTAGCTCCCACCAGCTTCATTACTACAATTTCATCGTATTTGTTGAGTATATTCAGTCGGATAGTGTTACCGATAATAAGCACTACAGCAATAAACAAGAGCAGGCCAATTAAGGTAACTAAGTCTCTTGCAATATCAATAACCGCGTACAAACGTTCCAACCACTCGATATCAAGCTTTCCGATGTCTACCTCGCGCTGCTGACGAAGCTTGTCTAACAGCGCTTTAGCAGCAGTAGGTGATGCGTGTTTTTCACCAGGCGTTACCAGTACGACATCCGGTAGCGGGTTTTTCTCCAAGTATGCGATAGCATCGCCCAACCCAGATAGGTGCTGAAACTCTTTAAGTGCGTCATCGGCAGGAATGTAAACTACACTGTCTATTTCCGACCAGGTATTCAATCTGGCGACCAGCTGTTGTGAGCTTGCCGCATTGATACTAGGCTTTAGAAAAAGGGATATTTCTGATGCCTGATCCCAGCCTGCAGTAATTTTCTCTGTGTTTTTTACCATGATGTATAGCGTACTTGGCAAAGTTATACTTAAACCCAATACGCCAATTGTCATTAACGAGGCTAGGGGCTGCCGCCATAGCTCACCAAGGCTAGACAAAGCTTGTCGCACATGGCTAACAAAGAACATGATAATAGTTTGTACCATGCCTACTTTTGCTGAAGATGCGCCTTGGGCGCGACCTTTAAATAAAATGCTCACGACCACTCTCCTTCGCCATTACCTGAGCTCGCACCATCTATATCGTCGGTTAGGCCATCAGTAATCATTTGCCCGTTTTTAAGAGTGAGCGTGCGATAGCGCATACGAGCGATTAACCCTAAGTCGTGAGTTGCTATAAGCACCGATACTCCCGCTTGGTTAAAATCTTCGAACAAGCGGATAATTTCCATTGAAAGTTTGGGGTCGAGGTTACCGGTTGGCTCATCGGCTAGCAGTAAGGGAGGTTTATTTACCACTGCTCGCGCAATACCCACCCGTTGTTGCTCACCACCAGATAACGTAATGGGTAAGCAACGGGCTTTGTCTCTAAGCCCCACCATTTCAAGGGCGGCTTCTACACGCTTGCGAATTTCTTTATGGGTGTACCCTTCAATGACAAGAGGTAACGCCACGTTGTCAAAAACCGATTTATCCATTAACAGCTGGTGACTTTGGAAGATCATGCCGATATCGCGGCGTATATATGCAATATCTCGACGGGTAATAGCGTTAAGGTCGTGGCCATTAATAAGAACGCGCCCTACTGTTGGGCGCTCCATTAGGCTGATAAGTTTAAGTAGCGTGCTTTTTCCTGCGCCAGAATGCCCTGTTAAAAAGGCCATTTCACCCGGCGCAATATGAAAATTCACCTTGCTTAGCGCACGTTGTCCGCCCGGATAGGTTTTGCTTACCTGCTCAAACTTTATCATTATTTTTCCCTACCACTTTGCTGGTTTTAGCTTTCAGGTGTGTCCATTTCGCTAAACAACGCATCAATAAATTCTTGTCCGTCAAACTGGCGTAAATCATCAATGCTTTCGCCAACACCTATATACCTTATAGGAATTTTGAACTTATCGGCAATAGAGAATATAACACCGCCTTTCGCTGTGCCGTCTAACTTGGTTAGTGTGATGCCTGTTAAGCCCACGGCTTCATTAAACAACTTGGCTTGGCTAATAGCGTTTTGCCCAGTTCCAGCGTCTAATGTAAGCATGACTTCGTGAGGCGCGTTCGGGTTGATCTTTTTCATTACACGAACCACTTTCTTAAGCTCTTCCATCAAGTTGTTCTTATTTTGCAAGCGCCCTGCCGTGTCGGCAATAAGGATATCTGTGCCGCGCGACTTCGCTGCTTCTAGTGCATCGTAAAGTACAGACGCACTGTCAGCGCCTGTGTGCTGTGCAATTACAGGAATATCGTTGCGTTCGCCCCATACTTGAAGCTGTTCAACCGCCGCCGCTCTGAAGGTATCACCCGCAGCAAGCATCACTTTCTTACCTTCTTGCTGGAACTGCTTAGCTAGCTTACCAATAGTGGTGGTTTTACCTACACCATTTACGCCAACCATTAGGATAACAAACGGGCCTTCACTTGAATCGTGCGCTTTCATGACTTCAGAAAGAGGCTGATTCACTTGAGACAACATGCCCGACATTTGCTGCTTCATGATCTCCAGCAAGGCTTCCGCGTCTTTAAGATCTTTACGAGACGCACTATCAGTCAAGTGGTCAATAATTTTCTGAGTGGTATCCATGCCCACGTCGGCCACTAAAAGCTGTGTTTCAAGATCCTCGTACAGCTCATCGTCAATGGTTTTGCCTTTAAATAGGCTAACGATGCCGCTGCCCAAATTCTCTTTTGTGCGAGATAGGCTTGCTTTTAAGCGTGCGAATAGCGACTTTTTCTCTTTTGGCTTTTCTTCCGCTTGCGCTTTAGCCTGTGCTTCGGCTTCTGCCTTTACGCGAGCCTCTTCTTCCGCCTGGGCTTTGGCCTGTGCTTCAGCTTCTGCCTTTACGCGAGCCTCTTCTTCCGCTTGGGCTTTGGCCTGTGCTTCAGCTTCTGCCTTTGCGCGCGCCTCTTCTTCTGCTTTCGCGCGAGCCTCTTCTTCCGCTTGGACTTTCGCCTGTGCTTCAGCTTCCGCCTTTACGCGAGCCTCTTCTTCCGCTTGCGCTTTCGCCTGTGCTTCGGCTTCTGCCTTTGCGCGAGCCTCTTCTTCCGCTTGCGCTTTCGCCTGTGCTTCGGCTTCTGCCTTTGCGCGAGCCTCTTCTTCCGCTTGCGCTTTCGCCTGCGCTTCGGCTTCTGCCTTTGCGCGAGCCTCTTCTTCCGCTTGGGCTTTAGCCTGTGCTTCAGCTTCGGCCTTTGCGCGAGCCTCTTCTTCCGCTTGGGCTTTAGCCTGTGCTTCGGCTTCCGACTTTAAGCGAGCTTCTTCTTCCGCTTGCGCTTTCGCCTGTGCTTCAGCTTCCGCCTTTGCGCGAGCCTCTTCTTCCGCTTGCGCTTTCGCCTGTGCTTCGGCTTCTGCCTTTAAGCGAGCCTCTTCTTCCGCTTGGGCTTTTTGTTTCTCTGCTTTTTTGTTCTTACTGAACCAGCCAAAAAGTTTCGACATCGTTAGGACAAATCCTTATAAATTCTTAGCAATTTCGGCTACACTTGCCGCCTAATGTATGAACGCATGATACCATTGTCAGCCACTATGAAGCGAGTTTCTCGCCCTACTCGGGCACCATCTTCTGCAAAAAAACCTCATTCACCAAAAAATGGTAGAGCCCAACGTGCAAATAGCACGGGTCAAATACGTATTATTGGTGGTCAATGGCGCGGTAGAAAGCTACCTGTATTGAACGCAGAAGGGTTAAGGCCCACTACCGACAGGAATAAAGAGACCTTATTTAACTGGCTAATGCCTTATGTTAACGACGCACGCTGTCTAGATGTATTTGCGGGCTCAGGTGGACTGGGCTTAGAAGCATTATCGCGCTATGCAGCGCATTGCGATTTTATTGAATTAGATAATCAGGCTGCTTCGCAGCTAGAAAGTAACCTTTCTTTACTTAAAGTAAGTTCAGCCAATGTCCATAAAGGTAATGCGCTAAACATCTTGAAGGGGCTCAACGGATCACCCTACGATGTAGTATTCGTTGATCCGCCGTTCGGCAAAGATTTAGTAGCACCTTCGCTTATATCGCTTGCAGAAAATAACCTAGTGCAAAGCGGCAGCGTAGTTTACTTAGAGCATGAGAGTACGCTCACAACACCCACATTACCTACCCACTGGCAAGTTATTAAGGACAAACACACCAGCGCACTGCGCTATATGTTAATAGAAGTGAGCTAATAGAACGTACGCTTAGCGTAGCGCAAAGCCGTGAACTTACCTAGAGTGCACGGCCTAGCTACTTTAAAGTTCAAGGCCTATGTTTGAGATACCCGCTTCCAGCGCGAGGGCTTTCATTTCGTCTGCTGCCTTTGCAGGATACTTAGCCTGCTCAACGTAATCGAGCAGTTCGTTTTGTACCTCTACTTCAAATTCCATAAGTGGATGACCTTTCACGGTCTCATCATCAGCTTCTTCGCTTTCTAATAAATAAGCTTCAACGCTACCTTGAGATAGTTTGCTGATCACCACAGCACCTTGGGGGTCGTCACCTGCTATTAGGTTGAGTAGGCCAGCTAATCCGATGGCTGCATCAATAGCAGGGTACACGCCATAGTTATCGTGTTCGCTGGTATCCGGGGTGGCAACTTCTACTTTTTCAAGCTGTACCGTAATATTAAATTTACTTTTAGGAGACTTAAGTGTTTCCCAGACCAAGTTTAAGCAGTTGCGTAAGGCATTCGCATCACCACTTTCTGTAAGCTCACAAAACAGCGTGTAGTTAGGCAACATACGTTCAAGTAACGCAGCGCCGAATGCAACGGCTTTCCAGCCTTCCAAGGCGCGGACACGCCCAAAGGTATTAAGTTTTTGCTTTGCCATTTAAAGGGCTCCAGTGGCATGCATGAAATATTTGGTAACGCCATCTAACAACATTTGGATAGCGATCATAACGAGGATCATACCCATTAATCGCTCCATCGCAACTAGGCCACGTTCCCCTAAAATTTTATGAAATACGTTTGAAAATAATAAGATGACAGCGCTAATCGACCAAGAAGCGGCAAGCGCTAGTGACCAATCCACCATTCTATCCGGTGCTTGATTAGCAAGTAGAATTAACGCAGCTAACGTTGATGGACCTGCGATCATAGGAATAGCAAGAGGCACCAAGAAAGGCTCTTCACCCACAGCAAGACCACTTGGGTTGCCAGACGACGGAAATATCATCTTAAGCGCGATAAGAAATAGAATAATGCCACCGGCAATACTTACAGTTTCTTGCTCTACATTTAAAAAATTGAGTACCGACTGACCGCTGAACAGAAATAAGAATAAAATACCAAGCGCAAACAATAGTTCTCGTATAAGAATAAATTGACGTCTTTTAGGTTCAATGGATTTAAGTACCGACATAAAAACCGGCAGATTACCGAGCGGATCCATGATTAAAAAAAGCATAACGGCAGCGGACCAGGTATCCATTTTTTTATTGTCTCCGGTTGAGAGCGTAAGCCCAATTTATAGCGTGAATCGTAAAGTATAACTCAAGATTCATGCAGATAGGTGGTTATGGCGCGCAATGGTAAACCAAGCAGAGTGAGTAAAAAACACCTTTTAACACTCGACTGCTGCACTTTATATCTATCTAACGCCGATTTTTTAAATAAAAAGCACGTGCCTATCATTGGCGAACATTAAAAGAATCGGTAAAAAAGACTCGAAAAATAACAAAAATGGGCTTAACTAAAACAATAGGAAGCAGTATGCAACAGGCGGAGCAACGATGGCCTTATCTAGCCTTTGGTTTATGCAATGCGTAGAAAGGCACGCTCAACATAGCTGGAGGTTTATTATTTTATTCGCCTTTTAGGTAATGTCTTGTACAAAGCGCTTCTGATGTAATGACAAGATCACACAGCCTTGACCAAAGTAGAGGCCTGGTTAAAACCTAACAAAAACAACCACAATAGGAAGAATTGTAATGAGTTTGATGACGGTAAAAGAAGTGGCGGCATTTCTGGGTGTGCAAGAAGTACGCGTAGAGCGTCTAGAGCGCGAAAGCCTTTTAGTATCAAAAGACAAAGATACCGATGGTAACCCACTTTTTGATAGCGGTGACGTTGAACGTTATAAGAAACTAGCTGAACGCTTGGGCGGGATCTAGTTAACGAAAAGGGGCGACACCCTGTGAAGCCCCCTCTGTTTTTTTATTTATGCAGTGAAATCTTTCAGCATTCTGGCAATTGAACGAATGCCTTTTGCTGTAGCACCTACCGGCATTTCAGCGGTTGCACCACCGTGATAGGCCGCAGCCAAATCTAAATGCACCCAGCCTTCAGGCTTAACAAAGCGCGATAAGAAGCCCGCAGCGTTTGACGCACCACCGCCACCACCACCTTTCATCGGTCGGCTATTTGCCGTGTCAGCAAACGCTGAAGGGCAACGGTCTGCGTGAAAGCCTTCAAGGGGTAATGGCCAAAAGCGTTCATTCTCTGCTTTTGCGGCTTTAAGCATTTGATCGCGCGCATTATCATCCAGCGAGAATACGCCATGATAATCAGAGCCCAAGGCAACCACTGCTGCACCGGTTAACGTTGCTGCGTCGATAATAAGTGGCGCACCAGTTTCCGTTGCCGCCATCAAACCATCAGCCAATACTAAACGCCCTTCTGCATCGGTGTTAACAACTTCAACGGTTACCCCATTTTTGTAGGTAAGTACATCACCCAACTTATAAGCGTGACCGCTAATTAGGTTTTCTGCACAGCACAAAATAAGCTGAATACGCTTTTCGCTGCCTTGAGAAATAGATAGCCCTAATGCCCCTGTAACAGTCGCTGCGCCACCCATGTCACATTTCATGTCTAGCATGCCTTCGCTAGATTTAATGCTGTAACCGCCGCTGTCGAACGTGATGCCTTTCCCTACTAGCACGGCATCGACGGGAGCATCTGCGTTGCCTGTGGGGTTGTAATCAAGAACTAACATTGCAGGCGGGCGTTCACTACCACGACCTACGTTATAAATACCTATCCAGCCTTGCTCTTTAAGGTCTTCACCTACAGTCATTGAGTAAGAGACTTTGTCCCCACCCAGTGATTTAAGCCACTGCGCAGCACGTGTCGCTAATGTCTCAGGGCTAAGGTCTTCCGGCGTTTCGTTTACCAGCTGTCGGGTAAATAATAATGCCGCATACTCCTGCTCTAAGGCGGCTTTGTCAGCCGTATCCGCCCATTGGATAGAGGCAGGCTTAAGTGCACGTGTAAAGCTAAGTGCAAAAGCCCACTGTTGCTCTTTATGCCAACTACCCTTAAGCGCAACGGCAGGCAACCCTAGACCATCTAACTTTCTCGCTGCTTGCTGAATTAATCGCTCGTTAAGCTTGTCATCTGGCAGGTGAATAACTGCGCCTGATTCAGTGAAAGAAAGCTTAGCGCTTTCGCCCCATACAGCTTCAGCACTATTGGTTGAAAGGCTTACGGTAAATTCTGCCATCGCGTTTTATTCCTTATACATCGTTATATTTTCGATAAGCGCTTTTTGCGCTTGCTCAAATCTTTGTTACTCTCTTTTGCCTGCATACCGCGAACATGTTGTGCGTTCCCTATAAACCCTATGCCATAGCACACGAGTACTGGCAGGGAGCGTCTACGCGGTGAACCTAATTTTCATAAAAAAGGCGATACATGAAGTTTTCACCTTCGTTACTACGTGGCACCTTGATTAAAAGGTACAAGCGGTTTCTTGCCGACGTCGAGCTAGACGACGGTTCAATCGTTACTGCTCATTGTCCAAATACAGGTGCAATGACCGGCTGCGCTGAACCGGGGTACACGGTTTTCTTAAGTGAGTCGACAAACCCAAAGCGAAAGCTTAAGTATACATGGGAACTAGCCCAAACGTTTGATGGTCACTTCATCGGCATTAACACACACAATGCTAATAAGTTGGTGGCAGAAGCACTAGATAACAAGGTGCTAGGTGAATTTTCCGATATCGGCGGTTGGAAAGCAGAAGTAACACCGCCAACTGCCAACAGCCGATTCGACTTCGCGTTAACAAGGGAAAACGCGCAGCGTCAAGAACTTACAGAATACATGGAAGTAAAATCCGTCACTTTAGCGGAAAATAATAAAGGCTACTTTCCCGATGCGGTAACCCAGCGAGGTGCAAAACACTGCTTGGAACTGGCTCGCCTAGCACAAGGCGGTATAAAGACCAGCTTGTTATTCTGCGTGCAACATACCGCTATTGAAAGTGTTCAAGTTGCCAAGCATATTGATCCAACTTATGCCGAAAGCGTACAGATTGCCGCTAATGCAGGCGTAACTGTACTTGCCGCAGGCTGTATAATTGATGAACAAAAAATCCTATTAAATCAATCACTCCCTGTGATTTTATAAAAAATAGGTTGATTTTTTTCATTTCGTCTTCATATTTGCGCCTTGTTTTAGTGGTAGAACGCACTAATGCGTTTGCTGGTAGCCAGTCGTATAAATGATTAAACATCTGGCAAATGTTAGAAACAACACACCAGCATAATAATTACATAGACACGATCGATTGCCTGAAGCTGTCGAGTCTGATATAGATATCGGTCCAATCAGGACAAGATGGATGTCGTAGTGTAGGAGATGTGGCAGATGCCAACAGGAAAAGAAACAAAATCCCTAGGACTATTAGCGCTGGCAGGTTTGCAGCCGTACGAGCCAAAAGCTGACGAAGAGTATATGGGCGAGCCCCAACTTGAGCATTTTCGTCTATTGCTTAAAGCGTGGCGCAATCAACTTCGTGAAGAGGTTGACCGTACGGTAACGCACATGAAGGATGAAGCAGCAAACTTCCCTGATCCTGTAGACCGTGCAGCTCAAGAAGAAGAGTTCAGCCTTGAGTTACGTACACGTGACCGTGAGCGTAAGCTAATAAAGAAAATTGAAAAAACGCTTAAGCGCATTGAAGAAGACGATTTCGGCTTCTGCGATTCTTGTGGTATCGAAATTGGTATCCGTCGCTTAGAAGCACGTCCTACAGCTGATTTGTGTATCGACTGTAAGACCATGGCTGAAATCAAAGAAAAACAACTTCAAGGTTAAGCTAATAACCGCGAGTATGTTGATATAGAAAGCCTCATCCCAAAAAGATGGGGCTTTTTGTTAAACCTTAATTATGCATAACCACTATGTAGGGCGCTTTGCTCCCTCACCCTCCGGCCAATTACATTTCGGTTCACTCGTTACTGCTGTTGCCAGCTACCTAGACGCGAAAAGCCATAACGGCAAGTGGTTGCTTCGCATGGAAGACATCGACGAACCACGCTGCATAGCGGGCGTCGACAAGGACATTCTTACCACGCTAGAAGCCCATGGTTTGTATTGGGATGGCGATGTCATTTACCAAAGTCAGCAACATCCTCGTTATCAAGCGATACTAGATGATTTACTTGCTCAAGAGCGAGCTTATCGTTGTACCTGTACACGTAAGCAAATTAAAGCTATGGGCGGTATCTATAACGGTAATTGCCGAGACAAGTTGTTGAGCATAGATACACAGGACTGTGCACTACGGTTAAAAGTAGATACACCACTTGAAGCTTTTGAAGATGTGCTCATGGGTAAGGTTACGCCTTCTAGTTCAAACGCCGAAGATGTAGTACTTAAGCGACGTGACGGTTTGTTTTCTTACAATCTTGTGGTCATTTTGGATGATGTATTTCAGCAAGTTAACTGTGTAATCAGAGGGTGCGACCTAATTGATGTAACGCCATTGCAACGCGCGGTGTATAAAACACTTGGTTACACCGCCCCTCAATACGGGCATGTGCCGGTAGCGGCTGTCGTGCCAGGCAGAAAACTCAGTAAACAAAACCGAGCAGCCCCCGTTAACAACAATACCGCGCTAAATAATATTGTGCGTGTGATGGACTTTTTAGGCTTTTCCTTTCCAATTGCATCAGAATTTGATGATATTGATTCAGCGCTTAAAGCGGCTATTTCGATGTGGGATAGGAAAAAAGTAGTGAAAACACCCGAAATTATTGTTCCACAGCATGAATCCACTTATTATAGCGAACCTTTATAGTCTGCGGAGATACCATCATCATTCATCGTGTTTTTAAATCTGTTAAGCGCGCTTTTTCAAAAGAGAGCTCGTCCTCTGACGCTTTGAAGCCAAGGACAATGACCCGTGGAGAACACGGCATTTCTCGTGAAGATGTAAGCGCAAATGCATTGAAAGTAATGTATCGCCTTAATGGAGCTGGCTTCGAATCCTATTTGGTCGGAGGCTGTGTACGCGATATTTTGATGGGTCACGAACCAAAAGACTTCGATGTAGTGACTAATGCTACACCTGAACAGATTAAAGGTTTATTCAGAAACTGCCGTCTGATAGGCAGGCGCTTTCGTTTGGCCCACATTGTTTTTGGTCGAGAAATTATTGAAGTTGCCACATTCCGTGGTCACCACCAAGAGTCCGACGAAGACGAAAATCTGCCTAAGGGCAAAGCTATTGCGAAGCGTGATGCACATGGTCAGCTAGTACGCGATAACGTTTTTGGCTCTATCGAAGAAGATGCTGAGCGCCGTGATTTTACCTTTAATGCCATGTATTACAGTGTGGCTGACTTTACGGTGAAAGACTTTGCAAATGGTCTAGCCGCCATAGAAAAGCGTGAAGTTGAGCTAATTGGCGACCCAGAAACACGCTACCGTGAAGACCCGGTGCGAATGCTACGCGCGGTACGTTTTGCCGTTAAACTTGGCATGAGCATCGAAGAAAAAACCGCGGCACCGATGAAATCTCTGGCGAATCTTCTTCAGAACATACCACCAGCACGTTTGTTTGAAGAAACTCTTAAACTGTTTTTATCGGGTAAGGGGGAAGAAACCTTCTTAATGCTGCACGAATACGGTTTAATTGAGCCTTTATTCCCTCAGCTTACGCCATTTTTAAAAGATGAAAACAGCCGTGAGATGCAGTTTGTGCGCCGCGTGCTTGCCAATACCGATGAACGCATTAACAACGATCAGCGTGTTACGCCCGCTTTCCTTTATGCGGCACTATTGTGGTATCCGGTTGAAGAGCAGTCACAGCGCTTGCAAAGTGAGTCTGGCTTAAACGCGCACGATGCATTTAACATTGCATCAGGCGAAGTTATTGCCCGTCAGACGCAACGCATTATGATCCCCAAGCGCTTCTCTACCGTGGTACGTGACATCTGGATTTTACAGCAGCGACTTCCTAAACGCTTTGGTCGTCGCGCGTTTCAATTGCTTACTCACCCGAAATTCAGAGCTGGCTATGACTTTTTATTGGCTCGAGGCCAAGTAGAAGGCGGCGATTTGCTTGAGCTAGCTCAGTGGTGGACGCACTTCCAGCACGCTGACAATGGTAAACAAAAAGGCATGCTTAACGCACTTCGCAAAAGCGAGGGTGGCGGAAAAGGTGCCCCCCGTAAACGCAAGCGTAAACCAGCAGCGAAACGAGGTCCAGATGCATAAAGAGCACGTTTACATTGGCGTAGGTAGCAACCTTGGCAATAGCCAAGAAAAAGCGCAGCGTGCGTTTGATGCCATTAACCAATTAGAAGATACTCGCGTACTTAAAACCTCTTCACTTTATTCCAGTAAGCCGATGGGGCCGCAAGACCAACCTGACTATATTAATGCAGTATGCTTAATAGAAACGTCGCTTAAACCTCACGGACTATTAAAACAACTTCAGCGCATCGAGCTAGAAGAAGGCCGCGAGCGTAAGGGTGAACGCTGGGGCCCGCGCACGCTGGACCTAGATATACTGCTATACGGCAGTGAAACTATCGATACTGCAGATTTGATTATCCCTCACTACGGTATGGCAGAGCGTGAGTTCGTTATGGTCCCCTTGTTTGAAATTGCCCCTAATATGGTAATGCACGACGGTAAGCCTATTTCAGCGTGGGTTGCTAACTGCTCGCTAGACGGACTTAGTCGTCTGCGAGACTTCCAATTAGCAACAAAATCCGTATAGTTCGCCACACGATATCAACAAATATCATTCTGAGACATGTCATGAAGAAAGTAACAGTATCTGGTTTGCTTAAGAAAAAGCAGGCTGGGGAAAAGATCACCTCTTTAACCGCTTACGACGCCAGCTTCGCCAAAATGTTTGATGAACAAGGCGTAGACGCCCTTCTTATCGGCGACTCTTTAGGCATGGTTCTTCAAGGTGAAGACGATACCCTTCCGGTAACTATCGACGATATTGCCTACCACACAAAAAGTGTACGACGTGGTACCGAGCGCGCTTTCGTTTTAGCTGATATGCCATTCATGTCTTACGCTACACCAGAGCAGACCTACACTAATGCAGCAAAGCTAATGGCTGCCGGTGCTAGCATGGTAAAGATGGAAGGCGGAAGCTGGTTATGCGACACCATTAAAGGCTTAAACCTTCGCGGCGTGCCCGTATGCGGGCATCTAGGCTTAACACCCCAGTCAGTTCACGTTTTCGGTGGATTTAAAGTACAAGGTCGTGAAGCAAGCCAAGCGGAAAAGCTGCTTAGCGAAGCAAAAGCATTAGAAGAAGCCGGTATTCAGCTACTAGTACTTGAATGTGTACCTTCATCATTAGGAAAAGCAGTCAGCGAAGCCTTAACTATACCAGTAATAGGCATAGGCGCAGGTAAAGATACCGACGGCCAAATTCTAGTAATGCACGATATGTTTGGTATCAGTGCCAACTACATGCCTAAGTTTTCTAAGAACTATCTTGTAGAAACTGGAGATATGCGCAAAGCAGTATCAAAATACATTGAAGATGTGCAAAGCGGTGCGTTTCCTTCTGCTGAACACAGCTTCGAATAACGGGGTAAAATATGAAGGTGCTTGATAGTATTTCAGCATTGCGCGACACCGTAAATACGTGGCGTCGAAATGGTGAAACCGTAGGTTTTGTTCCCACGATGGGCAACCTGCACGACGGTCATCTTAAACTAGTTAAAAAAGCAAAAGCACACAACGACAAAGTGGTGGTAAGCATTTTTGTAAACCCCATGCAATTTGGTGCAAATGAAGATTTAGACGCCTACCCACGTACCATAGAAGAAGACAAAGCTAAGCTTATTTCGGTGGGCGCAGATGCCGTATTTTTACCAAGTGTTGCTGAGATGTACCCGGCAGGTCTAGACGCGCAAACCTTTGTTGAAGTGCCTGGTATATCAGACTCTCACTGTGGGGCAAGTCGTCCAGGACATTTTCGCGGCGTGGCAACCGTGGTTACTAAACTGTTTAACATGGTCCAGCCAGACGATGCCTTCTTTGGCGAGAAAGATTTCCAACAACTACAAGTTATTCGCGCTCTAGCGCGCGACTTGTCGATGGCGGTAACAGTTCATGGCGTACCTACCGAGCGCGAGGCGTCAGGTCTGGCAATGAGCTCTAGAAATGGCTACCTGACAGAGGCAGAAAAAAACACAGCAAGCGCTATTTTTGAAGAGATGCAGCGTATTAAAGCGAGCATTGAAAATGGTAATACTCACTTTGCTGAGCTTGAAAATATCATGGTTGCTAACCTTGAAGCGAAAGGCTTTAAGAAAGACTACTGCCAGGTAGTTGACGCAACTACGTTTGAAGCGGCTAACGATAGCGATAAAGAGCTAGTATTGCTAGTTGCTATGTTTATGGGTAAGACGCGCTTAATTGATAATATGCAAATTACGCGAGATTAAGTGTAATACCAATCCTCGCGGAAAATCTCGAACTACGAAAGAAAACGCCCGATGCATTACTCCTAAACAGAGCCTGCATCGGGCGTTTTTGTTTGTTCGTTCTGAGAAGTTAACTTTTTCGTTAGCGCCTAAAAGACTAACACTTGAAAAGCTAACACCTATGAAGCAACGGTATCTGCTTCGCGAACAAAATCCATAAGGTCCGTCCACGCCTGTGTTTCTTTCGCGATTAAGTGCTGCTCAGCCAAAATAGCGGCCAAATCATTATGACTCGTTAGCGGGTTGGCTAACACTACGCGAAATACGGTAATACACTGAGACGGGTAATCTGGCGCTTCTAAACGGGTACGAGATACGAATGACTTACCAGCTTCACGCTGCTGCTTTTGAACTGCGACAACGAGCGCGTCAACTTTTTGGTTAATTGCGTTACGCGTTTGGGCGTTAGCGTGCTTTAACTTTTCCTGTACTTCTTCAGGGCACACTCGATAGGTCAATAGCGATAACGTTGGCGTAGTAGTTAATTCAAAGTCACTCGCCTTATCTATCATTTGTGAAAAGTCTTTGGCTTTATCGATGCTGCGATCAATAAGGAGTTCGTAACCTTTGCGACCAAATATATGCAGCGCCGAGTAAACCATCATAGCCATACCGTTACGGGAGCCCTCTAGCGTGGTAGCACCTAAATCTTTAGAGCCTGCACGCAGAATATACTGAGCATGATGTCTTACCGCGTTGGCATGTTGTGGGTCTTTAAAAAGGGCCATGCCCGCGCCCATAGGCACATACATTTGCTTGTGAGCATCAATGGTGACTGAGTCTGCTCGCTCAATACCCTTTAATCGGTCGCGATAACGCGCAGAAAATAAGGTAGCGCCGCCCCAAGCTGCGTCTACGTGGAACCAGCAGCCAAGCTCTTTTGCAACGTCAGCAAGCTCATCCAGTGGGTCGACGTGACCGGTCTCAGTGGTACCGCCCACGCCAACGATAGCAAGAAGCTTATTCCCTTCCTCTTGATAACGTTTACCAATGCGAAGGGCTTTCGCTGGATCTAGGGTTTGTTTCGGCGCAGCGACCGTTAGTAACTGCTCACGACCTAAGCCTAGTACGTCTACTGCTTTTGATAATGAGTAGTGGCCGCGTTTGCTGCACATCACCCCTAAGTTATTAATATCGTAGTGACGATAAGCAGCGGCAAGACCCGCTTTAGCCACGCCTGAAAAGCCTTTTTGCGGGCCGAGTAATTTATTGCGAGCTACCCACAAAGCAGTGATATTGGCGATAGTACCGCCTGAACAGAATGCACCTAATGAGTGTGCTGCACTGTGCAAATGCTCATCATAAAAATCTTGAGGCTGGTCGTACACAAGGTTGTGCATCATACCCAGCACTTGACGTTCAAGCGGTGTGAAAGCTTTAGAGGTCTCTATTTTAACCAAGTTCTGGTTAAGCCCTACCATTAACTTAGAAAGCGGTAGGTGGAAATAAGGTAGCGCAGAGGTCATGTGACCAATAAAAGTAGGCGAGTAAGTATTTACAGAGTGTGCAACGAGCTTATCAAGTAAGCTTTCAGCATGAGTAGACACAAACTCAGGCGACTCAGGCACTTTGGAGTCTGAAAAATCTTTTTCAATTTCTTCTAACGACGTTTTTTTTGTCACTACATGCTGCGACAAAAAATCTAAGATATTGTCAGATAAATGCTGCTCTATTTGAGCCAGCTTTGAGTCTTTGTGTTCAGGTTTGGTAAAGACCCTAAACAGGTGCTCTAAACTAACTTGCGCTTCACCCACTCAACACACCTCATACTTTAAACAATCACACATTTCGCTTACATTTATTGGGCGAAATAAACAGGCGGTTTTGTAGGATACCGGCCTGACACTTACTTTTCCTTCAGCCATTTAGCATGCTTCTTAAACAGCAGCTATTTAACCCCTATACCTCTTTGCTATAAAAAACTAGATATCGGCTAGGCTAATGCGCGTTGACGCGGTCCATTCGTTGCCAAACCTGAAACTTATCACAATACTTTCAGGGTGTGGCACTTTACATCAGATTGCAATGCTCGCCAAGAGGCAGAAACCGCCAATTCACCGTCTTATGTGAAACATTCAGACTAGTTAGTCAATTTTCATGGACATGACGGACACACTATACCTTTAGCTGTCTAGTGATGTGACCTGCAAGGATAAACCATACTTCTTTCAAATTAGTACCGCAAAATTTTGCACTCTCAACTATATTTAATTTATGAATAGTGCAGATGCGCAACCTGCTATAACTGTTAAGCGCAGGTGTCGGGGACGTATCAGTCACTATTAGATACATTATTGCAAGGAGGTCGGTTTATGCCCATACGCGAAATATCCGAGGATTTCTCCATAGAAGATATTGTCCCCTACTTTCAACCCATTGTTGATTTAAATAGCCAAGGGGTATGGCGATACGAATGCTTGGCGCGCCTTATTACACGAGGGGATAAAACCTTTCTGCCCAGCGAATTTCTTTATCTTATTGAACGAGAGCAACATGTAAATTCACTTGCAGCAAGTATGTTCGTTCAGTGTGCCAGTTACTTTCACGATGTGAATATTCCTTGGAATATTAATATAAGTGCCAAAGATTTGTATAACCAGGAACTTACCAACACACTTATAACCCACTTAGCGAGTTACCCAGCGCCAGAGCGAGTAAGCATTGAAGTCAGTGCTTCTACCGCGCTGTCTAATCCTAAAAGCTTAACCGAGTTTATAGAAAAAAGTATGCACGCCGGGCTAGGTGTGTTCATTGACAATGTCGGCTCTTGCCCAGGGAATATACGGGCGTTGATGAACCTGCCAGTTCGAGGCATAAAGCTAGCCGGTGGACTCATTAAACATTACGACGAACAAGAGGCAGTAAGAGAGTATGTGGACTATTTATTGTCGCTGTGTGAACGACATAGCGTAAGCACCATAGCTGAACACGTTGAAGATGAAGCGCATTTAGAACGCGTAAAGCGCCTGCCCATTCGCTATGCACAGGGCTATGTATTCAGCCCGCCTTTAGCGAACGTACGCTCTGCCACAGCACGGCATTAATAGGCTAGTCGTTTAGCGATATAGACGAAAAAAGGGCGAGGTATTGAAGTAAGCTCCCCGCCCTTTTATCCAAAGTAAGCTGCCGCTCAAATATTGAGAGCCTTATTAACTTTCTTCGCTGCGACAATTTAGCTGCCAGCACGACTGCCCACTACCTCGGTACTTTCGTTCAAACGGCGTCATGTGATTGTCGCCGGTGACTTCAGATAAGTCTGACACTATGCCGTAGTGTTTAGCCGCTTGCGCAAATTCCATCAGGTAGATAAGCCAGTTGCTTCGCACCTCAATATTGGGGGTAATAGCCATCAAATCCACCATGGCCGCACTGCCGTGCCAACGCTTTTGAACCTGGGTCTTTTTGGGGTACGGGTTAGGGTACAGTAAAAAGTGCTGCGTCACCTTCCAGTTAGACTGTTTTACCAAGCGCCAAAAGTCATTTACATCAGCACGGATCACCCGATAGTTATCCTGCTGCGCGCTGTAATGCTCATGCTTATCTACCCGTAAAGCTGACTTATCAATGCCGATAACACGGGCATCGGGGTTAGCTCTTGCTATGTTTGCCGTACTTTCGCCAACACCACAGCAAGAGTCTAGAATAACCTCGCCGTTGAAGCCGTCGCCAGCATCAAGCCACGCACTTACCTCGTCAAAGGCGGCTTGTGTATGCTCGCTAATGGGCCTCTTGTTTTCACTGACTTGGTACTTTTTTACTAAGTCGTCTAACTTATCGTGAATACCCACCTGCGATGTAGTGATTTCTCTAGAGTTACCGCTCGCCATTAGCTACGTATACCTTTACCGGTTTTAAGTAAATAGTACGCTACGCTAAATAGCAACGCGTTGAAGCCCACTAACAAAGTAAGCGATAGTGTCACGTTCACGTCAGATACACCTAAGAAGCCGTATCGAAACCCGTTAACCATGTATACAACAGGGTTCGCTTTGCTCACCCATTGCCAGAATTCAGGCAATAGCGTAAGAGAATAGAATACGCCGCCTAAATAAGTTAACGGCGTTAAAACAAACGTTGGCACCACGCTGATATCATCAAAGGTTTTGGCAAACACTGCGTTAATCAGGCCTGCTGTAGCAAACAAGGTAGAGGTGAGCAATAACGTCAGCGCAATAATGCCTAAATGATGTATTTGTACGTCAACGAAAAATAGCGACACCAAGGTAACGATTATTCCTATGAGAATAGCGCGTGCTACACCGCCACCCACATACCCAAGAATGATAACTGAAGTGGGTACAGGCGATACCAATAGCTCTTCAATATTGCGCTGGAACTTTGCGCTAAAAAATGAAGATGACACATTGGCGTAAGAGTTTGTGATCACCGACATCATAATAAGTCCGGGCACAATAAACTCCATGTAGGTAAAGCCCCCCATTTCGCCAATACGGTTACCGATAAGGCTACCGAATATAACGAAATAAAGACTCATCGTAATAGCAGGTGGCACTAGGGTTTGTACCCATATGCGCAAAAAGCGCGTGCATTCTTTTATCCAAATCGTGGTTAGCGCTACATAGTTTTGTTTAAACCAACCCACGTTTTCTTCTGTGTTCATTTGTGTACTTTCAGTTTTCATGTTTTTCACCGTTTCCTGCTGTGGGCTTAGCTAGCTTGTTTCACTGATTCAACTAAACGCACAAACAATTCTTCAAGGCGATTTGATTTGTTGCGCATACTCATTACTTGAACGCCCTTTTCACTGAGTTGCGTGAAAACTGGGTTTAGTCCTTCGGTCTTCTCTACATCAACTTCAAGGGTGTGGTCGTCAATCAAGCGGTGCTCGAAACCGGTTAGCAGGTTGTCTGTGGTCGACACGCCATTTGGGGCTTTAATATCTAACACAAAGGTTTCTACATTAAGCTTAGACAGCAGCGCCTTCATGCTGGTGTTCTCTACAATGGTGCCCTTATTAATAATGGCGATATTGCGGCACAGCATCTCTGCTTCTTCAAGGTAGTGGGTGGTAAGGATAATGGTAATACCCTGACGGTTTATTTCTTCTAAAAAGCCCCACATGGAGCGGCGAATTTCAATATCTACGCCTGCAGTTGGTTCATCTAGAATAAGTAGCTTTGGTTCATGCATTAACGCACGAGCAATCATTAAGCGGCGTTTCATACCACCTGATAACTCGCGGGCGCGGGCATCGCGCTTTTCCCATAGATCCAGTTGAGCAAGGTATTTTTTAGCGCGTTCTTTCGCAACACTACGCGGTACGCCATAGTACCCTGCTTGGTTAAGCACAATTTGCAGTACGGTCTCAAACTGGTTGAAGTTGAACTCTTGTGGTACCAGACCAATGCAGGCTTTAGCTTGTTCTTTTTGCGTGGTGAGATCATAACCAAACACCGAAACGCTGCCGTTAGTTTGATTAACAAGTGAGCTTATAATGCCAATGGTGGTAGATTTTCCCGCCCCATTAGGGCCGAGTAATGCAAAGAAGTCTCCTTCTTGTACTGTAAGGTCGACGCCTTTTAGTGCCTGTACGCCACCTTTGTAGGTTTTGGTTAACCCTTTAATGTCCAACGCTTTCATGATTTGCCCGTAGTGAGAGTGTGACTACTAAGACATACTGACCTTTGATAAAAGCCAAAGGTCAGTACGCCCTAACCAACTTTAGTGAGATGTCGTTATCTGTCGCTAACAATATATAGCCAACGAAGTGTAACCTAGTTCATGCTATTAAATGAATACACTCGCGTTTAGTGGTTGCTTTAAACAGTTAGAAAATGAGAGCGAAAAGCACTTTTTCAACCCTAATAAAAAAGCGCTGCGTACCGTTGGGGGAGCACGTAGCGCAAAGGGTAGCTATAAGCCAATAGAAATATGCACGTAGAAGTTCAGCCTTACCGCTTCCACGGTGCTGTTTGTCACTCTCTTGAGAATAAAAGAGACGTCAACAGCACAGTCTGCTTTAACCACATTGCACTTGCTAAAACAGACTAGGTATAGAAGCCTGTTTTGAAGCGATGCGCACTGTGTTCGACAGACGATGTTTATTTAACACGGTATAAATGGCAGAAAAGACGCCTAATTGTGGAAATGTAATGATGGTTTAATAACAATCCATACAGACAGTACAATGGAGCGCTGAGCCAGATAGAAGCTCGTGTTGTAGAATGCTCTATTAATAAAAATTTCGCTCGACGCCTCTCAAATATGGCGCAAATGAGGCAAGTTTGAGGATTTTATGTCGAACTCAGGCAATAGCTTTTGTTCATAGGTATAGTGTGCGTTCTATTGGAATTATAATTGTGGGTTAATGTATGCCAAAGACAATTGCATTAGTGGAAGATGACGCGGCCATTCGCGAAAACTACATTATGGCGCTTAAAGCGCAGGGATATAGCGTAAATGCCTATGAAGACAGACCCTCTGCGGCCGAAGCGTTTAACCACACCCTACCCGACTTAGCCATTATTGATATTGGTTTGAAAGATGAAATAGAAGGTGGCTTTATGCTTTGCCAGCAACTGCGAGGTCTTTCTCAAACCCTTCCTATTATCTTTTTTACTGCGCGGGATAACGATGTCGATACTATTAGTGGCCTTAGAATGGGCGCTGATGATTATCTAACTAAAGATATCAGCATGGCCCACCTGCTAGCCCGAATTGCCGCACTGTTTAGACGTACAGATTTGCTTGCTGCTCCCACAGAGCAAAAAGATGAGCTAAAAGTAGGTGACTTAAAAGTAGATGTATCGAGAATGACGGTAAGCTGGCAAAACCAACCTGTTTTACTGACGGTAACAGAGTTCTGGATGCTGCACGCACTCATCAAGCGACCAGGTCACGTAAAAAGCCGTCAACAGCTTATGGATGAGTCGAGAATGGTAGTCGACGACACCACCATTACGTCTCACATAAAACGTATGCGCAAGAAATTTGTGCAGCTTGACGCAAACTTTGATCATATCGATACCGTGTACGGTATGGGGTATCGCTGGCAGCTTTAAAGTACGTGGGTTTAACGCTGTGTATCATCAGTAAAAAAATAGAGGCAACCGACTACGCACATGGGATTTCGCTTTTCTATCCGCCTTCAGCTTATGGTGCTGTCGTTGTTCCTATTCACCATTCCCTACTTGGGCTATAACTACGTGTGGGAGCTTGAGCAGTACCTTAGAAATGGTCAGGAGCAAACCATGATAGGTACGGCGCGAGCCGTTGCCACTGCTCTTCACGAACGACCCGCTTTATTTGATAGTCAATCAGCTTATCTTCAAGACGTACGCCCCGGTACAGACCTTTACGCGCCGCCTATTCCTTATCCTATTCAGCTAGATGGCGAACTTAATGACTGGCAGCAAGTTAGCGAATTAATGAGCGAGTATGGCAGTAATGAAGTCATTGAGTATTACAACGACTTTGCTGGCGAACCCACTAGCTTGTCATTTAAACATATGGTGGGACGCTACGGACAATTTCTGTATGCCATGTTTGAAGTGAGCGATGACGCGCTGTTATGGCGGCAACCCAATAGCTTAAGCGTAGAAACGGGCGACCATTTACTTATCGGCATGGAAACCCCAGAGGGCGAACTAGCAAGATACGTTGTTGCGCCTTATGAAAGTGGCTGGGTAAACGCGTACAAACTTGCTAGCAACACGTCTACAACACGGGCAATAGAGAACGCTCTTTCAATTCAAGGTCGCTGGCAGGAAACCGCCAATGGCTACAATGTTGAACTGCGCTTCCCGCTGTCTATGACTACAGGCGGCTTAGCATTTTCACTCGTCGATGTTGATGATGAAAACAGCAGGTTGAAGCAATACGCGCTTGGCACGGCAAATACAAAAGAACTCGCTGAACTGGGCACTGTCATAACACCTTCCCCTGAAATTGAGCGTATCTTGGCAGGCTTGAAATATGCCGATTCACGGGTGTGGGTTGTGGACAAGCACAAACGCGTGCTCGCTCGCGCTGGTGATATCCAATCGGCTACAGGCATTAAAGTCGATGAAAAAGAAGCCTCATCTAATGCGGTTTGGCACTGGATAGAGAGTGAGTGGTTACTTCCACTTTACTACCAAATTCTTACGCGCCCACCTGCCGACTTTATCGATGAGTTAGACGATGCCTATGCACTAGTGGGGCAGGATTTAGGTACGGCGTTAAATGGTCAGCCTGAATCACTTTGGCGCTTGTCACCCGATAACAAAGCCATTGTACTTTCTGCTGCATACCCTATTTTTATTGAAGGTAATGTAATGGGGGCGGTAATTGTAGAACAAACTACTAATGGCATTCGCACATTGCGAAACCGAGCCCTAGAACAACTTTTCCACGTTATTTTAGCAGTAATGACCATAGGTACATTAGGGCTACTGCTATTTGCTACGCGAATTTCAAATCGTATTCGGTCCCTTCGTGATAACACCGAGGCTGTCATTGATGACAATGGTAAAATTATTGGCACACTGCCGGTATCTAACCAACGTGATGAAATTGGCGATTTATCCCGTTCATTTGCGGACGTCCTTTCACGCTTACAGCAATACAACTCTTATCTAGAGAACATGGCCTCTCGTTTGTCACATGAGCTAAGAACACCTATCGCTGTGGTGAAGTCATCGTTAGATATGCTTTCTCACGTTAATGATGCTGACCAACAAGCGGTGTTTGTAGAAAGAGCTCAATCGGGCGTAAATCGTCTAAGTACCATATTAAACAGTATGAGCGAGGCTACGCGATTAGAGCAAGCGATTGAGCAGGAAGACTTAGAAACCTTTAATATTATCAAGGTGATTGACGGATGTGTTCAGGGCTATCAGCACGCTTATGCGCAAAGAAAATGGACCTTTATTTCCACTGACAATAGTTTGCTTATTAAGGGGTCACCCGAACTTATTGCCCAGCTTTTCGATAAAATCGTGTCAAACGCTGTGGACTTCAGCAAAGACAATGATGAAATCATCGTCAAACTAGAAAAGCAGGACAAATCCGTGCGGTTGTCGGTGAGTAACCCTGGGCCTTTACTTCCCAAAGGAATGAAGAGTCAGCTTACCCAATCCATGGTATCGGTAAGAAAAGAAAATGACGTGCAAAACGCTACTCACTCTCCTCATTTAGGGCTAGGACTTTATATCGCAAACATGATAGCCATTTTTCATAAAGGTCAGCTCTTATTAAATGACAGAGGAGATGGCACGGGTGTCATCGTTACCGTTACTCTGCCGCTTTAATTCTGATATAAGCCATTTTTGGCAAAGTTACTTGTTATAAATAGTCGGAGAATCTAATAGCAAAGCAAAAGTCTCTCCTCATGAGACGTCCTTTTTGTTAAGTGGCAAGCTATCTCACAAAAACAACTAACAGAAATATAAGGAATATTTAAATTAAGCGTTACTAAAAACTCTTTTAAATATATCAAATGAGAATGTTTATCATTTATATTTACATTGCTTTACATATTTCATAGACTTCGTCCTCCTTACACACACTCAAGGGAAACAGGATGAAAAACACTAAGTTAACTATGGGCGCACAGACTATTGCCGCTGCACTGGCATTTGGTAGTGGTGCAGTAATGGCTCAGGAAGAAGTAGAATCGTGTAGTGATGCAACTTCGACAGAATGTGAAGCCGCCTCTGACGAAGCAATAGAACTGATTAAAATTCACGGCGTACAGCAATCTATCTACCGCTACAATAAATCTGGCGATCCTCGTCGCTTAGCAGACCTTGTTGATACCCCACAAACCATTAGCGTTCTTACTCAAGACCAAATTCAAGAAAGCGGAAGAACAGACTTAAAAGACATACTGCAGGCACAGGCAGGCGTAACTTTAGGTACGGGTGAGAATGGTAATGCTTTTGGTGACCGCTATATAATTCGTGGTCATGAAGCACGTAGCGACGTATTCGTTGATGGGCTTCGCGACCCAGGTATGACAACCCGTGAAAGCTTCGCTACCGAACGCGTTGAAATTACCAAAGGTCCTAGCTCTACCTTTGCAGGCCGTGGCTCTTCAGGTGGTGCGGTTAACTCTATCACTAAAAAAGCTTCTACCGCTTATAACTTCGGTCGTGTTGATGCCGCAGTAGGTACCGATGAGCACACACGTTTAACTGTCGATTTAAACAAAACGCTAACTGAAACCAGCGCGGTGCGCTTAAATGGACTTTACTCGTCAGAAGATAAGCCTGGCCGTGAAGGCATTGAACGTGATCGTGAAGGGGTGCAGCTTTCTTATGTGAATCAGCCTACTGACCGTTTGTCATTCACTGGCGACTTGTATTACCTCAATGCAGAAGACATTCCTGACTTAGGTAGCTATTACGACAGGGATGCTGGCTACCCGCTTGAAGATATTCCTGTATATGCACAAGACGAAGACTTCCAAAACTCGGAAGTAACTACATTCACTTTACGTACTGAGTACGATATCAGTGACAACGTGCGTTTTTATAACGCAACTCGTGTAGGTAAAACGGAAAACGAATACATTACCACAGGTATGCGTGGCACAAACCGTGACGCAACCGACCCTACTGCACCAGGTGCTTACACACTATCTTTAAGCAATCACCAAGGTTGGCAGGAAGTTGACTACGTAACTACCCAGTTTAACCTATTCTGGGATACGGCTTTCGCAGGCGTTGATCACCGCTTTGTATTCGGTTTTGAATATACAGATGAGTCGGTAGACAACGGCGTGTTCAATATGGATTACACTAATCCATCAAACTGTTTAACCGGCGGTCGTCGCGGTGTATCTGAAAGTTACTGCCTATTAGATGGCAGTGGCAATGAAGTTGATAACATTAGTTCGTTGATGGGCAAAGCCTTTACCCGTGGCGACGTGGATGCACTATTCGACATTGAAACTTACTCACTATACGTTATGGACACCTTTGAGCTGACCGATAACTTTAATGTTTTCGCAGGCTTGCGTGTAGATAGCTACGACTATACTAATGCGACGTCGGGTCGTGGTGGTGAGCAAGTGTATGCCTTCGAAGATGAGCTCTACAATGGTCACTTAGGGCTAGTGTACGATGTGACCGAAAACGGTAACATCTACGCTTCGTATAGCACGGCAACCAACATAAACGGCGGTGAATCAGATCTTGGTGCTAACTGTGGTTATGGCGGTATTTGTGGTACGCCAGAGCAAGCGTCTCAAGCTGATCCAGAGCAGGTTGAAAACATTGAGTTAGGTACTAAGTGGTCACTATTCAATGAAAAGCTTGTAGCAAACGCCGCACTATTCCGCATCACTAAGAGCGACGTACACGAGAGTGTTGGTGATGCTTATTCAACGCTAGGTACATTGAACACAGGTGAAAACCGTGTAGAAGGTATTGAGTTTGGTTTAAGCGGTGATATCACAGATAAGCTTAGCATCCAGGCGTCTGCTGCATTTATGGATTCAGAAATTCTTGAGTCTTACAGCGAAGATAATATCGGCCTTGCGCTAAGCAACTTCGCTGACGAAAGCTTCTACATTCAAATGCGCTATCAGCCTAATGAGAAGTTTGCCTTTGGTGGAGACTACAGCTACCAGTCGGAAATGTATGGCGGTCAACCAGATACCGCAGCGGGCTATAGTGCTGAAACCGGTGAGTACTCTATCGTAGTTCCTGACTATCAAGTGGTTAACCTATTCGCTAACTACTATCACTCAGAGTCACTGACTTTCCGTGTTAACATAGGTAACTTGTTTGACGAAGAATACTGGACAGCAGCCTACCGTTCTGGCGCTTTCATGTATATCGGTGATGGTCGCAACATTACAGGTACCGTTAGCTACGAATTTTAATGCTAGCATGACCTAGGCAGGCGACTGCCTAGGTCTTTTTATATTAAAAACACTCTAAAAAGCACTGAAAACATGATTATTATTGATGACTTATTGACGAAAAGCGATGTTGCGCAGTTTCGTCAGCAGCTTAACGATGTTCCCTTTGTTGACGGTAAAAATACGGCGATGGGTATGGCTGCAGGCGTCAAAAATAACGGTCAGGCAGATGCACAGGACAAACGTGTTCAGCAGCTTGCTAACCAATTGCTGAGCAAATTAGGTAACCACCCCAAAGTTATCTCCGCTGCCCTTCCTCAACGTATTTTCCCGCCGTGCTTTAACCGCTACAGCGAATCGCAAACCTATGGCTACCATGTAGACGCCGCCATTATGCGTATTCCGAATACGCCCGATGTCTTACGCAGCGATATGTCGATGACGATTTTTCTTACCGATAAAGATGACTACGAAGGCGGTGAACTTGTTATTCAGACAGGATTTGGCGAGCAAAAAGTTAAATGCGATGCCGGAAGCGCCATACTCTATCCATCTTCAAGTCTACACAAGGTTACGCCTGTCACTAAAGGCGAGCGCATTGCCGCTATCACCTGGCTGCAAAGTATGGTGAGCGACCAACAAATGCGTGAAACGCTCTTCCAGCTTGATCAAAGCATCCAGTCGCTGGTCAACTCCGGCACCGCAGAGCGAGAGCAGCTTGATGGACTTCATCATGTTTACCACAACCTGGTCAGAAAGTTTTCTCAGCTTTAACCGCTATTAAACTCAAGCACAATCTGGCACAAGTACTATCGCGAAAGTTTTCTTGGGAGCGAACGAAATAAAAACGTAATCAACAAGGTCTTATACTAATGGTGTAGCGCAGTTGTATATTACTGGGTTTATTCTATGGTTAATTCAACTGACGCTTTCTTTTTATACTTTGTGCTGTGGTACTTGAATGAAATATAAAACACTTTTTACCGCCCTTCTTTTTATGGCTTGTTCAAGTATGGCCTTAGGACAAAACGGCGAAACCGCTAGCTTTTCTATCACACTGAATGATAGCGATGGTGAGCCTGTCGTTAACGGCGTATTTCTATTTGAGCCCCAGTTTGAGGTGGATGAGCATCAAATGCCACACCAAAAACCAGCCGTAATGAATCAAATAGATAAACAGTTTGAACCTCACGTGCTTGTGGTAAAAGCGGGTACTGAAGTGACTTTCCCTAATGCGGATAATTTGTTTCACCACGTCTATTCATTTTCACCTACGAAACAATTCGAACTAAAGCTCTATAAAGAGTTTACGGCAGAGCCTTTACGCTTTGAAAATGCAGGTATTGTGGATATTGGCTGTAATATTCATGATTGGATGCTGGGCTACATTGTAGTCTCAGACTCTCCTTTTTTTGGAAAAACTAATACTGAAGGGCAGTCTTCAATTTCACTTCCTCATGGTGAGTACACCGTCCGTTTTTGGCACCCGCAAGTGGAAGGTGAAAAAGCGCTCCCTGCACAGTCCATTTCTGTGTCTGCCGATACTCAAGTAACATGGGCACTTAATACAAACATAATTAGGGATGACGGATTCGATTCTGGTTTCGGCGACTATTGATGCGGTTTGTCACTCAATCATTAGCCCTATTGTCGTTAGTTTTCTCTATCGCAAGCTACGCAGAAACAGACTTTTTGTTGCGCGGAACCTGGGCGCTGAAAGAAAACACACAAAGTTTTCAAGACTTTGGCCAAAACCACCAGCGATTCGAAGGTGATGGCTTACACCTTTCTCAAGCAGTTATCTCAACCAACCAGCGTCTGTTTGACGATTGGACATTATCTGGTGCTTTAAACGCTTACAGTGACGGTGAGGAACGACTCAACTTTTCTCAGCTCTATTTAAAATATCGGCCACTTAGCGCCTCATCTATAAAGCCAGAAGTAAAAGTAGGTGCATTTTATCCTGCTATTTCAGCTGAAAATACAGACATTGCTTGGCTATCACCTCACTTCCTCACTAACTCAGCCATAAACAGCTGGATAGGTGAAGAACTAAGAACAGGCGGCATTGAGTTAAGTTTTAGGCAAAGCGGTAGGCAAGTGCGAAGCAACTGGTCGTGGAAGATATTAGGCAGTTTGTTCAAAGGAAACGACACCACAGGTACCCTACTTTCTTGGCGAGGCTTTGCTCTTCACGACAGACAGTCCCTTTACAACGATCGGGTGAACTTTTTGCCTATCCCAGGTGTGGTTGACGAAGACGGCCTGGGTGCGCCCGCTTGGACCGAACCCTTTAGAGAAATAGACAACCGCTTCGGCTATTATTTTGGGGCACATGTGGCGTACAAGCGCAGCGCTGAAATGCGCTATTACTATTACGATAACAACGCAGATGCCAATGTAGTCGACCCAGATCGACTTTATGCGTGGCATACACGTTTTCATTCGTTAACACTGCGCTATTTACCTCGCCCCGAAATAACACTGTTTTCTCAATTTTTGTATGGCGACACCTTAATGGGCGAAAATATTGTCGATAATGGCTTTGCGAGCGCTTATATTGCCGCTGCCTTAGATTTGAATGCGGTGGGACTGAAAGACTTAACCGCGGCAGCACGCATAGGCTGGTATCGCGTGAGTGATAATGACAACACTACGTACGACCCTAATGGAAGTAGAGGGCACGCCTTTACTTTTAGCGTAAAGTACGACGCAACCTCTCATTTTTCCATAACGACAGAATGGCAGCTAAATTCAGGTCTTCAAGAAAATTTGCGCTTTTTTCAGCCTAGTGAGAATTTCACAGAACACCTCTTTCAAGTGGCGTTAACCGCAACACTCTGAACTATAGCTTTTTAAAGCTCAGTCTGGCGAAATCTAACTTTCGGCAACCTCAATTAAGTCAAATTTCGTTTCACTGTCACCTTTAACCATAACCTGACATTGCCCCCAGCTTTGTGGGATATGCCAAACATGAGCCTCGGCTACGGTGAACTTTTCTCGGTGGGAGTCACAGCGAACTTCCACCGTATCAAGTTCGCCTTGTATGTTATTAAAAGCAAACTTGTTTCTCACCAGCGTGTGGAACCATTGCCCGTTGTTCCCCATGTTCACAGGTACCTGGAGATTCTTTTCAGACGCAATAAATGTTTCAATCTGATTTATTATGGAAGCAGTTTCTTCGATACGCTTTTGTTGATCCTCCATTTCTTGAAGCCTGCTGTAAGACTTTAAGGCATCTGCAAAATACCCCCGCTGCGTATCTAGAAGGACTTTTCTTTGAAGCACGTAAGCCACGTAGTCATCATCGAACACCGCATTGTCAAGGCGCTTTTGTCCATTGCTAGCAAGCAACCGCGTTAAGCTTGTCGCTTCTCTTTCGATGTCACCTTTAGCACCTGCAATCTGTGACTCCAAGTTGAGTAACCACGCATTCTCGTACCGATTTAACGTATCCCAGCTTAATAACTCTTTGAGAGCTTCATCTGCCGCCTCTACTTCTCCGGCGTTAAATATTTCATCTACGTTTTTATAGGCTTTAATAAACTTACGGGTGGCGCCTGTTTTTCCGGCTAACGCGAAGTCCATTTGAACGGCTTGGTGACACTGTTGAGTAGGTTCACCGTTTTTTATTGCAGGGTCATACTGCCACTTCTTAACCGCTGATAGTGCACTGCGCTTGAAAGAGGGGCTTCCGAAGAAGTCTTCGACGACAGGGTCTTTCACTCTGCCTTCCTCATCAATAACATAGCTCAGCCTAACCCAGCCTTCACGGCCTTTTCTCGCTGCAGAAGAAGGATATCTAGGGTCAACGCGCTCTAACGGGGTCGCGGGTTTAAATGCACTTATCCGCTCCACTTCGTTAGTCTTGGCTTCTGCTAATGCTTTCTCTTCAACTTCATCACAGGGAATGCTCAACTCTTGTGCAGTTGCGCCAGCCATATAACCAGAAGTGAGTAAAACAGCTACCATAAAGGCGAGCGGTTTTTGCTCAGCCTCGTGCCGGTTCATTGATAGGGGTGCTGGTAGGCTTTTACGTCGTTTAGCTTTTTTCAATATCGCTTTAAACATAACTATCATCCTTAATAACGGTTTAGGCCTTTGTTGCAATATAGGTTATTTTTTCCTCGATGATTTTTCAAGTGACGCATCGGGAACATTTTTAATCATCATCTGCTCCTTACGCTTTGTCATCATCTTCGCTAACCGACGCATACTCACTGTTGTATCTTTTTCGTCTACAATATCTACGCCCAATAAGCGTTCAAGCAAATCTTCTAAGGTTAAAACGCCTTCTAAGCCACCGTACTCATCTACTACCAACAACATGTGTACATGCTTATTAATGAAGTGCTCAAAAGTTACCGATAAAGGCATGGTGTTTAATACTGTGACCAAGTCTTTGGCGTATTCAGAAAGCGGCTTATCAGTGTTACCTCTCGCCTGCGCGACCAACAAGTCAGAGCGCATTACGTAGCCAGTAATGTTCTCTGAGTCACTATCTTCAAATACAGGTATACGTGAAAACTCAATATTGGCGTGTTTATGGAAAAACGCTTCCACCGTCATCGACTCTGATACTTTAAATAGCGCCGTTCGGTGGGTAATAGCATCTTTAACTCTAAGCTCGTGCAAGCTTAATAAGCTCTGCAAAAACGCCGCTTCATGATTAGCTAACTGCCCTTCCTGCCCTGACAACTCTGCCATGGCATGAAGTTCACTGCGGCTCAATCCGCGAAGTGGGCTGTCTTCCTTGAATCCTTTAGTCATGAGCTCAGACATTTTAACGAACGGCATAAGCACGATTGAAAGGTATTTGAGAAAGTATGCCGTTACAGGGGCAAGTGTTCGCCAATAAGTAGCGCCAAGCGTCTTTGGAATAATCTCTGAAAAAATTAGAATAAGCAGAGTAAGGACAGCTGAAATAACACCTAAATAGGCGTCGCCGAATACGGCCGCTGCTTGCGCACCTGCGCCGGCAGCCCCCATGGTATGGGCAATGGTGTTCAGCGTTAAAATAGCAGATAGCGGGGTGTTGATATTATCGGTTTGCTTACGCAATAGCCCACCACTAGCTTTGCCCTCTTTTTCTAGAACAGAGATATACGCTGACGAAACGCTCAGAATTACAGCCTCTGCGATTGAGCACAAAAAAGAAAAGCCCAGTGCAATGAAGACGTACACAATAAGTAAAAGCATGTAATTATTCCAAGCGTCCCTGTAGGTTTAAACGCGTTTTAATTTAAAGAAGTTGAGCGACTATTATGGATAATAGAGCGGGATATACAAGCGCTCTGTAAATAACATTCGAGCGCTTGAATGAGGAGTAGCAACTGCAGCGTTAAACCTAACCACAGCATGCCGAGTGCTGTTCGTGATTATGGCGATATTGCTGAAGCTTTTTCACACCCAGCCTTAACATCAATCCCGCCAGCAAAATTGCACACAAAGCATAGATTATTTGAACACCTGCGCCGTGCTCATGAACGTGGCTGGCTGTTTTGATCATCGAAGATAGAGAAAACGAGGACACTAGGTAGTTTAGCGCGTAACCAAAGCCTATGCTTGCCGAGATAACGCTGAACAAATAAAGCGCAAGAGTTCGCGTACCCATTTCTTGTTTAATCATGCCCATAGTAGACACATTAGTGGCAGGGCCTGCCATCAAAAACACAAGCACGGCACCAGGAGATAACCCTGCAGCCAAAAAGCCAACCGCAAGCGGTGTAGACGCGGTAGCGCATATGTACATAGGAATACCAATAAGTGCCATAACAAGCATAGCGACCACACCATCTCCCCACTGGGTAAGAAAGTCGGTGGGCACCCAAGTTTTAATGGCGGCGGCGAGGGCTAAACCAATAAGTAGCCACACCACAATATCTTCTAGCAGCTTGCCACTTGCATAAGACAATACCTTAGCCACCTGAGATGATTTGCGCGGTAGATTATGATCATGCTGGCCAGCACGGTGATCGTGCTGATGGGCAGACTCGCTGTCACAGCATTGGGTCTTACCCTCTGGTTTCTTCACAACCTCTGGCTCTGCTTTACTGCTGCAACACGATGAAGTGGCTGAAGCAGCTACAGGTTCACTCTGCACTGCTAGCTCGCTGCGCTCCGCAAAAAAGCGTACCATCAAACCTGCGTAGATTGCACTTATGATTGCTGCAATAGGTCTCACGATAGCGTACAAAGGCCCCAACAAAGCGTAGGAAACTGACACACTATCTACACCCGTTTCTGGTGTGGACACTAAAAAAGATATCGTTGAAGACTTAGATGCGCCGCTTCGGCGTAAACCGAGTGCTGCCGGAATAACGCCACATGAACAAAGTGGTAAAGGCGCGCCGATAATAGCAGCTTTGCTAATAGAGCCAAATGATGCGCTACCCATATGCTTTTCTAAAAAAGATACAGGCACTAGCTCATGCATCACTCCTGCGACCAGTAAACCCAATAGCAGCCATGGTGCTGATTCCATGAATAGCGCTAGAAAGTTTTGCCCTAGTAAAATGATATCTGACACATAGCCTCTCTTGTAACCTTGCCTTAAGCTTCAATGCTCGTAAGCATATCCTGCTTGCAGACAAAGTCACCTTGTATTGAACACTAGAGATAGTAACAGATATAAGGTGTCACAGAAAATCAACAAAACTGATTAGGTTGATTGTAGAGGCATAAAAATGGCCAGTACAAATGTACTGGCCGAATGTTGACTGTCTCGTGAGTGTGCTTTTTAAACTCAGAGGTCAACCATGAAAAATCGGATAATTGTTCAGTTAATCATTAAGGTGCTTATTCTTGTGTAGCCTTATGTTGCTTCTCTTTTTTAAGCTTAGACACTACAGAGAAAGCTTCGAGCATTACGAGTACTGAAACCACCAGCACTACTGCGTCTAAGAAGACCAACAGATAGTTTCCTTCTACGTAGTACTCTTTAAGCTTTATCAGGCCAGCAAAGAAAGCCATGATAAGCACAAACACCATTGGAATGAGCGTATATTTCGCTGGTCGGCCTAATTTAATCAGCATCACCGAGATTACTAACAGGGTTAAACTGGCTAGTATCTGGTTAGTAGAGCCAAATAAAGGCCAAATAATCATACCGCCACTGCCTGACGCACCACCTGCGCCAAATGCGAGTAGCAAACAGCAGCCCACCGCCACAAGCGTCGCTACTACGCCGTTTTTCAGTGCTCCAATAGAATAGATATCGCCCCATTCCTGTATGATGTAGCGCTGTAACCTTACGCCTGAATCCATAGTAGTGCCTGCGAACAGGACAACCATTACCGCAAGGATCGTTGAAGAGAAATCTACTGGCAATCCCCAGCCCTGTTGAATAAGATTCGCACCACCTGTGATAAATGCACCGACACTTCCAGCGCCTAAGTGGCTATAGACTTCGTGCCATTCTTCAGGTGACGCAGCGAACGCTACACCGCTAACCGCGACAATAGTAATAAGCGCAAGTGAACCTTCGCCCACGGCGCCAAGGTAACCTACGAAGCGTGCGTCTGTTTCTTTATCAAGCTGCTTGGAACTAGTACCTGATGACACTATGCCGTGGAAGCCAGAAACCGCACCACATGCAATGGTAACGAACAGCAATGGAATCAGGCTTGGTGAATCTACCGCCGTTTGCGTGTTAAACGCTGGCGCAGTGATGTCTGGCATAGCAAAGAATACCGCACCGTAAAGCAAAAATAGGCCCACTAATAGCTGCATGCCGTTAATGAAGTCACGTGGTTGAAGCAACATCCAAACTGGTAGTAATGATGCAATGGCAGCGTAAACGAAAAGAATGATAATCCAATTTGCTTTATCGGCTAAACCAAACATGGTTTCCGGTAGACTCAGTGGAATATAACTGCCTGCATAGACCGATGCGTAAAGCACGATAATACCGACAAGACACAAAGGAATAAGACTGAAGTTACGCTTTAGTAGCTGACCAATAACTAATGCAACGGCAATCGCCATCCACGCAGGGAAAACCGCATTAGGTTGGGAAACAAAGGAATTAGCGATAACCACGCCGAAAACGGCATTAACCATTAAAAGTACTAGGAAAATCACTATCATAAAGAGTGAGCGGGAGCGTTTACCAATAACACTCTCAGAGAGCGCTCCCATGGATTTCCCTTTGTGGCGAGCGCTGGCCCATAAGGCGCCCATATCGTGCACACCAGCAAACAAAATTGTTCCAAATACCACCCACAGAACAGCGGGTACCCAGCCCCAATAAACGGCAATTGCGGGGCCTACAATCGGCGCAGCTCCGGCTACCGAGGTAAAATGGTGACCCCATAACACTACTTTATTGGTGGGAACAAAGTCGACACCATCTTGCATGGTATGGGCGGGGGTTACAAAACTATCATCCAACTTGAATATACGGTTCGCAATAAACTTCGAATATACGAACCAACCAAGCAACATTCCAATGATGCCCAGTATCACTATGGCAATAGACTGCATTTTACTATCCTAATATTGTTTTTATAAGATCTCATAAGCTTCGCTGTATATCGAAGCTTAAAAACCCGAGTCTGTCTTTTAACATTAAACCATTTGTCGCCATGGTTTAGCGCCATTGTAAGACTAAAGTCTAACTCTGGCGTAGTTTTTTACGACTCTTCATACCACTTAGCGTTTCTTGATTATAGGCAGCGCTACGGAAGAGAGAAAAATAACGCTGTTAATCTAAAATTTTCTATCAAACAGGTAAACAGCGCTTTAAATAAGATGCATTCTCGTTTATAAATACGCCTCTTTTTATCTGTAGGCAGAACAATGGCATCACCTAAATTTCACATGGCTTTTCGCAAATATCACCGTTGGCTTGGTTTTTTTCTCGCGGGCATAATGGGTGTATACGCTATTAGCGGCATTCTTTTAATATTTCGCCCTACCGATATATTGAAGTATGAACAAGTCCAGACCAGGCAATTTGAAGCAAACCTATCAGGTGAAGAACTGCTGCCTTTGCTTAAAATGAGAGGCAGTAAAGTCACAAGTGAAAACGTAGACAAAATTGTACTTAATGTAGGCCTGTACAATAAAGCTACGGGTGAAGCCACTATCACCAAAAAAGACTATCCTATCGTTCTGTCTAAAATGGTTAAGCTTCACAAAGCGACGAATAACAGTCCTCTTTTTTGGCTCAATATAAGCTTTGGCGTAGGCTTGTTATTTTTTGTTATTTCCGCGTTTTTGATGTTTGTTCCTAAACTGCCTATGTTCAAGAACGGGCTAAAAATAGCTGGTATCGGAGCTATCGTTACCGTGTTAACCGTAATTTTTGGCTCGTAATTTTTACCTCGAACCTTTTGTTTCGAAATATTTGTTTAGTTAAGTCTGTGTTATGGCGCTTTTAGTGCGCATACTTAACGGTATGCGCACTAAACTGATTAGATAGCAGAGAGAAAAAAGGATTTCATCGACCTGTAAGTGGTCTCCGACTCTGGGGTTTTATAAAAAATCAAATATTCGGCATGGGATAGCCCTTCAAAGATTTCTATTTGCGCAACACCTCCACTATCACGTATTGCACGGCTCACTCTTACCGTATCACTTAAAAACATGTCTCGCGTCCCTGTCACCAGCAAAGTTGGCGGGAATGCTTCAAAAGAACTGTAAAGTGGCGATATAGCAGGGTCTGTTAGTGCTTTTTTGCCAGCATATAGTTTTGCGGCAGCTTCAAGTACCCCATCGTAGGTCACCAACACACCATCTATACCCTCATTTGTAGAAAAGCTATCGCTGGTTTTGGTAAGGTCGGCCCAAGGCGTGCCTGCATACACAGCTTTGGGTAGAGGGCTTTTGCTGCTGATGAGCTACTGGACAAGTGAAAGCACTAGACCACCTCCAGCCGATGTTCCTCCCACAAATACATTTCCCTTACCAGCTCGGTCGAGTAAAGCATTGTAAACTGCAACTACGTCATTCAGTGCAGCGGGAAAAGGAAACGTTGGTGGCATCCTATAGTCAACGCTATACACCACAATACCTAACCGTTCAGCGACTAGCAGCCCTTCTTCGATACTCGGCAAACCGCCAAAAAGCACAAACGCCCCACCATGAATATCAAGATAAACCTTGTCTTTAAATTCAGGAGTAATCGTTCTAGGTGTCAGCTTGCGCACTACCACATCATTTAAATCAATAAGCTCAACATCCACGTTAAGCTCTTTCTTCATTTTTTTAGTCTTTTTCTTTTGCTCGCTATTTCTAGCGTGAACATAGTCTCTCCACGCATCAATGGTACGAGGCGTACTCGCTATTACTTCTTCTTTGGTGAAGTGGGGAAATGCTGAGATGCTTTCTATCAGCGCCTCACTGGCTGCTTGGGGTAATGGTGGCTTATTATTTTGCATAGGGCTTGTAGTAGCTAATGTAGTAGGAGTAAATAACAACGTAAGTACGTACATCAGTAGGTATGTAAATTTCATAATGAATAAACGCCTTACGTAAATGTGTAGCTTTCTATAAGAGTTAAGGTACGTGAACAAAGCTGTAATACCAATCCGCGTAAATGTAAAGCTTAGTCTGATTTGCGGCTTCAATTGCTAGCATTCGCCTAGACCTAGATGCGCCTTTTCTAGGTAGTTTGAAAAAATAGCTCTAAGTACAGGTTATATCTAGATTGCATTTTGCTACGCTAGCTTATAATTTACTCACTACCGTTAAAATGATTACGAATTTTTTAAAAGCGAAGGGATACTAAATCGCACGCTTTAGCTAATAATAAGTACATATATTAGGGATGAAGATGAAAAGCTTTTCTATACACAAACTACTGTTCTCACTAGGACTCGCTGTATCAACAGTAACAACCGTTATTGCCGACGATGATAGCCAAACGTCAGTTTGGAAAGTATCCAATGGGGAAGATGCCGTATATGTAGGTGGCACTATCCATATTTTACCTATCTCTGAATTCCCTCTGCCAAGTGAATTTACCGACGTCTATGAGCAGGCAGACACACTAGTATTCGAAGTCAAAATGCCGGATCCCACAGACATTGAAGGCCAACAGAAAATGATGGCAGGGCTCGCGTATGCAGAAGGCAAGTCGCTTAAAGATGATGTATCAGAAGAAACCTATCAAGCCCTTAATGCTTATTTAGCTAACTTCGGCGCTACTGCTGACCAGTTAGCTCGATTTAAGCCAGGCATGGTTGCATCAATGCTAGTTGCTATGGAAGCACAACGCTCTCAGATGGCCGGGCAAGGGGTAGATGCCTATTTTATGCAGTTGGCGGCACGTGACGGTAAAGCAAGTGAATACTTAGAATCACTAGATTTTCAAATCAACATGCTTGCGAACATGGGCGCGGGTGAAGAAGATCGCCTTATTTCTGAAACGTTAGAAACCTTACCAGAGCTAAAAGACATGCTACAAAGCACTATTAAAGCATGGCGAAACGGTGACACTGATCAAATTGACGAGTTGGTGGTAGACACATTCAAACGTGAATCTCCTACCTCTTATGATGATGTGTTTACCAAGCGTAATCAAAACTGGTTACCTCAAATCGAAGCTATGTTCGGCGATGAAGACCAAGAGTTTGTTTTAGTGGGTGCAGGACATTTAGTGGGTGATGACAGCGTGATTGCCCTATTGGAAGCTAAAGGTTACAAGATAGAACAAATGTAATTCGCCTTTGGCACAGGGTTAACAAAGCTAAAGCTAGGCAAATGCCTAGCTTTTTTATGCTGATTGAGTAGGGAGTGAGTGTATGCCCTCTGAAACCCTACACCGCAGGGATGCGGTGTCGGAGCCGCCATGGATGGGTTTACGGCGTGTTTCTTCCTCTCCGCACAGTCTAAATAGATGTAAAGGGGGAGCTTGTTCAATCTAGAACTCTCAGCTGCATGGAAGCAGCTGCGAAGCCCCCATGGATGGGTTCACGGCGTGTTCTAGATTGAACAAGCGCCGCCTGATGTTTAGGCATAAAAAAAGCGCACCTAAGTGCGCTTTTTTTGGCTTGTGTTGCTAAGTCTAGATTAGTCTAGGATCTTAGATACAACACCAGCACCTACTGTACGACCACCTTCACGGATTGCGAAACGAAGACCTTCTTCCATCGCGATCGGAGCAATTAGCTCAACTTTGAATTTAAGGTTGTCACCAGGCATTACCATTTCTACGCCTTCTGGAAGCTCTACAGCACCAGTTACGTCAGTTGTACGGAAGTAGAACTGTGGACGGTAGCCTTTGAAGAATGGAGTATGACGGCCACCTTCATCTTTAGACAGTACGTATACTTCTGCTTCGAAGTTAACGTGTGGAGTGATTGAACCAGGCTTAGCTAGTACTTGACCACGTTCAACTTCATCACGCTTAGTACCACGTAGAAGAACACCAACGTTCTCACCCGCACGGCCTTCGTCAAGAAGCTTACGGAACATCTCAACACCAGTACAAGTAGTCTTAGTAGTGTCTTTGATACCTACGATTTCTACTTCTTCACCAACCTTGATGATACCTTGCTCAACACGACCTGTTACAACAGTACCACGGCCTGAGATTGAGAATACGTCTTCGATTGGAAGAATGAACGGCTTGTCGATTGCACGCTCTGGCTCTGGGATGTATGAATCAAGCGCTTCACCAAGCTCAATGATTTTCTTTTCCCACTCTGCGTCGCCTTCAAGCGCTTTAAGAGCTGAACCTTGGATAACTGGTAGGTCATCACCTGGGAATTCGTATTCGTTAAGAAGTTCACGAACTTCCATTTCTACTAGCTCTAGAAGCTCTTCATCATCAACCATGTCACACTTGTTCATGAATACGATGATGTAAGGGATACCAACCTGACGACCAAGTAGGATGTGCTCACGAGTCTGAGGCATAGGGCCATCAGTCGCAGCTACTACTAGGATACCACCGTCCATCTGAGCAGCACCAGTGATCATGTTTTTAACGTAATCAGCGTGTCCTGGGCAGTCTACGTGTGCGTAGTGACGAGTAGGAGTGTCATACTCTACGTGTGAAGTAGAGATGGTGATACCACGAGCTTTCTCTTCAGGCGCGTTATCGATTTGATCGAAAGCCTGAGCAGAACCACCGTAAGTCTTTGAAAGAACTGTAGTGATAGCTGCAGTAAGGGTAGTTTTACCGTGGTCAACGTGGCCGATTGTACCCACGTTTACGTGGGGTTTCGTACGTTCAAACTTTTCTTTTGCCATTTTTCTCGTTTCCTAAGTTAAAAGTCCGACCCACCAATAGACCGGACCGAACCTTCATTTAGATTAAATTCTAGATTCAATAATAGCCTGCGCCACATTGTTAGGCGCCTCAGAATAATTGAAGAACTCCATTGAGTATGAAGCACGACCTTGTGTTTGTGAACGCAAATCAGTTGCGTAGCCAAACATTTCTGAAAGCGGCACTTTTGCACGTATTATTTTAACACCTGCTACGCCATCTTCCATACCTTCGATCATGCCGCGGCGACGGTTAATGTCACCAACTACATCACCCATCCAGTCTTCTGGAGTAGTCACTTCAACTTTCATTGTGGGTTCAAGCAACACCGGATTTGCTTCTGCGGCGCCTTTTTTGAAACCCATAGAGCCGGCGATCTTAAACGCCATTTCAGAAGAGTCAACATCGTGGTAAGAGCCATCAAACAAAGTAACCTTTACATCTAGTACTGGGAACCCTGCAAGAACACCACTTCGCATCTGCTCCTGAATTCCTTTATCGACCGCTGGAATGAACTCTTTTGGTACAACACCACCGACGATTTCGTTCACAAATTCGTAGCCTGAACCTTCTTCCTGAGGCTCAATGCGTAACCATACATGACCAAACTGGCCACGACCGCCTGACTGACGAACGAACTTCCCTTCCACTTCAACAGATTTACGAAGGGTTTCGCGATAAGCAACCTGTGGGTTACCTACGTTACATTCAACTTTAAATTCGCGCTTCATGCGGTCGACAATGATGTCAAGGTGAAGTTCACCCATACCTGAGATAATTGTCTGACCCGTCTCGTCATCAGTTTTAACTTTAAACGATGGATCTTCTGCCGCAAGTTTGCCTAAGGCAATACCCATTTTTTCTTGGTCAGCCTGAGATTTAGGCTCTACTGCTATTGAAATAACAGGGTCTGGGAACTCCATACGCTCTAACGTGATAACGTTATTAGGATCGCAAAGCGTATCACCAGTGGTAACATCTTTAAGGCCGATAGCGGCGGCAATGTCACCTGCGCGTACTTCTTTAAGCTCTTCGCGGTCTTTTGCGTGCATTTGCACGATACGCCCGAATCGCTCACGTTTACCTTTTACTGGGTTATATACAGTATCGCCCGTATTAACTACACCTGAGTAACAGCGGAAAAAGGTCAACGTGCCCACAAATGGGTCAGTTGCTATTTTAAATGCTAGTGCTGAGAAAGGCTCATCGTCGCTTGAATGACGCTCTGCTTCAGTCTCGTCTTTATCGTCAAGCACACCTGTAATGGCTTTAACTTCAGTTGGAGACGGTAAATAGTGAATTACAGAGTCTAGTACAGCCTGAACACCTTTGTTTTTGAAGGCACTGCCACAAGTGGCAAGAACAATTTCGTTGTTCAGTGTACGCGTACGAAGGCCTAAACGGATTTCTTCTTCAGTCAGCTCTTCGCCTTCTAAATACTTGTCCATCAGCTCATCAGACGCTTCTGCAGCCGCTTCGATCATCTCGGTACGGTACTGCTCAGCGGTATCAAGATATTCAGCCGGAATGTCTTCATAGGTAAATGTCATACCCATGTCGTCTTCATTCCAGTTGATGGCTTTCATCTTCACAAGGTCGATGACGCCATGGAAATTCTCTTCAGCGCCCATGTTGATTTGAATCGGAACACAGTTTGCGCCTAAACGCTTGCGGATCTGCCCCACAACGCGCTCAAAATCAGCGCCAGCCCGGTCCATTTTATTAACGAACACTAGGCGTGGCACTTCATATTTGTCAGCCTGTCGCCAGACCGTCTCTGATTGAGGTTCTACCCCAGAAGACCCACAGAAAACAACTACTGCACCGTCTAGTACACGTAATGAACGCTCTACTTCAATAGTAAAGTCTACGTGTCCAGGGGTGTCGATGATGTTAATTCTGTGCTGATCGAACTGTTGCTCCATACCAGACCAGAAACAAGTCGTTGCAGCAGACGTGATAGTAATACCACGCTCCTGCTCTTGCTCCATCCAGTCCATGGTAGCAGCACCATCGTGCACTTCACCGATTTTGTGAGACAGCCCTGTATAAAACAGGACTCGCTCTGTGGTCGTGGTTTTACCCGCGTCCACGTGAGCCACAATACCAATATTGCGATAACGCTCAATCGAGGTCTTACGAGGCATAAATCTCTCTCAGTTAAATAACGTTGATTACCAACGGTAGTGAGCAAACGCTTTGTTTGCTTCGGCCATACGGTGAACGTCTTCACGTTTCTTAACCGCTGAACCTTTATTATCTGCTGCGTCTAGCATTTCAGCCGCTAGGCGTTGTGCCATAGACTTTTCGCCACGTTTACGTGCAGCTTCTACCATCCAACGCATACCTAGCGCGTTACGACGAACTGGACGTACTTCAACTGGAACCTGATAAGTTGAACCACCAACACGACGAGACTTAACCTCTACTGTTGGGCGGATGTTATCAAGCGCTTCCTCGAAGATATCTAGGTGTGCTTTGCCGGTTTTTTCAGCAACAATATCAAGCGCACCGTAAACGATTCTTTCAGCGACTGACTTTTTGCCGTCGAGCATTACGACATTCATGAATTTCGCAAGCAGTTGTGAACCAAATTTTGGCTCTGGTAGGATTTTACGTTGACCTACGACTCTTCTTCTTGGCATTTTCTATTCTCCGTATGAATTCAGGGAAAACCCAAAACTCTTAAACTTCAGTTTGGCCTTACTAACGGAGAACCGTTAAGACTTAGGCTTTTTCGCGCCGTACTTAGAACGGGCTTGTCTACGATCGTTTACACCTGCGCAGTCAAGAGTACCGCGAACTGTGTGATAACGAACACCTGGTAGATCTTTAACACGACCACCACGGATAAGTACTACACTGTGCTCTTGTAGGTTGTGACCTTCACCACCGATGTATGAAGAAACTTCAAAACCGTTAGTTAGACGTACACGACATACTTTACGTAGTGCAGAGTTTGGTTTCTTAGGCGTAGTAGTATATACACGAGTACATACACCACGTCTTTGTGGACAAGCTTGTAGAGCAGCTACGTTGCTTTTTTCAACGGGCTTTCTACGCGGCTTGCGCACTAACTGGTTAACTGTTGCCATTAACTAGCTCCTGATTAAAAACTACGAAAACCCAATCACTGCGATTGGGTCCATATTAATGCGATTAATCTATTAATCGCGCTTGTTTGTGAACATTGTGCTCGTCAATATTCACTGAGCGCTGATACGAAAAACCGCGACCGTTTATCGAGCCATTTGATGGCTATCCAAAATCGGGTCGCGGAATATTAAAGATCATCGCTCTGACTGTCAAGGTGTACAAAGCTTAAGCAGTTAATTTATCTGTAATCTGTACAACTTCACTGCCAAATTGTTAGGAGTACGTTAACGTACTCCTATGATCTTGCCTTATTCGGCAGTATCTTCGTCTGCACCTGCATTAAGCGCTTCGGTTAGTGCCTGTTCTGCTTCAGCAGCAGAAACTGACATTTCTTCGATTTGCTCTTTGCGACGTTGTGCACGGCGTTCGTGGTAAGCGAAACCGGTACCCGCTGGAATAAGTCGACCAACGATTACGTTTTCTTTCAGACCGCGTAGGTCATCTTCTTTACCTTGAACCGCAGCTTCAGTTAGAACACGTGTTGTTTCTTGGAACGATGCCGCCGAGATAAATGACTCAGTAGACAGTGACGCTTTAGTGATACCAAGCAGCTGTGTTTCGTACTGCGCAGGGATCTTGCCGTGTTTTTCAATTTCACGGTTAGCCACTTTAACGTTCGATACTTCAACCTGTTCGCCTTCAAGGAACTGCGTATCGCCTGGGTGAGTGATAATACACTTACGTAGCATCTGACGAATAACTACTTCGATGTGCTTATCGTTAATCTTAACACCCTGTAGACGGTATACTTCCTGAACTTCGTTCACGATGTAGTTTGCTACTGCTGAGATACCACGTAGACGTAGGATATCGTGTGGAGACTCTGGACCATCGGCGATAACTTCACCTTTTTCCACTTTCTCACCTTCGAACACGTTAAGCTGACGCCACTTAGGAATCATCTCTTCGTATGCGTCACCTTCAGCAGGTGTGATTACAAGACGCTTCTTACCTTTGGTCTCTTTACCGAAGCCGATAGTACCTGAGATTTCTGCAAGGATTGCAGGCTCTTTAGGCTTACGTGCTTCAAATAGGTCCGCAACGCGCGGTAGACCACCCGTGATATCACGAGTCTTCGAGCTTTCTTGAGGAATACGTGCTAGCACGTCACCTTCGTTAGCCACTTTGCCTTCCGACGCTTCAATTGTGGTAAAGCTTGGAAGACGAATTTCCTGAAGACCGAACTCATCGCTCTCAAGAATTAGCTTAGGCTCTTTAGCGTTAACTTTCGCAAGGTCTTTAACAACGATACGGGTTAGACCAGTAAGCTCGTCTTGCTGCATTTCGGTGTTAGAGTCATCAATGTCTGCAAAGCTAATCTTAGCTGCACGTTCAGTGATGATTGGGTGACTATGCGGATCCCAGTTAGCAACAACGTCGCCAGCTGCAATAGATGCACCGTCATCCACGCTAAGTACAGCACCGTAAGGTACTTTATAGCGCTCTTTCTCACGGCCTTGCTCGTCGATTACAGTAAGCTCTGTTGAACGAGAAACAATAACCACTTTACCTTCAGAGTTACGTACGAACTTCGCGTTGTGTAGCTTAAGGCTACCCGCTGTCTTAACTTGTACGCTGTTCTCAGCAGATGCTCTTGATGCCGCACCACCGATGTGGAACGTACGCATGGTAAGCTGTGTACCTGGTTCACCGATTGACTGTGCTGCAATAACACCAACCGATTCACCGCTACCCACCATGTGACCACGTGCAAGGTCACGACCGTAACACTTAGCACAAACACCGAAGTCGTTGTCACAAGTGATTACCGAGCGAACCATGATTTGGTCAACTGAGTTAGCTTCAAGCATGTCTACTAACGCTTCGTCTAGAAGAACATTACGCTCAACTAGTACTTCGTCAGTACCTGGCTTAAGTACGTCTTCTGCTACCACACGACCTAGTACACGCTCGCGTAGCGGCTCAACAACGTCACCACCTTCGATTAGTGGTGTCATTTGAACACCTTCGAATGTGCCACAGTCGTCGTTTGTAATTACCAAGTCTTGTGCAACGTCTACTAGACGACGTGTTAGGTAACCCGAGTTAGCTGTCTTAAGTGCGGTATCCGCTAGACCTTTACGAGCACCGTGAGTTGAGATGAAGTACTGTAGTACGTTCAGACCTTCACGGAAGTTGGCCGTAATTGGGGTTTCGATGATTGAGCCATCTGGCTTAGCCATCAGACCACGCATACCAGCTAGCTGACGAATCTGAGCGGCACTACCACGAGCACCCGAGTCGGCCATCATGTAAACTGAGTTAAATGATGATTGCTCTTCTTCTTCGCCATCGCGGTTAATTACGATGTCAGTCTTAAGGTTATCCATCATGGCCTTAGCAACTTTTTCGTTGGCATTTGACCAGATATCGATAACTTTGTTGTAACGCTCACCCGCGGTAACAAGACCGTTTTGGAACTGTTCCTGAATTTCAATAACTTCTGCTTCCGCCGCGTCGATAATTTCTTTCTTAGCAGCAGGGATAACCATATCGTCGATACCAACAGACGCACCCGCGATCATCGCGTAGTGGAAACCGGTATACATGATTTGGTCAGCAGCAATTACTGTATCTTTCAGACCTAGCGTACGGTAACAAGCATTCAATAGTTTTGAAATTTGCTTCTTGCCCATCGCTTGGTTGATGATTTCAAATGGCAGACCCTTTGGAAGGATCAATGAGAAAATCGCACGACCAACAGTAGTGTCAGTTAGGGTTACTTTCTCAGTTTTGTTGCCATCTTCATCGATGTCATATTCAGTAATACGTACTTTAACGCGAGAGTGAAGCTCAGCATTACCTGTACGGTATGCTTTTTCTGCTTCATTCGGGCTGGTAAATACCATGCCTTCGCCTAAGCCGTTTACTTTGTCACGCGTTAGGTAATAAAGACCTAATACAACGTCCTGTGAAGGTACGATGATTGGCTCACCGTTCGCTGGTGACAGGATGTTGTTCGTTGACATCATAAGTGCACGTGCTTCTAGCTGTGCTTCGATTGTCAACGGTACGTGTACCGCCATTTGGTCACCATCGAAGTCGGCGTTGTACGCCGCACACACTAGCGGGTGAAGCTGAATCGCTTTACCTTCGATTAGTGTAGGTTCGAATGCTTGGATACCCAAACGGTGAAGTGTAGGTGCACGGTTAAGTAGTACCGGGTGTTCGCGGATAACGTCGTCTAGTACGTCCCAAACCTCTGGTGCTTCGCGCTCTACTAGCTTCTTAGCTGCTTTGATTGTTGTTGCAAGACCACGACCTTCAAGCTTACCGTAGATAAACGGCTTGAATAGCTCAAGTGCCATCTTCTTAGGAAGACCACACTGGTGAAGACGTAGCGTAGGACCAACGGTAATTACAGAACGGCCTGAGTAGTCAACACGCTTACCAAGAAGGTTTTGACGGAAACGACCTTGCTTACCTTTGATCATGTCTGCAAGCGACTTAAGTGGACGCTTGTTAGAACCGGTAATCGCACGACCACGACGTCCGTTATCTAGAAGCGCATCTACAGACTCTTGAAGCATACGCTTTTCGTTGCGTACGATAATGTCTGGAGCAGCTAGGTCTAGAAGACGCTTAAGACGGTTGTTACGGTTGATTACACGACGGTATAGGTCGTTAAGGTCAGACGTTGCAAAACGGCCGCCATCTAGTGGTACTAGAGGACGTAAATCTGGTGGAAGTACCGGAAGAACCGTCATAATCATCCACTCTGGCTTGTTGCCAGATTGTTGGAATGACTCAAGCAATTTAAGACGCTTAGTAATCTTCTTACGCTTGGTTTCAGAGTTGATTGAAGGCAGTTCTTCACGCATAGCCGCAACATCTGCGTCTACGTCTAGTACTGTTAGAAGATCGAATACTGCTTCAGCACCCATCTTCGCTTCAAACTCGTCACCGTGCTCTTCAAGTGCATCCAAGTACTCTTCTTCGTTAAGAAGTTGGCTGCGCTCAAGTGTAGTCATACCTGGCTCTGTAACCACGTATGATTCAAAGTAAAGTACACGTTCAATATCACGAAGTGTCATATCAAGCATAAGGCCGATACGAGACGGTAGTGATTTAAGGAACCAAATGTGTGCAACCGGGCTAGCTAGCTCGATGTGACCCATACGCTCACGACGTACTTTAGTCAGTGTAACTTCAACGCCACACTTCTCACAGATAACACCACGGTGCTTAAGGCGCTTGTACTTACCGCAAAGACACTCGTAGTCTTTAACCGGACCAAAGATACGCGCACAGAACAGACCGTCACGCTCAGGCTTGAACGTACGGTAGTTAATTGTTTCAGGCTTTTTAACTTCACCGAATGACCATGAACGAATCATGTCAGGTGAAGACAGACCGATTCGAATATTATCGAATTCTTCGGTCTTGTTTTGTTGCTTTAGAAACTTTAATAAGTCTTTCACATTACTCTCCCAGCGGAGTCAGTCTCTAGAACCCGGCGCAAGCGCCGGGCCATCTCATAACATTACGCGGCGATTGCCGTATTACTTTTCTTCAAGCTCGATGTTGATACCCAACGAGCGAATTTCTTTAAGTAGTACGTTGAATGATTCTGGCATGCCAGGTTCCATTCTGTGGTCGCCATCGACGATGTTCTTGTACATCTTGGTACGGCCGTTAACGTCATCTGACTTAACAGTAAGCATTTCCTGAAGGGTATACGCTGCACCGTATGCTTCAAGTGCCCACACTTCCATCTCACCGAAGCGCTGACCACCAAACTGTGCTTTACCACCAAGAGGCTGCTGTGTAACAAGGCTGTAAGAACCAGTAGAACGCGCGTGCATCTTGTCGTCTACTAAGTGGTTCAGTTTCAGCATGTACATGTAACCAACCGTAACTGGACGCTCAAATTCGCGACCGGTACGACCGTCGAACAATGAAATCTGACCGCTTTCTGGAATATCAGCAAGCTTCAGCATTTCTTTGATTTCTGATTCACGAGCACCGTCGAATACAGGCGTTGCAATCGGAACACCCTTACGAAGGTTTTCTGCTAAGCGACGTACTTCGTGGTCTGTGAAGTTATCGATGTCAACTTCTTGGTGATTTTCACCAAGCTCGTACACCTTCTTCAAGAACTCACGCAGTTCAGCCAGCTCACGCTGCTCTTTAATCATGCGGTCAATCTTCACACCAAGACCGTGTGCAGCCATACCCAAGTGAGTTTCTAGGATCTGACCGATGTTCATACGAGACGGTACACCTAGTGGGTTTAGAACGATATCTACCGGCGTACCGTTAGCATCGTATGGCATGTCTTCTACAGGCTGGATAGTCGAGATAACACCTTTGTTACCGTGACGTCCGGCCATCTTGTCACCCGGTTGGATGTGACGCTTAACTGCAAGGTAAACCTTAACAATCTTAAGTACGCCAGGCGCTAGGTCATCACCTTGTGTGATCTTACGACGCTTAGTTTCAAACTTCTTATCGAAGTCCGCTTTAATTTCAGCGTGTTGATCAGCGATTTGGTCTAGCTCTAGCTGTGCATCTTCGCTGTTAAGTGCAATTTCAAACCACTTTTCACGCGGTAGGCTGTCAAGCTTAGCTTGGTCAACACCAGCACGTAGAAGCGCAGTTTGCGCACGGGCAAAGATACCGTCAGCAAGAATTTCGAACTCATCAGTAAGGTCTTTCTTAACCTGACGTAGCTGCATGTCTTCAATTTCTAGCGCGCGCTTGTCTTTCTCTACACCATCACGGGTAAATACTTGAACGTCAATTACGGTACCGTGAACAGAGTTAGGCACACGTAGCGACGTATCTTTAACGTCAGACGCTTTTTCACCGAAGATTGCACGTAGTAGTTTCTCTTCTGGCGTAAGCTGAGTTTCACCTTTAGGTGTCACTTTACCTACTAGGATGTCACCACCTTTCACTTCCGCACCAATGTAAACAACACCTGATTCATCGAGTTTGCTTAGTGCAGATTCACCCACGTTCGGGATATCAGAAGAAATCTCTTCTGGCCCAAGCTTAGTATCACGAGCGATACAGCTAAGCTCTTGAATGTGGATTGTAGTGAAGCGGTCTTCCTGTGCTACACGCTCAGAAATAAGGATTGAATCCTCAAAGTTGTAACCATTCCACGGCATGAACGCGATACGCATGTTCTGACCAAGTGCAAGGTCACCTAGGTCTGTTGAAGGACCGTCAGCTAGCACGTCACCAGTAACAATCGGGTCGCCAACACTACAGGTAGGCTTCTGATTGATACAAGTGTTCTGGTTAGAACGCGTGTATTTAGTCAGGTTATAGATATCGATACCCGCTTCACCTGGAAGCATTTCATCTTCATCTACTTTAATTACGATACGGCTGGCATCAACATAATCAACCACACCACCGCGCTTAGCAACTACAGTAACACCTGAGTCAACCGCGATAGTTCTTTCCATACCGGTACCAACTAGCGGCTTATCAGCGCGTAGTGTAGGTACTGCCTGACGTTGCATGTTCGCACCCATAAGTGCACGGTTTGCGTCATCGTGCTCTAGGAATGGAATAATGCTCGCAGCAATTGAAACGATTTGCTGTGGTGAAACGTCCATGTATTTGATGTCTTCAGTTGGCATCAAAGTAGTTTCACCGCGGTGACGACATGGAATTAGGTCGTCTACCAACTCGCCATTCTCAGTCAGCGCAATGTTAGCCTGAGCGATTGCGAATTGACCTTCTTCAATTGCAGATAAGTAATCGATTTCGTCTGTTACCACACCGTCAACAATGCGACGGAAAGGTGTTTCAAGGAAACCGAAGTCATTGGTGCGCGCGAAGCTCGCCAATGAGTTGATAAGACCGATGTTCGGGCCTTCCGGCGTTTCGATTGGACATAGACGACCATAGTGAGTCGGGTGTACGTCTCGAACCTCGAAGCCTGCACGTTCACGTGTAAGACCACCCGGGCCTAATGCAGAAATACGACGCTTGTGCGTTACTTCTGATAGCGGGTTGTTTTGGTCCATGAACTGAGAAAGCTGAGATGAACCGAAGAACTCTTTAACCGCAGCCGAGATAGGCTTAGCGTTAATTAGGTCCTGTGGCATTACGTTGTCTAGATCGCCTAAGCTTAGGCGCTCTTTAACTGCACGTTCTACACGTACAAGACCAACGCGGAATTGGTTCTCTGCCATTTCACCAACAGAACGGATACGACGGTTACCTAGGTGATCGATATCATCTACTTCGTCTTTACCGTCACGAATCATTATTAGCTGCTTCATTACAGAAATAATGTCTTCTTTATCTAGCGTGCCTGAACCGATAAGTTCTTCACGACCTAGACGGCGGTTGAACTTCATGCGGCCAACAGAAGATAGGTCGTAACGTTCGTCAGAGAAGAACAAGTTATCGAACAAGGTTTCAGCTGCGTCTTTTGTTGGTGGCTCACCAGGGCGCATCATACGGTAAATTTCAACGAGTGCTTCTAGGCGGTTAGTTGAAGAGTCGATACGAAGTGTATCTGAAATATATGAACCGTGGTCAAGTTCGTTGATGTAAAGCGTTTCGAACTCTTTGATACCCGCTTGGCTTAGCGCCGCTAGGTTCTCAAGGGTAAGTTCTTCGTTCGCGCTTACAATAACTTCGCCAGTATCTTCATTTACATAAGTAGCAGCATACACGCGGCCAATTAGGTAATCAGCTGGAACTTCTAGCTCAGTAAGACCTGCTTTCTCTAGTGCACGAGTATGACGTGCTGAGATACGACGACCCGTTTCAACAACAACGTTGCCTTCACCGTCAATGATATCAAATGCAGCAGTTTCACCACGAAGGCGATCTGGAACCACTTCCATCATCAACTTGTCTTTGTTGATACGTATGCCAACTTTGTCGAAGAAAGTATCAAGGATTTCTTCAGACGTCATTTCAAGTGCGCGCAAGATAATGGTTGCAGGCAATTTACGACGACGGTCAATACGTACAAACAGGTTATCTTTCGGGTCAAACTCGAAGTCTAACCACGAACCACGGTAAGGAATTACACGTGCGTTATAAAGCACTTTACCTGACGAGTGGGTTTTACCTTTGTCGTGATCAAAGAATACACCAGGTGAACGGTGTAGCTGTGACACGATAACACGCTCAGTACCATTGATAACGAACGTACCGTTCTCAGTCATCAATGGGATCTCGCCCATGTACACTTCTTGTTCTTTAATATCTTTTACGGTACCTGGGGCAGCGTCTTTATCGAACAACACTAACCGTAGTTTTACTCTTAACGGAGCAGAGAAAGTTACGCCACGAATTTGACATTCTTTAACGTCGAAAACTGGCTCTCCCAGGCGGTAGCTTACATATTGAAGCTCTGAACTACCTGAGTAGCTTTTAATTGGAAAAACGGAACGAAATGCTGCTTCCAAACCGTATTGAGCTTCCGGATCGGTCTCAATAAACTTTTTGAAAGAATCAAGCTGAATTGAAAGAAGGTATGGAATTTCCAGTACCTGTGGGCGTTTGCCAAAATCCTTACGGATACGTTTCTTTTCGCTATAAGAGTAAACCATGGGTTCCTCAGCCTGCTGATTTATGACCCAACCTGCTGCAAAATGCTTTAAAACGCGTGCTATGGGCTAAAAGCTGCGTTTCAAATGGCGCACTAAGCAACAAACTTCCACAACCCTTTTTCGGGCAGATACACCAGCATACAACAAAATTTAACCAATTATTAGTTAACTTGTTGGATTTTTATGCTTTTTATGGGTATTTCCGAATGGCGCTTTAAGTAGTGTAACCAAGGGTTAGTTTCTACACACTATACAGCGCAAAAAGGCTGGTGGTTCAAAAAACCACCAGCCTTGCCGTCTCAGGCAATAATCTGACTAGGTCAGATTACTTGATTTCTACTTCTGCACCAGCTTCTTCAAGCTCTTTCTTAAGTGCTTCAGCTTCATCTTTGCTTACGCCTTCTTTGATAGCTTTAGGAGCAGACTCAACTACTTCTTTAGCTTCTTTAAGACCTAGGCCAGTCGCGCCGCGAACTGCTTTGATAACTGCAACTTTGTTGCCACCGAATGAAGTCATTACAACGTCGAATTCAGTCTTTTCTTCTGCAGCAGCAGCGTCGCCGCCAGCAGCTGGACCAGCAACAGCAACAGCAGCTGCAGCAGATACGTTGAATTTCTCTTCAGCCGCTTCAATTAGTTCTACCAGTTCCATTACCGGCATTTCAGCGATTGCGTTTAAGATATCTTCTTTAGTTAGAGCCATGTTCTCTAAACTCCTGGGTATAAAATGTTAAAAAAATCAATATGCCAAAAACGCCAATTACTTGGTGTCTTTGACCGCCGCCAATACGCGCACAAACTTGCCAGGAACTTCGTTGATTGTTTGAACGAATTTCCCAACTGGTGCTTTGAAGGTTGCAAGTAGTTTCGCAAGCGCTTCGTCGCGGGTAGGTAGTGCTGCAACTGCGTCCAATTTCTCTGGACCAAGAAGACCGCTACCAATAGATAGTGCTGTAACTTTAAGCTTATCGTTAGTCTTACCGAAGTCTTTGAAAAGACGTGCCGCACCGCCTGGTGCGTCGATAGAGAAACCATAGATAAGCGGGCCAGTTAGGGCGCTGTCTAAGTCTGCAAATTGACTGTCTGCTAGAGCACGCTTTGCAAGAGTGTTACGTACAACCTTAAGGTATACGCCTTGCTCACGAGCTTTAACACGTAGGTCAGTCAGTTCTGCAACTTCCATCCCACGGTATTCAGCAACGGCTACGGATAGAGCGCGAGACGCAACTTCAGAAACTTCTGCTACGATCTCTTTTTTTGCTGCTAAACCTAGTGCCACTGAGTTCACCTCTTTGTATCTGACTTTGTTTACGGTTACCCGCTTACGCCGTCAGGGTTCACAGATTGATACCAACCCTCATGGTTGATACCGCTCTACGGTGTTTGTTACCCCAGAGAGTCTGAGTCAAACCACCGTCTGCGCAGGTTGTTGTATTAAGCAGTGTGTTGACTGTGAAAGTTCTCTTACCTCTTTCACCACACCGCACCTGCGGTCTTGGACGGGAGCTGCTTATTAGCACTGCTAATTGTCACAGCTCCAACCCATAACCTTTAAGAGATTTCGATGAGCCTAAGCTCAGCGAAATTAAAGACCTACAGAAGCCTTATCAAGAGCAACACCAGCACCCATTGTAGTGCTTAGGCTGATCTTCTTGATGTATGTACCTTTAGCAGAAGAAGGCTTAGCTTTCTTCAGTGCTTCAAGTAACGCTTCAAGGTTTTCTTGAATTTGGTTCGCTTCGAACGCAATCTTACCGATGCTAGCGTGGATGATACCGTTCTTATCGTTACGGTAGCGTACCTGACCAGCTTTAGCGTTCTTAACTGCAGTTGCAACGTCAGGCGTTACAGTGCCAGTTTTAGGGTTAGGCATAAGGCCACGTGGACCTAAGATTTGACCTAGTTGACCAACAACACGCATCGCGTCTGGGCTAGCAACTACTACGTCAAAGTTCATTTCGCCTTTCTTAACTTGCTCAGCTAAGTCGTCCATACCAACGATATCTGCACCAGCTTCTTTCGCTGCTTCAGCATTTGCACCTTGAGTGAATACTGCAACGCGAACGTCTTTACCAGTACCGTTAGGTAGTACAGTTGCACCACGAACGTTTTGGTCAGATTTCTTCGCATCGATACCAAGGTTTACAGATACGTCAACGCTTTCTGCGAACTTAGCAGTTGCTAGTTCTTTAAGAAGCGCTACTGCTTCGTTGATTTCGTACTCTTTAGTAGAGTCAACTTTGTCGCGGATTACGCGAGCGCGTTTAGTTAATTTAGCCATTCGATTAGTCCTCTACGTTCAAGCCCATTGAGCGAGCAGAACCCGCGATAGTGCGTACCGCTGCATCTAGATCAGCTGCAGTAAGGTCTGGCTCTTTAGTTTTAGCAATCTCTTCCAACTGAGCGCGAGTAACTTTACCCACTTTTTCAGTGTTAGGACGGCCAGAACCACTCTTGATGCCCGCTGCTTTCTTAAGCAGGTAAGACGCAGGAGGAGTCTTAGTTTCGAATGTGAAAGAGCGATCTTCGTATACAGTAATTTCTACTGGTACTGGAGCGCCTTTCTCAAGACTTTCAGTTTTCGCGTTGAAAGCCTTACAGAATTCCATGATGTTTACACCGTGCTGACCTAGTGCAGGACCAACCGGAGGACTTGGGTTAGCAGCGCCAGCTGCAACCTGAAGCTTGATAATACCGCTTACTTTTTTAGCCATTTTACATGCTCTCTTGTTTGGGTCTAACGCCTCGCAAATACAGAGATTATTTGCTCAATCGGCTTCCCGTTTCCGTTTAAAAGGGCGCGCATTATATAAGGTGATTAATTACTATGCAAGGGCTAATTAGAATAAAAAACCATCGAAAGGTCAGTATTCTTAAGCCTACGCCGTTTAACTAGTAATTACCTACAAAAAAGCCCCGTTGAACGGGGCTTTTTTAAATGTGCTTAGCAGAGAAGGCTTAGCCTTTTTCTACCTGACCAAATTCTAAGTCTACCGGTGTAGAACGACCGAAGATAAGTACCGATACTTTTACGCGGCTCTTTTCGTAGTCGACTTCTTCTACCACACCGTTGAAGTCTGCAAATGGACCGTCGGTTACACGAATAACTTCGCCTGGCTCGAACAATGTCTTTGGTCTTGGCTTATCAACGTTTTCTTCAAGACGATTTAAGATAGCATCAGCTTCTTTTTGCGTGATAGGCATAGGGCGGTCAGATGTACCACCGATGAAACCAAGTACGCGAGGAACGCTTTTCACCAAGTGCCATGACTCTTCGGTCATCGCCATTTCTACCAATACATAACCCGGGTAGAACTTACGCTCAGATTTACGCTTCTGACCCGCACGCATCTCAACAACTTCTTCTGTTGGTACTAGTACCTGACCAAAGTAGTCTTCCATGTTGTGCATTTTGATGTATTCAAGCAGGGTCTTCTTTACACGAGACTCATATTGCGAATAGGCTTGTACTACGTACCATCTTTTCTTTACTGCTTCTTCTTCAGACATACGTTTATGCTCCTATTCCAGTAATAAAGCCAACTACACGAACGATGATGCCGTCTAGTCCCCATAAAATTAGTGCCATGATTAACGTCGCTGCAAGCACGATAAGGGTAGTCTGGTTCGCCTCTTGGCGAGTAGGCCACACAACCTTGCGAACTTCTGTGCGAGACTCTTTAGCAAAGCTCAAGAAGGTGCTACCTTTTTCGGTAGTTGCCGCGATAAAACCAGCTATACCAACTACTACAACAATAGCGATAGCACGGTATAGTACCGAGATCTCACCGTACATTGTATTAGCGGTTACTAAACCGGCAAGTAGTGCAAAAACCACTACCCATTTAAACATGTCCAATGCATTGGACTGATTTTCCGTCTTTTCGCTCATGTTACGATCCTAGCACTACAGCGTCGTTGTTTTACGCACTCATTTAATGCGCAATTTAAAAATTCTTAGTTTAAGTAAATTTGGCAGGGGTGGAGGGACTCGAACCCCCAACCATCGGTTTTGGAGACCGCTGTTCTACCAATTCGAACTACACCCCTGTGGTGTCTAAAAGACAAAATTTACTTACACTGCCCTTGTGAGTTGTGCGTCTTTTCTAAGGAAAGTGCGGTATCGCAAGGGAGGGACGCGTATTATACTTAACCACTTTCAAGATACAAGCGGTTTATCCATCCCTTCTGCGATTGAACACTATTTCGCGAGTTTCCTATTCAACACCAATAAATCCGCCGGTTTGGTGAGCCCAAAGCTTCGCATAAATACCATTTTGAGCGATAAGCTCAGCATGTGTGCCCTGCTCTACGATGTTACCTTTATCCAAAACAAGCAACCTGTCCATTTGTGCAATGGTAGATAGGCGATGTGCAATGGCTAGCACGGTTTTACCTTCCATCACTTTATCCAGACAGGCTTGAATGGCCGCTTCAACTTCTGAATCTAGTGCCGATGTCGCCTCGTCCAGTACCAGTACAGGTGCGTCTTTTAGCAATACACGGGCGATAGCGATACGCTGACGCTGCCCTCCTGAAAGCTTCACACCGCGCTCACCTACATGCGCGTCGTAGCCTGTTCTACCGTAACTATCGGTAAGTGTAAGGATAAAATCATGCGCCTCGGCTTGCTTAGCCGCCCTTACCATATCCTCTTCTGTCGCATCCGTACGCCCGTATAAAATATTGTCGCGTACAGAGCGATGCATCAACGAGGTATCCTGCGTTACCATACTGATTTTAGCTCGTAGGGTTTCCTGCCCCACTTGGGTAATATCTTGCCCATCAATGATAATTCTGCCACTTTGGGTATCGTAAAAGCGCATTAATAGGTTCACTAACGTTGATTTACCTGCACCAGAGCGCCCCACTAACCCTACTTTTTCACCAGGCTTAATGTCTAAATCTAAATTTTTAAACACATCAATAGGTTTTTCATCGGCCCCAGCATAAGAAAAGTTCACGTTGTCGAAGTTAATCCCGCCGCCATTTACTTTAAGGGCGTTAGCCTTAGGCTTGTCTTTAACCGCAATCGGCTGTGCTAAGGTATTCATACCATCCTGCACTGTACCTAAGTTCTCAAACAAGCCAGATACTTCCCACATTACCCAGTGCGACATACCGTTTAGTCGCAGGCAAAGGCTTATAGCAATGGCGATATCACCGGGGCTCGCAATGTTTTCCATCCACAAATACACAGACAGAGCGCCAATGGTAAAAATAAGAATGGCATTAGCCATTTCCACACAAAATTCCAATACGGTAACCAAACGCATTTGCGGGTAAACCGTTTTAAGAAAACCATCCATGCTTTCTTTTGCGTAATCAGCTTCACGGCGACTATGCGAAAACAGCTTCACTGTGGTGATATTGGTGTAACTATCCACAATACGGCCAGTCATTAATGAGCGCGCGTCGGCTTGCTTTTGAGAGACTTCTTTTAGTTTTGGTACTAGCACCTTCAAGATACCGATATACACAAAAAACCACACGATAAGCGGCATGGCTAAGCGCCAATCAGTACTGAAGATAAGCACAACCATGGAAATAAAGTAAACGCTGATGTACACCAGCAAATCGAGCACTTTAGTTACCGTTTCACGAACCGATAATGCGGTTTGCATTACCTTGGTGGCCACACGGCCGGCAAATTCATCGTGGAAAAAAGTTAAACTTTGCCCAAGTAAGTAGCGGTGTGCCTGCCATCTAATGCGCATGGGGTAATTACCCATCAAGGACTGGCGAGAAAACAGCGAGCGCAACAAAATAAACAAAGGAATGAAAACCAGAACCGTTAAACCCATGCCAATAAGCGTGAATTTTTGGTCCTCTAAAAAGGTTTCTCGGCTTTGCTCTGAGAACCAGTCAACCAACTGGCCTAGAAATCCAAACAGCGCTACTTCTAACATGGCCACAATCGCACTAAGCACCGAAACTGTAAGGATGACGCCCCACATGCCTTTGGTGTAGTACTTACAAAAGGCAATGATACCTGTTGGCGGTTGAGTAGGCGGTGTATCGGGGAAAGGCTGGGTCAGCTTTTCAAAAAATGAAAACATGTAGAACTCGTTAATTATTCGGTGACAGAGCACGTTTACGTATGCCCCAAATTGCTGGGTCACAATTCTACACGATAACTGAAAGTGTGTTGAACTTTGCGGTGCTTTTTTACCGCAAAGCTCATTTAATTTTGGTTAATACTTTTGCTTAGTGAAGGGCTTAATGAAGCGCTTATCAACAACCAGTCTAAATATAGCTAATTTTCTATAAACCTTTACTCTGCAAACCCTAATTTAGCGAGTATGCTTTCTACTTTTTCAGCGTGTTCAGCCTGCCACTGTTCTAACGACATAGAACCGTCTTTTTGTGCGCGCTTTTGGGCAATGTCATAGGCTGCTAGCGCCTCATCCTTTGGAATTACTGCAATGCCCTCCTCGTCCGCCACAATGATGTCTCCCGCGTGAACAGTTACACCAGCACATGTGATAGGCTCATTTAACGGCGATATGCACTTTTTCGCTCCAGGCTTGGGTATAACGCCTCTAGCAAACACTGGAAACTTGTTGTTACGGGTTTCAGCAATATCTCGGATAACACCATCAATTACGAAGCCTTTAATCCCTCGAGATTGGGCGATTGCGCAGACGTTACCGCCCGCAACAGCAAATTCATCGTCAGCTTCAACCACAATGATATCACCAGGGCTTGCGCGATATATCGCCGCATGCAGCATAAGATGGTCACCCGGCTCACACTTAACGGTGAATGCTGGACCCGCAATACGAGGCATACCGTACCACAATGGTTTAATCCCGTAGTGCATGAACTGCTCTCTTGGCAGGGCGTCTGCGTACTCGCACGGTGATACGCTTTCAAAAGGAGTTTTATGTAAGTCCATTGCCGTTCCTTGAATATTGTGATGAGGTCAATACAGAACACTATAGCGAACTTAGTCTGCCAAGTTGTTACAAGCTGTGTATTTTCACTATAAACACTTTTTCTATCCCTACCATCATGCTAAAACGTTAGAAAAACCGTGCGTGTTGCGCCCCGATATTCTTGTGGATGCAAAGGTCATTCTTATGGATGTAAAGGTCATTCTTATGGATGTAAAGGGCCTAACAACGCGCTAAAAACTATAAGCGGCAAGTCCAAACATTGCCCAGTCAGAATGAAAAGGAAAACTCTAAATGTTACGTAGCGTTTTAAGCTTAAGCGTGGCACTGGCCTTAACGGCCTGTAGCCCACAAAATTCATCGACAGAACAACAAAACCAAAGCGCTGCCACTGAAGAAGCTCAGCAGCAGCTTTCTTCAGGCGTCATTAAAGAGAATATGGACCTGTCTGTAGACCCCGGTGATGACTTCTTCCGCTACGTAAACGGTAAGTGGTTTGATAATTTTGAAATACCAGCTGATAAGTCTAGTTACGGTTCTTTCGTTATTCTACGTGATGAAGCGCAAGACCACGTAATGGATATTATTAAGTCTTCTGCCGAAGGTGATTTTAAAGCGGGCAGTGACGAACAAAAAGTGGGTGATTTTTACCGTGCCTATATGGATATGGAAACCCGCAACGAACTTGGTACGACGCCGCTAAAGCCTGAGTTAACTAAGATTGAAGCCATTGAAGACTACACTGACCTTGCTGAGTATTTTGCTTATGCTGCTCGCTATGGCTACGGTACACCGTTTAGCCTAACTCAGTACCCAGATCTTAAGTCGCCGAAAGAATATCTGATGTACACGTGGCAAGCCGGCCTTGGACTTCCTGAGCGCGAGTACTATTTTAAAGACGACGAAACATCACAAACCATTCGTGACGCATACGTTAAGCATATTCAAACTATGTTTGAACTTGCGGGTTTCGAAGCACCAAAAGAAAGTGCCGATATGCTTTTCGAGCTTGAGACTAAAATTGCTCAACTGCACATGAAGAAAGAGCAAGCCCGTAACTTTGCCGCAAACTATAACAAGCTTTCGATTGAAGAACTTAAAGCATTGATGCCTAAGTTTAACTGGGATGCCTATCTTGCTGAAGCTGACATTAGCGACATTCCTTCGCTAGGTATTCTGCAAAAAGACTACATGCAAAACATTGATGGTGTTATAGCCGAAACTTCACTTGAGGACTGGAAGACATTCCTTAAGTGGGGCTTGTTAAATGCTTCAGCCAGTCGCTTAAATGCCGAACTTGATGAAGCAAACTTCAATTTCTACAGCAAAGTGCTTCGCGGCGTAGAAGAGCAGCAGCCACAATGGCGTCGTGCAGTGAGTCTTTCAAATGCCCATGTAGGCGAGCTAATCGGTAAGGTTTATGTAAAACAGCATTTCCCGCCAGAAGCGAAAGACCGCATGATGGAAATGGTTAACAACCTACTGCTGGCTTACAAAGAAAGTATTGAAAACCTAGACTGGATGACAGACGAAACTCGTGCGCAAGCGCTGGACAAACTGTCTAAATTTACCGTCAAAATTGGTTATCCAGATCAGTGGAGAGATTATTCAGCACTAACGGTTAATGCTGGTGACTTATTCGGTAACCTTAAGCGTTCTTCTGACGTGCTATACGAAGAGATGCTGAAGAAACAAGGCGGCCCAGTGTGGACCCACGAGTGGGGTATGACACCTCAAACCGTTAACGCTTATTACAATCCACCGCTTAACGAAATTGTATTTCCTGCCGCTATTCTGCAGCCTCCGTTTTTTGATATGAACGCAGAAGACGCTGTGAATTATGGTGGTATTGGCGCAGTAATCGGACACGAAATAGGTCACGGATTCGATGATTCAGGCTCAACCTTTGACGGTGATGGCGTGCTTAGAAACTGGTGGACCGATGAAGATCGCAGCGAGTTTGAAGCACGTACGGCAAACTTGATTGAGCAATACAATCAATTCGAGGTCTTACCTGATTTGCACGTAAACGGCGAATATACCTTAGGTGAAAACATTGGTGACCTAGGCGGTATTAGTATTGCGCTTAAAGCTTACCACTTGTCTCTTGATGGTGAAAAAGCCCCAGAGCTAGATGGCTTTACTGGCGACCAGCGCGTATTCATCGGTTATGGTCAGGTATGGGCCAGCAAATACCGCGAAGAAGCGTTGCGCAGCCAAGTGCAGACCGATACGCACTCTCCTACTAAATTCCGTACCAACGGTGCTGTGCGCAACGTACCAGAATTCTACGAAGCCTTTAACGTTACCGAAGACGATGCGTTGTATCTGCCGCCAGAAGAACGCGTGAAAATTTGGTAATTTGCACACACATGCATGCGTAGATAATACGACAGTTAAAGCCCCATGTTTTGTTCGTCAAACTGGGGCTTTTTTTTCGTGTTGAAGTGTATGACTGAGCAGTTTCAAAAAGGCTAAATATGAATGTAAGAACAACTATTGTCTTTAGCAGCTTAGCGTTGATTTACTTGGTGACGTTGCCGCTTACCCCCTACGTGGCGCAATTCTTACCCAAAGCCCTGCCTATTGTGGTACTGGCAGTTTTCGCCTATACAAAACTTAGCGCCATGCCGCGATACATGGTGTTGACGGCGTTACTTTTTAGTCTTGCCGGAGATGTTAGTCTGGCATTGCCCTTTGCAGAAAGTTTTATATCAGGCCTGTCTTGCTTTTTTCTCGCGCACTTATCTTATGCCGCGTGTTTTGCCAATCTAAATCACCACAAACCCAAAGCGCTCTCAAGCGATATTATTTCACACAATGTGAAATGGCTAATTAGCCTTACCATTGTTAGTTTTACGGCAGTGATGGCCGGTCATATTCTGCCTGCATCAGGTTCGTTGTTTTACCCTGTAGTGGCATACATTAGCGTAATCACGCTGATGGGCTTAACCGCGGTGTGGTTAGCTCAAACCAAGCTAATCGTAACCGGTGCGTTACTTTTTGTGATATCAGATGCCATTCTCGCTCAATCGGTTTTCAAAACCCCGCTTCCACTGTCTACCTTTTGGGTAATGACAACTTACTATGGAGCACAATATTGCTTAACCATGGGGCTGGTTAATGCGTTCTCGGGAAAAGAAAAAAAGCAGGAAGAGAATGGGAGGGCCTAGTGAGACAGCGAAGTTAAAACTTCTATCGCCAAGTCGACTTTTTCAGCTGGCACAAAAATGTGGTCGTGATAATAAGCGGCCACCACGTTGGCGCTAATTCCTGCCTTACCCAACGCGGTGGACATAGCTGCCGTCATGCCTACCGCTTCCAAACTAGAATGTACTTCACAGGTTATACAGCGGTAATAACCCTCAAATTGCAGGTTAGCTTTCTCGGCTATAGCAACCGGAAGAATAAGCGTGGTGCCCTCGCGTTCCTGAAACATACCCTTAGCTAACGACATTAACGTACTGGTTAATCTGTCAGCAGGCAAAGTTGTGAAGACGTAATTTTCACTATTTGCCACAGGGCTCAAATTTTTTAGTAAAACATTCAAGTCAGTTTCAGCAACCACACTCACCTTCCTTCGTATAACATAATACTTATCTGTTAAAGCGTTGATCGAAGCGCTTATTAAAGCTTTCGGGCTCGAATACGCTTTCCTTTGATCTTACCTTCTCTAAACTGGGTCATGGCTTTTTTCACGCTTCGCGTTTTCACTGCGACAAAACTCATGCTGTTTTGCACTTTAATTTTGCCTAAGTCGTCGCCAGGAATGCCCGCATCTTTGGTAAGTGCACCTACCAAGTCGCCAGGGCGAAGCTTTTCCTTTTTACCCGCGCTTAGTGAAATACAGGTAAAGTCAGGCTGGGTAATTTTATTTTTATGAAAACGTAAGCTTTGCGCACCTTTAAGCGGAATATCACTTTCTTGCAATACTTCGATCTTTCGTAAAAAGTGTTCTTCTTCCTCGCTTACTAGCGTTATCGCCATACCTTGAGCGCCCGCACGTGCCGTTCTGCCAATGCGGTGAATGTGGGTTTCCGGCTCTTCGCTTACTGTGTAGTTAATAACACAGGCAATATCATCGATGTCTAATCCACGGGCAGCAACGTCGGTAGCAACAAGCACTTGTAGCGCGTCGCTTGCAAACTGCATAAGCACTGAAGTTCTTTGGTGCTGTTCCATATCCCCCTGAAGCCCTTTAGCGCTGAATCCATCTTCTATAAGCTCTTCAACAACTTCATTTACCTGCGTTTTACGGTTACAGAAAACAATGGCGTTTTTAGGCTGATATTCGGTTAATACGGCTTTTAGCGCCTGCGTTCTAGTATGAGGCAACACGTTATAGCCTAACTGAGTAATTGCCGGCTTGCTCTCTTGCGCTTCTACTTTACAGGTTACTGGGTCATGCAAGTACTGCTTCGCCACACGCTCAATTTGCTCGGTGAAAGTTGCGGAAAACAATAGTGTTTGCACTTGCGTTGGCGTCTGTCCGAAGATAATGCGTAAATCATCTTCAAAGCCCATATCTAACATGCGGTCGGCTTCATCAAGCACACGCAGCTTTACATTGCGTAAATCAATACGGCGCTTTTCCACATGATCCATCACGCGACCAGGAGTACCTACAATAATGTGCGGACTGTGCTTTAACGACTGAATTTGCGGCCCCATAGGCTGCCCGCCACATAAGGTGGTTACTTTAATATTACCGATATTTTTAGCCGCACTACGGCACTGCTGCGCTACTTGGTCGGCAAGCTCACGGGTTGGGCAAAGCATTATGGCTTGTGTAGTAAAATCATTAACTTCAATGTGCTGCAAGGCTGGGATCACAAAGCATAAGGTTTTACCGCTACCTGTTTGTGCCTGACCAATCACATCTTTTCCCTGAAGCGCTTCGGGAAGCGACTGCGCCTGGATTGGAGAAAGTTGGTGAATGCCTTGAGAGTCTAGTGCTTTAACGATGGCAGGGTTTATATCTAAATGCTTAACTGTTTCAACGGTCATTAATTTGGGTTCCAAAAGTTAACTACACCATGTTCTATATGATGAGCTACGCCATATTCTTGGTTCATCATGCCACCTTTCGAAGAAAGTGAGATGATGGAAAAGTGTCAGTAAAATCGTTTGAATGGGTGTAGAAGAGCGTTTGTGCCCTTATGGAAACGTTCCACAGGGCACGCGTACAAAACATATAGAATAAGCTTACGCTTGAAATGCCTTTTCTAATTTCCACTGTAGTGTTTGCCCCGCAAAAAATGGAACCATGTCGGTACCATCAGCTAGGGTTACCTGTTCTGGCACCGTCCACGACTCTTTTACTAACGTCATTGTAGTTGTATTTCGCGGTAAACCATAAAAGTCTGCACCGTAATAGCTAGCAAAACCTTCAAGCTTGTCTATTGCACCTAACTGCTCGAACACTTCTGCATAAAGCTCTATTGCAGACCATGCGCTGTAACAACCTGCACACCCACAAGCATTCTCTTTTTTATGCTTAGCATGAGGTGCAGAATCAGTACCTAAAAAGAACTTCTTATTACCACTTGCCACCATATCGCGTAAGGCTTTTTGATGGGTATTTCGCTTAAGCACCGGCAGGCAATAGTTGTGAGGGCGTACACCACCAACCAGTAAATCGTTGCGGTTAAGCAATAAGTGCTGAGGCGTGATAGTAGCGCCCACAAATTCGCTCGCGCCCGCTACGAAGCTAGCAGCATCTGCTGTGGTAATGTGTTCAAACACCACTTTCAGCTTAGGAAATGCTTCAACAATGGGACCTAAATGTGTGTCTATGAACACTTTTTCACGGTCAAAAATATCAATGTGATGCTCGGTAACTTCACCATGAATCAGCAAAAGCAAACCTTGCTCTTGCATGGCTTGGAATACCGGATATAAAGCCTGAATACCTTTTACCGCCGCGTCTGAATTAGTCGTCGCGCCTGCTGGATAAAGCTTACATGCGGTTACGCCTGCTTGCTTTGCATCGATAATATCCTGCGGCGTAGTTTGGTTGGTAAGAAATAAAGTCATTAACGGCTCAAAGTTACTGCCTTCAGGTCGCGCAGCCTCAATTCGCCCTTTATATGCCATCGCCATTTCAGCATTAACTACGGGTGGTACTAGGTTCGGCATAACGATAGCGCGTTGGAAACAACGCGCAGTTGCAGGCACTGTTTCAGCCAGCATTTCGTTGTCGCGAAAATGAAGATGCCAATCGTCTGGCGTAGTAATGTTGAGCGTTTGCATGCCTTGTCTCTCTTAATACTTATTCAAACAGAGGGGAATTGCGCGCAATAATAGCACAATTCCCAATTTGCGCGCAGAACAACTCGCTTGATAGCAGCTATGATTTCACTTGGCCGTGCTCTACCCAAATAAGCTTACTAACATCGTACCCAGCCGCGGTCGCTTTTTCTAATAAACGCATGCGAACTTCGTCTGAAATTGAAGGTGTCCGCGCTAATATCCAAAGGTAATCTTTATCCGGGCCTGTTATCAGTGCATATTGATAACCTTCTTTGTCTAGTTCCATAATGACATAGCTCGCGTAAAACGGGCCGAAGAAGGACACCTTTAAATGTCCTGTGGTTTCGTTCTCTACAAAATACGCTTTGCCTTCGGCTTCATCCCACTTACCTTCTTCTTTTGAATAACCGCGATTAATCACTTTCACGCCACCATCTTCGCGCATACTGTATGTTGCTGTGACTTCGCTTAACCCTTCTTCAAAACTGTGGTCAAAGCGCGCTATTTCATACCACTCCCCTAAATACCTAGGAAGCTCGAAACCTTTAACTGGCTTTACGTTTTCCGGTACTCCGGTGCAGCCAGCTAACCCAACAAGTAGTGCAATTGCCAATAAAAACCATTTTTTCAACATAAACCCTCTTCTCTTGTGATGAGTTTGTAGCGATGAATATTCACTACGATATTAAAACGCCTACACCAGCAGTTGTGATCTTTATTGCTAATTCACACCATAAATATCCTAAGCGTTAACTGTCGCTAGTTAAAAGACACTCGACTAATCAAGCTTTTATTATCCAACACGTCATACTAGAGTACAGCCCAGTTGATAATAAGAATAAGCGCCAAAGCTTCTATGAGTGCAAAGGCAATTTTGTTCACTCACACCTTTAAAGGGAGAAAACTATATGAATGCACACTTTCCACATGCAAGCCGCCTAATTTATGGATGTATGGGCTTAGGGGGTGGTTGGAATAATGACCCCGTCACTAAAGCCGATGTTACCCAAGCAAGATCAATCATCGACGCTGTACTAGACTTAGATATTAACGTTTTTGACCATGCTGATATTTACACATTCGGTAAGGCAGAAACTGCCTTTGGTGAAGCGCTTAAGCAAGCCCCAGAGCTTAAAGACAAAATGCTTATTCAATCTAAATGTGCAATACGCTTTGAGGACGATTTAGGACCAAAGCGCTATGATTTCTCGGCAAATCATATTCACACCTCGGTCGAAGGTATACTTTCTCGTTTAGGTATCGAGCAACTCGATATACTGTTGCTCCACCGCCCCGACCCGCTTATGGAGCTAGAAGAAGTGGCTGGCACCTTACTACTGCTGCAGCAACAGGGAAAGATTAAGCACGTAGGTGTGTCTAATATGCATGGGCACCAAATAAACTACCTTCAATCAGCACTGTCGACACCTATTGTAGCTAACCAACTTGAAATGAGTCTTGGCTTTAGAGACTGGTTAGAAGACGGAATAACCAGCAACAGCGCGGCAAATCGCAATATGGGTTATGCACCAGGAACCCTTGAATACTGCATGATGAATAATGTTCAGCTTCAGGCTTGGGGAAGCTTGGCTCAAGGAAAATATACAGGGGCGAAAACCGAGACTAGTGCAGATGCAGCTACCGCAGATTTAGTGGCACAGCTTGCAAGCGAATATCAAACAACGCCTGAAGCCATTGTTTTAGCATGGATAATGCGACACCCTGCCAATATCGCGCCTGTGTTAGGCAGCACCAATGTAGAACGTATCAAATCTAGTCAGAAAGCGATGGACGTTCACCTTTCTCGCGAACACTGGTACAAGTTGTTTGAAGTCGCTCGTGGCCAAGAAATGCCGTAAGCACTAGTAAGGAAATAGCATGCTAAAAGGCTTTCACCATGTTGCTATTATTTGTAGTGACTATCCCCGTTCAAAAGCGTTTTATACCGAGGTGTTAGGGTTCTCCATCATTGACGAAAATTACAGAGAAGCCAGGGACTCATATAAATGCGACCTTGGCCTGCCTGACGGTAGTCAAATTGAGTTATTTTCGTTTCCAGGGGCACCGCAAAGACCTTCGCGCCCGGAAGCACAAGGGCTTAGACACTTGGCATTTAAAGTAGACAACCTTGATGAAATGTTTGATCACTTAACTAACAAGCGTGTGGAATGTGAGCCGGTTAGGACCGACGAATATACCGGTAAGCGCTTTACGTTTTTTCAAGACCCTGACGGGTTACCGCTAGAACTTTACGAATTATAAAAAAATGCAGAACGGCTGAGTGGCTGTTCGGCATTTATCTGACAATAAGTCTGCGTAGATTCCCTTGTCCTAGTCCAACATTCTAACTTCCCGTTGTGGGAATGGAATATCAATATTGTGCTGTTGAAGGGCATTAAAAACGGCTTGATTAAGCGCATAGCGCACTTCGAAATGCCTTGTCGCAGGAGCCCAAACTCGAACTCCAAAATTAATACTGCTGTCACCAAAATTATCGACACCAATAGCAGGTGTTTTTTCTGCACTAACACCGTCAACAGATGCAACTGCATGTCGAATTACTTCAATGACATTATCTACATTACTGGAGTAAGCAACGCCTATCTCGAGTTCTATAAGCATGTTTTCAGCAGAGTTATGCAAGATTTCCCCAACAATTAGCTTATTGGGAATCTGTATGTGCACGTTATCTTCATCAATAAGAATGGTATAAGGCAGCATGACTTGATCAACAACACCAGCTACGCCACGAACGCGAATAGTATCCCCAACGACAAACGGGCGGGTAATGATTATCGTAAAACCTGCGGCATAGTTTGCCAGCATGCCCTGAATAGCAAGACCGGCACCTAGCCCCACAGCGCCAAGTGCAGCAATTAAAGGCGTTACGCTGATACCCACATTCCCAAGCGCGATAATGATGACTATACCAAGTACTACCAGCTTGCATATACCACCGGTAAATCGGCTAAGCGTGATATCAATCTTCTTGCTCACCATGAGGTTTTCAACCACATGACCTATTTTATTTGCCACCCACCAGCCAAGTAAGAAAATGATAATGGCACCTACAATTTGGAAACTGTAGGTCACAGCAAATTCAACCAGCGTGTCGTAAAGGGCTTGGGCTTGTTTTAATTCATCCATGGGACGTTATTACAGATTGATAAATGAGGGAATATTGGGAAGCTTAAACAACAACGCTACGAAAAACCAGTGCCGAACATAAGTCCGGCACGTTTAGGTTAACTAACACCGCGAGCGACTAGCCTCGCGGTTATTTTCACTTAGTTAGCGTACTCACTCGCTTCAATTTCTGCTAAACGCACTTTGGTGGGGTTCTTAACGAAGTTATATACTAAGCCGATAAACAGCAACGCGGCAAAACCTGTGGCGACCATGAAGCCGTATTTTGCATCACCGCCGTTAGCGTCACTTACAAGCCCCATGATAAAAGGGCCAGCCGCTGCGCCAGCAGCAGTAAAGAACAATATAACTCCTGCCACACTACCGTGTTGATGTTTAGGGAAGCAGCTTATTCCCTTCGAATTGAACGTAGGGTAAATGACCGACATGAAAATACCTGTGAGTGGGAACAAATAAAGCGCGAGCTGCTTTCCACCCCATAACCCCAAGCCGAAGCACAGTACTATAGCGCCTGTAAACAACATCAACACCAACGCCCAGTTGAAGCGAGACATCATCCAAATTCCCAAGAAACGGCCTGCGGCACGCAAAATAAAAAATGCGGTTACCGAATAAATAGCCAAAGTCTGAGAAAACCCCTCACTGTAACAGTCGTAGGTCGCTTTAAGCGTAGTTGCGTCGCATACTAGGTAACTAGGCATCCACACGTAGATAGCACTCTCTGCCGCAACATATAAAAATGCGCCAATTGAAAAGCCTAACGCGTAAGGGTTTTTTACGAGTTTTAAGCTTTGCGCAATGGATACTTTATTTTCACCAGAAGACGTGTCACGAGAATAAGCCGGGTATTTGACCAGCAGCGCACCGACAATAAGAACAGTACAAACGCCGCCCGCAATAACGTAAAGCCATTGCCATGCTACCCCTTGATGGATAAGGTAGGCTACAATTAAAGGGCCTATAATCGCGCCAACACCAAAGAAAGCTTCTGCACCGTTCATCGTTGCAGTATGTTGTTTTGTTGAAGTTGAAATGTCACCAATAAGGGCCAGCGCACCTGTTTTGAAAATACCAACGGCCACCCCTGACAAGCTCATCAAACTAACAATCAACATAAAGTCATTAGCAATAAGGAAGCTGTAACAAGCTAACCCAAACAATGCTAACCCTATAATAATGGTTGGCTTACGACCTAACTTATCGGCTAGAAACCCCAAGAACAAACCAGAAAGGGCGATACCCAGCATAGGCAGAGAATGCATTAAACTTGCTTGCGCATTCGTGACGGAAAACGCCACCTTCACTTCTTTGATAATCTCGCCTACTGAATCTGATGTCATCGCAAACATCATAAACATTAGGTAGGTTAACCACCGGATAATTCTGCTACTACGGTCTTGGTTAGGCATAGTCAGTCTCACAACAGCGGCATAACGAAAATTTATATCCGTATGCACGTATAAAAAAACATGTCAGTTTTGACAAACAATAGATGTTTGAAGCACTGACTTATTTCACATATTTAGTAATTAAAAACGACGATGTAATAAATTTGATAACAAATTTAACATCTCATTTGGAAAAATTAACTTAATCGTTTAAGATGAAAGTTAACAGAATTTAAAAAGCCTGTAAACCTGTTAATTAGAATAGGTTCGCTAGCCCTTCAACCGCGTCATACTATGGAGTTTTCTATGAGCTACGCTGCCGATAGCAGTATGTGTTTAGAGCGCATCTTGGCATCTACCGATTTATCTGGACTTACCAAGAAAGATGCAACGACGTTTACCCAGCGATTAAAAGCGCATTTCCCTCGACTTTTTAAACATTATACCTGCGTCTATGGACATCAGTATGACTGCTATTTTCATTTACAAAAACTCATTGAAATATTAAGAGATGGGTTAAAAAGTCGAAAGCCAGCGCTTAAAAAGCTTGATAATGAAAGGCTAAAAGCTCCCTTGTGGTATCGCGACGAGCGACAGGTAGGCATGGCCTGCTATGTAGATTTAATGGGGCCAACGCTAAAAGACTTACACGATAAAATTCCTTATTTTAAAGCGCTAGGTGTAACCTATGTACATTTAATGCCGCTATATGACGCGCCGCAAGGCGACAGTGACGGCGGCTATGCTGTTTCGGACTACCGCAAGGTAAATCCCTCTTTAGGTACTGTAAAAGATTTGGAAAAGCTTTCGTCGGCCCTGCAAAAGGAAGGAATTAACCTGGTGCTAGATTTTGTGTTTAATCACACCTCTGATGAACATGCGTGGGCAAAAGCGGCATTAAATGGCGACAAGCAATATCAAAATTACTACTACTTATTTGATGACAGAACTATTCCCGATCAATATGAACAAACGTTAAGAGAGATTTTTCCTCAAGTTAGAAGAGGCAGCTTTACTTTTAACGAACAGATTGAAAAATGGGTTTGGACGACCTTCAACAGCTTTCAGTGGGATTTAAACTACAGCAACCCTGAAGTTTTTAATGCCATTACCTCTGAAATGCTATTTCTAGCTAACATTGGTAGCGCAGCGTTACGTTTAGACGCACTTGCGTTTATTTGGAAAGAAGTGGGGACCGACTGCGAAAATCAGGAGAAAGCACACGTACTGATTCAAGCGTTCAACTGCTGTTTGCAAATTGTTGCGCCAGCGGTGGTATTTAAGTCAGAAGCTATTGTTCATCCAGATGAGGTGCTGAAGTATATCGATAAAGATGAATGCCAGCTTTCTTATAACCCGTTATTAATGGCATTACTGTGGAACTCTCTAGCTACACGTAAAACACGCCTGCTTACACACTCTATGAAAAAGAGCTTCGCTATTTCAAACGAGTGTACTTGGGTTAACTACGTACGCTGTCACGACGACATAGGCTGGACGTTCGATGATGCTGTCGCTAATCAATTGGGTATAAACCCCTTCGATCATCGCTATTTCCTCAACCAATTTTATACTGGTCGCTTTGAGGGAAGTTTTGCTAACGGTGTGCCATTTGCAGAAAACCCAAGTAATGGCGATTGTCGTGTATGTGGTTCACTGGCATCGCTGTGCGGCTTAGAAGGCGCACTTAAAAACGGTGACGCACAAGGTATCGACGAAGCCGTTAAACGCATGTTGTTGTTATATGGAGTAACTTTCAGTATCGGCGGCATCCCTTTACTTTATTCCAGCGATGAAATTGGAAAGCTAAACGACTACAGCTACTGCAAAGACGAAAGTAAAAAGCATGACGACAGATGGGTTAATCGCATCGCGGTTAATGAAGAAGATACCGCATTGGCCCTAGGTAAGACAGCACCGTCTAGTGAAGCGGAAGTCGCGAGCCTTCGCGTATTTAAAGGCTTGCAAAAAATGATCGAAACTAGAAAACAGTATTCCGTTTTTGGCCAAGCTCAAACACATATATTAAATGCTGACAATCAACATTGTTTTGTTTTTATGCGCGAGAATGATGCAGGTGAAAAGCTCCTTGTTATCTGTAATTTCAGTGAACATGAGCAACAGCTTCAGCGTTCTCTATTGGCGACAGTCAACTGTACATCGACCACAGACCTGCTGTCAGGTGAAACTGTGACTATGGAAGCTGCACCTTTATTACTCGCCCCCTATCAGCAGCTATGGCTTTTGGCCAACTAACGCGACCTTTCATACATTGTGACCCACTCGTTGTACCCATCGCGGCGGGTGGGTTACCGCCAATAAAAATTAATTAGCTTCGAAGCCAACGACTTACGAAATAACCTTAAATTACACAGGCAGCAAAAGAATTACGGACTATACTTTAGTCGTGGATAAGGGTTATCCAAAATCTTTGTGAGATAATCCCGCAAGGCGGCTATTCAGCTTATTTACAGGCTAGTTAACGCGAAAGTAGCGCTTAACCGATGTGTGTGGTTTGTATCTTGCAGATTTTTAGCTTTTCTCTTTTAAAAGCTAAAACGTCGAGGTAATACAAATTACTTTTTCACACACTGGTTTTCGACTTACGTCATATGGATATGTAAAACATGGTAACGGATAAAGCTATGCAAAGTGTTAAAGCATTGGAATACATGTGCCCCTATTGCGGCGCAATTAATGATTTTCAACTAAACGCATCTCGAGACATGTACCTCGAACAACATGAGTCTTGTGGTTGTTGTAACAAAGTACTCAGTCTTATTCCCGCCGATGGTATTGGTGGCCGAATTAATCTTGTTGTTGACGCTTTAGATAGCGAACACCTTTTCAAGTAAGAAATCATGCTAGGTATCTACGAAAAAGCCGCTTTAAAAAGCGGCTTTTCTAATTTGTCTGTGAGGGCTTTCCCAACTTACTTAACGGAAAAACTCTCGTTTTAATTCACTGTCTGTTAAGAAACGGCCACCTAACGCTGACGTTTTCGTATAGGAATTAGTGTCTCGAATTCCTCTCGCTTTTACGCAATAGTGCGTAGCGTTAATACTTACAGCAACATCTTCTGAATTCGTTAATGTTTGCAGTGCAACTAACACCTGCTGCGTTAAACGCTCTTGTACCTGAGGACGTTGAGCAAAGAAGCCTACAAGACGGTTTATTTTTGAAAGACCAATCACCGTATCTTTAGGTATGTAAGATACTGTGGCTGTGCCATCAATGGTTACAAAGTGATGCTCGCAGGTACTTGTTAAGCTAATGTCAGATACCTGAACAGGCTGGTCTATCTGCATTTTGTTTTCAATAGCAGTAATCTTAGGGAACTTGCGGTAATCCAAGCCTCCAAAAATCTCATTGACGTACATTTTGGCAATACGGCTAGGCGTGTCGCACAAGCTGTCATCAGTAAGGTCAAGTCCAAGCGTGTCCATTACGTCACGCATAGCACTTTCAATTCGTTGGCGCTTTTGTTCGTCAGAAAGACCATTAGCCACCATAGGCGTTTCTAAACCCTTGGCTTCTAATGCTTCACGTACACGTTGTGCCGGCTCTGATATAGAGGGGTCTAGTGCATCACGCACAATTACCGCTTCTTTTGCTAACATTGCTTTATCCGTTGTTACTGCTTTTTTTGAACTGATACGCCTTTCAACTCGTAAAAGTTCGGTTATACGACAACATGACTTTTATTTAATGTTGTTGCTACCACACGTGCATTTAGCACGGAATAATAAAACTGTTACCTCTTAGAAAAGAAGGACACTATCTTGAACTCACCTGTACTGATAACAGGCGCCAGCCAACGATTGGGCTTAGCGATGGCCGAAAGTTTACTCGAACAAGGTCATCGCGTTGTTGTGACTTATCGAACGCATCGCTCTAGTATTGCAATGCTTGAAGAAAAAGGTGCAACAGTCTTACAGGCGGATTTTAGCACTGAGGCGGCTATTGATCGAGCAATTGATGAGATTAAGGCAATCAGTAAAACCTATCGAGGGATCATTCACAATGCATCAGATTGGGCTCAAGAGAAAGATAATGGTAATAAGCAACACTTAATGGAACGCATGATGATGATTCATGCGGTTGCTCCCTATCGCATTAATTTAGCATTAGAAGAAGCGCTGTGCGGTTGTGAAGAACAAGCTGACATTATTCACATGACTGATTATGTGCAAGATACCGGCAGTGAAAAGCATATGGCTTACGCGGCGAGTAAAGCTGCGTTGCATAATCTCACTTTGTCTTTTGCAAAAAAGCTGGCTCCAAAGGTGAAAGTGAATAGTATTGCACCGGCTCTACTCATGTTTAATGAAGGTGACGATGAAGCTTATAAACAAAAAGCAGTGAAGAAGTCGCTACTCGAAATAGTACCGGGTGCCCAAGAGGCTGTTAAAGCCATGCGTTATCTATTTGACAGCGACTACGTGACAGGCCAAACACTTCACCTTAATGGTGGGCGACATTTGAAGTGAAATTATAGCCTTTAAGCTAGGCTTACGTTTTAGGTGGTTTAAATTAATCGTCACCGCCAATTAATTTCATCGCCATTAGCCTTGGTCTGGTACTGCGGCATGGCTATAATCCACTCCCTATTTTAAAGCGACTTGGATTTCTACTATGAACGGCAACCGTATTATGGCGCCTGAATGGCACGACATTGATGCTGTTATGTTGGCATGGCCACATGCACAAACCGATTGGGCTCCATGGTTGGAAGAAGCAAGAGCAACCTACCTGAATGTGATTGCAGCAGTGAACCGCAATAACGCGGGTGTCATTTTATTATGCGCGCCAAGTGACGTTGATGATCTTAAGCCCCGTTTACCCGAAAATGCCCGAGTGCTTATTGTTCCTGCATCCTTTAATGATACCTGGATGCGCGACTACAGCTTTATCACGTGTAAAGACAGTGAAGGTAACGGCTCGCCCGTAGAATTTCGTTTCAACGGTTGGGGTAACAAGTTCAACGCTTCAGAAGATAACCTTGTCAATCAGCGTTACCTCGCCGCCATGTGCAATTCTGCACTGCGCAGCAGCCCTATTGTGGCTGAAGGTGGCGCGCTGGAAATTGATGAAGACGGACACCTATTAAGTACTGCTCAGTGCCTACTGAACCCTGAACGCAACGGAGATATGTCGCTAAGCGCTTACGAAGATACCTTTAAAGATATGCTGGGCTGCAGTAAGGTCACCATATTGCAGCATGGGCATTTAGAAGGCGATGATACTGACGGTCACATCGACACCTTAGTGCGCTTCACCCCGAGTAAAGGCTTAGTGATTCAAGCGTGTAACAACCGCCCTAATGATAGTCACTTCGAAGGTTTGAAGGCGTTATGTGAGGAGTGCGCCCTTGAATTGCCTGAACATAAACAATTTCATTTACCGCTGCCTCATATAGTAAACGATGAAGGAGATCGCTTGCCGGCATCGTACGCAAATTACTTGATTTGTAATAACGCGATTTTGTTGCCTGTGTATGGTGAAAAAGAAGATGCTGAAGCCATCGAGACTGTGCAAAAAGCACACCCCAATCATATTGTTGAACCAATTGATTGTAGTGTACTCGTAAGACAATACGGCAGCTTGCATTGTATTTCTATGCAAGTACCCATAGATACGTTAAAAGATTCGATTATCACCACCTTAAAGAAAGGAGTGTCATTACATGCGCCCAGCTAAGCTAAAAGTGGGTCTGGTACAACAGGCCGTTGCCGATAACGATAAAGCAACGAACTGGAATAAAAGTGCCGAGCAAATTGCCAAATTAGCGGCTGAGGGCTGCGAGTGCATTCTGCTACAAGAACTGCACAGTACCCTGTATTTTTGCCAGCAAGAAGATACTGACGCCTTTGATTTGGCTGAACCAATACCAGGTCCAGCGACAGACTTTTTTGGTGAGCTAGCCGAAAAGCACAATATCGTTTTAGTGACGTCGCTTTTTGAAAAACGCGGCTCAGGTTTGTATCACAACACCGCAGTCGTGTTTGACCGCAGTAAAGAAATTGCGGGCAAATACCGTAAAATGCATATTCCTGACGACCCGGGTTTTTACGAAAAGTTTTACTTTACGCCGGGCGATATGGGCTTCACACCGATTGAGACCAGTGTAGGCAAACTTGGCGTCTTGGTATGTTGGGACCAATGGTACCCAGAAGCAGCTCGCCTGATGGCAATGGCAGGTGCAGACTTGCTGTTCTACCCTACGGCTATCGGCTGGGATTTAACTGACACAGCAGAAGAGCGTAGCCGCCAACACGGTGCATGGGAAACCATTCAGCGCTCTCACGCTGTGGCAAACTCGGTACCGGTTATCGTGGCAAACCGTACTGGTTTTGAAGCGTCACCAGTTGAAGGTGACCCAGGCATTCAGTTTTGGGGACAAAGCTTTGTAGCAGGCCCGCAAGGTGAGATTTTGGCAAAAGCCGAAGCTGATGGTGAAACTACGCTAACAGTAGAGCTTGATATGGAACGTACCGAGCAGGTTAAGCGCATTTGGCCTTATTTCCGTGACCGCCGTATAGACGCCTACGAAGAACTAACCAAGCGCTGGCGCGACTAACCCAAACAAAGGGGTCAGAGTCAGCACTCTGACTCCCTCATTGTTTACTTCGGCTTTTGTAAGAGAGGTCAAAGTCTAAATGTCCCGCTGACTCTGACCCCATTTTTACACCATTTCTTTTTCACCGCCGTTTTTCGCTGAGCGATAAATAGCGTTTAGTAGCGCAATCGATCTACGCCCTTCAAATCCATCCACAAGCGGCTTGGTGCCGTTATCAAGGGCATTTAATACATCTTCGAAGTTTCTCTGATGCCACACGAAATCGATAGCGGATGGATCAGCCGCTCCAGCTCCCGCTTCATTTTCAGAAAGCCCATACTTGCATCTGATCTCTTCGTCTTCCTCACTTTCGTCAGCAAACTCCCAGACTCGAAATTTGTCGTCACTCATAAAAACAGAGCCCTGAGAGCCAGTGATTTGTATCTCTGCCGGATGACCGCTTTTAGACCAGCAAGCTGTTGAACCTTGAATAACGCCTAATGCTCCGTTTTCAAACTCTAGCATCGCAATTCCAACATCCTCCACTTCTATACCATCATGGGCCACCAGCCTGGTTTCTGCTCGCACAGACTTTACATCCCCCATTACATAAAGGAGTAAATCAATTGTATGAATTGACTGGTTCATCAACGCGCCACCGCCATCAAGCTTCCAAGTACCACGCCAGGCACCGCTTTCATAATACTCTTGGGTTCGCCACCATTTAATATAGGCATCTGCCATGGCAATGTTGCCGAAGCGCCCTGCTTCTAAAGCTTGCTTAAGTAACTGTGACGACGCATTAAACCGACGAGGGAAAATGCCCGCTAGTATCACTTTGTTTTCAGCACACACCGCAATCATTTCATCGACTCTGTCAGCTGTAACTTCCAGCGGCTTTTCACAAATGATGTGCTTGCCCGCTTTTGCGGCGGCGGATATAGGCTCTAAATGAAAGCCTGAAGGCGTACATATAGTAATGATGTCAATTTCAGGAGACGTTATAAACGACGTATAGTCGTCGTAAGGTGTACAGCTATGCTTTTGAGAGAACGCATTTGCTTTATCAATTGAACGTGAATAAATCCCTGTTAGTTCTGCATTGGGAATAGCGTGGATGGCCTGAGCATGAAAATCCGCAATCATTCCTGCGCCGACAATTCCGAATCGATACATTTTCCTGTTCCTTTTTTGTTCAGTTGAAAAAGTATATGGGAACTCAGCGCGCTAAACTAGGCTTAAAACAATGAGGGGGTCAGAGTCCTGACTCTGACCCCCTCACTGTTTACTTCGGCTTTTAGAAGGAAGGTCAATGTCTAAATGTCCCGCTGACTCTGACCCCATTTTTGGTGTGCTATATTTTGAAGACTATGCCGTCACAGAGCATGAAAACCTGACGGGTCGACTTGGGCAGAAGCGTTAGCATTACATCTTCGTCTATGTCTAACCCGCCGGTGAATTGCCCGAAGGCAGGCATCACAAATAGGCTGTTGTTGTTAGTAAAGCATTTACCAGAGTAACGGCGGCGAGAAATAGTGGTGCGCTTTTTAGGGTGATAGTGGCCGATAACTTGCGGTCGCTTTTCGTTGAAATCCGACTCATGCCTGAATACCATATTATCTAGCAATACTTCAAAGCATGGCGTGCCTGGAATGCCTTCAGGTAAATCAGGGTCATGGTTACCTTCAACCCATATCCACTCATTGACGCTATCAACAAGCCTACATAAATGCCGACGGTCATCAAAGGTCATACGAGACATGCTATGCTTGTCATGAAAGCTATCGCCTAGGCTGATTACTCGTTTAGGCTGGTAATCATCAATAATGCTTTCTAAGCGTTTAAGCGTGGCGGTGGAGTCTAAGCTAGGTATGGGGTTCGCATAGCTGCGTAAATAGCTACCTTTTTCTAAGTGAAGATCAGACACAATCAGCCAGTCGCATGCGGGTAAATATGCGACGCCACGTGCGTCTAATAACCACAAGTAGTCTGCATATTTCGTAATAGTGATATGGCGCTGACTGACTTTCTCCGTCAGCCACGCGTCGGTTATTGCCAAATTATCCTCTTTACTTTTCGTTTGTGAGTTTTTAGTACCTAGGTAACGCTGCTCGTTTATTTAGCGAAATATTATTAAGCTTTCCTGCTTAACGGACTTATCGCAAATGTTTGTTAAATAAAGCATTTGGCGAAAGGTACATCGTCAATATGGGAAAGCGAAGTTTAAATAGTCTATTTAGTCCCAACCTATTCAATGCTAGTCCCTGATAGCAGTGCGCGTACTTCGTCTAACATAGTTTCGGCTTCGGCGTATAAGTTAGCTTGCTCAATAATGGCCTGTGCGCCAGCGCCTTTTACTTGTTCACTGCGCACATCAAGCACTATAGGAATAGCCATGGGCGACGGTTTTTCAAGGTTCACTAATGTCGCTGAATCTACATACCGAATTAGTAAGTTAGCGAGTCGCCGTAAGTCGAGAAGCTCACGCTCAGCATCAGCCCGAGCTACTTTAAGTAATATGTGGTCACGGTCGTGCTCACGCAATGTATCGTAAATAAGGTCGGTAGAAAACGTTACTTGCTTCATGGTTTTTTGACTGGCGTGATAACGCTGTTCGGTCAACCCGCTAACTACCGCTACTTGCCTGAACGAACGCTTTAGCATAGGCGCTTGTAACATCCAATCTTCTAGCTCGTCGCCTAGAATATCCGGCTGAAAAAGCTGCTGTAACTGCCCTTGTGTGATGGCGTTCACTGATGCTACCGATAACCCGTAATCAGTCACACTGAAGCTCAGTGGCTTTATGCCCATTTTTTCCATTCGCCGCGTTAGCAACATACCTAATGTTTGGTTCGCTTTGCGACCGTCGAAGGTGTAGTACAAGGTATAGTGCGCCTGCCTAAATGGAAACTGCTCCACCAACACCTTTTCAGGGCTAGGTAACTGAGAAAACGCCTGCTGAAGCTTCAGCCATTCTTGTACCTGTGCGGGCAGTGCTTTCCATGATTTCTGAGTAGCCAGAATTGCCCGTACGCCTTCCGCCAAATAGGTAGATAGCGGCATTTGCCCACCCGCGTAGCTGGGTATTTTAGGCTCTTTGGCTTTTGCCGGCTTGGCGTGAAGTTGCATGTCACGGATTGCTTCAAAGCGCAGTACTTCTCCACCAAAATAAAAGGTATCTCCGGGCGTTAACTGCTGGGCGAAATATTCTTCTACTTCACCGATAATTTTGCCCTGATTCCCTCTTCTAATGCGCTTTACTTTGAGTCGTCCTGCCTCAACAATTGTGCCTATGTTTTGCCTGTGTCTTTGTATAACTCGTCGATTTGCAGGCGCAAAAGTGCCGTCGTCGTTTTGCGTTAAGCGCTGATATCGTTCATAAGCATTAAGGGCACTGCCTCCGTCTTGGGTGAAGCGCCACAGTTTATCGAAATCGTCTCTATCTAACCCTTGATAAGGCGTAGCGGTAAGTATCTCTTGATACAAGGCACCCGGGCTATCAGCTTTGCTACATAAACAGTTCAAGATAAACTGCGGAATGATATCTAGGGCTCCAGGCTGAGGGCTTTCGCCATCAAGTTCACCTTTTTCAATGGCCGTAATGGCCGCTTGGCATTCCAGCGCTTCAAAACGGTTGGCTGGTACAAGTAACGCTTCGCTAGGCTCATCTAACCTGTGGTTCGCTCGCCCTATACGCTGCAGCAATCGGCTCACACCTTTTGGTGCGCCAACTTGAATAACCTTATCCACGTCGCCCCAGTCGATACCTAACTCTAACGCAGAAGTACACACAATTGCTCTTAGCATACCGCTCGCCATCATAGCTTCGGTTTTGCGCCTTTGCTCTTTACTCAAACTGCCGTGATAAAGCGCAATGGGAAGCGCCGCTTTATTTGCTTCCCATAGCATTTGAAATAGAAGCTCGGACTGGGCTCGTGTATTGACAAAAACCAGCGTGGTCTGTGCATTTTCTATGGCCGCATAGATATCATCAATGGCGTAACGAGCCATAAAGCCACCAAAAGGCATGCGTGCTTTAGAGTGCAGCATCTCAACTTTTGGCTTCTCCCCAGCTTTTACTTTAATGATATTGGCAAAGCTGTCACTGCCTGCCAGCCACGCGCCCAAAGTTTCAGGAAATGCCACGGTCGCTGACAAACCTATGCGTTTGCAGCTTGGAGATAGCACGCTTAATCGCGCTAAGGCAAGAGATAAAAAGTCGCCGCGTTTATTCGCCATTAAGCTGTGGGTTTCATCGATTATCACGCGTTTTAGCTTGCCGAAAAGCTTATCGGCATCGGCGTAGCTCAACATCAGCATAAGGGATTCGGGGGTAGTAAGTAGAATATTAGGCGGCTTTTTACGCTGTCGCTGACGCTTATGAGAAGGCGTATCGCCAGTACGCGTTTCAGCAGTAATAGGCAACGACATTTCTTCAATAGGCTGCAACAGGTTGCGATGAATATCCTGAGTCAACGCTTTAAGTGGTGAAATGTACAGGGTATGCAAACCATTAAACCCACCTTGCTTACCCTTGTTTTTAGCTGAGTTTTCAGCTGATTCATTTACTTCATTTAACTCACTCAGCTCTACCAAACTCGGCAGAAAACCTGACAAGGTTTTACCCGCCCCTGTTGGTGCTATCAGTAACGTACAGTCATGTTTATCTTTTTCCACCAACATGGTCTGTTGATAATCACGTAGTTGCCAGCCTTTTTGCTTAAACCACTTAGCGAAAGCGCAGGGAAGTAATGTCATTTACAGTATCTGTTATGCCTTTTCCGCTTTATACGCCAATTCTTTAGTTAAGTTTATATACGCCAACACCTTACTTTTACCTTTGCAATAATCGTCAAAGCTCAGCGCCCAAACTCAGCGCCCAAACTCAACGCAATATAGCTTTCCTGAAAAAATAAGTATCTCCTGTACTTTTTATTTATCAGTGCATTAAAGTTATTAGCAATAGTTAATATTCGGATACACTTTAATTATCGACACTTCGAAAACGAGTACACTACACTCGTTAAACTACAAAATATGATTACAGGGAACGTAAATGCGAATTCAATCCATAGATGCCATTAGAGGTTTAGCAATCCTTGGCATTTTGTTTTTAAACATTGCATACCATCAAAACTTTCACACCGGCTACGCGTTTTTTGAAGAGCCACTTTTGTCAGATGAGATTATCTCGACACTTAGCGCGCTTTTCTTAGATGGAAGATTTCGCACCTTATTTTGCCTGTTGTTTGGAGCAGGTTTAGCTATTCAATTCGACGCTTGCCAAAAGCGAGGGCACAACTTTTTAGACTTTGCTAAATCTCGGCTTAAATGGCTATTTTTATTTGGGTTAATACATGGCGTGTTTATATTTGGCGGCGACATACTGCTTTATTACAGTTTTTGCGCCTACTTTGTACTAAAACACTTAACGTTAGACCAAGAAGCGCTTCGCACAAAAAGCATTAAATATTTAGTCGTGGGAAGCATCATTATGCTTGTTTTTGGCATAGTACTTACGCTTGGATACGACTACGGTGGCGCACTTCCACTTAGGTCTAGCGAAGCTTACGCCGAAGAGGTTACACAATGGCAAAGTAGTTATTTGTTCCAAATTGGCGTTCAAGCTTCTTTTGTTTTCGCTACCGTTATTGCAGCACCTTTTACCATGCTTTGGCAGTCGATGGGGCTTATGATGTTTGGTGCCTACCTTTATAGAAGCGATTTCTTTAACCTTGGCTTTTCTTCTACTGTATTTAAAAAAGTGGCTATAGTTGCCGTAGCCACCTCGGTTATTACTGTTATTCCTCAGATAATGTTTGAGCAAGTAACCTCAGATGTTATCCCTATGTTTACCAGTATTCCCGCTATTTTCTGTGCTTTTGCCTACGCTCATCTGTTAATCAAAGTAAAAAATACAACCACTTGGTGGTATCAGTCACTTATTAACTGCGGCAAGGTGGCGTTTACCCTCTATCTAACACAATCCATTGTTCTGGCTGTGCTGTTTCGTGTGATTATGCCCGCTTACTACCCCGAATTTGCCTATACCGTGACGCTGCTCGATTTGATGTTAATTACCCTTGCGCTCACAGCAATTCAAATGTTGCTGGCGAATTTTATAACTAAGCATTCTGAACAAGGGCCATTTGAAGCGGCATGGAGAAGGCTATACCTGCGCAGCTTTTATAAGAAGCAACAGAGCAAGCAAAACGACGGCTTAGTTGCAGAGCAAGAATTGGCGACAGAGGCAAACAAAACCTCATAGCTAACATCTGTACTAAAATACGTTATATAAATCCGATTCAACCAAAAAGGACCAAGGTAAAACCTGGTCCTTTGGCATATTGGCGTAACTATCTAGAATCTGAAAGTGCCTAGCAAAGTAGCCGAGCCTAATTGGTTTTCGTCAGTATCATAGCCTAACCCAAATTCAATAGATGAATGCGGGTTAAACCAGTAGTGAGTGCCTAATTCAAGTGGTCGATTCAGGGGGTTAAATACGTAGTAACAAGCATTCTCTGATTTGGCAGGACTATAACTAGTGCACCCATCAACCTGGTTAAAAACTGACGATACTGGCCTTTATTGCGAGCCCGGTGAGTTTTACATCGACCCAATGAATGAAGTCGCCACCGCGCTTGTCACACACGGTCACGCTGACCATGCACGGGCAGGTCATAACAGTGTGTTCGCAAGCTCAGAAACACTAGCTATTATGCAAACCCGCTACGGGGAAGATATGGCTATTCATCAGCACGCTATAGCAATGGGTGAAAGCATTAATTTTAACGATGTAAAAGCCACGTTCTATCCTGCTGGCCATATTCTGGGCTCTACACAAATTCTTATTGAATATGCAGGCTACCGCGTTGTGGTGTCCGGTGATTATAAGCGCCGTCACGATCCTACTTGCCCGCCCTTTAAAGTTGTCCCCTGCGATGTATTAATAACCGAAGCCACCTTTGGGCTTCCCGTCTTTAAGCACCCGCCTATTGAACATGAAATTGAAAAGCTCCTTCACTCATTACGCGTGTTTCCCGAGCGATGCCATCTTGTAGGCGCGTATGCATTGGGTAAATGTCAACGGGTTATACTAGCGCTGCGAGAAGCAAGCTACACCAAACCCATCTACTTACATGGTGCGCAGCTAAAACTGTGTGACCTATACAAGCAATTAGGAATAGACTTAGGTGAGTTGATTCCAGTGTCTGAGGTTGCAGATAAAAAGTCCTTAGACGGTGAGATAGTCATTGCGCCCCCTTCGGCACTTGCCGATAGGTGGTCGCGAAGCTTGCCTAACGTGCGACCTGTCGTGGCATCTGGCTGGATGCAGATCCGCGCTCGCGCTAAGCAAAAAAATGCCGAGCTACCGCTTATTATCTCTGATCATTGCGACTGGCCTGAATTGCTGCAAACCATTGAAGAAGTCAATCCGAAAGAAGTGTGGGTAACCCACGGCAGAGAAGATGCGCTAATGTATCAGGCAGAAAAAATGGGGTTTAAAGCCAGAGCGCTATCGCTAGTCGGTTATGATGAAGAAGAGCAAGGAGGCGATTAGTGGAAGCATTCAGTCACTTACTTGAACAGCTGTATTTCACGGCTGGAAACAAAGCCAAGGCGCAGCTCATCGCTAACTACATTGCCAATACGCCAGACCCTGACCGGGGCTGGGCGATTGCTGCTATGGCAGGTACATTGCGGTTCGACTTCTTTAAACGAAACACGGTAAAAAAGCTTATTACCGAACATACCGACCCTGCGCTTTTTGCCATGAGCTATGACTATGTGGGTGAGGTTAGTGAAACCGTAGCCCATTTATGGCCCTATAGCGAGCCAACAGATTCGCTACCCACGCTAACCGAGGTGGTAGAAACGTTCGCTTCGGTCAGTAAACATAAAGTTTCTGAGACGCTAGCCCACTACCTAACAATAATGACGCCGGCTCAACGCTGGGCGTTGCTAAAGTTGGGCACACGGGGGTTACGTATAGGCGTGTCGGCGCGCTCTATAAAACAAATATTGGCCGACTATGGCAATAAAGACATTAAAGAAATAGAAACACTGTGGCATGCGGTTACTCCTCCTTACGTTGATATGCTTAGCTGGCTAGAAGGAAAAGCTGACAAGCCTGATATTGAAAATGCCGTCACATTTCATCCAGTTATGCTTTCTCACCCCATTGAAGATGGCGATATCGACGCTTTCACCAAAGACGCTTGGCAAATTGAGAACAAGTATGATGGCATTCGCGTGCAGCTTGTTGTTAAGTCGAATAAAACTGTTGATGATAAGACTCAGAAAGATAGTGAGGTCGATGGCGATGAAGCTGAAAAAGCTCTTTTCTCTCGTACTGGCGATGATATCAGCCACTCATTTCCTGATCTGCTTGAGTCTGTAAGCGGTAATATGGTGCTAGATGGAGAGCTACTGGTTATCCATAATGCAGAACATGGCTTTCATCCATCTGAAGCATCGACTGCCCAAGGTGCGGTTAGTCAACGCACGAGTAGTGATAAAAGCGGTAAACAGGCTTCATCCGCCACACAGCCAGACGTGGATACTTTTAATGCCCTTCAGCAACGCCTTAATAAAAAGAAACCGAGTAAAGCGTTACAGTCTTCCTCTCCAGTGGGACTAATCGTTTACGATGCATTAGTGCTTAATGGTGAAGATCTAACCGATAAAACACTAAAAGCAAGGCGCGACGCCCTTGAAGAATGGTTTAGCAAAACGAATAACAGTCGTTTGTTTCTTTCTGAAACACTTAATGCCACTTCACCTGAAACTTTGCGCCAGCTTCACACCCAAGTATGCCAAAATCGTGCGGTAGAAGGTCTGATGATCAAGCGCTTAGATAGTAAGTATGTACCTGGCAGGCCTAAGGGCCAGTGGTTTAAATGGAAGCGCGACCCGCTGGTTGTGGATGCGGTAATGATGTATGCACAGCGAGGACACGGCAAGCGTTCCAGTTTTTACTCTGACTACACGTTCGGCGCTTGGGAAGACAGTCAGCTTCTACCTATCGGAAAAGCCTATTCCGGGTTCACCGATGAAGAACTCAAAAAACTAGATAACTGGGTAAGGCGCAACGCCGTGGGGCGGTTTGGCCCGGTAAGAGAAGTGAAAAAAGAGCTGGTACTTGAAGTGGCTTTTGACGCTGTACACCCATCGTCAAGGCACAAATCAGGGGTCGCGCTGCGCTTTCCCCGTATACATAGAATTCGTTGGGACAAGCCCGCCAATGAAGCTGATACCTTGGCGAACGTTAAAGCGCTGATAGAAGGCTGAGCCAGCAAAAAGACTTTCTTAGTCGTCTAAAATCGCAGAGAATGGGCTGAGATAGAAACAAGGCTTGCACCTTAAGAAAATAAAACAATAGGAAATCGCCATGCCTAAGGCTAGTGAAATTAAAAAGAACAACACTGTGGTATTTGACGGAAAAACTTGCATCGTGCGAGACATTGAACGCTCTGTCCCTCAAGGTCGTGCTGGTGGCAGCATCTATCGCATGCGCATGTACGATGTAGTAACAGGCGCCAAATACGATGAAACCTTTAAAGACTCAGACACCCTAGATATGGCTGACTTAATTCGTCGCCCTGCTATGTTTTCGTATATTGATGGCGAAGAATATGTATTCATGGATAAGGAAGACTACACCCCTTATCACTTGAACAAAGAGAGCATTGAGAACGAAGCTCTGTTTATTAACGAAGAAACCGATGGCATTCAAGTTGTCATTGTTAGCGAAGTCCCGGTTGCCTTGGACTTGCCAATGAGCGTAGAGCTAGAAGTAGTTGAGACCGACCCGTCTATTAAAGGTGCGTCTGCTACTTCTCGTACCAAACCAGCGACGCTTTCGACCGGCCTAGTAGTACAAGTGCCAGAATACATCAGTACCGGTGAATGGATTAAGGTTAATACCGAAGAGCGTAAGTTCCAAAGCAGAGCCGATAAGCACTAGGCCGACTTAACGCGTTAGCTTATGCTGCTGGTATAGCTTTAAAAGACAAAAAAGGGTTCAATCGAACCCTTTCTTATTGCCATTAACTCAGTTTTTGAAAAGGTTATTCACCGCTTATTGCTTAGCAATATTAGCCTGCGTAGGCAGCGCGCTAAATGCACCGTACTGGGTTACTGTGTAAGCACCACATCGAATAGCAAATTCAGTCGCTTCGCTAACATTTTCAAAGTTTTCAGCCCACGCATCGAACTCATCCGCGTTCTTGACTTTGGTCGAAAGGAAATACAGGAACCCACCGATAAATGAATCACCGGCTGCGGTGGTATCTTTCACATCCATTTTTGGCGATGCCAGCGTGCCGCTGAACGACTGAGTAATATAGTGAATTGGCTCGCCACCGTCTGTTACCAATACAACCTTCACACCGCTATCTAGCCACTGCTGTACTTTTGCATCGGCATTTTCTTCGCCATAAAGCTCTGCTAACTCTTCCCGACTTGCCTTTAACACAGAAACTTTTTTAGCAGCCTCATCAATACGTGCTGGAGCATTGGCCGTGTCATCCCAAAACGCTGGGCGATAGTTGATATCTAAACACACCATCATGCCGTTTTCCTTCGCCTTGTTTAAAATAAACTCGGTGCCAGGAATAAGTTCAGGGCCAGAAATTGAACCCGAACAGAAGTGCAGTACTGTATTTTTGTCGCAGTCAATCGTCGACAAGTCTTGTTCTGAAATGTGCTTATGCGCGGCATTATCTACGTAGAAGTCGAACGAACGTTCGCCGTCTTCATCTAAATTTACAAACGCCAACGCCGTATTGCCTTCTTGAGTTGTCCACACAAAGTCAGTATTTACTTTGTAGTGTTCAAGCATTTCTTTAAGAAAGGCGCCAAAAGTATCGTCACCCACCTTCGATACCATCGCACTTTCGCCACCCAGTTGGGCAACAGCAACCGCCACGTTAGCAGGCGCGCCACCAGCATAAGGCTGGAAAGGCTTCATGGCTGGTATGTTGCCATCTTTGGGCGCTGCACCTTGGCTTAACATATCAATAAGCACTTCACCTAAACACAAGATTTTCATACCAGCCTCACTCAAAAAATGTCAATAAAGGACGTTCACCTAGTGCGCACAATACGTAAGGTTAACGAATCGTTAATTAATTGCGGCATAGTATTGACGAACAAAACCATTAAATCAACCCAATTGATTTACTTTTTTTAAAAGGATTGTAGGATGTGTACCTATTGTATTAAAAAGATTAAAATTTTTATTTGAAAGGTCTGGTAAGATTCATAGCTTCATTCTGGGAGTTTGAAAAGGGACACATTCCTGCATTCCCACGCTTCGCTAGGAAACTTGCCAGCGTCTTCTGAATGGGCAATTATCTATGCGCATTGGTATTATTAAACTCTTTCATTTTTTAACGGTAGATAGTAATTACTTTGAATATTGAATCGGCTTTTCACCTGCCACAACAAAACGCACCAGAATTACTTGATGATCGCTCTGCGAATGAGCGCGCTATCTTAACCTTAATACGGCAACGCATTGCCTTACCTAAAGCTGAAATTGCACAATTGACTGGGCTGTCGGCGCAGTCTGCAACGGTAATTATCAAAAAGTTAGAAACCGATGGATTGGTCAAACGCCTAAAGCCTATAAAAGGCGGTGTAGGGCAGCCTAAGGTACCTTTCGGATTGAATGCTAACGGTGCGTTCAGTATCGGCCTCAAAGTTGGTCGCCGTAGTTTCGACATAACCTTGCTCGACTTAAAAGGCAATGTTAAAGCCACCCTTCACGAAAAGTTCGCCTATCCAACGGTAAGCAACCTACTGAACTTTGCAGAGCGTGCATTCAATGTTTTAATCAAAAACCTAGATGCAGCACAGCAAAAGATGGTTAGAGGCTTAGGCGTAGCTATGCCTTTTGAAATTTGGAGTTGGGCAGAGGAAGCAGGCGCGCCGAAAAAAGAGTTAGAAGAATGGAAAGAGTTTGACCCACAAACCGAACTTGAAAGCTTATTAAACCTACCTGTTTTCATTAAAAATGATGCAGGAGCAGCGTGTAGCGCGGAGATGTCGTTCGGCAATCCAAAGCGTTACGATAGCTTTTTATACATATTTGTTGGTACGTTTTTAGGCGGCGGACTGGTACTTAACAATCAGCTTATCAATGGCAAAACAGGTAATGCCGGCGCTATTGGCTCGTTGCCTTTTTTTAGTCAAAATCAGCAGCGTCAGTTAATAACGCAATCTTCACTTTATCTATTGGAAAGCGAGTTAGAAAAAGCGGGGGAAAACGCTAAGCACATTTATGAGTCACCCTCTTACTGGCAGTGCAATGATTCACTTGTAAAAAATTGGGTGCGCGAGACAGCCAAAGGGCTGGCATTCGCTTCACAGTGCGCGATGAGCCTTTTGGATTTAGATGGCGTAATCATTGACGGCGCCATACCCAGCAACATAAAAGAATTATTAGTTGAAGCAACCCAAAGTGCGCTGAAAGACTTGGATATGCGAGGAATTACTCCCGCGCAAATTAGCCCCGGTCACGTGGGCGTAAAGGCCCAATCGATTGGAAGCGCAAACTTAGCGCTTCAGGCTAACTATTTTTAACTATTCAGATGTGCAGTTAAGGTTTTCATGACAGTAAGTAGCAAAGTGATTCATATTCTAGATGGTGGTATGGGTCGTGAACTTGAAAAGATTGGTGCACCTTTTAGGCAGCCGGAATGGTCCGCACTGGCATTAATGCAGACCCCTGAACTAGTGCGTGAGGTTCATACCCACTTTCTAAATGCTGGTGCCACTGTCATCACTACAAATGCCTATGCCCTCGTTCCATTTCATATTGGTGAAACCGCGTTTAACGAGCAAGCATTCTCGCTGGCCGAGTCTGCGGCTAAGCTAGCAAAGGAAGCCGTTACTTTTCAGCAGGATAAAAGCAACAAGTTATCAGTCGCGGGCTGTGTGCCACCTGCTTTTGGCTCGTACCGCCCAGACTTATTCGATGCAGAACGAGTGGCAGAGATTTTAACGCCTCTTATCAAAGCGCAAGCGCCTTTTGTGGATGTTTGGCTTATTGAAACGGCTTGCTCTATTGAAGAAGCTGATGCCGTAGTTTCACTAATAAAAACACTGTCTTCTCGTCCCATTTGGCTGTCGTTTTCTTTGAATAATAGAGCGTCGTCAAACGAGCCTGTGACTCTTCGTTTAGGCGAGCCGCTAGAAAAAATCGCGCCTCTACTGGAGCGTGTTGAAAGCGTACTTTTTAATTGTTCACAGCCTGAAGAAATGGAAAATGCACTAACAATTACGCGACAGTTGAATGAAAACATTGCTACTGGTGCATACGCCAATAGCTTTTCAGAAAGGAAGCGTCAGCATGAAGCTAACGCCCTTTTGTCAGAGCTGCGTGACGATATTACCCCACAACGCTATGCGGATTACGCTCAATCATGGCTAGCGGCAGGTGCCAGTATCATTGGAGGCTGTTGCGGCATAGGCCCTGAGCATATCAAAGCCATAAGTGATAGCGTAAAATCTTAAAACTGAAATCACGCTAGTGCAGATCGGCGGCGTCAGTGCGCAAAATCCTGTGTTTCAAAGTACACTAGAAAAGGCGATTCGCAGTGAGTAAAAACCTCTTTAATTTGCGCCTTGCTCGGAACACTTTCGCCCAGCATGTTTCCTAAGGTTTCCTGACAATCGTCAACGATAAACAGTGCATCAAAGGATGGGCGTTCGCCAATGAGGTGAATGTATAAATACTTGTCACCGAGGCTGATGCTAGTCCACTTTTCATCAGGCTCATTTGTAACGCTATCTTCGTCAGAATGTGGCGGTTTGTATTGTTTTACCATACGACGTTGAAACATCAGCTTTTCAAATGTCAGTTCCGATTTACCCAACCACTTAGTGCCGCCTCGCTCAAAATGACCTTTATAAAACTGTGCTGAGATAGAAAAACTTTCACCATCAACAAGTTTATTTAAATCAAAATTTTCTGGTAACAGGGTCACCATGTTGCTGTGAGAGGTTGAGCCTGCTTGTAGATACGCAATTAGCGTAGCTTTATGCGGACTTCCTACTGCATAAATAAGTTGGTAATCATGTGGCGAATAATAAAGGGGTAAGTGACTCGCATAGAGTTCAGTGCCATCTGTAAATAGCACCATACCGTGAGAACCAACTCTTTTGTGGTTTTTATGACCGGCGTGTATAGAAGAACTAGCATTGGATGCTTTACTAATGCCATCTGCACTTAGTTCTTTTGTGGTTGTCGCTGTTGCCCCTGTGCCCACCATATATAAACACAAGACAATCAAATAAAAACGTTTCATAAATCTAATACGCTTAATAACAATTTTATAATGGTGATACTGGCACAATAACCACCTACAATTAAGCTACAATAAATACGCATTTAATTCCCAAACGGAAACAAAGAGACGACAAAGCTGTGGATATTGAAGACTTAAGAAAATTTATTGTTGTTGCCCAACATGAGAACTTGAATAAAGCATCTATGCACTTATCAGTTACCACAGGCGCATTGTCTAAAGTGGTGAAACGCATAGAACAACAGTTAGAAAGCCAACTGTTTGACCGCGTAGGTAAACATATTCGACTCAACCAACGGGGAAACAAATTCCTTATTTATGCCACTCATCTTGTGCACGAAGCCGATCAGGCACTCAGTGAGTTTAGGGGTAATACTGCTTTATACAACATTACCGTTTCTGGCCCATCACTCTTGCTTCAATATTACTTGCCAGCTTTGCTTGCTAAACCTTCCTCTTCACAAGATCGCTTTCACGTCAATATCCACGCTTGCTGGGAAGGGAAAGCGCTGGATAGCGTTTCTAAAGGGGGTAGCGATGTGGCTATCGCCACCTCTTTTGCAATGGAAGAACGAGAGAAAGACCCGTCACTGCATCGCATATTATTAGGGTCGTCTACCTATGTGGTTGCGGCCGCAAAAAGCCACCCTGCGGTAGCTGAAGCAAACAAGGGGAAATTAACAACTCAAAGTTTGTTAGCTTACGCCTTTGCATGCCCTGATGTTTCACCTTTTTGTGGCATAAAACGGGGCATAGGCTCTGATGGGTGGAGAGACGACAAAGTCCCCCGCTCTATACACTATCGATGTAATGATTTTGGCACACTGCTATCTATTATCAGGCAAGGACTGGCTTTGGCCTACGTACCTGACTTCATAGCGAAAAGTCATGATCTTACTTGCGTGTCCGTATCAGATTATGACTTTTGCCATAGAGAGCATTTTGAGTTGATTTACAAACCGAGTATGGCATCAGGCTGGCTCAATCGGTTTGTCGATTCAGTTAAAAGCGTTATTTAGTAACCACATTTTTGGCGCCTTTAAGAAGCGCCTCTTTATCAATTTTATTGGGCACTTCTACGCCACGCCTTGCTGCTGGCCTCGCTTCAATACTGTTCTTCCAGCGTATTAGGTTGTCCAAGCCTTCAATGCTAACACCAGACCATTCGTAAGTGCGCACCCAACACCAGTTAGCCATGTCAGCAATACTGTAGTCGTCTACCAGATATTCGCGATTTTCTAACCTGCCATCCAGTACAGTGAATAAACGTCGCACTTCGTTTTGGTAACGCGCTATTGCTACCGGGATTTTTTCTTCTAGATAACGATGGAACACGTTGGCTTGTCCCATCATAGGTCCGATGCCGCCCATCTGAAACATCACCCATTGCATAACCTGGCTTTTACGCTTGGCATCACTGGGTAAAAACATTCCCGTCTTCTCAGCCAGATAAACCATGATGGCGCCAGACTCAAAAACCACGTGACCATCGGCCTCTCTATCAACAATAACCGGTATGCGTCCGTTCGGGTTCATCGCCAAAAACTCTGGTGTTTTCTGCTCGCCTTTCATTAAGTTTACAGCATGAGCTGTATATTCAAGTCCCATTTCTTCAAGCGCTACCGAGGCTTTCCAGCCATTCGGCGTAGCTGCAGTGTATAAATCTATCATTAGGCTTTTGCACTCGCTCTGTTACTCACTGACTCATACCAGCGCCCTAAATTAACGTGGTCGTCAGTCATACGAATTTTTACCACTCGGGCGAAATCCATAGCACATAACGCGGTTATGTCGGCGATAGAAAAGGTATCGCCAGCGATATATTCTTTTACACCAAGTCGGCGTTCTAGAATATTGAGATATTTAGACGCGTTGATACCCGCTTCTTTGCCATATTCAGGTACAGGTGTCATACGATCTTTAAAGTAACCTGTGGTATGTTGAAAGCACATGCCAATTTGCATCATGAAGGCTAACTCTACTTGGCGCTGCCACATAGATATCGTTGCTTTTTCAACGGGCGTTGTTCCCATTAAAGGGGGCTCTGGTTGCAATGCTTCAAAGTAAGTACAGATCGCATCGGTTTCTGCAATACAGGTACCGTCATCTAACTCTAGAATGGGTATTTTCCCTAATGGGTTTTTAGCGCGCATTTCTGCACTTAGGTTTTCACCTTTTTGAATATCGACTTGCACGTAATCAACATCAATGCCTTTTTCGGCTAAAAACATGCGTACTCGACGCGGGTTAGGTGCCGTTTTCGTTTCGTATATTTTCATAATGATTGCCACAGACCTTATGACAGAATGTTAAATATAGGGTTGGTTCTAGATTAGTAACTGCACAATCCGCTTTCAAATCACTCTGCCTATGTATAGAACTATTCAGTATTTTTATGGTTATACCTCTGCATTACCATTTGCAGGGGAAAAGGCTAACGTCTAGTCTTTCACAACTATATTGCGCTACTGTCAGTTTACGACCCTGTAATAACTTTTAGACGCTTTATCTCATTGTCGGTGAAATGTGCAATCTGGTATTCCTGTAGCGCGCTTTCTAACTCGCTAACCGTAATTGACTGCTTCGATAAGTTGTCGCGATATTTTTCATAGTCAGCAATTTTGTTTTTCCAGTTAGCCTGCTTTTCCCATGTTTTCGCAAAGCGGTCTGCTACCGTACTCCCAAACTCTGCCGCCACTGCGTTATACCGATCATTAATATTGCTATAACTGCGTTTTATCTCGTTGATGCGATGTATATTCAGCGTTGGCTGGAAAACATCGCGTTCGGCTTGATTTCCCGTTTTCAGTGACTCAACAATAAGCGCTTTTCTTTCATCCCTAGACAGCGTGCTTTCCTGAGCAAGTTGTAAACGCGCTAGCGCCGCCTCGTCCGCCTGCGCTTCTTGGCTAAATAAATAATGGTATTCGGTGTCGTTGAAGTAGGTGCGTCTTATCCCCTCGCGCTCATCAAGTTTGTAAGACACATCCTGTAAACTATGAGTAGCCAAGTCGACCTCCGTCTTGATGGAAGAAAGCGCCACTTTATAATCTACATATCGGGTAAATAAGTCAGACGCTACCGCTTGGGTAGTTGGCGTAAACACGTTGCTAACGTAGGTGGTATAGGCAAACTTAACGGTTTGCGGATCTTTTGTTTTACGAGTAAATATAAAGCGGTCGAAAGCGTCTTTGGTTGAATAGTTAAGCTTAAAAGGAGTAAGGCTTTTATTTGCGCTTTCTGCTTCGCTCTTTAGATGGAGGCGCGCATCTGTCTTCTTACGCGTTGTTCCACTCTCGTCCAGCTTTTCACTGGTTTCTTTTTGCCTGCTAACTTCCAAGCGTTCGGTGGAAGGCCCAGCACCATTTTTTTTGGTGTCAGGTGCAAATAGGATATAAACAATAGTACCCAATACTAACAGAGCAACTAACCCTGTGAGTATTGGGTACGCATGGCGTACTTTACCTTTTGTCACTACAAGCCCAATCTCTTAAGACGATTAGCTTGACGTACAAACACATCTACCGGGTCGGTTTCAAACCAGTGCGTAATTCCAAAACTCTGGTTTACTTCATCGAGGTGATTCATTTTGTAGTTATCTTTTAGCACCTTGCCCAAGTGCGAGCTACACGTTGAGACTAAGCCATCGTTTGGCTCTTTAAACGCAGTGCCAGTAATAGCTAGGAAAGGGTCGACAATGTCTAAAGCATTGGTATAAGTTCTTCCGCCGCTCCATGAGAAATAATACACGCCATTTTCAGCCAACATCTTACCGTCGTTGCGACAGTAGGCGGTAGGCATGCCTTCAGGGTATTTTTGATTGAACGCTACTGAGCCTTCCGTCGACAGTGAATCAAGTGCAGCGATTGAGTCGGTGGGCTTGTCACGTGGATCTGACCCAGACGCAATTTCAATAATGTTGGCAAATGCATTAACAACGACGCCAGCGGCGCCTTCTCCCACTGAGCCCTCAGCGAAAGCATCCCGTAATTCATCTGCGACTTTACTGCCCCAATTAACACCGGCGACAGAGCTTACCGAAGCGACTTTTTCTGGTGCCACACTTGCGGCGTAACGTGCCGTTGGGCCACCGTGACTATGCCCAATAAGATTCACTTTGTCTGCGCCTGATAGGGCGAGTACTTCGTCTATATACTCTAGCAACTGCTCGCCGCGCACTTCTGTGGAATTTGCTGGTGAAACTTCGGCAATGTATACCACAGCGCCGTTGCGGCTGAGTTTATGCGGAACTTTATAAAAGTAATCTACAAAGAGTATGTCTTCAAAGCCGAACAGGCCGTGGACCAATACTATGGGGTTTTCAGTTTTTGCGTATGTTCCTGCGAAGGCTTGTCCTGCCCCTACAACTAGTGTACTGACAGCGCCTGTTATGGCAAGCAAAGTAACAATGAGAGCATTCCTTGCTCTATTATTTTTGGATATTCTCATCGTGTGTGTGCCTCATAATTATGACGTTGTGGTCTGTGGTCTGTGGTCAGACCTTTGTTATAATTATGTAAACATACTGTAAAGATCAACCTTTGTGTTGAAACTTTAATAAGGAAAATAAACATCAAGTTGTGATATTTATCGTCATCTAACTATTAATAACTATTAAATTCAGCAAGATAGTACTCACGCGAGAGTATACTCGCCCATACCATTTTCACTCGAAATACGAACCATAAACACAATTAATAAACCGTTATCAACTTCTGGAATAGGATTGGATAAAGTTTACCGAAAGGCTAGAAGTGGTTAGCCACTCTCCCTTGAAAGGGTTGAGTTTCATACCTATCTGATGCTTCAGTGTAAAGTCTTCACCGACCCATTTTTCTAATTCACTAGGTTTTACAAACTTTTGCCAATCATGGGTTCCCACAGGCAAATACCGCATTACGTATTCAGCCCCCACAATAGCAATTACAAAACTTTTAAGTGTTCGGTTTAGAGTGGCAAGAATAAGCAGCCCGCCCGGTTTGACCAAGCTAGCGCATTCATCAATTAACTGCTGCTGATCAGGCACATGCTCTACCACTTCAGCGTTTATAACAATGTCATATTGCTGTGCTTCTTTAACTAGTTCACTGGACAACATGTGTTTATAAGTTACCGATACTCCACTTTTTTCAGCATGGCGTTTTGCCACTTCCACACTTACCGCACTTGCATCAATGCCAGTTACCTTTGCACCAAGCTTGGCCAGAGGCTCGCTAATAAGCCCGCCGCCGCTACCTATATCAACAATAGACAAAGACGAATAATCCGGTGGGAGGTTACCTTTGCCGAAATGATCCTCTATTTGCGCTTTAATGACATCCAAGCGCGCTCGATTAAACTCAAGGGCTGTTTTATATTTGCCGCTGGGATCCCACCATGACTCTGCCAGTGAGTCAAAGCGCGAAATTTCTTCTTCAGAAAAGTTAACTTCCCCGGTTTTTTTACTTTTATCGAGCACGATTTTTTACCTTTAAACGTAAGTACACTAGTGCTTTTCTATTGACCCATAATGTTCAGGGTCATAAGGTGAATACATTAGGGTGAGCATTTAAGGCGTACACCTTTATATTCTAAATAGGCACCTAGATAAAAACACATTATAAGAATATACGTTGTGAAAGAGGGTTCTGATTTTGGCAAACGCAAAAAATGTATATGGTCGACCGCTCCAGCTATGCTGCGGAAATACGGGGTTTACCCGTGAAGGTTTTTGCTATGTACCCGATGCTGATGTGGGCAATCACAGTGTATGCGCTGTGGTTAGCGATGAATTTCTACAGTTTTCCTTACGACAGGGTAACGATTTAATAACCCCCTGGCCTAGCATGTCTTTCCCCGGTCTACTCGACGGCGACAGATGGTGCTTGTGCGCTGCTCGTTGGTTAGAGGCTTACGAAGCCGGTGTTGCGCCCAAGGTGCGACTGGAAGCTACCCATGAAAAAGCCCTAGATATCATTCCGCTATCTTTATTAGAAGAATATGCGGCTGACAAAAACTAGGGGATTGGACAAGATATTTTCCACTGATGAGCCTCAACGTGAGCCTTTCACACCAGGTATTGGTTGATGAAACTAACCATAAAAAAAGAGCATGTTTGCCTAAACATGCTCTTTTTATTTATTAATAAAAAGCTTTCTTAGCTTACTGGGGCGTTCGAATAACCATAAGACGCGTCTCCGACATATCCTCTATCGCGTAGCGAATACCCTCACGACCTAGTCCTGAATCTTTGACACCACCGTAAGGCATGTTATCTACCCGCCAGCTAGGCACATCACCTATGACAACGCCGCCCACTTCTAGCTCATCCCATGCTTTGTGCGCTTTATAGATATCGCGAGTAAATACACCAGCTTGAAGTCCGTAGCGACTGTTGTTTACTTCTTTAAGCGCATCGTCGTAGCTGTCGAAAGGCTCTAGAATAGATAGCGGACCAAACGCCTCTTCGGCACTGGCATCACAGTCTTTGGGCACGTTTTCCATAACCGTAGCTTCAAGCATTGCCCCTTCGCGAGTACCGCCACACAAGATAGTTGCGCCCTTTTCTTTGGCCTCTGTAATCCAACCATGCAAACGTTCAGCTTCACCCTCAGAAATCATTGGGCCGATAAAAGTATCTTCGTTTGAAGGGTCACCAGACACCAATGCTTTTACCTTTTCTACATAACGCGACTTAAATTCATCGTATATTTTACTATGTACTAAAAGGCGCTGAACACTGATACAGCTTTGACCAGACTGATAGTAAGCCCCAACAATCACGCGCTCGATAGCGTCTTCAATGTCAGCATCTTCATCAATAACGCAAGCGGCATTACCACCTAACTCTAGCACAACTGGCTTTTTACCGGCCTTTGCTTTAAGTGCCCAACCCACATCCGGAGAGCCCGTGAAGCTGAGCAGTTTTAGTCTTTCGTCTGTGGTAAACAAATCAGCGCCATCACGGCTACACGGCAGAATTGAAAACGCCCCTTTGGGCAAATCTGTTTCTGCCAATACTTCGCCAATAATAAGTGCGCCAATAGGTGTTCGCGAGGCCGGTTTAAGCACAAATGTGCAACCTGCGGCAATGGCAGGTGCTACTTTATGGGCAGCCAAGTTTAGCGGGAAGTTAAAAGGAGATATAAACGAGCACGGACCAATGGGGACTTTTTTGGTCATGCCTTGATAACCTTTTGCCCGCGCTGATATTTCTAAGTTTACCGTTTCGCCATTGATACGAACCGACTCCTCCGCAGCAATTTTAAAGGTATCTATTAATCGGGTCACTTCGCCTTTGGCATCTTTAATCGGTTTACCTGCTTCAATACACAAAGCTTGGGCCAGTTCATCTGCACGCTCAGTAAATCGTTTAACACAGTGTTCTAGCACTGCCTGTCTTTCAAAAGGTGCCATTGCGGCCATGGCCGGCTGCGCCTTCTCTGCCGCAGCTATGGCTTTATCAATGGTATCAGCACCAGCCATAGCAACTTTAGTCGCTACTTCGCCGGTATATTTGTTGGTTACCTCTAGGTCGGTGTTCGCGTATTCGGGTTCACTGGCTAAATAGTATGGGTAGCTTTCCTTCAACATTTTTTAACTCCTTACCTTTTCAATACTGTGTTTAAAGCTTGGCACTCAACTCTTTTATTGTGTGGTTTAATGTTTCGTCATTCATGCTGTAATCAACAGGGCAATCGATAATGTGCACACCTTTTGTGTTTAAACACTTATCTACCATGTGAATAAGCACGTCTGTATCGTCCACACGCCAGCCTTGAGCACCATAGCTTTGCGCATACTTAACAAAATTTGGGTTGCCATAGTCCAAACCAAATTCGTCAAACTCCATGTTTGCTTGCTTCCACTTAATCATTCCGTACGCATCGTCACGCAAGATGATCACCACGAGGTCAAGGTTGAGCCTTACAGCTGTCTCAATTTCTTGGCTATTCATCATAAAACCACCATCGCCACATACGCTGAGTACTGGCGCCTCCGGTTTTACTAATTTAGCCGCAATGGCAGATGGTAAGCCCGCTCCCATTGAGGCAAGAGCGTTATCTAATAGCAGGGTGTTAGGATGAAAAGCAGGATAATTACGCGCAAACCAAATTTTGTAAATACCGTTATCTAAGGTGACAATGCCGTTATCTGGCATGACCTTGCGAATATCTCTAACAAATCTTTCGGGTAAAATAGGAAAACGATTGTCATCTTCTGCTTCAGCGCGGTGTTCTACATACGCCTGATGCACATCTTTATAGAAATCTAGCTTCCAATCGTCTTGGGGGGTGATGCCTTCTTTAATTTGCCAAATGCTGTTAGCGATGTCGCCAACGACTTCCAATTGAGGAAAGTAGACGGGGTCAACGGCTGCTGAGTCGAAGTTAACGTGAATAACTTTTTTGTCGTTGTGATGCATGAAAAACGGCGGCTTCTCTACCACATCATGACCCACATTAATGATAAGATCAGCCCGTTCTATCGCTCGGTGCACGAAGTCGCCATCAGATAATGCCGTATTCCCGGCAAAACGGGGATCGCTTTCATTAAGCACACCCTTACCCATTTGTGTGGTAACAAAAGGTATACAGGTTTTATCGACAAATTCCCTTAGCATTTTTGCAGTAAGTTTACGGTTCGCACCTGCGCCTATAAGCAAAAGCGGAGACTGCGCTTCTTCTATCATCGTAATTGCCGAAGCAATCGCTTTATATTCAGCTATCGGTCTTCGCGTACTGCTTGGCGTTAATATCTGCGCGTTAGTTTGCTCTGCTGCTATATCTTCGGGTAACTCAATATGCACCGCGCCAGGCCGCTCTTCAGAAGCAAGACGGAACGCTTCTCGAACCGTTGAAGGAATTCTGTCTCCACTAACAACCTGATTGGTAAATTTGGTGATAGGTCGCATCATGTCCACTATGTCGATAACTTGAAAGCGACCTTGTTTGCTGGTTTTGATTGGCTTTTGCCCAGTAATCATTAACATTGGCATGGCGCCTAACTGAGCATAGGCAGCGGGCGTGACTAAATTAGTGGCCCCAGGCCCTAAGGTCGAAAGGCACACGCCCACTTTTCCGGTAAGCCTGCCATATGTAGCAGCCATAAAACCAGCGCCTTGCTCGTGACGAGTCAGCACCAGTTTAATAGAGGACTCGCGCAACGACTCAAGTAAGTCGAGGTTTTCTTCACCTGGGATACCAAAGACGTATTCCACGCCTTCTGCTTCTAACGCTTTAACAAATAAATCGGACGCTTTCATGTGCTGCACGCTCCTAGTAATTTGAGCAGAAAATAAAGTTCTTATGAGATGTGCTACGAAACAATGCTGCGAATGGGTTTACTGTGCGTAATAAAATGCCCGTTGCTAACGGGCATGTTAAAAAATAGTGTATAAGAGAGAAAATGGAAGTCTAATCACTGATTATTATGCGCTTGTATGCGAGCAAAGAACCATCTTCGTTTTGTGACACACTAAATGTATATTCATTGTAGTCACTGCCAAACACTGTATCTTGCCCCAGCAACGTGTCTGGCTCACCCCGGTGACTATAGTCGGGATGATTGGTACAAATATCTTGGCAAAAGCTATCGGAAAAGCCAAATTGAGAAACCAATTGATCAGTGTTGTTGCGACGTATACGAAAATGAATGTGGATAGCTCGGCTGCTATACCAGCCGGGAAAACAGCTTTTTAGGTTTATTCTTCCGCTAGTATCTGTCACCGCAATACCTCTGAACCACTTCGCACTTAATGCATCCACTTCATTTCCCGTGCAAAATGCCGAATTGAATCCGCTGGCATCAGCACTATCACTGGTATCTCCTGAATAAACGCCGTCTACATCGCAATGCCATACTTCAATTTCATAACCCGATAGGGGATTACACGCTTCATCAATTAACTGAAGACACAACATCATCGGCAAACCTGTTTGCTCATATGATATGTCGTCGAGATAGTCACTTTGAAAATAGCACGGGCCTTCCGTTTGAGAACCTGTGAGAGCCACACTGCATACAGAAGCAGTGTCAAATAAACTATCGTCTGGAAAGTCTGACGTCATAGCTGACGTGCCACCGCTTGCCCAACCGTCAAAATCTTCTTCAGGTTCGGCATTTGAATCGGTGTCGTTATTGGAAGATGAGGAGGTAGATGCTGTGGAACTTGCAGAGGTGGAATTAGAACCTCCACAACCCCACAACCCGATCGCAATAGGAGCCAATGTAAGTCCCACCGCTGCTTTCATAAAGCGGCGTCGTTTGAGCGGCTCTTCCGTTAATTTGTTTGATGTCATCGTACGTTGCCCTTGGTTGTCTTTGCAAAAAAGACATTTAGCTAAAGGACAAGGTTCTCTTATTTACTCAAGCTTTACGTAGCTTTACACAGTAAATAAGCAAAGTGAAAAAAGCGCAGGTATTTGGGTAACTAAACCTAGGTTATTCAGCACTCCATTCGGATAGCGCCTTCTGTGTTACTTTATCTACCTCATGTTTATTTTCGCTTATCCACCAGCGCTCCATGATACGAACATTTTTCTGATTGGCTTTATAGAATATATCCACGATGTCGCCAACAAATGGTATAAAACCTAAGCCAAAGTCGATTGCTGAGTTTTTTACCATTTGAGCTATTAACGCTTTGGGCATACCCAATGATTTTCCCAGCCAAACTATTCGAAGTGAAACGAAGAGCATCAGCGCGTCACCGGCTCCAGGGATAAGGCCCACGATTGAATCCAAGCCTATTTTTATCGGAATAAAAGGGAGCTTTACGGCAGTGTCCAGCAAGTTCGCCAGTTTTTGCGCTTTAAGTAATTCCTTTGGTGCTTTGCCTTCCACGACCTTATCTCCCTTTTAATTTAATCACTGCGCCACCAAGAGTGATTTCCCTATTGGTTTTTCTCGAAACGTTTGCTGTCAGCTTTTCAAACGCTACTTTTCAGCGCCCAGCGCTCTCGCTAAGCCCGCACGTAAACCGTTGTCTGATTCTACCGCCCAGCCATGTAGATTTTCTTTCACTATGTCAAAAAGCACATCTATGTGCTCTTTATCACTGTTAAGTGCCGCGATATATTCATAGCGCTCACCGCCGGCTTCCATAAAGTATTCGCGATTCTCCTCACCAATTTCTTCAATGGTTTCTAAACAGTCGGCTGAAAAACCGGGGCACATAACCTGAATCGATTTAACCCCTTTTTCAGGTAATGATTTCAATGTTTCATCTGTATACGGTGTTAACCACTCTTCACGACCAAAACGAGACTGAAAAGTTGTCATATACTCGTCGTGCGAAAGCCCGAGCTTTTCGGCAAGCAAACGCGATGTTTTATGGCATTCACAGTGATAAGGGTCGCCGTTCATCAAGTAACGCTTCGGAATGCCGTGATAAGACAAGATGAGTTTATCTGCGCGGCCATGCACTTCCCAGTGTGCTTTTACTTTATTGGCAAGTGCAGTAATGAAGTTATCGCGGTCGTGGTAGTGGTTAACGAAACGAAGCTCTGGGAGCCAGCGGCGCGATGTAAAATCTTTTGCAATAGCATCAAAGGTAGAGCCCGTCGTCGACGCACTGTACTGTGGATAGAGCGGAAGCACTACAAGCTTGCGTACGCCTTTTGCCAGCATAGCATCGATAGTGTCGCTTATAGCAGGTTTACCGTAGCGCATAGCAAAGTCGACAATTACATCGTCACCGTATTGTGCTTTACAACGTTCTGCTATCGCTGATGCTTGCGCTTTCGTAATAGCCATTAGCGGTGAACCTTCTTCGGTCCAAACGGTAGAATAGGCCTCTGCCGAGCGCTTCGGGCGAAAGTTTAGAATGATGCCATTTAATACAAACCACCAAATCGCTTTAGGTACTTCGACCACGCGAGGGTCTGATAGAAATTCTTTCAAATATGGGCGTAGAGCCTGCTTAGTTGGCGCTTCTGGCGTCCCCAGATTCGTTACAAGTACACCAATTTTATCTGATTGCCCGTGGGTAAAGCCTTTGTTTGATTTGTATTTCATGTATTGATAGTCCGAGAAGTACTGCGCTATATCCGTATTATACTGAATTACCTTAGATTATGATCTGCTATAACGCCAAAAAACTGCGATTGCACTAATAGATTTTAGGCATTAAAAAAGCGGCAGATGTTTAAAAATAATATTTAAAAACACATACCGCTGTTTAACTGCCACCTAGCAAATATTGTGGCAATAAAGTTAATTATTTACTTATGGCTGATAGTAAGTGGCTGCACCTGGACCTACGGGCATGCCAAGTAAAAATACCCAGATGTAAAATAAAATAGTCCAACCCACTATGAAGACCATAGAGTAAGGCAACATCATGGCGATAAGCGTGCCCATACCTAAGTCTTTTTTGTATCTAGCAGCCATGGCAAGGATAAGTCCAAAATAGCTCATCATAGGTGCTATGACGTTAGTTACTGAATCACCGATACGATAGGCCGCCTGAATCACTTCTGGCGCGTAACCAATTAACATAAGCATAGGTACGAAAATAGGCGCCGTTACTGCCCACTGCGCAGATGCACTACCTAACGATAAGTTAACCACACCACACATCAATATGAATAGGATAAATACGGCTGGGCCATCTAACCCTGCCGCTTGCAATAGTGCAGCACCTTTAACGGCTAAGACTGTGCCTAAGTTCGTCCATTTAAAGAACGCAACAAATTGCGCAGCAAAGAATACTAGCGTTATGTAAAGACCCATAGCGCCCATGCTTTTAGACATGGCATCAATAACGTCTTTGTCATTTTTCATCGACTTAGTCACTTTACCGTAAACAAAACCTGGAATGGCAAAAGTAATGAAGATGAAGGCAACAATGCCTTTAAGGAACGGAGAGCCCGCCACTTCACCCGTTTCAGGGTGACGCAAAATACCGTTTTCAGGTACTACTGTTAACGCCAGTATTGCGCAAACCACAACAAAAGATATTCCCGCCCAACGCAGACCTTTCTTTTCTAAGTCTGTAGGCGCATCCATTGATTGCTTACCTAAATCGATTGATGCCTCAGATGGGTCAAACTTTCCCAGTCTTGGCTCTACCACTTTTTCAGTAACTAGCGCCCCCATAGTGGCCACTACAAAAGTACTGATAAACATAAAGTACCAGTTTACTTCTGGCCCAACCATGTAATCAGGGTCAATCATATGCGCTGCCGCTTCTGTTATGCCGGACAATAGTGGGTCGACCGTCCCTAACAATAGGTTTGCACTGTAACCTGCAGAAACACCTGCAAAGGCCGCCGCAAGACCGGCTAGCGGGTGACGTCCTAGGGAGTGGAAAATCATGGCTGCAAGCGGAATGAGTACCACGTAACCGAGCTCAGAGGCAGTGTTTGAAATAATGCCGGCGAAAACAATAGCAAAGGTTACAGCGCGTTTTGAAGCATTCATAACTAATGCGCGCATTGCTGCCGACAAAAGGCCCGAATGTTCAGCTACCGATACACCAAGAAGGGCAACAAGCACGGTGCCAAGTGGCGCAAACCCGGTGAAGTTAGTGACAAGGCCAGTCACTATTCGCTGCAAACCTTCTGCGCTCATTAACGATATGACTTCAATCATGCCGTCTTCTTCACGCCCCTTCGCACCAACAGGGCGAGGGTCGGCAACCGCAATGTCGAAGTAACCTAATATGCCGCTTAGTACCACTATGAAAAGTGAAAGCAGCGCAAATAATGTTACTGGGTGTGGAAGTAGATTTCCTAACCATTCCACCGTAGCGAGAAATCGCGAGAATAACCCACCTTGTCCGCCGTTATTATCGGCAGACGCTGTATTCTTGTTTTCCGTTGTCAAAATCTTCCCTCTGTCGTTTATTTACGCCTACTGCATCAAAGTTATCGCTGGGACGGCGCTAACTTCGTACTTAATGAGTGACGTGTTTTAATAATATTCAGGCGGTATTTTACCCGATTTAGTGAAAATTTGGCAGTGGATAGGGAAAATGAGAGGTAAACTCACTGTACACTTTGCCAAATTGGCCTCGTGAAATAAAAAAATAACTTCTTTGAATCAGCAAGTTACCTTTCGAGTGGATATAAAAAAGCCAGTCTAAAAGACTGGCCTTTATATTTATAAAAACATTTGGTTTTTAGTTGCCGTTAGACTGATTCATATACTTAAAGAAGTCACTGTCAGGTGCAATTACCATAACGTCTTGTTTGCTGTTAAAGCTCTCTTTATATGCATCCATACTACGCAAGAAGCTGTAGAAATCTGCATTCTTAGAATAAGCGTCAGCGTAAATTTGAGCTGCAATTGCATCACCTTCACCTCGCAATTGACGAGCATTGCGCTCAGCATCTGCTAGCATTACTGTTACTTTTGCATCAATGTTAGCTTTAATTACTTCAGCTTGTTCCTGACCTTCTGAACGGTGCTCACGAGCAACAGCAGCACGCTCCGCGCGCATACGTTGGAAGATAGAGTTACTCACTTCAGTAGGTAGGTTGATTTGCTTAACGCGTACGTCAACAATTTCAATGCCTAGCTCGTCTGATGATGTAGACGCCTGTTCCATTGCTTGGTTCATTAATGCTGAACGCTCGCCAGAAACGATTTGCGCAATAGTACGTGTACCAAACTCTGAACGTAGGCCGTTGTTCACTTTTTGCTTAAGTAGTGCTTCGGCTTGAAGCTTATTACCGCCTGTTGATAGGTAGTAACGGGCAAAGTCTTCAATACGCCATTTAACGTAAGAATCAACGATAAGGTCTTTTTTCTCGCTTGTTACAAAGCGGTCTGGTGAACCATCTAACGTTTGAATACGCGCATCAAGCACACGTACTGAATCGATAAACGGAAGTTTAAAATGAAGACCTGGTTCGAACACTTTCGTATCGCCAGTCGCGTCGTCTCTTTGAACTTTACCAAACTGAATAACAATGGCGCGTTCGCCCTCTTTAACTGCAAACAGAGAACCTGATGCAAGCAAAACAAGAAGAACGAATGCTGCAATAAAAATATTCTTCATTATGCTTATCTCCCTTCTCTGTAGCTATCGCCACGCAAGCCTGAACTTGGCGAGCTGTTGCGGCTGCGGCCATTAGCATCGGTTACTGGTGCTTGTAAGCCTTCCAGCGTGTTGCGCGTATTTTTGTTACTTGTAGATTGCTGGCGTTCCATAATTTTATCTAGCGGTAGATACATCATGTTATTGCCACCTTTGCTATCAACCATGATTTTGCTGGTATTGCTAAGTACTTCTTCCATGGTTTCAAGGTAAATACGCTCGCGAGTAACCTTAGGGGCGCGTTCGTATTGAGGAAGCAGCTCTTCAAAGCGAGCCACTTCACCTTGTGCCTCTAGCGTAACGCGCTCTTTATAGGCTTGAGCTTCTTCATTCATGCGATTGACTTGACCGCGTGCACGAGGCTCAATTTCTCTAGCATAAGCTTCTGCTTCACGAATGAAACGCTGTTCGTCTTCTTGGGCAGCGATAGCATCATCAAATGCATCTTTAACTTGCTCAGGTGGACGAGCATCACGGAAGTTCATATCAATGATAGAAACACCCATATTGTATGGTTCGATGATAGCTTGTAGTTCTTCCCATACACGCTGACGGGTTACTTCACGTCCGTCAGTCAAAACGTCATCCATTGTAGAATGACCAACCACATAACGGATAGCGCTATCAAGAGATTGACTTAAGCTTTGCTCAGGGCTTTCAACGGCAAACGTCCAACGGTATGGATCAACAACGCGAAATTGCATTTCCATTTGAACGCTCACTACGTTTTCATCTTCAGTAAGCATAGAGCCTGATGACGACTGATCGCGTATTGATTGAACATCAACAGGAATAACAGAGTCGATGAACGTAGGCGCCCAGCGAAGACCCGGCTCAACTTGTTGGTGATACTCACCAAAGCGAAGGACTACGCCGCGCTCAGCTTCACGAATGGTATAAAAACCACTAATGAACCAGATCACGACAAGTAAACCTACTAGAATACCAGCACCGATGCCGCCTAGGCTTTTGCCCGAACCACCACCGTTGCCACCTGACTTTCCAAACTTACCAAATAAGTTTTTAAAAACATCGTCCAAATCTGGGGGACCTTGCTCTTTCCCACCGCGATTCTTCCACGGGTCGTTATTATTGCCACCCGGCTCATTCCAAGCCATGCTGATACTCCATAGATTACTGTTATATTTTTGAATTTTGCATGCTCAATACAGTGTTTAGCACTGCTTAATGTCGCACAACATACTCTGATATTCCGTTTTCCAGACGTTTTTCAAGCCTGTTCCAATCGGCAGTGGGCATTCTTACATCAACTACCCAGTCTCCCTGACTGTCATATTCTTCGCTTGCAATACAGTTTAGCTCGAACAACACGCCACGCAATTGACTTTGTGCGGGTGGAATCTTCAACGTATAGTTCACCATGCTTTTAGCTAAACATTCAGTCAAAGCTTGGCTTAACAATTCCGTCCCTTCACCCGTCTGTGCAGACAACCACACTCTAACGGGAACGCCTTCGTCATTTCTTTCTATACGTGGCTGAACGTCGTCTAGTTTATCAATCTTATTACAGATTAGTAATTGTTGAATGTCACCTGCTTCAATTTCTTCAAGTACGTCGTTCACCTCGTCCATGGTTTCACGATATTTTGCATCGGCAATATCGACAACATGAAGCAGTAAATCAGCTTCTTGTGTTTCTTGAAGCGTTGCTTTAAACGCAGCAACTAGGTCGTGGGGAAGATGACGAATAAAACCAACCGTATCGGCCAAAATTGCGGGGCCAACATCTTTTAACTCGATTTTACGTAACGTAGGATCTAGCGTTGCGAACAACTGGTCAGCAGCGTAAACGTGTGAGTCGGTAATGGTGTTAAATAGCGTCGACTTTCCCGCATTCGTATAGCCAACTAAGGATACCGTTGGAATTTCAGCGCGTTTGCGCGAGCGACGACCTTGCTCACGCTGCTTTTGCACTTTTTCCAAGCGACGAAGAATGGCTTTGATACGACCACGAAGCAATCGACGGTCAGTTTCTAGCTGTGTCTCACCCGGACCGCGAAGACCAATACCACCTTTTTGACGCTCAAGGTGAGTCCATCCTCTGATGAGACGGGTTGAGATATGTCTCAACTGGGCTAGTTCAACCTGTAACTTACCCTCGTGAGTTCGCGCGCGCTGCGCGAAAATATCGAGAATAAGCCCTGTTCTATCTAACACCCGGCATTTACACACCGCTTCTAAATTACGCTCCTGAGAAGGAGAAAGCGCGTGGTTAAAAATAACAACGTTGGCATCGTGTGCTTTTACCGCTGCTGCTATTTCCTCTGCCTTACCTGATCCGACAAAAAACTTAGCATGAGGCGCACTGCGTGACGTCGTGATGACTTCGACCGCATTTACCCCTGCTGAAGACACAAGTAATTCAAGCTCACTTAAGTCTTCTTTACTGTTCTCGTCGGAAAAATTAACATGAACAAGTACAGCCTGTTCACCGGCTTCATAACGGTCAAACAAGCGCGTTACCTTTTAAATTATTCACCTTTAGTATTTTCAGAATCTCCTGCGCTAGGCATAGTGATAGCGCGTGCTGGAACAACAGTAGAAATCGCGTGCTTATACACCATTTGGCTTACTGTGTTCTTCAGTAAAATAACGAACTGGTCGAATGATTCAACCTGCCCCTGAAGTTTAATACCGTTTACCAGATAAATTGATACTGGAATACGTTCCTTACGCAAAGCGTTCAAGAATGGGTCTTGTAAAGATTGCCCTTTAGCCATTTGATATCCTTAGTTTTTATTATTCATGATAGAAATGTCACTATCACTGCACGTCTAATGTATACCACACTCAAACATTTAAAGTGTGACTTTCGCTGTAATTTTAATCAAATTATCGTTAGCAAATGTGTCAAGCCATGTAACCTGCTCCCAGCCCCGTAACCACGTAAGCTGGCGCTTGGCAAGCTGCCTTGTAGCGATAATACCTCTTTCACGCATTTCTGCGTAACTCAATTGGCCGTCTAGGTACTGCCACATTTGTCGATACCCTACTGAACGTATAGAAGGTAGATCTTCATGTAGATCACTGCGTTCATAAAGTTTCGATACTTCTTTTTCGAACCCTTGCTCTAACATCATATCGAACCGGGTCGCGATCCGTTCGTGCAACACTGCCCTGTCTGCGGGCGCTATGGCAAATTGTGCAATGTTATAAGGGCACTTTTCACCCTCTTGTTGTTGCCAATATGTCAACGTCTTGCCGGTACTTCTATACACTTCCAGTGCACGAGTAATACGCTGTGGGTCATTGGGGTGGATTCTCTCACCACTGATTGGGTCTACACCACGTAATTCATCGTGTAATTTAGACCAACCCAAGCGTTGTGCCTGCTGTGTTATCTCATCGCGTATCTTTTCATCTGACTTAGGTAGTGGCGAAATTCCATTTATCAAGGCATTAAAGTACATCATTGTGCCTCCAGCCAGAATTGGCACCTTGCCTCGAGCTAAAATATCGCCGATAAGCCCATTCGTATCGTTTACAAATTGCGACACCGAATAGCTATCTGCCGGGTCGATAATATCAATTAAGTGGTGCACTACCCCCGCTTGCTCTTCCTGCGTCGGCTTCGCTGTGCCAATATCCATGCCTTTGTATACAAGGGCTGAATCTACACTAATTACTTCACTATCGACCTGAGCTGCTATATCTAACGCCAACCCCGTCTTGCCTGACGCTGTGGGGCCCATAATTGCTATTACAGGTAATGCAGAATTTATGCCATTGGACACGTTATTCTCCCCACACATCTAGCACTAAATTTAAGGGGCGCACTTTAGCAAATTGCTCAATAATTTCCCATTGTTTCGCTTCGCTTTGCTGATCCAACCAGTACCAGAGCATATTTGATACATCGTCGTCGAACACTTGCTCTTTTAAAACGAGCGATGACATCGCACCTTCAAGAGAATCTAATTCACCGCTACCCTTGATGGATAAAAAGGATTCAAACCATTTTAGCCAAGGTAAATGCCTTGTTCCGGCAGGCACCTGCTGCAAGCGGTACTTTCCAGCTACCTTGTTAATTTCAAAATGCGATGCGTTTAATAATTCGACAAGCTTTTCATCCACATTTTCAAGTGAAACGGCGACAGGCATCAATAGCGGCTGCCCATGCTTCGCTTTTAAAAATAGTTCGCTTAACCAGATACTTGCAACTTTAGTTGCAAAAAGAAGGTAAATTTTTTCTGATTTTGGGTAAATTCTACACAAGGGAGAAAGATTAACGTGAGCATGAGCCCGCTGTTCGCCGTTATCACTATCGGCGATGTTACTATTTGGCGTCATTAAGGCGTTATAACTAGATTGATAAGCCGCGCCTGGCCCTCGACTTTGCCCTCTGCCTTGCAAAAGCTTAGCGCCGCCGCCCCCACTAAAGCTTCCCGCTGACGAAGGTTTCGCACTACCGGGATATTGACCGTGACTCTGCGTAGCATTTTGCGAATATGCCCCCGCAGGATAATGAGAGGTTTCATTAAAAGCGCGTGCGTTATCAGGCGTTTGTTCTTGTAGGGGCCTAATGTAGTCGTGTTCTACCTGTGTAGCCATGAAATCAGAGCCCGAAGCGCGATTTGTATCTATTCCTGTCAGTGGCTGCTCGTCGGTCATGGCGTGTAGTGCATCACTCACCGTTTTACAGATAAAGTCATGCACCAGCCTGCCTTGCTGAAACCTAACTTCGTGCTTAGCAGGATGAACATTCACATCAACATCTTTAGGATTAACATCTAAATACACCACAAAGCTCGGTTGCTCGATAACGCCCCAGACGCTTTCATACGCTTGCCGGATAGCATGCATAATAAGCTTGTCGCGCATGCCCCTACCGTTCACAAAACTAAACTGGCAATCATTGCTGCTGCGCAACATAGCTTCGTTGCCGAGCCATGCGTCTATGTGAAGACCTTCATATTCCGTATTTATGTGCACAGCATTTTGAACAAACTTCTGCCCAACTACGGCGCCTATCCGTGTTTGTAAGCTGCCTTCTTTGTCGGCGATAAAGCGCTTAATCACTTTGTCGTTGTGCTTTAAAACAAAAGAAACTTTGGGGTAACTTAACGCAATACGCTTAATAACGTCTTCGATATGCTGAAATTCGGTTTTTTCAGTGCGTAAAAACTTACGTCTTGCTGGCGTATTATAAAAAAGGTCTGCTACATCAATGGTGGTGCCAACAGGGTGGGCCGCTGGCTGAATATTTACCGCCATTTCCCTGCCCTCACAATACGCCTGCCACGCCTCAGCTTGAGACTCTGTTCGAGATGTCAGAGTCAACCTACTCACCGAACTAATACTAGCAAGTGCTTCACCGCGAAAACCAAGGGACAAAATTTGTTCTAAGTCATCAAGGGTAGTAATTTTACTTGTCGCATGGCGACTCAATGCCAACTGCAGTTCACTTTTTACAATGCCTGACCCATTGTCTTTTATTCGAATGCGCTTGTGGCCGCCTTTTTCAATATCGATCTCTATTTTGGTAGCGCCGGCATCGAGGCTGTTTTCCAGCAGCTCTTTCACGACAGAGGCAGGTCGTTCAACCACTTCACCAGCGGCAATTTGGTTAGCGAGTTGGGGAGATAAAAGCTGTATAGGCAAAGGGCTACCCTATGATAATAACTGTATGGATTGGTGGCGATACAACATGTAAGTGCAACGAGCGCTGAAAAAGCCGATGAAACAAAACCCGGGTTTATGTTCTCGGAATATTTAGTACCTGCCCAACGCGTACAACATCACTTGAGAGATCATTAGCTGCTTTAATGCTGCTTACTTTCACGTTATAGCGCTGTGCCAATAGTGAAAGCGACTCGCCGCTTCTTACTTTGTGCGTACGGTTGTTCGCCCTTTCTTGTGCCCATAGTGTACCATCAGGGGGAACTTGCTTGAAGTAACGCTTAGTCGCATTAAACATTGCATTCGCTAAGCGTTCGCGATGTTTAGACCAGTTTAGGTTTTTCTCTTCTTGCGGGTTCGATATAAAACCAACTTCAACCAAAATTGAAGGGATATCGGGCGCAGTTAACACGGCAAAGCTTGCAGCTTGTGGCTTTCTTTTATGAAGACTGGTCACTTGCTTTAGTTCTTCTACCACTTTATTGCCTAAGTCATGACTAGTCGCCATGCTGTGATCCATAGATAAGCCCAGAATAGTTTCCGTAAGGTATCTTTCGCTAGATTTATCATTAATGACTTCAGCAGCTCCGCCTAACAGCTCAGAGTGACGCTCTGATTTTTCTAACCAACGGCCTAGTTCGGTGTCAGCTCTGCGCGTTGAGAGTACCCATACCGAGCCGCCTCGCGGTTGTGGCTGACTAAACGCATCGGCGTGGATAGAGATAAGTAAGTCGGCTTTTTTCTCTCTGGCAATTTCAGGGCGACGGTTAGGTGATACATAATAGTCACTGCCGCGTGTCATTATTGCACGCATACCGGGTTCCCGATTGATCTTGCTTTCAAGCTTTTTGGCTATGCTCAACGTGATATGCTTTTCATATGTTCCTGCGGGCCCAACTGAGCCTGGGTCATGTCCACCGTGCCCAGCATCAATGGCGACAATAATATCTCTATCACGTGCGCTACTTTTATCGTCAATCACTACTGAGCCCGTTGATGTCGATGCCGACAGTGTTGCGGATGTTTTAGGTGCACTGTCGGGCAAATCAACCACAAGCCTGTGCCCAAGAGAGCCGTCGGGCGTTACAGCAAACAACGAGGGCTTTGTATTTCTGTTAAGTTCGACAACTATCCTAGCCGATGACTTATTTTTAGGCGTTGAATAGCGCAGCTTTTTGATTAAATCTCCGCTATTTTCTAAGCCTGAAAGCTTTGCTGAATCGCTGGTATTTTTAAGATCGATAACCAGTCTAAGGGGATTTTTGAGGGTGAAATAGGTGAATTCTGGCGCGGCTTTCATATCGAAAACGACACGTGTATTGTCCGGCGACGGCCATATCCTTACTCCGTCGATGTTATTTTGTGCGCCGTGTGCAAACTGCACTACGAAACACAAGAATAATACCGAAACTATACTGCGCACCATAATTAGCCTTTTTGTTATTGTCATGCCGCTCTCGTAAACGTCGGAGCCACTAATTGTTCAATGTCTCTTTCAGCTCAAATATTCGCTACACGCGTTTGCATTGCTGAAGCAATTTAGCACCGTGGGCACTTTTCGCTTCCAAATTGAACTGCCTACCCGCTGGTGTAATATTTATACTAATCACTAAGTCTGGGGATGCCAAGTATTCGCCGCCTTTTTCCGACCATTCAATAAGCGCGATTGCCCCGGAGCCGAAGTAATCTCGAATTCCCATGAACTCTAGTTCTTCCGGATCGGCCAAGCGATACAAATCGAAATGATAAATATTGACGCTATCCAACTCATAAGGTTCAACCAATGTATAGGTTGGACTTTTAACGCTACCTGAATGACCTAGGGACTGAATAAAATAACGGCTAAATGTTGTTTTCCCTGCCCCTAAGTCGCCGTCAAGATAAATAACAGCATCGGTAGGGAGTTGACTCGAAACCGCTTGCGCTAAATCCCTGGCAAGCTGAGCAGTATCATCTACTTCATTAGCAAAAAAAGAGGTATGCGGGTAAGACATCAACAATATTCCACAGTAGTATAAAGAAACACAGTAGATGCCTGCCCGTTTAAGACAAAACCAACCTATTTAGTGGTTGATAAGCGCACGTACTGCGTCGAACAAATCACTCGCTATCATACCACGTTGACCATACAGTTGGGCAATATCATCACCAGCCTTAGCATGAAGCACTACGCCATATTTTGCTGCAATATCTGTTTCAACGCCTTGCGCAAGCAGTGCGCCTAAAATTCCGCTTAGCACATCACCACTTCCTGCCGTTGCCATGCCGGGGTTACCGTGACGGCAAACCCAGGTTTTCTTTTCATTGTCGATAAGTGTGCCTGCCCCTTTCAGTACACAAACGGCGTGATATCGCTGTGAACACTGTCTTGCATAGTTGAAACGATCGCTCTCTACATCGTCAATAGAAACACCCAGTAAGCGCGCAGCTTCACCCGCGTGAGGCGTTAATATACTGTCTGACAAGGTGTACGCTGTGGACTGTTGGCACAAGAGGTTGAGCGCGTCAGCATCGACAACTACAGGCTTATTCTGATTTTGGCAATGTTTCATTGTGGTTTCGAATGCTTCTTTGGCCCATTCATCTTGCCCAAGACCTGGCCCGATAACTACGCAAGTCGCCCAAGCTAATGCATCTTCCAAATTGAAGTCGGTCACCATAAGTTCAGGTCTGCCTGCACTTACCTGAACTACCGACGATTCATGGGTATACACTCGAACCATACCCGCGCCACTTCGAAGGGCCGCTTCGCTGGCAAGTCGAATTGCCCCTGCAGTACCTCGGTTTCCGCCAATGCATAACAGTCGCCCGTAAGTGCCTTTGTGGCTGTTGATCTCCCGAGGACCCATTCCCTTGAAGTGATCGATATTCAGCATGGTCGCGCTAGCTTTGGCTAATGCTTGGAAGGCTTTACCTATACCCAAATCAGCGTAAACCAATTTGCCGCATGATTGTTTGCCCGCACCTGTGACAAGCCCGGGCTTTATACCCACAAAGGTCACCGTTATATCAGCCTGAACACAGCGTCCTAGACTTTGACCTGTGTTAGCATCTAGTCCTGAGGGCACATCCACGCTCACCACGGGGGTCGATGACGAGTTTACGGCATCGATAACATCAGCAAACTCATTGCGTATATAACTGTTAATACCTGTACCAAGAAGCGCATCAATAACTACGTCAGACTTATCGAGGAGCGTAGCGTCAAACCCATTAATGCTGCCGCCAGCATCAAGCCAGCGCTGCTGTGCTTTACCCGCATCGCCGTCGAGAGTACGTTCAGGCTCTACCGCACATAGGTGAACTTGCTTACCCGCGAGTTTTGCGTTGATTGCTGCAATGTAGCCATCGCCCGCATTATTACCTTGGCCCACCAATACTAAATAAACGTCTGAATTAGGCATTAGCTCTAAGCATTGTTTAAATACCACGTCACCGGCTCTTTGCATTAAGGTGAACATATCACAGCCAGAGTCGGCGGCGGCTTGCCCTTCATTTTCCCTAACCTGATCGGCCCGAAATAGTTTGTATGATAAACTTGACGTTAATTGAGTATCTAGCATAAGCAAATGTCCGAAATTAGTTCTATCGACCTTGTTGAATTGACCAACAATATCAAGGCTTGGGGTACAGCGCTAGGCTTTCAACAGGTTGGCATCAGCGATATTGATCTACATCAGCACGAGTCACGCCTACAGGAATGGTTAGACAATGGCTACCACGGTGATATGGCCTTTATGGAAAGCCATGGGATGAAGCGTGCCCGGCCAGATGAACTGGTTCCAGGTACATTGCGTGTAATCAGTGTTCGCATGAATTACTTACCTCCTGATGCCTCGTTTGCTAAGCATTTGAAGAATCCAGAAATAGGCTATATCAGCCGCTATGCGTTAGGCCGTGACTACCACAAAGTGTTACGTAAGCGCTTAAAGCTGCTCGGCGAAAAAATAACCACCTCCCTTGCGCATACCCAATACCGCCCGTTTGTGGATTCAGCACCAGTTCTGGAACACGCCATCGCCGAAAAAGCGGGTATTGGCTGGACCGGTAAGCACAGCCTGACACTTAATAAAGAAGCGGGCTCTTGGTTCTTCCTAGGTGAGCTTTTTATTAATTTACCGCTGCCAGTGGATGCCCCTATCGAAGAAGGCTGTGGAAGCTGCACAGCGTGTTTGACTATATGCCCCACGAACGCGATTGTAGCCCCCTATAAAGTGGACGGTCGACGCTGTATATCATACCTCACCATTGAGTCGGATAAGGACATACCCGAAGACTTACGACCAAAAATGGGCAATCGTATTTACGGCTGTGATGATTGTCAGCTTGTCTGTCCTTGGAATCGTTTCGCCGATATCACTAGCGAAGAAGACTTTCATCCTAGGCAGGTATTGCATGGTCAAAGTCTTAACGATTTGTTTAGTTGGTCTGAAGAAACCTTTTTACGCAATACCGAAGGCTCGCCTATCAGGCGTATCGGCTTTGAGAAATGGCAGAGAAACATCGCCGTGGCGTTAGGCAATGCCCCCTATAATGAAGATAGTATTCAACTTTTAGAAGAAAGACGGGGCTGTGTAAGCGACTTAGTAGATAGGCACATTGATTGGGCTATTGCGCAACAGCAAAGCAAACAACAGGCCTCTAGCGCCGACAGTAGACAGCAAGCTCGACTTATTCGCGTTGTTGAAAAAGGCTTACCCAGAGACGCATAGGATTTGAATGTAAATTCAAGCAATAAACCTAAGGTTAAAGGCTATCCCGCAGATGTTATTTGGGCTGATGCAATTTGGTTGTCCGAGTCAGACTGAACACTATTTTGATTTTGCTCTTGGGCACGGCTTCGATTTTGCACGCGAGCGCTTGGCAACTGTGAAGCAACAAAAGAAACATTGAGTCTTAGGCCGCGCTGTGCAACCTCAGTAGTAATAGTCGGTGAGCCAAATTGCCACCATGGTTCTCTCTCTAACGCTTCTATAACCAAAGATAATTCGGTTTCAGAGCCATCGTACTCTCCGGTTATTTCGCAAAGCCCATTTCCACATTTTACCGTTTCCAACACAAAGCGTTCTTTGTTAGGAGGTAAAGCAAAAAAGGTATTGAGTGACCCCTCTGTTTTCATATAAAACGGGTCAAGAGTCCCAGGTTGAACACTATCAGTTGCCTGTACGCTAGCTTGCTCTTCATCAACAACACTTATTCCAGAGTTAGTTGTTGCGACTTCGTTCTTTACTAACTTAGCGGCAGGCTTAATGACTTTAAGTTCACTGGTTTCCGTGGCGCGAGAGCGCGCTAACACACTGGTTAGTCGCTCTTTCTCTGCATTGGATTCACTGAGTTGGTGTTGATAGCCAGAGAATTTATACCCCGCTACCAATGCAAACGCTATCAGCAACAACACAAGCCACGCTTTCATTCCACTTCCTTTATTGAAGTCGCTTACTTGTGATATTGCTTACTAAGGTCGTGCACCGCGTTAACAAACACGCCGGCGTTTTCAGGTGGTACGTCTAAATGAATTCCGTGGCCTAAATTAAATACGTGACCGCTTCCTTCGCCGTAGCCTTCTAAAATAGACGCCACTTCCTGTTCAATTCTTTGCGGCTGAGCGTATAACATAGAAGGGTCCATGTTGCCCTGAAGCGCGACTTTATCGCCAATACGTGCTCGAGCTTCTTTAATATCGATAGTCCAATCTAAACCTACTGCGTCACAACCTGTTGCCGCAATCGACTCAAGCCACATACCACCGTTTTTAGTGAACAAGGTAACAGGCACTTTACGACCTTCATTTTCACGGGTTAGCCCACTTACGATGCGCTCCATGTATTGAAGCGAGAACTCTTTATAGTCACGAGGAGACAATACGCCGCCCCAGGTATCAAATACCATGACTGACTGCGCGCCCGCTGCGATTTGAGCATTGAGGTACTCAGTTACCGAGTCGGCTAGTTTGGCTAACAATGCGTGCAGCGTGGCTGGCTCCGCGAATGCCATTTTTTTAATTTTGGTAAAGGCCTTACTTGAACCACCTTCGATCATATAGGTGGCTAGTGTCCAAGGGCTTCCAGAAAAGCCAATTAGTGGTACCTCACCTTTTAGCTCTCGGCGAATGGTGCGAACAGCATTCATTACATACTGCAGCTCACCTTCTGGATCCGGCAGACCAATTTTATCTACGTCCGCTTTGCATGTGATTGGATTTTTAAAACGTGGACCTTCACCTGTCTCGAAGTAAAGACCAAGCCCCATTGCATCTGGGATAGTCAAAATATCAGAGAAAAGAATAGCAGCATCAAGAGGAAAGCGGCGTAAAGGCTGCAGCGTTACTTCACAGGCAAGCTCTGCATTTTTGCATAACGACATAAAGTCGCCTGCTACTGCACGGGTCGCTTTATACTCTGGAAGGTAACGTCCTGCTTGTCGCATCATCCATACAGGTGTCATATCAACCGGCTGCTTAAGTAATGCACGTAAGTAACGATCATTCTTCAACGCGGGCTTATCAACACTGGGGAAATTTTGCGACATATAACTCACCTAAATAACTGTATATATTTGAACCGCGGAGTATACCAGCATTCTGAACAAGGTGTGCTAAAACCTGAATTAAAAAGTCGATGTTTTAATGACAAATCGACGTAGTGTCGATAATTAAAGACGAACATTCCTTGCACATTGTTTAAAAAGTAACTTGCACTTAAAGTGAGTGTTTGCTATTACTATAACCGTTAAACAAAAGAAGCCCTTTATGGGACCGTGCTAAACGTATTGAAACCCTGCTTCGGCAGGGTTTTTTATTTGTCTCCGATGAGAGACACTGTTTTCTCGATTAGCTGCCCAGCGATAGACACTTTAGGCGGAATAGTCGGCAGTGCATCCACTTCGAACCACTGTGCGTCATCTATCTCGTTTTCTTGGCAACGAATTTCTCCGCCATCATACTCAGCAATAAAACCTACCATAAGAGAGTGAGGAAACGGCCAAGGCTGGCTGTTGTAGTAACGCAAGTTTTTAACTTTTACACCAACCTCTTCAAATACTTCTCGATGGACGGCTTGCTCTAAACTCTCCCCGCTTTCAACAAAGCCGGCAAGGGTCGAATACATATTAGACTCCTTGTGGCGAACCCCTTTTGCTAATAGTATTTTTTCATTGTTGTGAATAGAAACGATAATACATGGGGACACCCTTGGATAGGTGCGATGCTGACAGCGGTAACACTGCATAGCCATCTCCCAATCTACACGCTCGGTTTTCGCACCGCACTGGCCACAAAACTGGTGTGTTCGTAAAAAGTGAATGTATTGCCAAGCTCTACCAATAACAGAAAAAGCAATGTCGTATTCTGCAAACAAAAGTTGTCTAAGCGATACTTTTTCCCAACCGGGTTCATCTATGTGTTCAGCGCCTAAATCTACAACAAAGACAGGTAATTCTCTGTGTGCTGTTTCGTTTAGCGGCGGGAGTTGATGTATTTCGTTAACATATGACGCTAGGAAAGGAATTTCACTCAGATAAGCAACGGGAATAGACTCTGATGATTCTTGTACTAGAACTTTTCCACGACTAAAAACCACCCACATCGCCTGCTGGGAGGACAACTTCCCTTCATCTAACTTTATCATCATCTTGTGTTACTCCTACGCTTCTGTACTTCATAATACACTAGGGCTGATAAAGGTTACTGTACATTCTGACCAAAATTTGTAAATTCGGGACAAATAACCCGTCCACTGCGTGTGAGTCTGCCTTAGCACCATGTTTTTACTGCAAACTTTTTCGTGCAAAATTTGTGTCGCTAGTGCACGGTGTTATACTGAAACTTATTGTCGCTAAACGGGTAGCACATACAATGTTGCAACAGTTGGAAAGCGTAAAATCTAAATGGGGTGGCAAAAGCCAAGTCGTAGACCGTTGGCTGTTAGACAGGCAAGCCCTATTAGTCTCGTACTGTGAACTTGCTGGCATTAACAACCATAGCGAATGCTTGCCCGATGCCGATGATATAGCGAGCTTTTGTAGTGCTTTACTTGATTACCTTTCTGCAGGCCATTTCGAAGTTTTTGATATTTTAGTTGAAAGCGACATCGAAGGTATAAAACTGCGTGATAAACTTTACCCCAGATTGACAAAAACCACTGACGCTGCACTGGAATTCAATGATACGTTTGCGCAAGCAGTGACGCCCGAGCAGGCTGCAGGCTTCGATTCTGCCTTAGCCAAGCTTGGAGAAACATTAGAAGAGCGTTTTGCCTTGGAAGATGAGTTAATTGCTCACGTTCACACAAACAAACGTGATCCAGAAGTGACGCTTTAATATAACAATGAAAGTCGAGTTTACGGTTATCATAAATGAACAAAACCACACTTATCCATAAGGCACGCGCGTATTGTGAACAGCGCGGCGCTAGATTTACACCGCTTAGAGAAAAGGTGTACGAGATTCTTGTATCAAAGCACGGCCCCATGGGTGCTTATGAACTACTCGACTCATTAAAAGAAACGGAATCCAGTGCAAAACCTGCCACCGTGTATCGCGCTTTAGATTTTCTTCTCGATTTTGGTTTCATTCATCGCTTAGAGTCTACCAATGCGTTCGTAGCTTGTTACCATTTCGGATGTAACCACCCCGTTCAGTTCTTAATTTGTGACAGCTGTGGTGATGTTGCTGAAATTCAATCTGAAGGTCTTCAAGATACTCTCGATAATCAGGCCAAACAGCACGGTTTTAAAGTCTCAAAACAAACGATCGAGGCCCATGGATTATGTGCCGACTGCCAACAAACCGAAGAGCACACTGACCAGGAGAGTGTACATGAATGCTGATTTTGTGAACCCTTTTATTGCCGGCCTGCTAAACGTGCTAGAAACGATGGCACAAACAAAGTTGACACCGGGCAAGCCCAAACGCAAACAGAGTGATATCGCGAAAGGTGACGTTTCTGGTTTGATAGGCATGGTAGGTCCAGACGTTCGCGGTTCTATGTCTATCACGTTTGATGAATCACTAGCCCTTACTATTATGGAGCGAATGGTTGGAGAGCGCCCTGAGAAACTCGATGCTGAAGTGGGTGATATGGTTGGTGAAGTTACCAATATGATTTGCGGAAACGCAAAACGAGATCTTGCAGAACGCGGGTTCGAGTTTGGAATGGCGACACCTATCGTTGTATCGGGAAAGCAACACACTATCAGCCATCAGGTTGATGGTGCTAAAATCATTCTCCCCTTTATGTGCGATGAAGGGTTAGCGCATTTGGAAATCTGCTTTGACAAATAATTTCTGGCACTCTGAAAAAATTACACTCGACAGTTACCCCAGAGGATTTCACCTAATAACCGACCAGGTGGAATCTGCACTACCGAATATTCGCCATGTTGAAGTTGGGCTGCTACACCTATGGCTTCAGCATACCAGCGCAAGCTTAACGATAAACGAAAATGCCGACCCTACAGTAAGGCATGATATGGAAGCTTTCTTCAACCATAGTGTAAAAGAAGAACTTTCTTTCTTCAGGCATACTTATGAAGGTAAAGATGATATGCCTGCTCACTTAAAATCGAGTATACTAGGCTGTCAACTTACCATTCCTGTCCAACAAGGCAAACTTGCACTTGGCACGTGGCAGGGTATCATGCTCGGTGAACACCGAGATCATGGTGGAAGACGAACAATTATTGCCACATTACAAGGGATCGCAGCCTAACCCATATTATAAATGGCACAATTTGTGCTAGCGTATTTCGCTAAGCACAACACAAAATTATCTAAAATCGATAATCACTCAACGTTAAACAGGATGTGACTATGAAACAACACTTTAAAATGGCAGCGCTATCTCTAGCTGTACTTTCATCTACCAGTGCATTTGCTCAAGACTCTTCTGAGCCAGAGTACAAAAGCTGGTTTGGTATCTCGGGCATGCACTACAATACTGACGAGTCGCGCCCTCTTTCTCTTACCGAAGGTGAAGTATACGACGACGGTTTAGGTGCAACGTTCGAATACGGTTTCCGTTTCACCCAAAGCTGGGCTGCCCGTGTAGAATTCACGAAATTGTCTGTAGATTTCCGTGACGGCGGCGACGACAGTGGCGAAATGACTGGTGTTGACGCGCTATACTTCATGCCGGATGACGCATGGTTTGTTTTTGGTGGTGTTAAGCGCCAATCAGTTGGTGACTCTACAACACTTGGTAACATTGGTATTGGTAAACACTGGAAAGTGGGTGAAACAGCTCGCTTAATTACAGAAATTGCTACATATCATGATTTTGGTGAAAGCTATAACGACTTCAGTGTAAAAGTTGGTCTTGCGATTCCATTTGGTAAAGCAACTCCTTCTGCACCTAAAGACAGCGACAACGATGGCGTTGTAGATGGCAAAGATCAGTGTCCAATGACTCCAGCTGGCGTTCGCGTTGATGCGACTGGCTGTAGCGTTGATAACGACAACGACGGCGTTCTAAACAGTGTTGACCAGTGTCCTAACACTCCAGCTGGCACTAAAGTAGATGCTAAAGGTTGTGCGCTTAAAGATGCTGACAACGATGGCGTTGTAGACAGCAAAGACATGTGCCCTGATACACCAGCTGGCGTAAAAGTAGACGCTAAAGGTTGTACAGTATTTGACGAAGAGACAGTAGAAATCACACTACGCGTTCTATTCGACAACGAAAGCGCTGTTGTTAAAATGCCTAAAGATCCAGAAATCTCTGAATTTGCTGAGTTCATGAAGCAGTATCCTTCAACAACTGCAGTAGTAGAAGGTCACACTTCTGCACCAGGTTCTGAAGCGTACAACATGGACCTTTCTAAGCGTCGTGCTGCTAACTTCAAAGAAGTAATGGTAGACATGTACGGTATCGACAGCTCTCGCCTAGAGACTATCGGTTACGGCGAAACTCAGCTTCTAGACAATGGTAAGAATGCTGAAGCACACCGTGTTAACCGTCGCATTTCAGTGACAGTTAAAGACACAGTGAAAGTAGCTGAAGAAAAGTAATTCATACTATATGAATTGAAGAAGGCGCCGAAAGGCGCCTTTTTTGTATCTTTCGACCCGTCCTAAATAGCGTTTTGCAGAAACGAATGCAGCACGCTATTCAACCACAGCTTGGAAATTAGTTAGACAATTAACTCGACCAAAGATAGGGCGTTAATACTCATCTGCGATGGCTGGGCCTGCGTAGTTATCAAAACGAGAAAACTGGCCTTGGAAGGTAAGTCGACAGGTACCGATCGGACCGTTACGTTGTTTACCAATAATGATCTCAGCAATGCCTTTATATTCACTGTTTTCGTGATAAACCTCATCACGATAGATAAACATGATAAGGTCGGCATCCTGCTCGATTGAACCAGACTCACGAAGGTCAGAGTTAACTGGGCGTTTATCGGCACGTTGTTCTAGCGTACGGTTAAGCTGCGATAGTGCGACTACGGGCACTTCCAGTTCTTTAGCCAGCGCTTTCAATGACCGTGATATTTCGGCAATTTCTAATGTACGGTTATCGCTTAGCGAAGGTACACGCATTAGCTGAAGGTAATCCACCATGATAAGGCTAATCCCGCCGCGCTCCCGTGCAAGCTTACGGGCTCGGCTTCGCACGTCCATTGGTGTTAGACCGGAAGAGTCATCAACAAATAAGCTGTCTTTGTCTTTGAGCATAGCCATGGTGTTGGATATACGTGCCCAGTCTTCATCATCTAGCTGTGCAGTACGGATTTTAGTTTGGTCTACGCGACTTAACGATGCCAACATACGCATCATGATTTGTTCAGACGGCATCTCAAGACTGAAAACCAGTACTGGCTTTTCTTCTGCCATCATGGCGTTTTCAATCAAGTTCATGGCAAAGGTTGTTTTACCCATCGATGGACGCGCCGCCACAATGATAAGGTCTGACGGCTGCATACCACTGGTCATTTTGTCTAAATCGGTAAAGCCGGTTGTGACACCCGTCACTTCTTTATTGGTTTTTACCAATTCTTCTAAACGATCGATGGTCTTGCCTAGAATAGATTCGACATCACGAGGCCCCTCGTTTTCACCGGTTCTTCGCTCTGCTATTTCGAAAACTTTACTTTCAGCAAGGTCGAGGATATCTGCACTGTCCCGGCCTTCAGGGTTATAACCTACTTCAGCAATTTCGTGCGCAACACCGATAAGTTCACGGGTAATAGCACGCTCGCTAATAATTTGCGCATAAGAAACTACGTTTGCAGAACTTGGGGTATTTTTTGCCAACTCACCGAGATAAGCAAAACCACCCGCATCTTCCAGTTCATCGTGCTTTTCAAGCTCTTCTGATACAGTAATAAGATCTATCGGCTGACTGCTATTGAGCAATCGTGTGATAGCACGGAAGATTATTTGATGTGAACGATTGTAAAAGTCGTTATCGGTAACGAGTTCCGCGACCTTATCCCAGCTTTCAGGGTCGATAAGCATGCTGCCTAAAACAGACTGCTCGGCCTCAATGCTATGAGGGGGAACCTTCAATTTATCAACATTTTTATCGTTGTTAGACGCAGACGCCACAAGTAAAGCCTATTCCAATGCACAAAAGTCAGTTGGATATTATGCGCTTTTAACGCACATCTCTCAACAAAGGAAGCAGGTCTTTTATCACGATTGCCTAAAAAGGCAGCTTAGGCTAAAGCGTTTTTTCTAGCTTCAAAAAAGTGCCATCTACCAAGGTATAAGTGTTGATATTTTCTTGAAAAATTAGTGTCGACCCCATGGTGGCGCCGTTATCTGAACAAGCCAAACTCACACGGGTGATTGTGTCATCACTGAAGTCTAGTGAAGACGGAGACGTGCCAAAAATAGCGTAAAAGTCACTACCACTCATCTCTTCGGATGTATACACAGGCGACTCGCAAAAGGCTTGATCAAGTTTCGCCGTATCTTTCTCGTAGGTTACAGAGCGCCCAAGAAACTGCTCTGATTCAGCTGTTGAGTGAGCGGTAATGCCTACGTTGTAAGCTTTAGTAACAACCCAGGTTCCTTCGTAATAAGCGGGCTCTTGAACAGCACAACCTAAGGTTAGCGCACATATCCCAAACGCACCGATAATTAGGCTATGAAATCGCCAAAACCTTTTGACGTGTCCAACAATACTCAATTTACTCTCCGTAGATAAAATTTATTAAAATCAGGTGGTTTAACGTAAAAGCTATATAAAAAGTTCACTTGAAGCCACTTGAGTATAGAGCTTTAAACTTTCCCTATAGTTCTAACTAAGCGTCCAAATATCAACATTTAGCGACTAAACAAAAAAAGCTGCGTTTATACGCAGCTTTTCTATCACCACCACATAAGCTAATTAATAAATGTGGTCTAAATTACTTTTTTCAAGCTAAAGTCCCTATCAAGCTTACTATAGCTTATTCATTTTCGATCTATTTCTATACGCCCGTGTACCGTTGAAATATCGACGCTCGCAGCACCGCCATTGTGTATAAAGCGCAACCAGCTTCCAGGCCCATACTTGGGCTTTTGTGCTTTTTCGCCGCTAATATTATTCACAATATTTCCACCTGCATGTGTCTCTATATCAAACTGGGCTGATACATCATCTTGAAAAATAAATTCCATCGCACCACCAACCGAATTAGCTTTAATACTGCCATTCGCATTCAGCCCCAACTTAGCAAAAGTACGACCGTTGACTGTATTTATCTGCAAGCTATCAATATTTTGCAACGATAGATCAATACGTCCATTCACTGTCTCAATTGACAAGTCAGGGCTGCTTGATGCGATATCGAGCTTTCCATTTACCGCCGTAAAACTTACAGGCGTGCTGCCTTCGTGAGTAGCTTCTATATCGCCGTTAACCGTGCCTGCTTCTAACCGGCCTCTGACGTTCTTTAATAAAATATCGCCATTTACAGATTCAACCTCAACGCGCTCGCCAATGTTTTCCAGTGTCACATTGCCGTTAACGACCTCTACATCTACCGCTTTTGTTATTCCTTTAGCTTTCACATCTGCGTTAACTGCGGTGTAATGAAGATCGCTTGCCGATGGCACGTAAATAGTTAGGTCATCACCATCTCGACTCTTCTGATACCAACTCTTTGAGTGGTGCTCCACCTCTACGTGAATAACAACAACATCGCCGCGCTTTTCGAAAATAAATTCTTCGGTTTGATCACCAAGCTCTCCTGTTACCCGAACCTGAGCTTTATCCCACACTCGGATATCAGCCTTTCCATCAATATGTTCAATATCAATTTTAGGAGAGGATGAGGTATCGATGGTTTTATCAACTTTTTCGCCCGCAAAGGCGGCAGTCGCGATGCTTAGTAATGCCGTAGTTAGCACAGCTTTAACCCCGTTAGATGTGCTGAACGTGTGCGTTAACTTATCCGATATTGTGTTTTTCATATTTGTATTCATTTTGAAGCCCTTATTAAATTTGCTGCCACTTTGGCGCGTGCACTCGCTCAATTAAGGCAATTTGCTGTTGATATACGTGATGCAGCATTTTTATTAATGCTGAGTTGTCTGGATCGTCTTTTAACGCCGCTTTAATAACATCCGCGGCATCATCTAATTCTTTCAGCTGTTCCTGCCAGTCTTGGGTTAGCGCAGGTGTACTTTCATAACTTGCTAGTAGGCTGCTAACCTGCTGCTGCTGTTGGCTGCTCATTGCGTCAATTAACGCGTATCCACTGCTTCGACTTTCATCGCTTTTGAACGCAAAGGGAGCAGCAAACCACAAGACAGTGACCAAACAAACACTGGCAGCTATAGCCATCCATTGTCTTGAAGTTACCGTAGAACGTGAGCTCTCTTCATTTGAAGCATCGCTCTGCTGAGACGCTATGCCTAGCTCAATTCCACGCCATAAATCCCGTTCTGGATGTTTCTCCTTCGATAACCCAGACACATGCTGAGCAAGCTTGTCATCAAAATCACTCATCATCGACTCCCATAAAATCTTTCAATAATTGCTTAGCACGGAAAAATTGCGCTTTGCTTGAGCCCACAGCCATGTTCAACATGTTGGCAATATCTTCGTGGCGGTACCCTTCAAGTGCATGAAGTACAAAAACCATTCTGGCACGCTCTGGTAGGCGAATAATCAATGCTTCTAAATCCACATCGGTGCTGTTCTCTTGAGCCGGCATCTCATTAATGCCGCTATTTTCCAAGTTAAACATACGCTGCACCCAGCCTTTCTGCTTGCGCATGTAGGAAATAGTAATGTTTGCCGTTACGCTATGTAGCCACGTAGAAAACTGGCTTTGCCCATCGAAATTATCGAGCTTTTTCCATAGCTGAATAAAGACTTCCTGAGACGCATCTTCTGCCATACCCTTTTCACCAGTAAGCCGATAACACAGTGCATAGACTCGGCCAATATGTTCGTCGTAAAGAGACCTAAACGCCTGTTTGTCGCCCTCTTTCGCCTTAGATATAAGCTCGTGTTCGCCTTTGTTACCAAACACCACATTGGCGTGTACAACACGTTGTTGTGTGTGTTCCATTGTTTTCTCTTTGTTATTTGTGATGCTGATTAGCATTAGCACTTGTTAGTGTTATAAGGTTAGTCGTACCCTATAGTAGAAAGGTTTAAATACACAAAAATATTTTTTGGAGTTGCCATGTCTGCCACCTTTTCTGTTAACGCTTTGTTTGCTGGAAAACCTCAGCCGCTTGGACCTCGTGGGGCACCAAGTAGCATTGTTAAAGCCCCCGTTGACACGTTAACCGTACATATGGATAGAACCGATGAAGACGAGCAGGCCAACAAACGCCTTCACGGTGGACCGGAAAAAGTGCTACATCAGTTCAATCCGACCAACTACCTGACTTTAAGAAAGCACTTTCCTGAAGGCGAATTTTCGCTAGGCAGTATTGGCGAAAACATCAGTGTAGAGGGCATGGACGATGCCACCGTTTATATCGGAGATATCTGGAAGTTCGGCGATGTAGAGCTGCAAGTAAGCGCACCGCGTGCCCCTTGCAATAAAATATCTCAACGCTTTGGCATTCCCAACTTAGATAGATTTGTTGGAGAGCGAGGCATTACTGGCTGGTACTACCGGGTGATTAAAACCGGTACCATAAACGTTGGCGACGAAGTAACACTACTGCACCGTGAGGACGATACCGTCAATGTCCACACCTTAATGCAGTGTGCCCATACGAAAGCCGACAAAGCATTGGCTCAAAAGCTAGCTAAGCTAAAACCGCTTGATGATGAGTGGCGCGGAAAATGCCAAAAGATTGCGGATAGAGTTGCGGATAAATAGAATAGTTTGAGTAGATAGCCTTGCCATCTTCCTCTTGAAAAAGAGGAAATTCATTGTAAAAAAACGGAGAAACTTCATTTTCTAGGCGGCGAAGTATGGGAGGCAATTTTGATGGCGTATTTACATAAACCCAAAGTGCACAGCGTTTTGAGTTACAGGAAATGTAATAGCCCACCTCCTCTTTAGCGTACGGCTCGAAAATTTGATTGAGTGCGTTATGCATTGAAGCGTACTGATAATTCTCGGAATTAGAAAGCAGGTACTCCATATTAACCCTGCAGTTGTCTATGCAGCTTTTATAAGGCGCTGAGAATTGAGCAGGCCGCTCGTTTATCAGATATGCCCAAATTCCGAGATAACTGCAAAGTACAATAGATAAAGTAATAAAAGCACTACTTCTTAGTTCAGACACCTTCAATCCTTGAAAATAAAACCAGCTCTTATTTGATTAAAGAATAACCACAACAGTAAACTTAGGCAAGTTTATTAGTGATATTACCTGTATGACAGATAGCTATTAAAAAGAGACATTCTCACCTTCATTCAAAACAACCCAGGGCATTGAAGGATTGAGCTGCTTTTTCATTTTCATCAGTCGAAATAGTGCAGAATGTGAGGTTTTGTCGCCCATCATCCAGCTGGCATTTCCATACCCCCAAGGCACTACGACTTTACAGCCCAGGTCTTGAGCGGCAACAATGGCATCTTCTGGCGTAGTATGTACCTTGCGATACCATTTAGGTGAGGTTTCGCTGAAATAAGACGCTATGGGTAACAGGCAAACATCAATATCACCAAAGCGAGCTTTAATATCTTTGAAGTGAGGTGAGTACCCTGTATCCCCCGCAAAAAATAAGGTGTTACCTTCATGTTCAAAGACCCAGCCGCCCCATAATGTTGCATTGTCGTCCTCATATAAATACGGCACCCAAATTCGGTTACTGAAGTGATGAGCTGGCACGAAGTGAACAGAGGTTTTGCCTACGTTTTTGCTGGTGTACCACGCCATTTCATTAACCGTATAGCCTCTATTAGGAAAATGCGCTGCGAAACCTAACGGAACAAGATATTCTGGCTTTGTCCCTAATTCGGCAATATCGGCCTTATTAAAATGATCGTAATGAATATGGGAATAGACCACTGCATCGGTTTGAGCGAGTTTGTCTTCATCTACCTTAGCGGGTTCGTTGCGGCTGAACCCCTCCGCCAATCGAAAAGCCCAATTAACGGGCCAATCAAACTGTCCAAACACAGGGTCGATAAGTATTTGTTCGCCACCTGCAGTGTTAAGTATAAAGCTTGCGTGCCCTAACCAGGTAACGGTAAAGCCTGTGTGTAAATTAACTACTGGGTTATTGCCAACGAATTGACAATCTTGCATGTTACTTTCACATTCAATATCGGCAGATGCTGGGTAGCAATCATTAGTGCAAGTGACGGGGTAAGTCTTAAAACGGCCGTAAATATTGCTAAATCTATCCTCTAAGCCCGGTGTATCTGAGTACTTAATTACCGCTTCGTCACTATCAACCTGAGTAACCTTATTCGGCATTGCGCACCCTGTCACAATGATTGAAATTAAAACAGTGGCTGCAACAGTCGCTAAAAACGTCCTCTGCTTTGTTAGCTTATCTAAACAGCTCATCATTTTTAGTATTCCGTCCTTGTAATTCAACTCTTGCAGATAAAGGCTTAAATCTGTCGCTATATCTATATTCCATTAACTCCCTTATAAGAAAGCCGCTTTTGAAAAGCTTGCGCTAGAACACAGCATCACGATAGCCACCATTGTAAGACAAGAAAACAATCGCTTAACAGTAAATTTGTAACAAGATAAAAAGTTGAATAGAGCAAAACCGAGAAGTTGCAAATGATAATTATTATTAATAATATAAACTAAAATTTATTTCTTAAGCCGTTATGTGTAAAACCCGAATACTCATTATTGAAGATGACGCCACGTTAAGTGAACAGATTACTCAGCTACTGCAGGCTCGAGGATTTGACACTCGCCACGAAAACGATGGTCATGCCGGATTACACGCCGCACTTGAAGAAAACTTTGACCTTGTATTACTCGACATACGCCTTCCATCGTTAAATGGTCTCTCATTACTGCATCAACTCAGGCAAATTAAACAAACACCCGTAATGATGATTACGGCATCTGGTGCCGAGCAAGAGCGAATTGAAGGCTACCGCAAAGGCGCAGATGACTACTTACCTAAGCCCTTCAATTATACAGAAATGATGCTTCGCATCGACGCAATACTAAGGCGTAGCAAAGCGATGAATAGTTCGGGTACGCAAAAGTCAGAAATATTAGTTGATGTGCTTTACCTAAATCGCATTCAACAAGTAACTAAGTATCACGCTAAATTGCTCGAATTCACCCCCATACAATTTAAGCTTCTGTGGATGCTTGTAGAAAACAAGGGCGAAACCTTGAGCAAAGCATTTCTTTACCACAGTGTGCTCAATAAACCCTTTTCTCGATATGACCGAAGCCTAGATATGCACCTTTCTAGAGTACGCAAAAAGTTAGTTGAAACGGGTATGCCCCCTGAGCGCCTTGCCACGGTTCATGGACAAGGATACCGCTTTTCGTGAAAAATAAATTGCTTTGGCGGCTATGTGCATTCATCGCTGTTGGCACTGTTTTGCTATTTTGGGCCATTGCTTGGCTTACTAATCACACCGAAACTAGCATGAGCTTTTTAGATAAGGCTCATCAAGAAACTCTTTATACCTATGGAAAGAATGCCGAAAAAATCTATCTGGAAAAGGGAGAAGAAGGGTTAGCCGTTTTCTTAAAAGAGATAAGAGCGAAAGAGAACACCTGGCTTGCTGTGCTTAACTCTGAAATGACAACATTCGCTGATACCAAGATGTTAGATGAATTTGCAGATAGGTTTCAAATTGGGCGCAGCCCTGAATGGAAAATACATTTGTATTTCTCTGAAAACCCTGTAATGGAAGTGCCTTTTGTAGACAACAACACGCACTTTTTGATTCAGCTTCCACAGCGGATGCGCCCAGGCTCGTTATTACTCGCCACCCGTCTATCATTACAAATTGCACTACCCCTAGTCATACTAAGTCTATTGAGTTTTATGCTCTATCGGCATGTTATGACACCACTTAAGCAGCTAGAAAAGGCAACAAAAGACTTTGCTAACGGTAACTTAGAAGCTCGGGCAATGGCTACGATGCCCGAGCGAAATGATGAACTGACTACACTAGCTCAAACCTTCGATAAAATGGCGCAAAGAACGAGCAGTCTCATTTATAACCAAAGAAGTTTGCTTGCAGACCTTTCTCACGAGCTTCGCACGCCTCTTGCCCGCATTGATATGGCAATAGACTTTGTAGAGCAAGACATTAATCGTGAACAAGCCCTTTCACGCCTGCGCTATGAAGCAAGTACGATGAGAGAGCTTGTTGAAGATACCCTAACTTTTGCATGGCTAAATACAGAATCTCCACAATTAAATAGCGATGACTTTGACTTGGTAGAGCTCATTAATGTTATTTGTGAAGATGCCCGCTTTGAATACCCTGATAGAACCTTATGCGTAAGCACGCCGGAATGTGCGAGTATAGAAAAAAGCAGTCAGCTTGCTTTGGGGCAGGCATTAGAGAATATTGTCCGCAATGCTTTGCGCCATACCCCGCAACAAAGCAAAGTAAGCGTGACCTTGGTCAGCGATAACAATAACTACGTTATCACTGTTACAGACGAAGGCACTGGTGTCCCTGAATCAATGCTTGACGCCATATTTGAACCTTTTTTCAGGGTAGACAAGGCGCGTGCAACGAAAAACTATGTTCATGCTGCAAAGCGCTCTGGGTTTGGCCTTGGGCTTGCGTTGGCGAAACGCCAAATTGCCGCTGTAGGCGGTGACATATCTGCGTGCAATCGCGTCAACAAAGGAGATGAGCAAAGCAATAACTCTTATCTAACTGGCGCAACAAAGCAGACAGGACTGATGGTCACCATCACCCTGCCTAAGTTTTCTGATGCGGCTTTCGCAAATTGAGAAGCCTTTTCACACCAAGTAGTGTGCCGGTATAAACTAAGATACAGCAAAGCAAGCTAACCAATCCTGCTATAGTCTGGCCTACAAAGCCAAAGTATTCTCCGGTATGTAGAAACCGAGAAGTGCCCCAAGCCTGACTTCCTTTTGGCCAATCTGTTTTGTGTAGAACTTTAGCGATTTCACCAGTACCTGTGTCGAAATACAGAGAATATGCTAGCTCTTGACGGTGCCCGATACTCTTATCAATATAAAATCGTGCAACGCCCTCACTTTTACCAATTTCCATCCACATGGAGTACCAATCCTGATAGCCATGCTCATTGGCGTGCTGCTGCGCTTTATTAAATAACATGTGGTAACTGACAACGTCGGCGTCTAGCGTTTCGGGCATTGCCTTCTTTTCGCGTGCAGGTACTTGTTCACCATACATGCCATACAGTGCCTTGTTAGCCCATTCAAAATAAAACAGCGTAGCCGTCGTTCCAATCACAAGTAAAAAAGGCAGTGACCACATACCAAAAACAAAATGCCAATGTCGGCGTCGATGTTGTTTGTTTGTGTATTTTTGTCGCAGCCACATTTGCTGCTTTAAGGACTTTTTCGATATGTGTTTTGGCAACCAAATGATGACACCCGATAACAGCAAAAAAATAAAAATAAGATTGCTATAAGCCGTTATGGTTTTGCCAATTAATTTGTAATCGCCTTCCATTAAGAGGTATCGATGGAGGTCAGTGATGAAATGAAATACTTCTTCAACAACCCCTTCTCCCTCTCTTAATATGTCTCCGGTATATGGGTGAATAAGATAACTATGCTCGCCCGCCCACGCCGGAATGGCCGCTCCTTCGCTATTTACCCATCGAACGAAGATATGCGCTTCGTCAGGGTGCTTTTTGCGAAGTAGTGATACAACTTGGTCAGTCGAGATCACCGGCTTTTCAATATCAATGGTTTGCGCATAAGCCATTTCACTTAGCTCTTTAAACTGGCGCTCGTAAGTTAGCAATACCCCAGTAAAAGCCATAATGAAAACGACAATGCTGGCCATTAAGCCAGCAAATAGGTGGGTCCAAAAGACCCACCTTTTAAACGTGGAAAAGTTCATCTAAAGTCGTTACTTAGAAATCGTAAGTCACTGACAAACGAATATCACGCCCAGCTTCTTGAGGGCCAACAACGATAGGGAATACTTCGCTGTAATCACCCACACTTGAATGGTCGATATAGGCTTCATCAAACAGGTTAGTAACAGCAAGGTTGAGGCTAAGGTCATTTGTTACTTCCCATTCGCCATAAATATCCACTAGGGTGTAGTCTGCTTTGTTAAGTGAATAAAGCGAATCAGTCCAGCCATTTTCTAAGGCTTGATGAAGGGTATCTATGTTGATGTCGTCAACCATAGTAATGTTGAAGCCAATGCTGATGTCAGCCGTTACGGTATAATCTGCACCAAGCACCCAGGTATCGCCGCGGCTATTACCTAAGCCAACAAACTCGTACCCGTTAATATCGATGCTGTTATACGGTACGCTGTACAGACCTTCACGAGGCATCAGCTCAACGTCTACGCTAGAGAAACCGAAGTACAGGTCAACAGAATCCCAGCGATACGCAAGGTTAAACTCTACGCCAGATGATTCTAGGTCGCCGATATTATTAAATACCGAGTTACCTTGATAACCGCTAAATAGCACATCGTCAATGGTAGACTCATAAGCGCTAAGACGCGCGTTAAGATTATTGGCGCTGTATTCAATTGACGCTTCGATATTGGTAACAGTTTCAGGCACCACGTCGCTAGCAACAACAGGAACGTCTTCACCGTCGTATAAGTACTCATCTAGGGTGAAGCCATCACCAATTTGCTTGCCGCGCGCCGCTTCTGCGTAGCCAAGGCCAAGGGTCCAAGCTTCGGTTAGCTGGTATTCAAGACCCACGTTAAAACTAAGTTCATTGTCGTCTAGTCCAGATGGCTCATCGGTAACGGGTGTGCCGTAATAGTCATCAATAAGAATTTCTTGCTGGAAGTCAAAATTGTCATAACGTACGCCATAACTTAGCAACAACTCTGGCGTGATATTGCTATGAGCCTGAGCATAGATACCTAGTACGCTACCTTCTTCTGCATTTTGAACAGGGCCTGTTCCTGGGCCACTCTCTACTTCGTCTTTGCGATAATCGATACCATAGGTAAATACGTGGTTAGTAACGTCGCTCGTATTTCTAATATCAAACCCATAGGTGTCAATCTCAGACAGCCAGTCAAAACGTCCGCCACGGAATGACGATGAAGTTTGATATGCTGTAGCTTCTAAAAATACCATCGCACTGTGGTCAAAACGGTAGTTCGCTACATAGGTATCCCGCTCTGCTTCACTAGGATAAAGCGGAGCACCTTCCAGTACTACCCAGTTTGGTCTTGCCGAAAACTCACCCTCTTCATCGCGCTGCTCTGCGCTTATCGAAAGGTACTGATTATCCGCAATGTAACCACTGGCTTTGAGGAACATGAGATCTTGATCTGCGGCAGTACCTAGTACTTCATTGCCGTCGCCGTCTTCAAAGTTATCTCTATCTACCGTGCTGTAATAACCTAGTAAGCCCCAAGAGTCGCTTAGCTTTCCATAAAGGCTACCGCTATATCGGGTACCATCGTTTGAGAAGTAACTCGCCTTTACTCGGCCGCCAAATTGTTCGTCGTCTTTTAATAAATCTTGTGCATCTTTGGTCTTAAAGCGAATTGAACCGCCTATAGCACCTGGGCCGCTTGTCGCTTCGCCGGCACCAGCCTGCACATCAATTTGCTTTAAAAGATCAGGGTCTAAAGTAACGCGACCAATGTGGTGAAACAGCGTTGAGGTTTGCTGCGCGCCATCTACGGTTACATTCAAGTACGCGTCTTCTAGCCCGCGAATAAAGATTTTTTGTGCTACACCCACTGAACCGCCAACGCTGACCGACGGCGACTCTCTAAAAATATCCGCTAAGTCATTTGCCTGAAACTGGTCAATATCTTCCGCAGTAATGCTTAAGTTAGTTGCTGCGCCTACCACAGCAACTCGCTCTATAGACTTGGCTTCTTCGTTTTGGTTATCTAAGGATTGCGCGAATATTACTGGGCTGGATAGCGTGCACACTGCACCAGCTAAGACTAACTTTTTCAAGGGTAACTCCATTTGACAATCAACAATTACAAATAAGAAACATTCTCATTAAGTTTTGTTTAAATGGATAGCACTTTTACAATTGTTACACTTCCTCAATTTTTCGCGGTCAAAGACTTCCGCTCATCGCTGTAGCGCACTTTCTGGCCCGCACGTAAACGCTCTGCCCCCCTCACAACAACAGAACGCTTCGGGTTCACATCGCCAAACACTTCAATTCTATCGCCCATGCCCACTCCTGTTGTCACCTTTACTTGCTCCGCTTCATTATTTTCATTGAGCTGATAGATAAAGGTGCCCGACTTTCTTAGTACCAGTGCGTCGCGGGGTATGGTGACACCATCATGAGTATCGCTGCTAGGCAACGCCACGCGTACTGCACTGCCTATAGGAAAGTCACCGGGGTTGATGGCAATTCGTAACTCCATCATACGCGATGTACTGTTGCCTACCGGTACGATGGCGCGAATAGATTCTTCTACTTGGTTCACGTTATTGTGAACACTTACACTCATGCCATTAGCAATATAGGGTAATACGTTAAGCGGTGCGCGTACCTGAACTTCAACGCTATCAGGGTTTACCACGCGAAGTAGGGTTTGCCCTACTCCTGTGTATTCACCCGGCGACTGCAACCTTTCAACCACTAAGGCTGTAAAGGGAGCACGAATACTGCTTTGTGCAATCTGATATTCGGTAAATTCTAAGTCCAATTTGGCTTGCGCTAATTCTTGTTTAGCATTCTCTAAGTCAGCTTCCACTTCCTCTAACTCACCTCTGGACGTGTTTTGACTGGCCTGAAGATTTTTGTACCTTGTAAGACGTTTGGTAAACAGTTCAACCTGCGACTGCCATCTGGCAATATTCGAGGCATTTTGATTGCGGGTAATGCTTAAGCGAGTATCGTCGACTTTAACTAAAGGCTCCCCCGCTTTTACCACATCACCCACCTCTGCCATCCAAGTGATGCGACCGTCTACCTCAGAGGCTAGGTTCGCATCGATAACGCTAAGTACCGTTCCAGGAACCCAGGTTAGTTGTGAAATCGCTTGCTCTCTTGCTTCATCTATTTGAACCAGCACCGGCGGTGGTTGATTGCTATCCTGTGCTTGTGCGCTCAACGATACACTGCTTGCAAATAAGGTAAACAAACTAAGGGCGAGAGTAGAAGTCATTGCTTTCATGGTTGTCTTTTCCTTACACATGGTCGTTGTATTTGTTTTGTTTTACGGTGGATGAGGTAGTCGGCGAAGCGCCAGATCTCTCTATGCGCTCGGCCAAGGGTCTGAGTATATTTACAGATGACTTTGAAGCCGTCATACGCAGTAAGGTAGGCAGTAATAGCAAGGTAAATACGGTACTCACCGTCATTCCTCCCACAATAACAGCCGCAAGACCTCGGTAAATAACGCTGCCTGCACCAGGTAGTAACAGCAGCGGCAGCATGCCAAAGATTGAAGTCAGCGTGCTCATAAAGATAGGTCGTAAACGTAGTTTGATGGCTTGTTCTACAGCGTCGTCACGGGTCAGCCCTTTTTGCTCTCCTAGGCGAGTCTGATGCACAAGCAAAATGGCGTTGTTTACTACGAGCCCGAGCAAAATAATGAAGCCAATCATGGTCAGCAAGTCCATGGGCTGAAAGGTAAACATGTTCATGATACGAATAGCGATCACCCCGCCCACCGTGGCTAGCGGAATAGAAAGTACTACCAGTACGCTGTCTTTTAACGACTTAAACAGCCCCGCCATTAATAGCAGTAGTAACACCATGGCAAAAAGAAAGTTGTCAGCCATCGAGGCAATAGCGCCTTTTAAGCTATCCGCGCTCCCTCCATAATTAATAGCGCCATCGATAGGCATCATGGCCATAATGGCGGGCTCAACCTCAGAGGTAATCACTTTCATGGCTTCTTCTAAACTCATACCCTCTGGCGGATTTACGTTTAGCGTAAGGGTTCTTCGACCATCAATGCGCTGAATACGGCTTGGTCCTACCGCTCTTTCAATACCTACCAGTTCGCCTAATTGCACCACCTCTCCTGACGGCGTCATGACTGGCGTGCTATTTAAGTCTTCGGGTGTAAACCAAGGTGCTGAGCGGAAGATAATATTCATGCGTTTGGTGCCATCGAAATACTCCCCCACATACATACCATCACCCATGGCACGTACTAGGTTCCCCATACTGCCCCGATTTAACCCGACTTCCATCATTCGGCTATCATTAGGGTAAAAGCGTAGCTCGGGTTCGGCTTGCTCTAGTGGGGGATTCGAACGCGCATTAGCGTTAGGGAAAACTTCTCTCAATTTGTCTAAACCTGCCTGAGCAGCAATGCCGAGCATGGCCTGATCGGTGCCTTGTAGATGAATGTCGATTGACCGACCGTTTCCAAAGCCACCAAACAAATTGCCTTGTTGTGAAAAGGTTTGAGTATCCGGCAAATCCTTTAAAATTTCATCGCGAACAATGGCTTCTAACTCTTTGACCTTAGACTGATCTTTAGCGCGCACGCCTAAATTTCCGCCATTTGGCCACGTAATAATGTAGTAGTTCTTAAGCGCTGGCTGCTTTTCTCCGTCCATATAGGGCTGCAGTCGCTCAACGATAATTGGCATCACTTCTTCACTAATAAAGTTTTCACTGGCACCTGCAGGCAAACTTAAGAAGGCGTCAACGGCATCGCGTTTTACGGGCGGCAAATAATCCATGGAAGGCATAAGCAAAACACTACCTGTAATAGGCACGCCCATGAGCGTTATGACTAATACAAGGCGGCGAAGCGGCGTGCTTGATAGCGACATAATAGCGTGGGTTATCTTAGCCCATACCCGCTGTAAGCTATCAGCTGGCATGTTGCCATTAAGGTATCTAGCGGCAACGACAGGCAATACCGTTACCGCAACCACTAGCGACATACACACTGCAATGGCAATGGTAAGAGCGAGGTCAGCAAACAATTGCCCTTCAACATCTTCCAAAAACATGACGGGAATAAAAATGGCAACGGTGGTGGCTGTTGACGCCATGAGGGCACCAAAAACTTCCCTCGTTCCCCGATGGGCACAATCCTCCATGTGCGTTTGTGAATTTGGGTTGTTATTGTCGACTACGGTTTCGGCGCTCTTGCGCGTTCTTACAATGTTTTCCAGCACGACAATCGCGGCATCTAGCACCATACCTACCGCAAAGGCGAGTCCTGCTAACGAAATGATATTGAGCGAGCGACCAGTAATCTGAAGCACCACAAAAGTGCTAAGTAGTGAGATAGGAATGGCCAATGCCACAATGAGCGTTGCCCGCAGCTGGCGCATAAAGAGCCAAAGCACGGCAATAGCAAGCAGCACGCCTATAAACAAATTGCTGGTAACTAGCTGCACCGCTCTATAGATAAATACTGAGGCATCGAAGCTTTGCGCCATCACCAACTGTTCAGGGGCCAAGTCCTGCTCGTTTATTTGCGCTACTTTTGCTTTTACGGCTTCTAAGGTAGCAAGAACATTGGCGTTGTTTTGTCTGTCTACGCGAATAGAGATAGCCGGATTGCCGTTTTGCACACTGTAGTTTGCACCGTCAGCGCGGGTGATTTTAATTTCGGCGATGTCATTTAGAGTAATTGGGCTACCATCTCGCCATTCAAGGATCATTTCACCCATTTGCTTAGGCTCGTAACGACCTTCAAAACGCAGGGTATAGCGTCTTCTACCCACATCGACAAAGCCGCCTGAAATATCATTCGCACGACCCAACTCGTTAGCGACTGCCGTTAGGTCAATGCCTAACTGCGCCGCTTTAAACGGGTCGAAAACAATTTGAAACTCCTCGACGCCGCCAACCCCGCTTTCCATACGCGCTCTTGCAACACCCGGGATAGATTCAAGCTGAGGTTTAATGACATCAGTAAAAAAGGTGACATAGGTATTAATTTCGTTTGGATTGCCCGGTAGGCGCTGAAGAAAAAAGTAGGTCAAAGCGGGCGCGTCTCCCCCACTTCCAGCAAGCATAATATTCGGCGATAGTGCATCGCGAGGTAGTGGCGGCACACGGTTCATGCGGCTAATCACTTCAATAAGCGTTTTCTGCATGTCCGTATCTAAACCAAACTCTAGGTTTATCCACGCGTTGCCTTGGTTTGCCCATGCATTCATCGACTCAAGGCCTGGAATTCCCTGCAGCACTTCCTCTTGAGGCTCAATAATTTCCGACTCAATCTCTTGGGGCGACGCAGCGCGCCAAGAGGTCTGGATGTTAATATTGGGGCGTTCGATGTCAGGAAATAGCTGTACCGGTAAATTAAACAGGCTATATAGACCTAAAAATACCAGTAGCGTTATTCCGATACCTACCCCAGTCGCGTTTTTTATTGCTTGCTTAGTGATGTCCATAAGATGGCACTTATGCTTTTTATTGTTTGGTTTACTATAGGTCGCAGGAATGACAGAAAAAGTTTAAAGCCATGACACTAAGAATTTCAGCGATTATTAACATTTTGTTTAAATACCGTTTAAAAAACGTTATTTATCGCAGATGAGTGGACCTCAAAAATACGCCATTTGTCGGCACTGGACATATTTGCTTACACCCACCGTTAATTAGGCGTCGCGACGTGGAGTGAGGGTAGGGATATTTTAAACTTGCCAGCACCTTCTGGGTGGGCAATTATCTATACGGATTGGTATTGTTCTTAAGTATCGAACAAAAATTTAGAGCAAAAAAAAGCCGCTCTAGGAGCGGCTTTCTTAAAATACGTCAGCGATTACGCTTCAGCAATGATGATCACTTTGATTGAAGTGATAACGTCAGAGTGAAGTTGTAAGTCGATGTCATACTCACCAGTCTCACGAAGAGTACCAGTAGGTAGTTTAACTTCTGCTTTTTGTACTTCAACGCCAGCTGCAGTGATTGCATCAGCGATGTCACGAGTACCAACAGAGCCAAATAGTTTACCTTCGTCACCAGCAGGAGCTGCGATTGTAACTTCAGCAAGCTCAGCAACTTTTTCAGCGCGTGCGTTAGCAGCAGCTAGTTGCTCAGCAATTTTCGCTTCAAGTTCAGCACGACGTGCTTCAAACTTTTCAACGTTGTCTTTAGTTGCAGGAACCGCTTTACCCTGTGGGAAAAGGAAGTTACGAGCGTAACCAGACTTAACAGTCACTTGGTCGCCCAGGCCGCCAAGGTTGGCGATTTTATCTAGTAGGATGATATTCATCTTAGCTAACCCTTATATTCGCCAAATTACTTGTGTGAATCAGTGTACGGAAGCAACGCAAGGAAACGTGCGCGCTTGATCGCAGAAGACAGCTGACGCTGATATTTTGCGCTTGTACCAGTAATACGGCTAGGGACAATTTTACCGCTCTCAGTGATGTAGTTCTTAAGAGTAGCGATATCTTTGTAATCAATCTCAGTCACACCTTCTGCAGTGAAACGGCAGAACTTACGACGTCTGAAAAAACGAGCCATGGGTGATCTCCTTAAGCGTTGTCTTCAGTGGTTTCAGTTTTCTTTTCCGCGCGATCTTGGCGAGGAGCAGAATCGTCACGACGCTCACGACGAGGCTCTTCTTTCATCATTGGAGAAGGCTCAGTCACAGCAGTCTTAGTGCGCATAACCATGTTACGTAGGATCACGTCGTTGAAACGGAAAGCATTTTCCAATTCATCAACAGCTTCTGCAGACGCTTCAGCATTGATTAGTACGTAGTGGGCTTTGTGCAGCTTTTCAATTGGGTAAGCCAGTTGACGACGGCCCCAATCTTCTAAACGATGAATCTGACCACCGTCTTGCTTTAGGATAGTAGTATAACGCTCGATCATACCAGGTACTTGTTCACTCTGATCAGGGTGAACCATAAATACGATTTCGTAATGACGCATTATAGCTCCTTACGGTTGTAGCCTCGACAGTACAGCCGACTGTATGGAGACAAGGAACGAATTGGGATGGCTGTAAGGGCGCGCATTATACGCACACAAACATCGTTGCACAAGCATTAATCAACTTTGGCGATTATTTTTGCGCTAACTATTATTGACAGAGCTCGTATTGACAGTGCTTGTATCAATCGCGCTTCGCGGTTATTGCGAAACGCTTTCAAATGGAAGAGAAGAAACACGGGTTAAAGGAAAGCAAAGGGTAAATTCTGTGCCGTTAAAATCAGAAGTCACGCTCAACGAACCTTGGTGCGCCCTTGCAATTTCTGATGCGATAAATAACCCCAACCCTAGCCCGTCGTTTTTTGCACTGCTTTCTTTACGCCAGAAAGGCTGAAAAAGACGCGCCTTAGCATCATCAGATATTGGTGTACCGCTATTTTGCACGCTGAGAATGAAATCGTTTCGGTTGGTGATGACTTTCACATATACCGGATGCGCTTGGTCGCCGTGAACCAGAGCGTTTTTCAATAAGTTAGATAAAAGCTGACACACCCGTTTTTCGTCACAGACCAACTGCTCGGTAATATCGATATGTGTTCTGATAGTACAATTAGGGTAAGCAGAAGCTAGCTCTTCAGCCGTGTAATTCAATTGTTGCGCTAAACTGGTTGCCTCTGCCATTTTCACAGGTAGCCCCTCGCCCATACGGCTATAAGTAAAGTCCATAGCATCTTCAATTAAACGCGTCATCCTCTGCACACTATTCTTCATTCTCGATACAGCTTTGAATACAGGTACTTGAACCGTACTGGCTATTTGACTGTCTTTTATTATGTCGTCAAGAAAGCTGATACCAATTTGAATGGAAGATAAAGGGGTCCGAATATCGTGACCTAAAATAGCAATATACTGCTCTTGAAGGCGGGCAATATTTCTTGCATCGGTTAGCTGAGCCTGTGAACGCTCCATCTGGTCTTTTAATAAAATTTGACTAGATATAAGTTTAGCGAAAGCGCTAATTTGCCCGTGAACAAGCTCGTTACGTAACTCTCTAGGTTCTGGGTCTAGGCCGCAAAGCGTTCCAAAAAAGTCACCATTTGCATCGTAGATAGGGTAGGAGAAATAACTTTCAAAACCATACATAATAGGAATGGGATTATCACAATATTCACTATCAGCAGAAGCATGATTAATCACTATCTGTTTTTTGCTGGCTCTTACGGTTCTACAAAAGGTAGTTTCAATCTCCAAATGATCGCCAGGCGTTAGACCAAATTCTGCATTATCTAATACGGCACACATTGTCCATGCTTCTTCGGTGACTCTCGCAACACAGATGAAACGCAAATCTAAGCTACTGGCCAATATTTGCATTATATGAGGGACTGCTTCGATTGCATCGATAGCCTGAATATCTTGTTGAACAGCTTCACTCACTACCATAACTTTAGAGTTCCTTTTTTCGAGCGCGTGCTTATGAACGCGACAATTCTACTGTTCCAGGTGTGTCGGACGCCGAAATAAATTACTAATTTACGGTTTTCGAGGACTTTGAATCCAAGCGTACATGAAGCAGCCAAACTACACTAAAGTATAATCAGCGGCAATGTTACCGATAATGACAAGAATATTTTCGAATAACTGTTTATTTATACAGTATTTTACTGTACAGTTTTTGTGTCTTTAATAAACAGGGGACCTACCATGGCCATTACCACACAGTATGTTGTTACGCACAAAGGGGTAGAAAAATTGGTAACTACCGACAAAAAAGAAGCGGATCAGTTCGATAAGATGCTTGATGCAGCAGATAACCTCGCTGAATATATTCATGCTAAAGGCATTAAGCTAGACGATAGCGTGGTTGAAGAACTCACAATCATGCTGGCGAAAAACAAAGATAAAGTCGGCAAAATATTTAAAGGCGCTACAGCAGAAAGCGTATTAGAAGATGAAAGCGCAGAAGTAGTAAAGCTGCAGGCCAACGGCTGATAATGTAGCTCAACTCGCCCTCTATATCGTTATGATGAACAATAAGTGAGAGCAACTGCCGCTTTAAATGCGTAAGTTCTGATAACATGTCTTTGCAAAGTGATGTTATTTGATAACATCACTTTTAAGCGGTGCTATGTTCTTTACTTGCTTCTAGCTGATTGAATAAGTAGGAAAACAAATAAGAAACAAGGTACCGCCTTTGCTAATGTGAATATAAGACGTAAATACAGGTCGGGCTTAGCGTGAATACCATCAATAAAAACAATAGCACTCATTCCCAGCGCAACGCAGTGTCTGAAAAGCACAACGCATTGATAGAAGAGTGCAACCCAGCAATTGAAGTAAACAATTTACAGTTTTCGTACAGTAAAGAAAGCCCGCCCGTCATTGATATAAAAGCATGGCAGGTGCCACAAGGTGAACATGTTTTTCTATCAGGCCCTTCGGGTAGCGGAAAGAGTACTTTGCTTAATTTGTTATGCGGTACTTTGACACCCACCCAAGGCAACATAACTTTGTTGTCGCAGCCTTTCTCTTCTTTATCAAACCGTCAGCGAGACAAGTTTAGAGCACGCAATATTGGCGTTGTCTTTCAGCAGTTCAACCTTATTCCGTATCTTTCTGTGGCGCAAAATATTAACGCTGCGGTGTACTTCGCAAGTAGTAAAACAACTAAAACGGCGGGAGAAGATAAACTTCTCCATTTACTCGACAAGCTACAGCTACCTTCACAGGTACTACATGCGAAGGCAGATGCTTTGAGTATTGGCCAACAGCAGCGGGTAGCTATAGTCCGAGCGCTCATTAATGACCCACAGCTATTAATTGTCGATGAACCTACTTCGGCGTTAGATAGCGATGCGCGAGATAGCTTTATGTCGCTGTTAAAAGAGGTTGCAGGTAAGAGCACAATGATTTTCGTTAGCCATGATAAAGCCATGGAGAGCTATTTTGACCGTCATTGCAGTATTAGTGAATTGAGCCCAAGCTCGAACCATGCAATATCCTCATTCGGTGGCATTGAGCAAGCACAGGAGCGTGCGTAATGCTAAGTACTATTGCTATTGAAAGTCTAAAGCGCAGAAAAACAACGGCAATACTTACGCTGTTAAGCATTACCATCAGCATTAGTTTGCTTTTATGCGTTGATATAATTCGCAGCCAAGTGAAAACCAGCTTTACGCGTACAGTGTCAGGTGTTGACCTTATTGTCGGCGCACCGAGCGGCCAGCTTAACCTGCTATTGTCGTCGGTGTTTAATATAGGAACACCCACTAAGGGCATTGAATATACGAGTGTTGCATCGCTTAAATCCAACGAACAGGTCTCGTGGCTCATTCCACTTTCTTTAGGTGATACTCACCGAGGCTTTAGAGTGGTAGGTACGACCAACAGCTTCTTTGAACACTTTAAATACGGTGACATGCAGTCACTAAAATTATCTGATGGAGCGACATTTACACAGCCGCTATCTACGGTAGTTGGTGCTGATATAGCGGAATCATTGGGATATGAAGTGGGTGATGAGATTATTATTTCTCACGGCTTAGGCAGTGTCTCATTCAATAATCACGACGATCACCCTTTTACTATTTCCGGCATTTTAGATAAAACAGGCACCCCGGTGGATAAGGCTGTGTATGTCACCTTGCAGGGACTTGAAGAGGCCCACACAGGGCCTAAGCATTCGCCCACCTCAATGTTAGGCCGTAAATCGAGTAATAAAACCATCGAAGACGAGCACGAGCACGAGCACGAGCACGAGCACGAGCACGAGCACGGCGAGCATACCGGTGAACATGAGACGTACAACAGCGAAGCGTTTACGCCTGAGTCAGTATCTGTGGTGATGCTTGGGCTAAAACATCGCGTTACAGCGCTACAGCTGCAGTATCAAATCAACCAAAGTAAAAAAGAGCCGCTTATGGCGATACTACCGGGTATGGCGCTCGCTGAGCTTTGGCAAATTATGGGAAATGTAGAGTCGCTATTGCTTGGTCTTTCCGGTCTTATCGTCATTTGCGCGCTAATTGGGTTAGCGACTATGCTACTTGCAACTATGCGTGAGCGTTATCAAGAAATCGCTGTTTTACGTACCATAGGAGCAGGGCCATTTACCTTACTGCTACTCATACAAATTGAAGCTATGCTGCTTACAATTGTGAGTGCCGCACTGAGTTTAGGCTTAGTAGCAGGGCTTATGAGCATACTAAAACCCTGGTTAAGCAGTACCTATGGATTGTTTTTAAGTAGTCCGCTGTTTGGGCAAAGCAGCGTTATTATCATTTTACTTATATTGGGGTGCACCTACTTGGTTTCGCTGTTCCCAGCCGTTGCCGCCTATAAACGCGGCCTACATGCTGGGCTCAATACGAACTAGACGAAGCCCACACGGGGGGAGAGGGCTACTCTCCTACCCGCTTGTCTGTACTGAAGCGCAAAATAAGCTCGTGAACTTGATTTACCGTAGCGCGTAAATCGTGGCTCGCTGCTAGCGATGCCTCAGAGGAGCGCTGAGTTTCAGACGCGCCATCAGCCACTTCAACCAACTGTTGATTAATATGTTCTGCCACCGTACTTTGTTCTTCTACAGCAGAAGACATCTCTACCGTAGCATCAGCAATACCTTTCACCGCGTTATTTATTTCAAATAATGCACCTCGGGTTTCTTCCACAATTATGCTGCCGTGCTCTGCTGAAGCTAGCCCTTCTGTGGATACCCGCACAGCGCGATCGGAACGCTCAGCCAATTCACTGATGATATTATGAATTTTATCGGTTGATTCACGGGTTTTAGAAGCCAATGTACGTACTTCATCGGCAACAACTGCAAACCCCCTTCCCTGCTCACCTGCCCGAGCTGCTTCAATGGCAGCATTAAGCGCAAGTAGGTTAGTTTGCTCGGCAATGGTGGATATAATATTGGCCGCTTCACCTATATCACTGGTTGACTGAGCGAGCTCAGTTACCGTTGTTGAAATTGACTCTACCGCCTCGCGCAAAGCAACAATTGCCTGCATGGCTTGTTCAGCTTTTTGGTTACCTGTTTCTACATTAGCTGCGGCTGTTTTTGCGCTTTTCGCATTTCCTTCAACTCGCTCAGCCACTTCTTGGATAGCCTGACTCATTTGCGTCACGGCAGACGCTATTTGCTGAGTAGCTTGGTTTTGCTGTACAACGGCGGCGCTAGTACTTTCTGCCTGATGGTGGGTTGTATTAGCTATGTTCTCAAGACCTGTTGATGCATCTTTAATTCGGGTTAATGCCGTGCGATTTCTAGCAAGTTCACAGCCTAGCGCGAGTTTAGCTTGGCTTATATGTGGTGGATCTGGGAAGTAGGTTTGTGACACCGTTTCATTTGCGTAGCTTTCAGGGCTAAGCGCAAGTAGTCCGTGCCAATCTTTTTTGGCTTTAGTTTGTTGAGCCAACATTAAAATAATAGCGCCGAGTAGCGCTATGCCAGCAGCAACAGCGCCATGTGTAAACGCCAAGATCAAAACCATTAGCGCACTGAGTATTAATGATGGAGCTAAATGCGAAAGCATTTGTATAAGGCGAACCGCTGGCGATACTGGCGATTTGCCTTCTCTTATTCTTTCATAAACCTTTGTAGCTCTGGCAATTTCATCATTTAACGCAGGAACTCGAACAGACTCGTACCCCACAATTGTTTTACCTTCATAAACGGGAGTCACGAATGCCGAAACCCAGTAGTGATCGCCATTCTTCCTTCTGTTTTTTACTAATCCCAGCCAGCTTTGTCCAGACTCTAAAGTACGCCACATTTCCTTAAACACGGGGGCTGGCATATCGGGGTGACGAATTAAATTATGGTTTTTGCCTATTAATTCTTCGCGGGTAAAGCCACTTGCTTCCACAAACTCACTATTACAATGTTGAATAACACCACGTTTGTCGGTGGATGAAATAAGGCGGTAGTGAGGGGGAAATTTATACTCTTTTTGGGTAACAGGCTGGTTATTTCTCATTGAATACTTTCTCCATTTTGCAAAGCGTTCGTCCTTAAAGCAGAGAATCTTTGCTTTCTCATAAGACTAGAACATAAACAGCCGCTGTCTAGCTTAAGCAAAAAATTAGAGAAATTTTACATTTTATCAGTGAGTTAAAAAAGCACTCTATACTTTAGACCAGTGGCAATACAACAGACACTTTTGTGCCTCTGCCTTCAGCACTTACAATATCAATCCTGCCATTATGCTCCTCGACAATGGTCATAGAAATTGACATACCCAGCCCGGTGCCCTCGCCTGGTGGTTTAGTTGTGAAGAAAGGTGTAAAAACCTTGCTGAGCGTTTCTTTTGACATGCCTCTACCCTCGTCTTCAACGATGAGACAGGCACTGCCACCCTCCTTCTGTACTTTTAGCGTTATGCCTTTCCCTTCAGGTGTGGCATATATCGCATTGGTTAAAAAGTTGACAAGCACCTGCTGAATTTGTCCTGAGTTGCCGTTAAAGAAAGCATCTTCCTCTGGTACTTCAAAGCGCACTGTATTGCGATAACGATGCAAATTGTTGGTAAGCTTAATCGCTGTATTCATGGCTTCGATAGCGCTAATTTCGGAATGCTTGCCCGAACCCGGATAAGAAAAACTTCTTAACGCTTTCACGATTTCGATAATACGCTCTATACCTTCATGAGACTCATCAAACATTTCCGCAATTTCGGTTGCACTGTCTTTAAGCGAAAAACGCTTTTCAAGCGCCATAAAATGCGCTGCAACGTCACCACCAGCGTCTTTACAAAGGTTACCTATTTCCTCAAGCGCACGCTGATAGTCGTTAAAGATATCTTTTGCAACGACAGTATTACTTCGCACATAACCAATAGGGTTGTTAATTTCATGGGCGATACCTGCGGCTAGCTGACCTAGCATGGCCATCTTATCTGCACTGACCAATCTTTCTTCAAGGAAGTCCCGATCCTTTTTCACGTTACTCAGTTCTCGTTGCCTAGTATTTAGTTCACTTTTCTTATTTTGGTATCGAGAGGTGATGTTGAGGTAGTGCTTTGTGGTATCTAAAACGTAAAGCGTTTCTTCTTCTAGGTTATCGTCTTTGGTCAACAATACTAACCACGTATATTCCCCTTTCGACATTTCATGCATAAAGTGAAGTAAGCGAGACTCTTTTTCTGTTTCAGGCTGTATTACTGCACTAACACACCAGTGGGAATAGCTTTCTCGTAAATCTAATGGTGTTTCCTGCTTGATAAATTGCGCTAACGTGGGTGACGTAATCCAGCCCTGCCCCTGAACCAGCACGCTGTCATCGTTACCAATGATGAGTTCGCCATCTCTTACGGTAAAAGCTTTGCCGCAAAACGCACCGCTAAACTCTACGGCAGATTCAAGGGCCGAAAATATGTAACTTTCTCCGGATGTTGCTTGAGTAAGTTGGGATGCTGTTCGATTAAGGTAAAGAAGCTCTCGCTCCCTCTGTTTAGAGTCTTTGAGTGCTTTGCGTAATGCCTGATTGGCTAAATAGGCATCTTGCGAATAAGTTTCTAAGAAAGATTCAGCGTTTTTACGTGCAATCTTTTGACGCTTAAGCTGTCGCTCTAGCGAATTAACACGGGCTTCAAGCGCACGAATGCGTTCGTTTTCGGTGGAATACGATGTTTCACTCACCTAAAAGCCCTCCATTGTGCGTGCCCGTCAATTATAAGAGCACGCTTTATTTTGTGTGCTTCAGCGCTTGATAGTTTTAACCGGCCAAGCGATCAAGAAGCATCATTACACGCTCGCTCGCCTGTTCCATTTCTATAAGTTTTGCATCTGCCTCAGCAATATTACCCGCTTGTTTTGCTTTTATTGCTGCAACACCACTACTATGCACTTTTGCATGCGGCGCTTCAATCTCTCTAAAGGCTGTCGTCTGACCGATAGGATTAGTTGAATTTTCATTATACCATTGTCCTAAACGACAACTTACGTGATCGCTAAAGTCAGCTGCTGATTTGTTACTGAAGCCACAGAGCACCTCATAAACCCCTGCTTTCCACACCACGTGATCTAATTTTACAGTTTGAATGAACGTAGCCATTGCGCCTTCGCTAATGGTGGTCTTCATGCTGTCGCAATGTTGAACCATAGTCTCGTAACTGCTATTAAGCTGGTTAATGCCTGTTTCTAACTCTTCATTGTTACCACGCAGTTCATTAACACCTGACACCGCTTTCGATGTTGATTGGATAATACCGTTTACAAGCTCTGATACTTCTGTAGCAGACTTATTTGTCTCAGTTGCCAGTGCTCTTACCTCGTCAGCTACAACACTAAAGCCTCGTCCAGCATCACCTGCACGGGCCGCTTCAATCGCTGCATTTAAGGCAAGTAAATTAGTCTGATCAGAAATGCTGGTGATAGTGGTTACAAACTTATTGATATTGTCAGCTGTAGTAGACAGACCAGAAATACGCTCGCTCATACTTCCCATCTGAACATTCAGGCCGCTCATGTCAGATACAATCTTGCTCAATGTAGAGGCCGATTCACTAAATAAATCATTTATATCAACAATAGACTGACTCTCGGCATTAATGCGTTCGTAAGAATGTAAAACCGTTTCGCGAACGCCCTCAACCTGTGACAGTGAATCTACTAGACATTTAACTACTGTGGCATTGGCAGATGAAACATCTTCGTGCTTAGCAATCTCTAAAGCGGCAGTCAGCTCTGCATTTTCGGCTTCAAGCAAAGACACCCTGTCTAACGTTTCTTGAAGTCGCTTTTCTAGTAGCTGAACTTGCGCTTCTTTTTCTTCGAATTTGCTGCGTGATACAAACATGTTTAGTTACCAATAATTTTTATAGAGTTATTTTGTTCAGACTAACAGAGGTTATATCGTCTTAGCCATTAGTCTGAAGTAGCGTTATTGTTTGATTATCGGCAGAAAATTATAAAACTGAGGGGATAAATTAAACTATTAGCTCTGCTTTTAGTTTGCAGGCAGTAAATGAGGTGGTAGAGGCGCACGACGAGCGCTTTTTTTAGGGCCATACCAGGTTGATAGATAATCTAATATCGTTGGTTCTGCCTCACCCAGTGACCACAGCTTCTGTGTGTTTTGCATCCAGCGGATAGTCTCAAGCCACCTTTCACGGCTCATGGCATTCTGAGTAATAAGAGAAGTCGAGTGACAGGCACTGCAATGGGCTAACACTAAGTTAAATCCTTCTGCTTTTACGAGGCCTGACTGGGGATCCACAGCAGGCTGCACGTGCTCTTTTGGTGAATTTGTCATGCTTTTCGTATTATTCGTCTCAATATCGGCCGCTGCAACGGGTAGATGAAGGACTCCTACTAGGGCAATAAATCGAACCATTATGCTAGCCATATCAATTGCCCCACTTAACATACATAAAATCTCGTACTCATATACCTACACCACACGCACAGCGATACGATGACAGGCATTGTTTAAATACCCTTTTGGATTCCATCCAGGTAACACCATAGGCTGTGATTTTCCATGCTCATCTTGTGCTTTAGCCCATACTTCGTAATAGCCCTGCTGGGGGAAGTTTATCTGCGTGCTGAACTGCTGCCATGCGTGTCTGTTTGCCGGTGCGTTCAGCTGAGCAAGCTGCCAGGTTTGGCCAAAATCAATAGAGGTAAACACCTTGGCAATTTTGCCTTCACCACTCCATGCATGTCCCCGAACGGTTAGCTTTTCTTTAAGAGAGTGGTCGCTGCCAGACTTTGGAAAGGTAATAAGCGACTTAACTGGCATAGCTTCAATAATACACATGTCTTCGTCGGCAACTTTCGCGCCAGGCGCTACAGGTTTACACGGCATCCTATAGGCTTTACCCAGCATTTTTGCACCGTCGTGCACGCGGTCTCGAATTACAATTTTCTTAAGCCACTTACCTGACGTTGATGCAGGCCAGCCACCAAATACAAGCCGCAGCGGGAAGCCGTTCATTAAGGGAAGCGGTTCATCATTCATTGCCCACGCGATTAACGACTCGTCCTCCATCGCTTTGTCGATGGGCACGCCTCGCGAAATAGCCGCTTTGCCCGGTGTTCGGCTTAAATGCTGATCGTCACCGTAATAACCAATGTAAACCGCATCATCTTTAACACCCACGGCCTTTAAAACATCGTTTAGCCTTACCCCCGTCCAGCGTGGGCAGCCTACCGCTCCCGTTGTCCACTGGTTACCGGTAGCGGCCGGTGAGAACTCGGCACGCCCATTTCCGCCACACTCAAGCGTTAGCTGATAGGTGTAATGCTTAAATTGAGCTTTTAGTTCTTCAAGGGTAAAGGTTTTTGACTGTGCTGCAGACTCCCCTTCAATAGTAAGCGTCCAGCTGCTTGCATCTGGCGCTTGCGGGGGAATACCGTTATTTCTTACAAAAAAGCGCGAAGCGGGAGTAACTGCATCATCCAGTAGGTGTGCTGGTGTTTCTGCGTTTAATGGTCTGTCATTGAGTATGGTTAACCCATCTTTACCTTTTATTGAAAAAGGTGTGTCAGCTTGGGCAAATGCAGCGGGAATAAGACCCGCTGGCATAAATTGTCCGTACACCACTTCGGCACCGAGTAGCAAAGACAGTGATTTCAAACCTTTGATAAAGCCTCGTCGGGTTAGCTTATCACTGGTTCTTTGAAAGACCTGCTCATCGGCTTTTACAGGGTCTTTGGCATAAAGTTCGTGAAGACCGTGTTTTTTCACTGAGACCACCTTATTAGTACAATCGACTTATGTTTAAAATGTGCTGCCGTAAAATGATGAAATGCCTTTACATGGTGTATAGAAAACCAAGAATGAGCAGTGCAATCCAAAGGGTTTCAACCACTATCATGACTATTGGAAGCATGCCGACTTCGGCAAGCTTGCCTAAGTTTGATTTCATACCGATTGCCGTAATGGAAACAACTAAAAAGAAACGAGAAACCTGCGTACCTGCTTCAATCAAAAATTCAGGTAACGTTACAAAACTATTGAGCAGCATTAGTGCAATAAAACCGATGAGGAAAAGCGGCATTTTAGGTACTTCACCGCCCTCTGCTTGAGTACTGGCTTTATAGAATCTTTTTATCACAAGCATCATAATCAGTACCACAGGCATGAGCATGGCAACGCGAACCAACTTGGTAAGGGTCGCCATATCACCCGCACTTTCTGACACTGAGTAACCAGCCCCTACTACCTGCGCTACATCGTGAATTGTACCGCCTAGAAAGATTCCAGCTTCGGTATCTGTCATACCTAACTGCCCCGCGATTATGGGATAAAGCACCATGGCGATAGTAGACATAGCCGTTACACCAATAACGGTAAGTAATGTATCTCGCTCGTGGTTTTCGCCCTTTGGCAGTATTGTAGAGATGGCTAGCGCAGCAGACGCACCGCAAATAGCGACGGAGCCGCCGGTTAGTGCACCAAAGCGTTTTTGAAGTCCTAGCGCTTTTGCCAAGCCTACGCCCAAAACAATGGTAGTAAAAATGGCGCCAGCGAGCATGAGCGCTGTTTGCCAACCTAGCACTGCCAGGTCACCTAGGGCTATTCTTAAGCCCAGTAAAACCACACCCGCGCGAAGCAAGGTACTTGCGGTAAAATCGATACCGCAAGCGCATGGCGTATCGTTTTGGTATAAAAACGAAACCGCCATGCCTAACAATAATGCGAATAACATAGCAGGGGCATTGTAGTGCTCACTTAAAAACAAGGCCGCCATGCCCGTGATGGTGGCAATACCCAGCCCAGGCCAAATGTTTTTACATTTTACTGCTATGTCATTCATGGTATTAACGCTCTGAAGCAACCAATGCCACAAGCACTACACGCTTGCGATCGCCAGAGTAGGGACGACGGCCGTGCATCGCACGATAGTTATCGACAATTGCCACGTCCCCGTCTTGCCACTCCAAATCAAACGTGAAGTCTTCAGAAAGCTCAGCAATACGCTCTAGCCCTTCTTTCGGGATAGCGCTGCCGTCACCAAACGTAATGGCTGAAGATGGGTTCTCGCGAACGCCTTTCCAGCCCATGTAAGCTGCAATAAGCTGGTTGTAGAACACTTCAGAACCGTCAGCTAACTCAATGACTGCTGGAAGTACAGGCGTAATAGCTTTTAAGCTACCGTCTTCCATCCACTCCCAGCTGTAACCTAGTTCTTTAAGCTTAGCTTCACCCTCTTCTACGGTTTCAACACTCAATGTACTTTTCCAGCTACGCCCTTGACCTGAATTGATGTCATTTGCTGCAGGCATGGTAGTGGTGTACTTCAGACCTTTTTCTTTAAAGTCCCTTGCCAGTTCGGGGCTTTCCGCTTTCAATGCTTCAAACAGTTTGTCTGAACGACACAACGGCGTAGCACCGCCCTCATCTGCTGCAGTTTTACAAAAGAAGAAAAGCTTACTTGGAGAAATAGGTGTTTGAGCCATTTCGTGATGAAGAAAAATCTCTACATCTTTAGGTGCTTCGTTAGCGGTAAATACTCGTTCGGTGTAGTTAATACGCACCGCGTTGGACAGCGACTCTTGATAAGTAAAGTTAGGATAGCCGAAGCCTGCTGAAAAAACGTCAAAGGTCTCTGCTGAATCTAGAGGAAACCCTCTAAACAGCAGCGCACCAGATTTAGCAAGTTTTGCTTCAAGTTCTGCCTGATTCGCTTTAACAAAAGCAACCGTTTCCTCTACAGTGGAACAGCTTTCATTGTTCACGACTATTTCAGGGAACACGCCGCCGTTGTAGTTGTGCTGAGTAGGTACGCTTGCATACGCTACCGCAGAGCTGTCATTGACGTTTTTCATAGTTTACTCCTAGTCGTAAATGGGGTGGAAACGATTAAAGGCTGCTTCGCAGAAGTGACCCGGATCGTTAAATCGACGATTCATGTTTAATGCAGAAATAGCCTGCATTTCACTTTCACTTAATGAGAAATCGAAAAGCGCCAAGTTCTCTTTCATGCGTTCTACTTTTGACGTTTTCGGAATAATCGCGTTGCCGCGCTGAATGCCCCAACGCAATACAATTTGCGCTGGCGTTTTACCGTGGGCTTTTGCAGCAGCTTTCACTACGTCCTGCTGAAGTACTGATTCAGTCTGGTCAGCCATTTCAAGCTCTAGGTAAGAAAGCGCACCTAAAGGGGAGAACGCGGTAACATATAAGCCATAGTCTTTTGCTAAACGAATTAAACGTTCTTGGGTAAGGTACGGATGAGATTCAATCTGTAGCATAGCTGGCTTAATGCGCGCATAGCTCATTAGGTCGTTAAGCAGGCCCGTGTTGTAGTTACACACACCAATTTGTTTTGCTCTACCACTATCTGCTAGCGCTTCCATGGCTTCCCATGTTTTGTAAAGCGGCACAGGAGCAAGCTCCATCTTTGGTTCAGCTGCATCAGGATCGTAAAACCACTCTGGCGGATACCGTGTTTCGATTGGCACGAACTTTTGCGCGATAGGGAAGTGGATAAGATACAAGTCTAGGTAGTCTAGCTGTAAATCAGATAGCGTTTTTTCAAGCGCTAGCTCTACGTGTTCTGGGGCGTGAAACGTATTCCAAAGTTTCGAGGTTACCCACAACTCTTCTCTGGTACACAGACCTTCATCAATAGCACGCTTTATGCCTTCGCCCACTTCTTTCTCGTTGCCATAGTCAGCTGCGCAGTCTAAATGGCGATAGCCAGCTTTGATTGCTTGGTATGTTGTTTCAGCACAAATGGCAGTATCTACTTTCCAAAAGCCAAAACCTACCTCAGGTATCTTATTCATTGCTTCATTCACCTTAGAATTTGTTGCATTAAGCTAATTAGTTTTACTTTAACAGTATGCTCTTGTATGACTTCAGCTTCAAACTTTAGTCTTGTATAAGACATAAGTTATTACACAGGCACTCTTATGTCAACAAAGTGTTAACAAACTAAATTAAAAGATCGAGTTTTGCTTTTAATGTTGGGATTGGATAACGCTTGTACCCCGGTTTCGGGGGGCGGGTATGTTGAGCGGACGTTTATTTACGTCCGCTTTTTAGGAAGCGGTCAGCAGTGTGGACGATAGAAATGGCCTAGAGCCGACTAGAAATGAAGCAAGTTAGTCAAGTTCAACTTGATAATGATAGTGGTCGGTTCTGCATTTACTCTCGCGATACTCTATTAATTTGCCATCAATAGATTCTGTGACACGAGTGACCAAAAGTAAGGGCGCTCCCTTTTCAATACCTAAGCTTTTCGCATCACTTTTTGACGCTAGAACGGCTTTAATGCTGTCACGGGTTTTAAACACGGTTTGGTTATAATCCGTTTGATAAAAGTGATACAAAGTATGTGGAATATCTTCGCGTTGGTGAATGTCGGGAAACATTTTGAAGGGCAAAAATATCGTTTCTAGCATACAAAATTCGTTTTCGAGTATGCGTCTGCGTTTAAGCTTTATCGTTTTGTCTTTTGCCGTTAAAGCAAGGGCTGCTTGGACCGTTTCATTCGGCTCAACCAGTTCTTTACTGATGAGTTCTGCTTTAGGTAAATCGGCGCCTTTTCCGTCAGCTTGTAACGGGAAAAAGCGAAATAATGCATCTTGAGCGGTATGTTCAGAAACGAATGTGCCCACCCCTTGCCTACGGGTTACTATTTTAGTGTCGGTAAGCAGTGTTAACGCTTTGCGAACGGTTCCCTGACTCACTTTGAACTCGTCTGCAAGTTTAAACTCACTAGGCAGCATCTCACCGGGTTGCCATCGACGCTCCACAATAAGTTGCTTAATGTATTCAGCTACCTGTTGATACAGAGGCTGAAAAGCGAGACTTGGACCGCTGAGTTTGTGATCGAATTGAGATGAAGACATGAACCCTAACCTAAACGCTTAATTATTGTTTTTATATCATACACAAGAGTTATAGCGCATTTTTGACTTAAATCACATACATCGTAGGAATAACATACATGCTCTTGGAAACACTGCTCCCCATGTTCGCCCTTTTAGGTCTTGCGACGCTCTTGCAAACATTAAGCGGGTTTGGCTTTGGGTTAATGGTGGTGTCTAGCTTCACCTTGTTTGGTATTATGCCGCTTACCGCAACTACATTCATGGTAAGCTTTTTAAGCCTTTTTAACTCGGTAAGCCTGGTTGCCAGAAACCGTGACCAGATTAACACGCGTGCATTTAAAATCTTACTTATTAGCGGAATCCCTTTTATGGCAGTTGGCTACGCGCTGCTAGAATACTTATCAATAGGCATGGCAACATGGTTAAACCTATTGCTGGGCTTCGCTATTTTAAGCTGCTGCGGGCTTTTACTGGTTAAAAGAAAACGTGGGCAGCCGTCTGGTAGTGCCTTTGGATTTACTGTTGCGGGCGGTCTTGGCGGAATGTTAGGCGGGCTTTTCTCTACGTTCGGTCCGCCTGTGGTATTTCAGTGTTACAGACAAGCTTGGCCAATCAATGAAATACGCTTTACTTTATTGGCCGTATTTAGCGTAACCGCATTAATACGTCTTGCTATAGTACCTTTTGGTACACTCCCTTCAATAGACGTTATGATTTCTGCACTACTCGCAGTACCAGTAATTATTATATTTACAAAAATCGGCCGCGTAATGGCAGCACGAGTTTCAGCATCTTCAGTGAGGTTATTAGCGTTAACCATGCTTGCGTTAAGTGGCGTTACGCTAATTGTGAAAAGCATAAGCTTTTAAGCCTTCTTCGCTCGTATTTCGATAACGGAGAAAAAGCTTATATCACTACAATAGCAAATCAGAGATGACCACATCCCGATCTAAATCTTTATAATTTGCTAATTGCAGATTGACACCCAAGTTACATTTCATTAACTTATGTCTTATATAAGACATCAAGGGTAATGTAGAAATGAGTAACGCTTTTTGTGTAACTGAACCAGATTGGAACGATATTGAAGCTGCCGACATCACTGAGCAGCCCTTTTTGTCTGACGATAAAACACTTATCGTCCCTACGCAATACGGTGAGTTGAGCTTAAGTATCAGCCAGTTTGGCTTACGCATTCAAAGTGACGTTAACGCCACTGACGACTTTGCTATGCTTACACAGTCGCCCGATAAGCAAACGTTAGTGTATTCAGGTGACAAGTCGCACAGCACACTTGTCGCTGGCAATTATCGTTTAGAAATTTTTGCTTCTCCTCTACATTTTAAGCTGTATAAAGATGATGTGCTGGTTCAACAAAGCGCTACCGACGGCCACTTCGTGCGCCAGCATCGTTTACCGCCCTTTGCTAAAACAGACAGCGGATGGTTAGTGAGCCTAGAGCTTGGTTATGATGAGGCGGTTTACGGTCTTGGCGAGAAATGGGGCAAGCTTGATAAACGCGGTCAACTAATTCGTTCATACAATCACGACGCCCTCGGCGTAAACGCGGAGAAGTCGTACAAAAATACCCCGTATGCGTGGAGCCCTGAAGGCTGGAACCTTTTTGTACATACACCTGCACCTGTCACCCATGGCGTAGGATATGCACTTTGGTCACAGCGAGCGTATGTATGTTTAGTAGAAGATAGTCTACTCGACGTATTTTTGTTCCACCAAGACTCACCGGCCCAAAGCATTAAAACCTACAGTGAATTAACCGGTTTTGCCCCTACGCCACCTACGTGGAGTTTAGGCGTGATTCTTTCTAAAGCGTATTACAAAGATGCGGATGAGCTGCTCGCGGTTGCCCGTGAAGTACGCGAAAAGAATATGCCCTGTGATGTAATTACTCTTGACGGTCGTGCATGGCAAGACACGGATACTCGCTTTGCTTTTGAGTGGGACCCGAAGCGCTACGAAGATCCACAGCCGGTTATTGATGAGCTCAAAGCGTTAGGTTTTAAGATCTGTGTATGGGAATACCCCATGATCTCAGTGAAAAACCCTCTTTATAAAAAAGCTGCAGAAAAAGGTTGGCTGATAAAGGATAAGCGCACTGGCGAAGCGTACCGCTATGAATGGGATTTGAGCCCATTTGGGGAAGTGCTTACGCCACTGCCAGACTCAGGTATCTTAGACTTTACCAATCCAGAAGCTTATGAGTTTTGGAAAACCTCGCACAAACCTTTATTTGACCTTGGTGTAGACATGATCAAGGCCGACTTTGGTGAGCAGCTAGAAGACGATAATATGCTGTCTTACAGTGGTGATTCCGGCAATCGCCTGCACAATGTTTACAGTATGCTTTATAACCGCTGCGTTTATGAGGCAGCTGCGGCTTACTGCAAAACTGGCCCATTCTTATTTAGCCGTTCTGCTTGGACGGGAAGCCAGCGCTATCCATCACAGTGGGGCGGCGACCCGCAAGCCGATTGGCACGGCCTCGCGGCAAGTATTCGTGGCAGTTTGTCTTGGGGTATGTCAGGCGGACCTTTTTTCGCCACAGATATCGGTGGTTTCTACAAAGATACCCGAGATGCAGAGCTCTATGTACGATGGGCGCAAGCATCAGTATTTAGCGCCCACATGCGATTGCATGGTATTGGCCCTCGTGAACCCTGGTCATATGGTGATGAAGCATCAGATGCCGTGTTTGACGCATTAAAGCTGCGCTACAAGCTTATACCTTATCTAAAAGAAACCGCAGAAAAAGCATCTCTTACAGGCCTGCCGGTTCAGCGAGCTATGGCGTTAGCCTTTCCTGACCAGCCGCTTTCTCACGCTTTTGAACAACAGTTTATGTGTGGTGATGAATTGCTGGTTGTGCCTTGTGTCGTGCCTGGCGGCAAAATTAAATACTATTTACCTAAGGGTGAGTGGGTGCGCTTTGGTACCGATGAAGTCGTGCAGGGTGAGCAATACAGGGAAGAAATACTTGCGCTAAATGAAGTGGCGGTGTTCATCCAAAAAGGCAGTCGCATAGTAATGGGACCAGACGTTCAGCATACCGATATGGATATGTCGAATATCTCGCACTGGCCAGCATAGCGCTTAGGAGTTGTTCATGGATATTACCCTTACCCTATTGTCATGTATGGCATTTATGGCGATCGTTGCCGCTATCTCTTACATGAAAACCAAAGGGGAAGTTAACACACAAGATGGTTACTTCCTCGCAGGAAGAGGGCTGACCGGCACCTTTATAGCCGGGTCCATGATCCTTACCAACCTCTCCGCTGAGCAGCTTATTGGCTTAAACGGCTCTGCCTTCGGCTATAACCTTAGCGCGATGGCGTGGGAAGTAACCGCAGGTATCTCTACCATAATTATGGCGCTTATTTTCTTGCCACGTTATTTAGCGGGTGCGTTCTCAACCCTACCTGAGTTTTTGCGAGACCGCTTCGACGACAGCGTGCGTAGAATGACGGTAGTACTATTTATGGTGGGTTACTCGTTAGTAACTATTCCATCGGTACTTTATTCAGGCTCCATTGCAGTTTTGCGACTGTTCGATGTACCGGGTCTTTTTAACGTAAGCTATGAGGTGGGTCTGGTACTTACCATCGTCATAGTCGGTACGATTGGCGCTCTCTATGCCATTTTTGGTGGCTTAAAGGCAGTAGCCGTATCAGATACCATTAACGGCGTAGGCCTTTTAATTGTTGGGTTGTTAGTCCCTATACTTGGTTTAATTGCTTTAGGCGACGGAAGCTTTAGTGACGGCCTTTCGACTATTGCGACAACGGAAACAGAAAAGCTCAATGCCATCGGCGGCGCTGACGATCCTGTCCCCTTCGGTACAATTTTTACTGGTATGATATTAGCTAACCTGTTCTATTGGGGTACAAACCAATACGTTATTCAAAGAACCCTTGGGGCCAAAAACTTGGTTGAAGGTCAAAAAGGCGTGCTGTTCTCAGGCTACTTTAAAGTGCTTGTGCCCTTTATGATGATGCTACCTGGCGTTATTGCTTATCATTTATACCAAGATGAAAACCTTCAAACTATCGACCTCGCCTACCCTCATTTGGTTAAAGACGTACTGCCACAGTATTTGTCAGGTTTTTTCTTAGCTGTATTACTTGGTGCGGTGTTTAGCTCTTTCAATTCACTGCTTAACAGTGCTGCCACACTATTTTGCTTAGACGTTTATAAGCCCTTCAAAAAAGATAAAGTGAGTGACGAAAAGCTAATCCGCGTTGCAAAGATCACCAGTATTGTTATCGCTGTTTTGTCTTTTATCACTGCGCCACTGCTTATGTTTGCACCAGAAGGCTTATGGCAAATTATTCGCATATTCACTGGGTTCTACAACATCCCTGTCATCACCATTGTGCTTGTGGGCTTGTTTACTAAGAGAGTGCCAGCCTTAGCCGCTAAAGTAGCTATTATTTTCCACGTGATCGCTTACGGGCTGCTAAAGTTCGTTTGGGAAGTGGATATCAATTTCATTCATATTTATGCCATTCTATTCGCTATAGAACTGACCATTATGTTAACCATAGGTAAGCTCTATCCAATGGCTACACCATGGCACTTTACGCCGAAGGCCGAAGTTAATATGACCCCATGGCGCTACGCTATCCCCTGCGCCATTGTGCTGGTTGGTCTTATTGCTACCTTGTATTTGATGTTCTCCCCAGTGGGCTTTGTAGGCGGAATCAGTAACATCTTTATACCGGCTTTAGTTGGCTTGTGGGCAAGTTGTTTCGCTGCCATTGGCATAAGCCTTAAATGGTGGCGAGTAAAATACGAGCAAGGCCTAAAGCGCCTTGCTTCTCAGCCGGCTTAAAACGAACGCTTCGCTCCTGTATAGAAAAAACACAAAAAAATTAACATAACATTTGCAAAGAACTTAACAATTGTTTAACTTAATTACTCTTATATAAGACATCAGATGAAAGATATCTTTTATAAAGACTGGTAATGACAAATCACATAGTGCGGCGTTTTAAATGATGCCCCTTGTGTAGCTAAAAAAAATAAAAAACCAAACACCGTCTACGTACAACGGTTGATATATCCGAAAAATGTTGGCCATTGTTAGTTAGAGCGAGATAAGCGAAATACCCTGGAGAACAACATGAATACAAAAAGATCGATCATTAGTAAGGCGGTAACCCTTGCTATGACATCTGGATTGCTGCTTAACGCAAATGCCTACGCGCAAGATGCAGAGACTGAACAAACCGAAGCTGCAAAAGACGATAAGTCATTCGAGCAGATTGTCGTAACCTCACAGAAACGTGTACAAAGTATTAGCGATGTTCCTGTAGCAGTATCAGTATTACGCGGTGACCAGATAGAGTCGGCTTTCGCAAATAATGTTGAGAATCTTCAGGCTCTCGTCCCATCGGTAAGTTTTCGCAAAGGTACCACAACCCGTAACTCTGCATTAACGGTTCGGGGTATTGGCACAATTTCATTTAGTATCGCAGCAGAGCCAAGTGTGGCGACTGTGGTAGATGGTGTGGTACTAGGCCGCTCCGGACAGGCTTTTGCCGATCTATATGACGTTGACCGTATAGAAGTTCTGCGCGGCCCACAAGGTACACTTTTTGGTAAAAACGCGTCAGCCGGCGTGGTAAACATCACAACAAAAGATCCGTCACAGGACTTAACCGGGAGCCTTTCTACTGAATTTTATCAAGACAACGAATATCGTTTAAAAGGCACGGTGAGCGGTGGTATAACAGACGACCTTTCAGCTAGCTTGACCGTGTTTCAAGGTAAATTCGACGGTTATATAGACAACGTTTACAACAACGAAACGGTAAATGGCTATGACCGTGAAGGTGCGCGCGCCGTAGTGCTTTACGAGCCAACTAACGATTTAAAAGTTAAATTTATTAGCGAGTTTTACAGTGCTGATGACGACTGTTGTGCCGATTTAGAAGGCGTATCAAGCGGTCGTAATCCAGACTCAGAAGCAGCACCTAGCAGTGCAACTATTGCTGACGGCATTGATTTAGAACAGCGTCAAATCGACCACGATTTTGAGTCTCGCACCATCGACGACCACTCAGCTTTCTCTGTGCAAGTTGATAAAACTGTTGGTGATTATACTTTCACCTCAATTACTGCGCAGCGTTCGTGGGAAAACACTGAATTCCGCGAAGGTGACTTTACCTCAATTGCTGGCGACAGCGACCAGCCAGTTTTCGGCGTACCTTTCCAACTGCACGATGTGGGTGAGCAGGAATGGAGTCAATTTTCTCAAGAATTCCGTGTTGCTTCAAACCTAGCAGGCCCATTTAACTTCCTAGCGGGTATGTTCTATTGGAACATGGATTCTGAGCGTAACTTTACACGTGATGCAAGCTGCCAAAACAATAATGGTCAGCTTGATCAGGCACTCTCTTTTTATGCAGAAAACAATTTATCAGGGGACGACCTAACCAACGCGCTATCAGACCTAGACGCTTATGCTGATTCGCTTGGCGTATCATGTAATGCAAACGATATCGTCTCTGCCACTGCATTTATGAGCACCGAATTTAATAACTGGGCGGTCTATGGCGATGGTACTTACGACTTAAGCGATGATATGCGCCTTATCTTCGGCCTTCGCTATACCGATGATGAAGTGTCGTACAAGCATCGCCGTATTAGCAACGATGAATATGGTCGTCGTGGTGTTGGTGTACGCCCAGCTACCGAAAATACGGATGCCGAAGGTGTGGTAGATGAAACCAATCTGTCTGGTCGTGTAGGTCTTCAATACGATCTTGACCAAAATCAGATGGTTTATGCAACTTACTCACAAGGCTACAAAGGCCCTGGTTTCAACGTTTACTATAACTTTAATCCAGTCAACGATGGTCGACCTATCGGCGCTGAAGAATCTGACGCTTTCGAGATAGGCTACAAGTACGCAAGTCGCGACCTATTGTTAAACGTTGCCTTGTTTAGCACCGACATTGAAGGCTTTCAAGCGAATAACTTCGACTGTTCAGACGGTGCATGTATTACCCGTCTTACTAATGCCGGGGATGTTACCACGCAAGGTATCGAGCTTGATATGATGTGGAATGCAACCGACAACCTAACTCTTATAGGTGGCGCTGCATACACGAAGGCAGAAATCGACGAGTTTAACTGTCCTGAAGAAGCGACATGTACTGACCGTTCAGGCCTTGATGTTCCTTTTTCACCAGACATGAAATACTCGCTAACCGCTGAATACTTCATGGAAACCGAGCACGGCTTCGATGTTTACTACAACGCGTCGTATATTTACACCGACGAACAGTACTCTGACTTACCGGGCAACACAGGTGAATTTAATCCACACTCATTGTTACCTGACTACAGCATGCTTAACGCAAGCGTGAGTTTCTCATTCAAAGACGATGCATTCCGCGTATCTTTGATTGCTAAAAACTTACTTGATGAAAGCTATGCAACGACGTATAGCGGCGATAACTTCCGTTATCAAATCCCTCGCGACGCTGACCGTTATTACGGCGTAGCCTTCAAAGCACAATTCTAAACCTTCAAAGCGTGTGTGTTTAAAGGGGCGTATATACGCCCCTCTTTTTTGGTTGCGATAACTTAAACACTTAGCCAGTAAAGAACATAATTAACTAACGGCTCCCTATACCTGCATTTATTGTGTACTAATTTATCTCGTCGTGTTCATGCTGATGAGAATGGGCATGCAAATGATCATTCTCATCGCGGCATGGCTCCCCTGGTAATTCAAACTCTACGGTTGTATGTGCAAGTGCAAATGGCGCAAGACGTTCATGCACCAGTGTTTTTAATTGGCGTAATTTATCATTGTCGATAGCACAATTAATGACGACATGAGCGGTGAGTACATGTTGTTCACCATCTAAAGACCAAAAGTGCAAATGGTGAACTTCTTCAACATGCTCCATAGACAGCAAGGCTTGGCTAATAGCCTTTCGCGTAGATTCATCAGGCACACCTTGTAAGAATAAAGACATAGTCTGCACAAGGTATCTCACTACGTTTATTAAAATAAAGAGGGTAAAACCAATCGATAGTATTGGGTCGAGAATTGGCCAATCTACAAAATGAAGAACAATGGCAACAACTAACACTGCCACCCAACCCAGCGCATCTTCAATTAAATGCCAGTTAAGCACTTTCTCATTCATTGAATGGCCACCATGAAGCTTATAGGCCGCGAAACCATTTACCAGAATACCCAGTATCGCGAGCCCTATCATGCCTTCCGTTACAGGCATCTCTGGGCTGTATAGACGAGGAATTGCCTCGGACATTACCCAAATTGAACCAAGTATTAAAATGAGACCGTTAATCATGGCTCCCATTAAACTTAGCCTTTTAAAGCCATAGGTATACTTTTCGGTGGAGGCTTTGTGACCTAGTTTACTCAAGTACCAGGCTAATCCAATTGAGAGGGAATCGCCTAGGTCATGAACAGCGTCTGCCATTATAGCCACACTGTTAGTGAGCCAACCGCCGATAAACTCAATAATGGTAAAGGTAAAGTTCAGCCAAAATGCCCATCCGATACGAGTGGAGTCTTCCTTAGAAGAAGTAGTGTCGACATGATGATGATTATGCATGGGCTATACTCTTTTTGAGCTATAGAGAAAGCTTATCGTGAAGCACTATTTGTTGCGAGCGAAATGCTCAAAACACCTTATTAACAACAGCGCCTCTTTATTTGTAAATGACGAGTGAAACGCCAAATTAAACTTTTTCAAAGAAATACAAAAAATAATATAAGTCACTGATATAAATATTATTTTTATGTTTATTGACGATATATGCCTATTCTACTAAATGTTAATTTTTTGAGAACAGTATTGATCTTTACGTGTCAGTGGCTTAATGTAATGTAAGCGCTTTCAAACAGCCATTTTTATTTGACCCATTTTGTAAGCGCTTACACAAGCTTTTTACGTGGCATTTGCCACAACATAAAAACCCAATTTCTTTTGATCAGGGCTGAAAACAATGACGAAAAAAGCATCTCAACTCTCGCGGATAGCTGCCGCGATCTCAGTCACAACCCTATTTGGCTGTGGAGGTGGAGCAACAACCTCTACAGATATCGACGTTGTTGACGCAACGGTTCCCGTTACCGACTGGGAGCTTGTTTGGAGCGACGAGTTCGATGGAACCAGTATTAACGATGATAACTGGACCCATGAAGTAAACTGTGACGGTGGCGGTAACAATGAAGCCCAGTGTTACACAGACAGCGAAGACAATTCATTTGTGTCTGATGGTAGCCTGAAAATTGTCGCGCTTCCTGCCGAAGAAGGTGCCCCAAAACCGTATACGTCAGCCCGATTAATTACTCAATACAAAGCCGATTTCAAATACGGCCGTTTTGAATTGCGCGCTAAGCTACCAGAAGGTCAAGGTAGCTGGCCTGCATTCTGGATGATGCCTACTGATTCAGTATATGGCGGCTGGCCGCGCTCTGGTGAAATCGACATTATGGAAGCGGTAAACCTGAAAGCAGCAGACGCAGACGGTAACCCTGAAAACCATATTTACGGTACCCTTCACTATGGTCAAGAATGGCCGAACAATGATAGCTCTGGTCAAGCGTATTCTCTTCCTGATGGCACGAACCCAGCTGATGACTTCCATACCTACGCTATAGAGTGGCAGGAAGGTGAAATTCGCTGGTACATGGACGGCTATTTGTATGCCACCCAGCGTCGCTCTGAGGTGCGCTATAACGCAAATGGTGATGCAACAGGTCTTTCCCACCGCGGTTGGTACACTGAGTACTTTGACCAAATTACCGGTGAACTTGAAACCCAATGGAATAACGCCCCTTACGATCAAGAGTTTTTCATGATCCTTAACTTCGCTGTGGGCGGAAGCTGGCCTGAAGCAGTTAACGAAACGGGCATAGATGCAGATGCATTCGTAGACGGCCAAACGTTTGAAATTGACTACGTGCGCGTTTATGAGTGCGCTTCAAATCCTGACACTGGTAAAGGTTGTGAGACTGTGCGCCCTGGTTACGACAGTGTAGATGATGCTTTGGTTGAGGGCGCTGCCCCCATCCCTTCTCCACCTTCTACCGGCATTCCACAAGACTTAACTATTTTTGGTGGTACACCTAACCCTAACTGGGCAGCGTGGGATTGCTGTGGTGGCTCTACACCTCAACTTGTTGAAGATACTGAGCTAGGTCAAGTTTATGAATTTACCTTTGGCGCAGAACCTACGGTAGTCGGCTTTATCAGTCGCGATGCGTTTCTTACTGACCCAGAAGGTGAAGCCTCTCCATTTGATGCCTCTCCCCTTGAAGGCATTGGTAGCTTAAAATTTGATTTAAAACTTGTTTCTGCACCTAATAACGCTGAAGCAAACTGGAACCTGAAAGTTGAAAGTACTGAAGCAACGACAGACGCCTCATTTTCACTGATGAGCGGCTACGTTGGACCTTCAGATACTGCACCTGCTACACCGCAAGTGGGCGTATGGGAAAGCTATCAATTTCCTATCAGTATGTTTGCTGAAGCAGAACTAGATACCAGCGCCATTGATACCATTATGATTTTCCCTGACTGGGGCGCAGGTGAAGGTGCCGTTTATCAAATTACTAATGTAGAAATTTCGCAAGACGGTGCGGTTGCATACCCTGAACTCACTATCTTCGAAGATGGCCAAAACCCTGATTGGCCTATGTGGGACTGCTGTGGTGGCTCTACCCCAACTGAAGAAATGGATGACGAAGAGCACGGCTTAACTGCGGAATTCCGCATCGGCGCAGAACCTACAGTAATGGGCTTTATTACTCGTTCTGCCGCTGGTGGTGGTGATACTCCATTTGATGCAACTGCACTTACAGATGGTGGTCTTCTACAATTCGACATGAGAGTAGTGAGCGCTCCTAACAATCCAGACTCTACATGGCTATTTAAAGTTGAGTCTAACGATGCATCAACTGCGGTAGAACTACCATTGGCGGATAGCGTTGAAGGTCAAGCTCCTGTTGAAGGTGAGTGGCAGACATATACGTTCCCTATTTCTGACCTACAAGCACGCGGCTTAGACGTTAGCGCGATAGACGTCATCATGGTGTTCCCTGCTTGGAGTACTGGTGAAGGCGCCGTGTATCGCCTAGACAACGTAAAAATATACCACCCTGACAGTGGTCAAGAAGCGCCTTCAGCGTCTGGCATTACCTTGTTTGCAGACACTGCGGCAGACCAATGGCGTATTTGGGATTGCTGCGGTGGCTCAACGCCTACCGAGGAAGTTGATGATGCAGACCACGGAACAGTAGCTGAGTTTCGAATTGGCGCAACGCCAACGGTAATGGGCATTATTGCCGATGACGGTCACTCTTACGATGCGTCAGCACTACTAGCCAATGGCGCTGTGCGATTTGAAATGAAAGTAAGCTCTATGCCTAACAATGCTTCTGCGCCTTGGTTATTCAAAATTGAATCTATCGACGTGTCATCAGCAGTAGAGCTCCCTATTTCGGCTAGCCTTGAGGGTGTAGACCCTGTTGAAGGCGAATGGCAAACCTATACCTTCCCTCTTCAAACGCTGTACGACTTAGGTCTGGATATCAGTGCAATCAACGTCATCATGATGTTCCCTGCATGGGGCTCTGGTGAAGGCGCAGTATACCGCGTCGATAATGTTGAAATTGCAGCGCAATAGCAAAGCATGTGTTGCCTAAGCGGAGCTTGGGCAACATACGAAATTGATAAGAATTAGTAGGGCAATTATGAAAAACACATCTTTTAAAAAGACCCAACTTGCCACATCAATGGCTTTGTTGATGGGCTCTTCTCTTGTACTACCCGCATATGCTCAAGAAGCGGAAGCAGAAGCTGCAACACCTGCAGAAGGTGAAGTAGAAGTTATTCAAGTTAGTGGTATTCGCGGCAGCATGATCCGTTCAATGGATTTAAAGCGCAGCTCAAGTGGTGTAGTAGACGCCATATCAGCTGAAGAGCTAGGTAAATTTCCTGATACAAACCTAGCGGAAGCACTGCAACGCATTACCGGTGTCACCATCAGCCGAAATAACGGTGAAGGTAGCCAAATTACTGTTCGTGGTTTCGGCCCAGAATTCAATCTGGTAACCCTAAATGGCCGCCAAATGCCGGGTACCGGTTTTACCCGTTCTTTCGACCTTGCCAACCTTTCATCTGAAGGCGTAAGCACGCTAGAGCTTCAAAAAACGGCTCGTGCAGAAAACCCGAGCGGCGGCTTAGGTGCTACGGTAAATATCATTACTATGAAGCCACTTGCCCAATCAGGGCAAAACGCGACTATTTCGGTAAAAGGTATTTACGATACGTCTAACGAAGCTGGTGACGATGTAACGCCAGAAATTGCGGGTGTTTACACAAATACTTTCGCCGATGACATGTTCGGCTTCGGAGTATCTTTTTCGCACCAAGAGCGTGATTTCCAGCAGCAGTCGGCAAATATTCAAGGTTGGGTACTTCAAGAGAATGATGCACTGCCTGAGCTAGATCCAAGCGACGTTGTTGATAACCGTACTAATATTACAAATGCGGCTTTCTTCCCGAAAGACATGAACTACAGCATTAATGACGTACAGCGCGAACGCTCAAATGGGCAGGTTACTTTCCAGTTTCGTCCTGTTGACGAGTTTACCGCGACCATAGACTACACAGCGTCTCGCGCAACCACCGGCACTAACAGTGTAGGTTGGGGTATTTGGAACAATTTTGGTGCTAACATCAATGCTTACGAGCTTGATGAAAATGGTACGGCTGTTTATGCAGACATCAGTGGCGATGACGGCTCGTTTACCGCAAGCCGCAACACTACCCGCGTCGATGCTCGCTCACTGGGTGTAAACTTAGACTGGATGGTGAATGACGATTGGCATTTCCGTTTGGATTACCATGACTCTTACAACAAAACCGACAATGGTTATGACGAAGGATTGGGTAGCGCTGGGCAAATCATTCTTGGTTCAAACCAGTTAGAATCTAAAATTTATGACTACCGTGAAGGTGAAATCCCTCAGGTCTTCGTTAACTGGAATAACGGCACTAATGAAATTTTGCCGGGTGAAATTGACTCTAACTTCAGTCAGTTCATCTATTCACCAGGACGCTCTGACATTGAACAGCTGCAGTTAGACGGTACTTGGTATAACTCAGCGTGGGATATCCCGCTTGTCAAAATCGATTTCGGTGTAGCTCGCACAGAACAGTCTTTGACTGGCTTCACCGCATGGAGCGGACTACGCGGCGGACCTGGCTTTAGCCCATCGTTCACTGAAATTTTCCCAGACAGCATGTTCGTTCGCAACGACACCTCAGGCTTCCTAGACGCTTTTGATGGTGGTGGTGCGAGCATGAACCCAGGCTATTATTACACCTTTGACTTTGATGAAGCCATTGCGCGTCAGCTTCAATTCATCACTGCCGACGTTGTGGGCGAAAGCAACGCGTACTCTATCGACCCGTACTTCAGCGGCGCACCTTCAGTAAGCAACGTAGAAGAGACAACCGACTCAATTTACGTACAGACCGAGTGGGACTTTGACGTTAGCGATTACTACGTTCAAATTAACGCTGGTCTTCGCTACGAAGAAACGGAAGTACCTAGCACTGCTGAAGTTCGCGTACCTATTCAAGTAAACTGGGTTGCAGCTGGTGAGTGGATCACTGTTTTCCAAGACGGTGTTGAAGAGCAAGACTTCACAGGTAAGTACGATGTACTGCTTCCTATGTTCGACGTGAAAGTTGATGTTACTGACGACATTGTTGCCCGCTTCTCTTGGGGTAAATCAATTACTCGCGCACCTATCGGCTTTTTACAAGGCGGACGTTCATTTAGCGGAAGCCCTAAAATCGGTTCAAGAACAGTGTCTGAAGGCAGTACCGATCTTAAGCCTTACGAGTCGACCAACTTAGACTTATCTTTCGAATGGTACTACGACGAAGCGAGCTATGCGTCAGTCGGCCTATTCAGAAAGTCGGTTAAAAACTACATCGATACGCAAGGTGCACTTGAAACTTTTGATGGACTGAATGACATCTATCAAGGACCAAGATGGCAAGAAGCGGTATCAGCACTTGAAGCAGACGGAATCCAAGCTACTGACAGCAATATTTACGATTACTTCTTGTCGGCGGGTTACGCCAACGCTGAAGGCGTAGTAGAGCCTAATTCAGATGACCCACTTATTGAGTGGAACGTGGTGAAGCCTCGTAACCTTAATGAATCAAAAACTGTTGAAGGTATCGAGCTTGCTGTTCAACACACATTTGGTGAAACGGGCTTTGGTTTTGGCGCTAACGCAACGCTGGTTGACGGTGACGTAGAGTACGACCCGTACAATCTAGAACAGCAAAACCCGCTAGTAGGTATCAGTGATTCAGCTAACTTCCAAGTGTTTTACGAGAAGGAAGGTCTGTCTGTAAAAGTCACTTATGCATGGCGTTCAGACTATGTTGTTGGTATTGGTCAAGCGCAAGGTTCATCTGATAACCCAGCCACCCAGTTCGACACCTTTGGTCAGGTTGATGCCAGCATCAACTACGATGTGAATGAGCACTTAACAGTGTTCCTAGAAGGTGTGAACATCAACGACGAAACCGAGCGAGGTTATGGCCGCTTTGAAGAGCAATTCTTATTTGCCCGTCAGTATGGCCCTCGCTACACGCTAGGTGCTAGATACAGCTTCTAAGTCTAGTAAGCACTTACGATAAGGGCCTTTTCAAGGCCCTTTTTTAATTCCAACCCGCTAAAATCATCAAACATTTCTGCCATTTTTTGGTAACCTCACTTCATAAGCTCAGGATGAGTAGTAGAAGAAGAAAGCAAGTGAAGTATAAGAAGTGTATTAGCGCGCTAGTGCTATTTTTGATGGGAATTAGTTCTACTTTTGCGATTAGCGGTGATAAATATTTCCAAGCATATTCCCAAATTATAAGCAGCAAACCCGACGGTGAAAAAGAGTTAATGGCATTAGTCTCTGACTCTGACGCCCTATCTGAATCGTCATCCCTTGCATCTGTTTACATTGCTTTGCTGCAATCTACGGTTAATCATCCTACGGGATTCGAAGAATACAAACTTGCGCCGAAAGACCACGTACAAGATGTAAAGCGTTCACATCCGTCTTTATATTTTAGACACAACATTCTGTTAGCTTATAACTTTGCCATTCAAGAAAAGTGGCGTTTGGCCCATAGCAAAATTGACGAAATAATCGCGTTTGCCAATGGTAATGATACTGAGCTTTACTTTGACGCCATTGCGACTAAATCCATTTTCTTGGCGAGAATGGGACTAATAAGAGCATCTTTGAACTCCAGCGCAAAAATCTTGGGCGAATTGCCCTCATTAACCGAAAAACGTTTCTTTGGAGACGGTGCAATAGAAAACATGGAGCTTGATATAGGACTCAATATGTCTTACCTAGGGGAGAGCAAACGGGCTTTGGAGTTGTGTTCTCGCGCAGAGGCTTTCTTTATTACTAGGCCGTTGGCTAGCCCACACAGATATTACCAAATTGCCCTCGATTGCCAACGAAGAAGCCTTGAGAACTTAAATCAATCCGATAAGGCTTTCGATACGCTTGAAAGGTACATTGAATACGCTACATCCATTGAAGACTGGGATACCTACACCTATGGGCTAGTTTTGAAAGTTGAGTATTTGTATGCTCTGGACAAAGTAAAAGAAGCGCATAAATTAATTGAAAAAACTGAGAGTTTTATATCCTCACTACCGACCTCTTACGATACTAACACCTATCAAATTTCTCGATTTAAAGCGCTAGTAGAACAAGGAGATGTTGAAAGAGCTAACGCTTTGTCTGCCATAATTGCTGATAACTTAAGTGACGATTACAGCTCACCTGATTTACATTGGGCGCAATTCAAATCTATTCAGTCTTCTCTTTTCGAGCAGTTGGGAAACAAAGATGCTGCCATATCAGCATTGCGAGACAGTAAGAACTTTTATCAAACCCTTTACTATCAGACGGACGACAGAAAAGAGCTGTTTAGCGACTATTATGAAAGTGCGTTAGCTGAGCGAAAATTACAGCTTTTAGAACAACAGCACGAATTATCTCAATTGGAACTTGCAAACAGCAACAGAGTGAATTTAATTCTCACTGCTGGTGCGCTGACTTTATTAGGACTTCTAGTCCTCATTAGCTATCTATATGCTGTCCAGCGAAGATTAAAAAGAGAACAAGAAACATTAGCGACTGTAGATACCCTCACAGGGGTTCGTAATAGAAGAAGTTTACTCGGTGTTATACAGTTAGAGCTCAACGAGGCAAAAGGGTATCAAAATGACTTGTCATTGGTGTTAATCGATTTAGATAACTTTAAAGCCATCAACGACAACTACGGCCATGAATGCGGAGACGATTTACTTAAAGCGTTTTGCGAGCATGTATCTAACTCCATTAGAAAAACAGATACTTTTGGACGCTATGGCGGAGAAGAATTCATTTTATGCCTTCCAAAAACCTCCGCTTCCGAAGCTAAAAAAGTTGTAGATTCAATCCTTGATAGCTATCGACAATTGCGTATTTCTAGCGAGATCAGTGAACAAACCTTTTCCGCTGGCATCGCTGAATATCAAAAAGGTATTGAAACGTCGACACTAATAAATCAATGTGACGATGCACTATACGTAGCTAAAAGATTCGGTAGAAATAGAGTTTGTATTTTTAGTCATGATGACTGACAAAAGCCTAAGAATTGAAAGCTAAACAAGACGAACAAACCTCAGTGCCAGGGTTAATTAACCCTAACACTTTCGTAAGCGTCTCGCTTTAACTATGACTACTGGTGCTTTCCACGCTACTGTTTTCTCTAGGCCAACGTTACTCGGTAACGGGTGTGCCGTCTTTGTTAAACTTCGCAATTGCAGCGCCGGACGCCTTCCATTGTTCACGTTCGGCGTCTGTGGCTTTTGGCGAGAACCAGCCAACATAGGCGTAGAATATTCCTATCAGAGGTGCCGTCCAACAGGCAAAAGCAAGAGGGATATAGAGCAAATTTTCTAAGCTAGCGCCTGAAATACCAAGGCCAAGCGCCGATATCACAAACGCGCCTCCGGCATTCCAAGGAATAAGCGGAGACATTAGCGTTCCTCCCTCTTCGATACCACGTGACAGATTAAGGGTGGAGTAGCCCATGCCCCGATAAACAGGAGAATACATCCTTCCAGGTAAAGCCACCGATAGATATGGGTCACCTGCCACTAAGTTAGTAGAAAAGGCGGTGCCAACTGCCGCAACTTGTGTACCGGCAAAGGTTTTTGCTTTGCTTTTGATTGCGTTAATGATGCTTCGTAAGCAGCCCGTTGTTTCTAACGCTCCGCCGAAACCAAGGGCAATGAGCACCAAGGAGATGGTCCACATCATAGACTGAACACCACCGCGATTAAGCAAGCTATCTATTTCAACGATATTGGTATTAATGGAGTAGCCGTTATTTGCATAATCGAATACGGCCTGCAGGCTTTGCCCCTGCATGAACATGGCAAATACACCTCCCACCACGGCACCAGCAAATAATGCAGGAAGTGGCGGAATCTTCTTAAGTGCTAACCCCATAACAATCAGTGCTGGTAAAAGTGCCCAGCCAGAAATGGTGAAATTATCTTCTAGTGCCGTGGTAATACCCGCAATTTTAGCAAACGAAACGCTTTGGGCATCTATGACGAAGAAGCCGACGCCAAGGTAAATTAAAAACGCGATTAGCATGGCAGGAATGGTTGTTGCCATCATATTTTTTATATGTGAAAACACATCTGTACCGGTTACTGCCGGAGCAAGGTTTGTGGTGTCTGACAGCGGCGATACTTTGTCACCAAAGAAGGCCCCAGAAACCACTGCCCCCGCGGTCCAGTACATGGGTATATCGAAGCCCTCGCCAATACCCATTAACGCTAAACCAACAGTGCCTACGCTCCCCCAACTTGTACCTAGAGAAACGGAAACGACTGCGCAGATAACCATACCGGCAGCCAGAAAGATTTGGGGAGAAAGGGTCTTTAACCCATAGTAAATAATGGTAGGTACGGTACCACTAGCTATCCAAATACCTATGATCATTCCAACAACAATAAGAACACTCACCGAAGGTAAGGCCACGTGGATAACTTTAAAAATACCTGCCCGTACATCTTCCCATGTAAGACCAAGATAAGTCCCCACAAAACTGGTCAATGCTATGCCGATGGCAAGTGGGATATGAGGCTCGAACACGCCGAAGTAGAAGATCTGCATACCCAATATCAAAAGGGTTAAAATAACTGGCGTCAAAGCAAGATAAAGATGGGGTGTAGGCGTTTTATCGTTTGTCATATTACTACCCTGTAAATAAACATGTGAAGTGAACGAGGACTTAGCAAAATACCCTGCTTGAATCAGTTATCATCCAGCCACTGATTTGCAGATTTAATAAACATAGCTACGGGGTAACGTGGGGAAAAGATCGGTGACGCAAATGAGTGGGGGTTGAGCTGTTTACAAACAAAAACGTCGCCAAGGCTTTGCCCGGCGACGTTGCTTAAGGTCTAGTGATAGAGCTTTAACTTACTCTTGGCAGCTTATACTCGCTGATTCTGCTGCACTTGGTGTGAATTGAATATCTGCCACACTCAAACTTGCCTTACCTGAACTGCCTAGCTCAAACGGTACGACAAGACCGGTGAAGTCTATGCCTTCGTCAACAAAGCACTGCAGGTCAATGCTCACGTTTGTCCATGTATCAGCAGGCATTGCTTTAAGTTGCTCGCTAATGTCAATCTGCGTTGAACAGCTGCCCGCAGCATCCCCCTCGCCCTCACAGTTCATACCTACGGTAACAGGCCCTTTAATGTCTGAGTGACGGCTAACGTTAAAGCTTAACGCCCCCTGTGTGAGTAACTGTGCGCTTAAGTCTTCACGGAAGAAGCTCTTGCTAGCAAAACGCATAGCCGCAAATTCAGAGCCATCAAAGGTAACTTTTCGTGCATCTTCTTGCACTACCTTGTCCACAGTGCGGTAGGTCAGCGCACCAAGGGTGTGAGTGCTTGCGTTCACAGGTAGCGTTTCATCACCTGAATACAGCCATAGTACCCATGGTGACTGCACGGCACCATTAAGGATTTCCATCGGCTTGTTGCTGTCAGTGCTAACTTTTATTTCAGTATTCAACGTATCGCTTAATACATTGTCATCGCTGAAAGTAAGACCAAAACCATAAGGTAATAGCGGCTCGTAAGCCTCATCGCCTTTATTCACTATCTGCTGAGGCTCTGATGGCCAAGAGAAAGATAGTTTTCCTTTGAAGTCTTGTTCGCCAAACAGCACATCAGCTACCGCAGCACCTTCAGAGCCAGGTAACCAAGCGGCGACAAAAGCGTCAGATGCATTAAGCTCGGCATTTACCCACATTGGGCGGCCGCTGATAAACACAGATACCACAGGAATACCTTGAGACTTCAGCTTTTCAAGTAGCGCTAAGTCTTTCTTACTGCCGTATTGGTAGATAAGCGTTTCTCTATCGCCGTGGCCTTCTGCGTAAGGCTCTTCCCCGAATACCACTATGGCGACATCTGGCTTAGTTTCAAAATCGCCCTCAACAGAAAGCTGAACGTTGCCACCTGCACTTTCGACATGCTCTTTGATGCCGTCGTAAATAGAGCTACCGCCAGGGAAGTCGTCATTGGTATTGTTGGTACCTTGCCACGTAATGCTCCAGCCACCTGACTGCTTACCAATATTGTCGGCTCCATCACCGGCCACTAATATGTTTTTATTTGCAGAAAGAGGCAGTGTTTTATCTTTGTTTTTCAAAAGCACAAGTGACTCACGTACCGCTTGCGCAGCTACTTCACGATGCTCAGCTTTGCCAATTAATGAACGGTTACCTGAAAGTGGTCGATTTGCTGGGCTAGGCTTATCGAAAAGACCCGCTCGTACTTTCACACGAAGAATACGGCGCACAGCATCATCGATACGCGTCATCGCGATAGTGCCATCTTTCACTTGAGCGAGGGTGTTGTCGTACAGTACCTTCCAATCGTTAGGTACCATGAAAATATCCAGACCCGCGTTGATAGCTTGCGCGCAGTCTTCGTTATTACAACCTTTTACCTGGCCATGGCCGTTCCAATCGCCTACTACGAAGCCGTCAAAACCCATTTGGTCTTTAAGTACATCATTTAATAGGTACTTATGACCGTGAAGTTTGTCGCCGTTCCAGCTGTTGAACGATGCCATAACAGACTGCGCACCAGCGGTTAATCCGCCAACATAACCTTGGGCATGAATATCGAATAGCTCTTGCTCGCTAGCTACGTTATCACCTTGGTCGTCTCCGCCTACGGTACCGCCATCACCGACAAAGTGTTTTACCGTGCTGATTACACGCTGATCGCTTAAAAAGTCTTTGTCAGCAGCACCTTGTAGACCTTTAACCACAGATGCGGCATATTCTCTTACAATCGCCGGATCTTCAGAGTAGCTTTCATAGGTTCTACCCCAACGGTCGTCACGTACAACAGCAACCGTTGGCGCAAATACCCAATCAATGCCCGTCGCCATCACTTCTTTCGCTGTGATATGAGCAATTTTCTCTACTAGCTCAGGGTTATTTGCCGCACCTAAACCTATGTTATGAGGAAATAAGGTGGCGCCAATAACATTGTTATGACCGTGAACAGCATCGGTACCCCACATCGTTGGGATTGTCGAACCATCTAGGCTGTCGTCAATGGAAGCTTGATATAGCTTTTCGGCAAGTTCCACCCAATCTTCAGGTGTTGCATGCTTGTCGTTATTCGGAAACGCGCCACCACCATTGAGGTAAGAGCCAAACCCATACTTACGCATGTCTTCAACAGTGATATTGCGAATTTCTGGCTGTATCATCTGCGCAATTTTCTGTTCAAGCGTCATGGTAGATAAAATATCATCTACCTTTTTCTCTACCGCAGGGTCTGACTTTACTTCGATATCTAGCTTAGGCCATATCTCACTGGCTTTATTCGTTTTTTCTACGGCACTGTTAACTGAAGAAGCGTCTTCATCGGATGCACAAGCGCTAACTAAGACACTGACCAATGCACCTGCAACAACCTTCGCGATTAGACTTTTTCGCATTATTAATCCTCGTTACTTTTCAGTGGTTTGAAATTTAGATACGCGACTTCCTACAAGGCCATAATAAGCAATGTAGAGATAGCACGAAGCGGGTAATAGGAATGAAAGCGTGACCCCAATCGAGTCGGCCAGCATACCTTGAAAAAGTGGAACGATAGCTCCGCCCACAATAGCTAGGCATAAAATACCTGAACCTTGCGGTGTGTCCTTACCTAATTGCTGTAGTGCAAGGCTGAAAATGGTAGGGAACATAATTGAATTAAATAAACCTACGCCTAATATACTCCACAGCGCAAGGTCACCCGTACTTGAAAGCGATAGCAAAATAAGACCAATTGCCATACAGGCATTAAAGGCAAGTACATAGCCGCCAGAGATTTTTTGCATGACTACAGCGCCGATGAAACGCCCTACCATGGCTCCACCCCAGTAATATGCCAGCAATTTTGCCGCGCCAGCTTCAGTTAGTCCGCCAACCGCGGGACTGGCTAAGTAATTAACCAACATACTGCCAATAGCCACTTCTGCACCAACATACATAAAGATACCCACCGCACCTAATACAAGGTGTTTGTGATGCCATGCGCCGCCTTTAAATACACCTGCATTTGCGCCTGTGTGGTTAAGCTTAGGTAACTTCAAGTACATGAATACAAGAGCTAGGAGCAGTAGCGATGCCGCTAGAATTAAATAAGGAACCTGTACATCTGACGGGCTTGGCGTGCCCCCACCGTGCTCGCCTGTGGCACCGTAGATAAGATAAGAGCCGAAGAATGGCGCCACTGTGGTACCAAACGCGTTGAATGCCTGGGTCATGGTAAGTCGTGACGATGCCGTTTTAGGGTCACCAAGTGCTGTAACAAAGGGGTTAGCAGACACTTGAAGTATGGTTATACCTGACGCCAACACAAAGAGCGCCAACAAGAAAACACCATAAATTTGACTAGACGCAGCAGGGAAAAATAGCAAGCACCCTACACAGGCTATAGCTAAACCAAGCACTATGCCTTTTTGGTAACCAATGCGCGACACAACCATTCCCGCGGGGAGCGATACGATGAAATAAGCGCTAAAGAAACAAAATTGAATTAACATTGCTTGCGTAAAGCTAAGGTTAAAAGCTCCTTTTAGATAGGGAATAAGAATGTCGTTCAAACATGTAATAAATCCCCACATGAAAAACAACGTGGTAAGTGAGATTAGCGCAAAACGGTAGCCACCGTTTGCCCCTTGCTCTTGGGCGGATGAAATATTCGGCTGAACTGGTGTGTCCACAAGTAACCTCTGTTGCTATTTTTCTGATTAATGATAAATTTACATTTGAAAGCGCTTACATACTTATCCAAACTATTTTGTAAGCGCTTACATTGAGTAGATAATTACATGAAGCGTTATCGAATTCAATGTAAATATGATGTTATTTGCTTAGCGATTAGCAAAGCAAATATGACGAAATTGTTATTGCTAGGACATTTCTACGATGAAAGACATTAACCTTCCATCCAATTCTATGATGCTTTCTAAAGACTTTCTGTTTGGTGTAGCTACATCAAGCTTTCAAATAGAAGGCGACAGAAAAGGAAGGTTGGACTGCATTTGGGACACCTTCTGTAAAAAGAGCGGGACAATTTCAGATGCAACTAACGGTGATGTAGCTTGCGATCACGTAGCGCTTTGGAAGGAAGATGTAGCGCTTATCGATGCCTTGGGTGTCGATGCCTATCGACTATCTATTTCTTGGCCCCGCGTTATGAAACAAGACGGCACCGTTAATGAAGTAGGTATGCAATTTTACGTCAACCTAGTTAACGAAGTCGTAAAACGCGGTATGAAAGTGTTCGTTACGCTTTATCACTGGGATTTACCGCAGCACCTTGAAGACAATGGCGGCTGGCTAAACCGCGACACCGCCTACGCATTTGAAAAATACGCAGAGGCCGTTGCAAAGACATTGGGCGAGAAAGTCTATTCTTACGCCACCTTAAACGAGCCATTTTGCTCTGCTTATTTAGGCTATGAAGCCGGTATTCATGCTCCTGGTAAAACAGGGATGGGCAACGGGCGTAAAGCAGCGCACCACCTGTTGCTTGCACATGGGTTAGCTTTGAAAGTACTTAATAGCCATTGCCCGAACAGTCAAAACGGTATTGTGCTTAACTTTAGTAACTGCCATACCACGACGAATTCTAACGAAGATAAGCACGCAGCTAAACTGGCCGACGACTACCATAACCAGTGGTATTTAAAGCCGATAATAGAAGGTAGATACCCCGATATTATCGACATGCTCGATACTGATAGCAAACCAGAAATACTTGAAGGTGATATGGATATCATTTCTCAACCTATCGACTATTTGGGTATCAATTTCTACACCCGCACCCTGTATCAAAGTGATGGAAATGGTTGGTTTGAAATTGTTCCACCAGCAACAAACGAGCTAACCGCAATGGGCTGGGAAATTACCCCTGACGCATTCACCGAATTGCTCGTTGATCTCAATGAGCGCTACGACTTACCGCCCATTTATATTACAGAAAACGGTGCGGCAATGGATGATGTCCTTAATGACGGTGAAGTTATAGATGATACGCGTACCGCTTATTTTCACACTCACTTAAACGCCGTAAATCAAGCGATGGTAAAGGGTGTGGACATTCGAGGGTATTTTGCATGGAGCCTGATGGACAACTTTGAGTGGGCGCTGGGTTATTCCAAGCGTTTTGGCATTGTATATGTTGACTACGAAACCCAAAAACGCACCTTAAAACAAAGTGCTTTAGCCTATTCAAAACTGGTGAAGAGTCGCATAAATGGGTACATTAGCGGTATTAAATAAGGACAATTACTAGAAACCGTATGGCAACAATTTACCAAGTATCAGAAGCAGCTGGGGTATCGCTGGCGACCGTCTCTCGCGTTATGAATGGAAACGCGAAAGTAAGCGAACGCACGCGTAAAAAAGTGGAAGACGCTATGGCATCGCTGGGCTATCAGCCCAACGCTATTGCGCAATCTCTGGCATCAAACCGTACCAATAGTGTAGGTTTACTTGTTTCCGAACTGCATGGCTCATACTTTGGTGACTTGATGAGCACGGTTGAACACGTGCTAAAGAAAAGTGGTAAGCATGTAATCATAACCGCGGGACACGTCGATGAAGAGCGTGAACACGAAGCTATAGAGTTTTTGAAAAGCCGCCGTTGTGACGCGCTTATCTTGCACGCCGAAGCAGTTTCTGACGACTACTTGAAAAAGCTGGTCGACAGTAAAGTCCCGGTGGTAGTGATTAACCGAAAAGTAGACGAACTTGAGCAAAACTGCTTTGTTGTAGACAACGTAAAAGGTGGCTACTTGGCTACGAAAGCGGCCATTGACGCGGGTCATACGAAGATAGCTTACATTAGCGGACCGCTATTTAAAAAAGATGCGAGCGATCGTCTTACTGGTCACAAAAAAGCTCTTGAAGAAGCAGGACTTACATTTGACAGCAACAGTTTGTTCGAAGGCGACTTCCATGAGTCAACAGGCCAGGAAGGGATGCAGCATCTTCAAACGACCTTTCCAGACTTCACCGCCCTTGTGTGCGCAAACGATGAAATGGCCTCTGGCGCAATGACGGCGGCACGAGAAGCTGGATTTGATATTCCAACTCAGCTTTCCATTGTTGGTTTCGATAACGTGCTATTTTCGCGCTATCTCTATCCAAAGCTAACAACTATTAATAACCCTATTCACGCTATGGGAGAAATGGCCGCTTATTGGGTACTTGAACATGTTTATGACATTAAAAGTCCTATCCCAATTGAGCACTTATTTGTTCCTGAAGTCGTCGATAGGGACACACTAGGCAAATTATAAAATGCATAAAGCCCTGACTCCCTCGCTATACTACACGCTCATTGTTTCCCTTGGTGGATTCATATTTGGTTTTGATGCCAGCGTGATAGCCGGAGCCAATGGCTTTATTGACGCCGAGTTCAACCTAAGTGATTGGCAGCAAGGTTTTGTAGTTAGCTCACCCACGTTGGGCGCACTTATTGCCATGCTCTTTGCAGGCGGCATAAGCGATGCTATCGGAAGACGAAAAGCCCTGATCCTTGTGGCTTTCTTGTATTTGCTTTCATCCATAGGCTCTGCCCTCGCCCCTAGTTTCGAACTGCTAGTACTTGCTCGGTTTATTGGCGGCATAGCATTTTGCTCACTCATCATTGCCCCACTGTATATTTCAGAGATTAGCTCACCAGAAAACCGTGGAAAAATGGTATCGGTGAATCAACTCAATATTGTGTTTGGTTTCGCTCTGTCCTATTTCACTAACTACTACTTGCTACAACTTAGCGGCAGTGGAGCAGTTTGGGTTGCCCATTGGGGTTTAGATACGCATTTATGGCGCTACATGCTTGGTCTTGAAATCATTCCAGCGGCGCTGTGGTTCGGCTTACTCTTTACCATTCCTCGCAGCCCCCGTTGGCTCGTATTAAAGGGTCGTCAGCAAGAGGCAGAGCAGGTAATAAACCGCTTATTCGACCACGCACAAGCAAAAGCGTTGGTTGAAGACATTTCGTCATCGTTGAAAGAAAAATCTTGGTCACTAGGTGAGCGCCTAGGCTTTCTAAAAACAAAAGCCATGCGTTTTCCTTTAATGGTAGGAATCATTATTGCCATTGCGCAGCAAATTACCGGCATCAACGTTATCTTTTTCTACGCCCCCACTATTTTTGAACAAAGTGGTGTGGGTACCAACGCCGCCTTTATGCAGGCAGTATGGATTGGTGTAGTGAATGTCGCCTTTACTGTTGTGGCAATGATGACTATTGATAAGTGGGGTAGAAAGCCACTACTCATTGTGGGTTTGACCGGTGTTGTAATCAGCATGGCTATCTGTACCTATGGTTTCAAACAAGCCACTTACCAAGTTCAACAAACTGCCGTTAGCACTATTCAACAAGACGCCCCCATCGCAGCAAGCAAATTAGAACCTCTAACCAACCAAGTCTATTATTCGGACGTGGAGTTTAAACGGGCGCTTAAAACTGTTTTATCAAGTGAAGAGTTTGATACTTACCAACAGCCATTGCTTACCAGCAGTATCACAATGAACGCGCCCTTAGTGCTATTTGGCATTATCGCGTTTGTAGCCTCTTTCGCTATGTCTTTGGGCCCTGTAATGTGGGCGATGTTAGCCGAAATTTTTCCTAATCAAACTCGTGGTTTGGCTATCTCTTTGGTGGGCGTGATTAACTCCTTAACCAGCTTTCTAGTTCAAATTATCTTTCCATGGGAGCTAGCTAACCTAGGCGCGGCCACCACATTTGCTATTTATGGCTGTTTTGCATTAATCAGCCTCATTTTAGTTGCTAAGCTCTTTCCGGAAACTAAGGGTAGAAGCTTAGAAGACATTACAAGAAACTTTGAACATAAGGCTATGAAATAGCGCACTGTGTTTGCAGTGAAGTTTTAATGTCGGCTTCGCCTAGTTGAAGGTGCGTTTTTACGTTTAGCGCGTCGGGTGTTGTGTGGGATGCAACTAAAATCAATGTGGTAGCAGAAAGACTATTTAGTACCTCACTCACCTTTTGTTGTGTGTAAGAATCTAACCCCTCAAAAGGCTCATCTACAGCAAGAACAGGTGGCTTTGCTAGTATTGCGCGAGCTAATGCCAAACGCTTTCGCTCACCACCAGATAAAGACCTTCCAGCTTTTCCTACCCAATTCGTCAAGGGCAGAATCTCTTCCAGGCCAAGTGCAGACAACAATTCACTCATTTCATTTTGAGAAATATCGTTGCCCGCTGGGTCTAGGTTTAAGGATATACTGCCTGATAACACAATAGGTTCCTGCTCTACATAACGCCAGTTTGTTACCATGCCCTCAGGCATGCCTATGCCGTCAATTTCGCGCAGCCCCGTAGCTGGCAGCAAACCAATAATTGACTGCAACAATGAAGACTTACCGCATCCCGACGGCCCAGAAATACAAACAACACCATTCGCAGGTAGTGAAATATTAACCAAACTTGCATGTCGACCTTTAGCAGAAAACTGAATTAAATTAAGTGAGTGTTTTATTTCTCTATCACGATACTGCCTAATTGGCGTGGCTTTAAGTTGCTTAAGAGCATTGACGCTTTGTTTGTACTGCGCAAATTTACTTACACTTAAAAAGCCTGTACTTGCCCAGTCAGGCGCTGCCAATAGAACCATAGGTATGACTATAGCGATAGGCGCGAATACAAGGGCCGACGCCACGGGTGAAACACCCGACATGACTAAAACAACAAATAAAAACGCTAATCCCTGAAACCACCATGCTGTTCGTTGTGCCTTAGCTTTTTGCGCCAGCTGATAGCGCCATACCTGACTAGCACTCGGTATTTTAGTGTTGTCAGGGTTAGGTAAGGCAAGGTCATTTTCAATCATCGATTTGTCCAGATGCCAAATGGCACTGCAGTTGAAAAAATCTGAAGATTGCTGACGAAATAGTTTGTTTGCTTTATTGGCCTCTTTCGCAAGCGTTAGTGCGGTTACGCCTTGCACGGCCACAAAAGCTAGCCAAGCAACAAATAGCGACAGAATATAAAAAGCGCCGGGGAGGTCGAGGTACACCGCAGCAACGCACAAACCTGAGAAGATGAATACAACGCTTGATAGAGGGGCAACCCATGCAATCCATTTGCTCGCAAGCTCTTCAGTATGTTGTGCTAGTGCTTCTGTGGTATAGGCCTTATCAGTAATCTGACTGTTTTCTAGCTGACAAAAAACGCGCAGCCGTGCTTTTGCAATGCGAGCTAGGAGGTCATTGTGTCCAAACCACATACTGGCATAACCTGACGCAATACGAAGAAGCGCCAAAGCGCGAATGACCACAGCAGGTATTACATAGTTAAACCCCACTGGCGCTATTGCACTAATCGCAATAAACCAAGCAGAAATAACAAGAATACTAATCCCCGCTATGCCGTGCAAAAGAGCCAGTAGTAACGTCAGATAAGCGGGTTTTCCATTATTCAAAACCAAAACTCCTTTTCTGATCATTTGAATTTTTATTCACAGCACTGGTTACTACTTTCACTACACTTGTTACATCACAATCGTGGTTGCCGTGTTCTATACCAGTGTCGCTGTGATCATTATTCGCTTCAGTATTTGCTTGGTTGAGTGACGTTTTTTTCTCAACCGACCAAAACTGATTAAACCAATTACTTGGCAATGCTTTGTGAGAGGCCCATATCAAGGTTTTGCTCTCGCCCAAACGCTTAATCAACTGAGCTAGCCTATGGTGTTGCTCATCGGGTAAATGTGCGGTTGGTTCATCGAGAAGCCAGATACTTTCATCACGTAATAACGCTCTTGCCAGTGACAAACGCTGTGCTTCACCGCCTGAAAGTTGAGGGTAGTCTGTCATCACAGTATCAAGCCCATAGGGCAACAGTGTTAGCCAAGCTTCAAGTTCAACGTCTTGCAATGCGGTCATTAAGATGTCATCGGAGTAAGTATCGTTAAGACATAGGTTCTCCCGCACTGAACCTGGCGTGATGACGGGGTGCTGAGTGATCCACACTACTGGCTGTTCGAATTTGTGGGTCGCTGGCCTTTGGCCGCTAAGCGCTTCTAACAATAAGGTTTTCCCCGCTCCAGATTTCCCACTAAGGAGCACCTTATCGCCTTGTGAGATTATCAAGGAGTTAGCTTTTAGTAAGGCAGGTTGTACGTGCCCTTCTTTAAGTGAAGCAGGCTCGCGCAAGTCGAACACGTTGAAGTTAGAAGCATCTAGTAACCGTGACATTTCCTCAGGATTATCAGCGCATTGAGCATAAGATTGTAGTGAAATCGTATCAGGCACGTGTGAGTACAATGGAGCCAGTTCTTCTTGCGCTGCTTCAGCCTGAGCTTTTTGATGATACACCTGCCCCAGTTTTTTCATTTCACTCAGTAACAAGGGTACGGTAAGTAAAATCCATAAGCCTTGCTGCAAGGTTATAGCCGGGCCAATTTCAAGCTCACCTAATAGCGAAAACCCAATAAACACCGCCACTACCGCCACAGCAAGCGTGGCAAAAAAATCGAGCACACTATTAGATAAAAATGCGACACTGACGACTTTCATTGTGCGTGTATTTAACTGTTCGCTTGCTTCTTTTAGCAGGCCGGTTTGTCTTTGATGCGCTTGAAAATTTGCTAGCATCGGCAATGCCGCTAAACGGTCTGTAAATAAGCTTCCCAACCTTTCAAGAGCGACAAAGTGTTTACGATGCAGTGCAGCTGCGCCCTTACCAACAATAATCATGAAAAGCGGCACAACAGGAAGTGTGATTAGTAAACCAAGACCAATAACCGGATTGACATAAAAAATTACTGTTAATGCTAATAAAGGCACTACAACGGCTATTGTTTGCTGAACACGATATTCCAATGCCCAATCTGTAAAAGCTTGTAGATTCTGTAACCATAGCGTTTGCCAGTAATAAACTGAGTGCTGTCGAACTAAGGCATGTTGGCGAGAAACAAACACCTTACTTAACTTCTGCTCCAGCTTGTGTAGCACCGAGTCTTTCGCTTGGCACGACAAGCGATTCGCTACGCCTTGAAGCACCCAGGTTATTCCCAAGCAAATAGATAAGCCCGCTAGATCACTTTGTAAGGCGGGTGTTTTATTCACCACCCAGTCTTGGGCAATATTAGAAAAGTAATAAAAACCAATAATTAAAGAAAAAAGCGACAAACACTTAACCGCTACCTGTGACATAAGAGAACGACGCAAGCCAAGCGAGTGCGCGCTATCCATTTCCTTACACCACTGAGTAAGTGTTTGCCTGTTGGGAACCTTTTCTTTAATCACTGTTCGTATCTATCTTTCTCGTTATTTGATTTCTTTTTCACCCTCTTCGAAGGGGTGGTGGGCTGGCCGCAAAGCCCCCTTTGACGGGTTCACGGCGTGTTCTTGCGGCCAGCCTACTTCCATTTCTACTCTTGATCTTCCGGTCTATCCATATTTTCTGTAGCTTCTAACCACATGGCGTTGATAATGCCGAAAGAGCACGCCAGTAAAACACCTAATATCCAAGCGAAATACCACATAAATATCTCCTTAATAGATAGTGTGAGGTTGGTCGAGGTCATCATTTTTGATGCGACCACGCATCACGTAAAAACTGTAGGCTGTGTAACTTAAGATAATAGGAACAAAGATACAGGCCACAATAAACATAACGTTGAGCGTTAGGTGACTAGACGTTGCGTCCCATACAGTCAGGCTCGCTTCTGGCATGGTGATGCTCGGCATTAGGAACGGGAACATTGAAAAGCCAGCAGTGAGAATTACGCCAGTAATAAACAGTGCACTTGATACAAACGCCATACCCGGGTTGCCTTTCTTAGAGAAGAACGCGCAGGCAAGACCAGCTACTACACCTAATACAGGGGCTACCACCATGAAAGGATATTTGCTGTAATTGCTCATCCAGCCGCCCGCTTCAATAGCTACCTCTTTCTTAAGCGGGTTCGATGTAGCGATAGTGTCTACCGCAGAGGTAATCACAAAGCCATCTAAACCAAAGGCCACCCAAACACCTGCAATAACAAACAAGGCTACGCCTACCAGGCTCAATACCACTGACACGGCGCGAGCTCTAACTTCAATAAAACCATCGGTTTTCATTTGTAACCAGGTTGCACCGTGGTTAAGTAAAATCGCTACTGACAATAAGCCACTTACTAAGGCAAAAGGCGTTAGCAGACCAAAGAACGAACCTGTATAGGTTGATTTAAGGGTACTATCTAGCTCGAAAGGTACGCCTAATAATAAATTACCGAACGCTACACCAAAGATAAGCGCTGGAATAATACCGCCCGCGAACAAGGCCCAGTCCCAAGCTTTGCGCCACTGTGGGTTAGGCAATTTACTGCGATAATCAAACCCAATTGGACGCATCCATAGAGCAATTAGCGTTAACGCTAAAGCAAGGTAAAAGCCGGAAAATGCCGTAGCATAAATCATTGGCCACGCCGCAAAGATTGCACCACCAGCGGTAATGAACCACACCTGATTACCGTCCCAATGTGGTCCAATAGTGTTTATCATTACACGACGTTCTTTGTCATTTTTCCCGATAAGGGTAAGCAAAGCGCCCACCCCTAAGTCAAAGCCGTCAGTTACGGCGAAACCAATGAGCAGCACGCCAACTAGGCCCCACCAGATAACTCTTAATAGTTCGTAATCAATCATGCTTTTGCTCCTTGGTCGTCAAGGTCGATTAAATCAAGCTCACTTTCATGCTGCTTATCCTCAGGTGGGACTGGACCTTTTCTCGCGAATTTCTTCATTAGGTAAAAGCCAATGATGAACATTGCTGTGTAGAAGACGGTATAGGCAACAATAGTGGTTACCACGTCGCTAATCGCCAAGTTAGACACAGAAGTATGCACTGGCAGCACTTCTGCGATAGACCAAGGCTGACGACCATATTCCGCAACGAACCAGCCTGCTTCACACGCCACCCAAGGAAGTGGTAAACCATAAAGAGCGCCTCTTAGTAGCCAGCGAGGCTTGGTGATTTTATGTTTTGTGCTGTAATAAAATGCGCATAAGAACAGGGCAAGCATAATAAAGCCTGCAGCAACCATGATACGGAAGCTCCAAAATAGCGGCGCTACCGGAGGAATACTGTAGTCAACGGCTTGCTGAATGGCAGTTTCTGAAGGGTTAGAAACATTATCGGTATAAGGTTCTAACAACATGGCGTACCCAAGACTGTCTTTGTTCGCTTCAAAAGCAGCGCGCTGCTCTGCTGTAGCGGTGCCGTTTCTTACTTCATCAAGCACTTCGTATGCTTTGATGCCGTTTAAGATACGCTCTCGGTTTTCTTCTTTTAAATCTTTTATACCTTTTACTTCTTCAGTTAATGAACGTGTAGCAATAATGCCCATTGCCCATGGAATCTGAAGTGCGTACTCGGTTTCTTCTTTTTCATCGTTCGGTATACCGAAAACGGTGAATGGTGCAGGTGCTGGGTGGGTTTCGTACTCAGCTTCTACGGCAGCCAACTTCACTTTTTGTACGTCACCAAGCTCGTAGCCACTTTCATCACCCAGCACAATAACTGATAATGTGGCCGCTAAACCAAAGCTTGCAGCTATAGCGAATGAACGACGCGCAAAAGCGATGTGTTTATGATTAAGCAGGTAATAGCTTGAAATGGCTAATACGAACATAGCGCCAGTCACGTAACCTGCAGATACCGTGTGAACGAACTTAACTTGTGCAACCGGGTTGAAAACAACCTCAGCGAAGCTGGTCATTTCCATACGCATGGCTTCAAAGTTAAATTCAGCGCCTACTGGATACTGCATCCAACCATTAGCGATTAAGATCCATAATGCTGAGAAGTTTGAGCCAATGGCGACCAGCCAGGTTGCCATAAGGTGTTTAACCTTAGACATTTTGTCCCAGCCAAAGAAGAACAAACCTACGAATGTAGATTCTAAGAAGAACGCCATCAGTCCTTCAATAGCCAGTGGTGCTCCAAAAATATCGCCCACATAGTGAGAATAGTATGACCAGTTCATGCCGAACTGGAACTCCATGGTTAAGCCTGTGGCTACCCCAATGGCAAAGTTAATTCCAAACAGCTTTCCCCAAAACTGGGTCATTTGCTTGTATATCTCTTTACCTGTCATTACGTAAACGGATTCCATAATGGCAAGTAAAAAGCTAAGCCCTAACGTTAAGGGTACAAAAATAAAGTGGAACATCGCAGTTAATGCAAATTGCCACCGCGATAGTTCTATTAACGTATCGCTCATGGGTTATCTCCCTTGTCTCTTTTGCGCGATAAGCGCTTGACCTTAAATAAATTTATTGGTTATTCAGTGGTTATCACGTGAACATTCATCACAGCTAGAGCATGGTTTGTGCCATACATCACTTTTCTCGTTAATCTGTACTAACAACTGATAAATGACAGTCTATTCGTACTGTGCAGGACAATTATTCCATGGCGAAAAGTTGCGCACTTTGATCCATCGCAAGGATTCAATACGATCACCGAGCCAATTTTGTCACTTTTAATGACAAAATTGGCACACGTAAAAAGAGGAGAGGGGCGTCGTAGCCTTGTTTAATAGGTTGAGAAGAGAGCTTTTGCTTCAGCTAATACAAAATTAACTTAAATTACTGCGGCAAATAGGTCAGCGTGAACGCGCCGCGCAATTCACCAAGCTCAAACCCAGTGGCCTCATCGTTAGGGTAATGTTTTAAAATGGTGTCCTTTACTGAAGGTGCAACTTGGGCGCCGTGGCACGCCATGCAAACTTGACCTTGTTGAATAGCCATCATGTACCGGAACTCGCCACTATCGCTGTCATACTTGTAGGTATCCATAGGCATAGACGGCTGTTTACCCTCTAGCTTAGCCTTTTCCAATAGAGAGGTGAAAAGGGCTAGCTGCTCGCGCTCCCACTCGTCTGGCGCGTTATTCGGGTTTCTCACTTTTAGCGCAGTACGCCCTACTTCCCACCCATTTTGGCTAAGCCCCTCGGCGATAGGCTCGGCGGCCAACTGACACTCTTCTACACCCGCTTCTAAACCACCAGACTGAATTGCCTGTTTTAGCCTAGATTTAAGCGCTCCACCAAGTGCTTTAGCGTGAACTCTTGCCTGCTTCACTTTTGTTTGTACTTCGCTGTCAGCTAGCTCGTTGGTTTGTGCATTAGCGAAAGGGCAACCGGCGCTTACGGCTACCCCCAACGCAATTAAAAAGGTGCGTTTTTTCATTGTGTAACTCTCCTATTGACGGACGTATTTGCACTCAGGCATTGTGATTCAACTAAAACAATCAACAAGCTCTATGCCAATATGTTAAGTTGGCAAGATAAAAGTAGCATTAACTAATACGCTGACAATGAACATATCAATTGTACAAGCAATGATAGATGCAATAGACAAACCCGCTATTTTCATCAATCAAAACTATATTATTGAGGCGGTCAATGCGCCTTACAGAGACACGTACCCCGTTAATATTAAGTTAGGCTATAGCACCTGCTATCAAGTATCTCATCGCAACAACAAACCCTGTGACCAATGCGGCGAGCAGTGCCCTATGCAAGAAAGTAAAAAGTCGGGCCGAGCAGCTAGTGTGGTGCATATCCATACCACCAGCGAGGGCCAACGCTACTGTGACATTCTGATGCGACCTATCTTCGACGGTCACGGGGATTTAATAGGTTATCTGGAAATTCTAGATAAGCTTGCCTTTGCGTCTAACCGCCCCTCTGCTGGAAAAATGATTGGCGAGTCAGAAGCATTCAAAACGATGCTGAATAAAATTAACCGCGCTGCAAACTCAGATATATCTGTTTTACTGTTTGGTGAAACCGGAACCGGGAAAGAACTGGTGTCTCAGGCTCTACACTCAAGTAGCCATCGGGCTGAAAAACCTTTTGTTGTAATTGAATGCACTGGGTTGTCTGATGCGTTGCTTGAAAGCGAGTTATTCGGCTATGAAAAAGGTGCGTTCACCGGCGCGACCACCAATAAAAAAGGACTGGTAGAGGCTGCAGAGGGTGGCACTCTATTTTTCGACGAAGTAGGCGATATTCCCCTCGCCATGCAGGTTAAACTACTCCGGCTTTTTGAAACCCAGACCTATCGCCCTGTGGGAAGCGTAGTTTCGAAGAAGGCCAACTTCCGTTTGGTGTGTGCATCACATAAAAATTTAAAGCAAATGGTAGAAAAGGGGGAATTCAGGCGTGACCTTTACTATCGAATTGCTGGCTTTCCTATCAATCTTCCGTCCTTACGAGAAAGAAAGTCAGATATTGCGCTAATTGCAACGCACTTTTTGGCCCAGTCCCACGAAAAAAAGCGTTTCCATAAAAAAGCCCTCGAAAAATTAAGCAGCTACGCCTTTCCGGGCAATATTCGCGAGTTACGTAACATCGTGGAGCAAGCCATATTACTTGCCGATGAGACCGTAATATACGAGTCAGACTTACCTGACCTTGACGATGACTTTACAGGCGAAGACCTAAGCCCAGTGGCAAATAGTAATGTTAGATACGTTCGAAAAGTGGATGTTAAGGGGCTGGCAAAGCCTGCGAATGAAATTATGACCCTAGAAGAAGCCGAGCACGCTTATCTTGCTGAGGTTTATGATTCTTTCAAAGGCGATATAAACCAGCTTGCGGACCAGTTGGGCGTGAGCACACGTACCCTTTATCGAAAATTAAATAAAGCCGGTATCAAAGCTGGTATTAACGAACACAATTAATCAGTAGAAATAAACTGTCGTCACAGGCTATGATAAAAGTGCGCAATTTAAAAAGATAAAAAATGTCGATTAAACGCCTGATAGCCTTAACACTTTGCCTTTGTATGCTTTTGCAAAATGCATTAGCACTCGGCCTTGCTTCGCATACTATGCAGCATGCCCGTGGATTGGTGGGCGACGATATTGAACTTATCTGTACTGGCAAAACCATGCGCTATATATCGGTAAGCGCAACAGAGCTTGAAGGTGAGTTTGTATTCATAAGCCCAGAACTACTAAAAGCACCTGTTGAGCACGTAGATTGTACCAACGGCACGTTGGCCGACCTTCCTCAAATGGACAACGTACCTGTAGATGCATTAGTAGTGATATCCCTTGTGCGCTATCGCGCCTTGGCGTCTCGCCTTGCAGCAGCGCCCTACACATCATTTGCGTTTGCCGCCCCGCTTGGCCGCGCTCCACCAATTGCATAACAAAACCTTAAAACACACTTAACGCGCATGGTTTAACCGTGCATATAGTTCGTTTATTTAATGGAATTGTTATGAAGTATTCTTTACTGGCATTCGCTATTTCAGCTGCCTGCACATCTGCACACGTTTATGCAAACACATCGGCGTTCGTTGACAGCGCTTCAACAGAAGTGATTACAGTTATTGGCTCTTCGCTTAAGGGTAATACAGTAGAAATTGAGCGAGAAACGGTGACCGCCGCAACTAATATAGACGCTGATTTTGGCGATCAGTTAGCGCAACTGCCTGGCGTATCCGTTTCCCGAAACGGCCCGGTAACAGGTCTTATTCAATATCGAGGTTTGTTTGGCGATAGGGTTGGCGTATCCATTGACGGTGTCGATATAGCGGGTGCGGGGCCTAACTCCATGGACTCGCCATTATCCCACGTACTGCCAGAGCCAGGTCTTACTGCTACTTTGTATCGCGGTATTGTACCTGTGAGTGCTGGGGTGCAAACGCTAGGTGGAAAGCTGCGAATTAACGCCGATGCGGCATCTCTTTTTGCTTTAGGTAGCGGTATTACTGGCAGTGTAAATGCAAGTTTAATTGGCCCGGGTAGCGGACAACAATACCAAGGCAATGTGCTTTACAAAACGGACCAAGCTTTCATTAGCGGCGCCTTCATGCATCAGCAGCGTGACGAGCGAGAATCGGGCGATAACGCCGTTATACCTAATAGCTACTACCAAAGAAATGGCGGCAAATTTAGGCTTGGCTATGAATGGGGAAAGCACCAATTCGATGCTAGCTATCAACAGCTAAATACGAATGAGAGCGGCACACCAGCGCTCGCCATGGATATAGGTTTTATTGATGCAGCATGGTACCGACTAGGTTATCGCTACAACGCCGGCGAAGCAGAGTACTTTGCTATAAATTGGTTTGGCAACAGTAACCAACATGCCATGGATAACTTTTCCCAGCGCATGGTAATGTCAGCTGATATGGCTAGAGAGAATAATGCAGACGCTATCGCTCAGGGTTTGGATGCCAAGTATGTTATGCCGTTGGATAACGGCGAGCTTGAATTGGGCGCTTATCTACACCACAGCCGCAATAACTCTGTTATTACTAACCCTAATAACGGTATGTTCTTTGTAGATAACTTTACTAATGTACAAAGAGATACCGCGAGTATTTATGCCCAATGGACAATAAACAAAGAAGATTATTCGTCTACGCTTGGTGCGCGATACACCCGCGTTAATATGGAAGCCGGAGAAGCGGGTTCTAACATGGTGATGATGAACCCAGCAGTTGCTACGTTAGTCAGTAATTTTAACGCCGCGGAGCGTGACGAAAACTACAACATGTTAGACATAGCCGCTACCACCCGATACCATGCAAGCGACTCGCTTGATATCGTGCTCGGTATATCTCAGAAAAATCGCGCTCCTACCTATTTCGAACGTTATACCTGGCTGCCACTTGGCATCTCAGGCGGCATGGCTGACGGCTTTAACTACATAGGCAACCTCGAGTTAGACAATGAAACTGCGCGTAAATTAGATGTGGGTGTTGATTACACCTATAAAAATTGGACTATCTCTCCACGCCTTTTCTATCAAGACATAGAAGACTACATTACCGGCTCACCTAGTACGAATATGGCGGCGAACATGGTATCTACCATGATGGCTGGTACAGCGCCATTTCAGTGGACGAATACCGACGCTGTTATCAAAGGTGTGGATATGACGGTGCAAGGCGAGCTTAGTGAAAACCTAAGCTTGCGAGCAGTAGCAACCATTCAGCATGGTAACCGTGATGACATTGATGACGCTTTGTTCCGCATTGCGCCAGAGCAGTTAACAACAACAGTTCAATGGAATACTCAGGTATTTGACGCGCCGCTTCAGATGCAGCTTACATCTGAATTAGCAGGTGCACAAAACCATATCTCGGCACTGCAAAGTGAAGCACCCACAGCAGGCTATGGTTTGTTTCATATCTCAGGGCTTTTAACGCTTTTTGATAATGCGCAGTCGAATCTTCAGGTTACGGCAACTATTCATAACCTGTTCGACAAACAATATGCTCCACATACAGCCGGCATCAATCGAGTAATGAATACCGATGTTGAAGTAGGAGAGCGCGTGCCTGGTACTGGAAGGGAGTGGCATCTGTCGTTGAACTATCGCTTTTAAGCAGCCAAAAAATAACGGAAAAGGCAAAAAACATGCTGAGCTTAAGTAGCTAACTTCTTAAGCTCTTTTTTCTATAACAAGCTAGCTATAGCCTGCCATAGCAGGCGAAGGGCCAAAAGCGTCACTACAATCTTAAACGCCAGCATAAACTTCTCCGCCGGCACACGCTTTAATACCTTCAAGCCGAAAAACGTGCCGAGCGCACCACTGGCAATCATAATGATGATAAGCCCTGCCCACTGCGCAAAAGAAAACCCTACAAAGGTAAACACGAAGGCTTTAAGGCCGTGCTGGAGTGTCATGCAGCTGGCAAATGTGCCGGTTATCTGCATTTTGCTATATTTATTTCGGTGTACAAATGCAGCCACCAAGGGCCCTGTGGCACCTACAAACATCGAAACCAAGGTGGTCACCAACCCCGCCAACGTTCTACCCGCGGGCCTCATTTCTTGTGCTTTGGGTTTACTCCCCCACACTAAAAATAAAATGAATGCGGCAACTGCAAACTGAATGATAACGAGCGGCAGCTGAACCACAATAAACGACGCTAAGAAAGCGCCAACAACTGCACCTAAAGAAAAATATTTCAGCATATTCCAGTCGATATGCTTTGCCGTCATCAGTGCACGATTTCCGTTGGAACCAAGCTGCACTAACCCGTGAACGGGGATCAGCGCACTAACCGGCATAGTACCTGCCATTACAGCAAGCAATAACACCCCGCCACCAATACCTAATGTTGCAGTCATCATAGACGTAAAGAATGATGTGACAACAAGCACTACTGACGTTGACATCGACAATGTATCGTTGGCCGTTAACCAGCTAAAAATTAACTCCAAGAGTCAAACTCCACCTTAATTTATGACACTGTTTGCGTGGCGTTAGTGATCACAACACCATACAACACCGTTTAAATATCATACAAAGTTACTCGTGTCGCGTTAGGTTATTTAGCATGCCTTCTATTAGTTATTTAAACAAAGCACTTCAAATAATATGCGACAAGCACAGCACAAAAGGCGCCAAGCTTGTTGCCAGGCAAATTCTCCATAACAGTGGCTTTACTGATGAAGATATCTATAACTGTTTAAAGCTGGGCTCGATTATTCGCATTACTATATTTGAAGCCTAGAGCAGCATTACACCTTTCATCTTATACTTTACACTTACCGCTTGCCCACCCGCTGGCATGAGTCTACTTTGTTCACATAAAAAACACGTTGACTTTCTCTTTGGTGCACAGGATACTCAGGTCATTAAATACTCACTAGCAGCACACTGTTTTTAAACACTATGCCTAAAAACACGAATACACATACTGCTTACTCAGCATCTGCGCTGATTATTATTCTCGCTATTCTAAGGAATGGGCGGGTTAGCTAGTGCGTAAATAGAATTCACTAAACCCGCCGCAAAGGCGGGTTTTTTATTGGCTCGTCTTGCGGTAAAAAGAACGGAACGACAGCCATGAACAATCCAATATCTCACGTGTTACAACAGTTGCATGACGCAGTAAACCGCGGCGATCAAGACGCCTTATCCCAATGTTATGCTAGCGATGCAACAGTGGTCGCGACCCCTATGTCCAGCTCAACGCAAAACCAAGCCGCTGAAGAACATGCCACACAGCGCGATTGCGTTGATGCCCTGCTTAAATTTCAAAAGAAATTCATGCCCGATCATTTTGTTACCACCGGAGACGAACGGGTTATACAAGCCGGTGACGTAGCGCTAGTCGTGGCTAAGCTTTATCTTGTTCCCAAAGCCACACCCAACGCCCTACCCTGCGAGGGCAAGCGCGCCGTCTACGTTTTACAAAGGGATGCGAGTGGTGAATGGCGCTGTGTCATCGATAACTTCTTCGGTACTGATTTGTTAGATTTTGCGTAATTTGTACCGAACCACATATTCAAATATCAGAGATGCCATAGAAGGAAGTTTTGAATAGTCGCTCAGCTATGTAAGGTGGCGTACTCAGCGAGATAAGGTGAAGAATGCCGTAAGGGCTGTAGTAGGCTGAGCCAGTAAAGGTAAAGCGAGTATGAGTAAAATTAAGGGCGTGAGCTAAGTAGAGGCATCATTTTATTAGGGGCATAAGGCTATGCCCCTATCTTCATCTAACAAGGTTTGGGTGCTTGTTAGCCTTTTACAAAACACTACGCCTGATTAGTGGTCGTGTTCTTCAGCAATACCTAACCAAACCGCACCTGAAGGCTCAAAGTCTAGTTCAAGCAAGGTTTCCGTGGTCTCGCTTTCCAAATCAACAGCAAGGATAGCTTGCGCAACAGGGTCAACAACAAACAAGGCTTCTTCATGTTGTGATGCTGCCATGCGAAATGACTGGTCATCCGTTAGGTTTGCCGCGCTGGCACTGGCCACATCAATTTTGTGCGCGAATTCCCAGTGAGTGTCACCATCTTCTTCATGCGCTTCTAGCAGTGTTACAAAACCTTTGTCATCTAAAATAGCAAAGAATTCGCCGCCCATTGAGAAACCGTATGACACAGCATGAGCATCAGTCTCTGGCTGCCAATCAATTACGCTCATTGTACTGGTTACGGGCGACACGTTAGCTAAAACAGCACTACCACCGCCGTGCTGTGAAGCAATACCGATAAAGGCTTCTGCGTGTTCGTGTCCATACATTGTGCCAATGCGCAGGTCGCCAAGACCACCAATATTGTCAATAAACGTGCTGGTAAATACTTCATCAGCTTCGTTTAGTATTAATACACCGTCGCTACAGCCAAATGCCACAGCGATTTCGTTTTGAGCTGCGCCATGTAAATCAGCACACTCGCCATCAAAGCGTTGCTCTTCTTCGTACTCGCCATCATGCCAATGATATACCGCAACACTGTCTGGCAAGATTGGGTTAGCAGAACGAGACTCTGCATCGTCACGACGTACGGTACTAATCAGCATGTCACCACGAGGTTCTGCGACACCGTGCATGTTTACGGTAAATTCCAAAGTAGGAACGTCTGTAATTTCACTGGCAATTTGCGTGTCAGTTATCACCTTTACCGCTGCAGGCATACTGGTATCGGCGTCACCATCGTAAAACACTGCAAGCTGACCGTCATGTGTGACTACGTGAGTCGGCTGGCTGCCTTCTAGTGTAAAATCAGACAAGCTTGGGGCTGCTTCATAGTCATGAAGGTGTTCTACGTGGTCTTCACGCCATAATCCACCATCAAGAAACTCAGTTAACCCGTTTGCTCGGCTGTTAATTACGGCAAAGCGGTAGTCTGCTGAGGCGCTTACACTACTACCATCATGGGTGGTAGAGAAGGTATCAAGTACTGAATCATCATCTAAATCAAACACAGTGAGCGTATTTGAAGCAGCATCGGCAACTACTAATCTGCCTTCACTTTCTATTTCATAGTCTGAGTCGTGGTCGTCATCGTGATCATGGTCGTCGTGGTCGTGATCGTCTTCTGGTACCTCAATAGGGTCCAGCTCTACAATATTGGTTTCTGCATCACCACAGCCTGCAATCAAAAGCGCACTGGCTAAAGCGCTTAGCGTAAGTTTAGTTTTCATGTGTGTATCCCTATCAATAATTCTTTTTTTAAGCTGATTTTAAAAATAACCACGTACGCCGAAGGCAAAGTTTCTGCCTGGACGCGGTGCAATATCTTTCAAAAATGAAGTGTGAACACGCGCTTCTTCGTCTGTGAGGTTTTCACCGCTCAGGTAAACAGATAAGTCGACGTCACCCATTGGAATGTCATAGGTGATTGATGCATCAACAAGGGTGTAATCGTCAGTTTCAGTCTCGAAGGTTGAGATGTCGTCTTGTTTTGCAAAATGGGTAATGTCTAAGTCGGTGCGGATGTTATCAAGTGTGTAAGCAACATGTGTCCCCACGCGCATAGGCGACGTACGCGGCAGTGCGCCACCATCTTTAAGTCGGGCTTTAACGTAATCGGCGAAGAAATCAAGCTTTAGGTTATCAGTGGTTTGCCACGCAACTTGTAGCTCAAAACCATGAAGAATGGCATCAGCTGAACCAAAAAGGTAGACAGGTAATTCATCGCTGTGTTCGTCTTCGCTGTGCTCTTCATCACTGTGCTCTTCTTCACCATGATCGTGGTCATGACCACTTTCAGCGAATAAGCCAGTTTCTTCTTGGAAATAATAGTTATCTACTTGGTTATAAAAAGCATTAAATACAAAGCCAACATCGCCCTGTGTTTTTCTGAACGTTAGGTCGATATTGTTGGCTGTTTCAAGATCGATAGGCGTTTGAGAAAGCACAAACTCCCCTTCCTCTGACAAATCAAACAAGGCGCCTATTTCATAGGTACGGGTGCCAATATGCGGGCCAAAAGAAAGGAGCTCAGAGGCTGAAGGCGCCCGCTCTGAACGGGAAAGTGAAACGCCTACGTTATAGCTATCATTGATGGTGTAAACCACACCTGCCGACAGTGAAATAGGCGTAAACTCTTGGTCTACCTCGAACTGGCGAACAAACTCACTGCCTTCGTGTTCGTCATGATCGTGATCATGCTCGTCTTCTTCGTGCTCTTCATCATGGTCGTGAGCATCTAGCTCTGGTAGCAGCACACTCGAAGCGTCCAGTGTTACTCTTTCTGCACGGGCCCCTAACTGAACTAAGAAGTCACCAAAATGGCGCTCTTCCATCAAAGCTATAGCGAACATCTCCATTTCCGAAGGAGGTGTGAAGGCTTCTTCACCTTGCGCCGAAACGTCCGCGCCTTTGTAGTGAAGACTTACACCGCCACGCCAGCCGGCCATGGGTTTATGCAATAACTCTACGCGAAGTTCTTCGGTTTCATTGCTGAACGTAGTACCGACTAAACCACTTTCTACTTCAGCGTGTTCGTAATCGGTATAGCCCGTTCTAAAGTGAACACTTTGCAAAAAGTCATTAGTAAAATTGTATTCGCCGAGAAGTTGGTACTTAGTCTGCTCGAGATCAGCAAATACTGATGAGTCATCACCATGGCTATGACCAGGCACGCCGTACTCTCGCTCGAACCTTTCTACCGCTACACCAACATAACCTTGGTCAAATAAGTAACTGGTACCTAACGTAACCCCGTGGGATTCTTCATTACTATTCTCAACTACATGCGCGCCATCCGGATCGTCAATATCAGGCGCCATTGGGGTTTCATAGTCATTTGAGTCGCGATAAAAACCGTCAGCATAGAAGGCTATGTTGTCAACGCCAGTGGTCACGTTAAACGTTCCTAGCTTCTGGTCGTTAACGCTTTGGGTTTCTAGTAAAAATTCCCCACGTGTTTCAGTGGAGGTCGGCACGCGTTGGTCAACTACGTTAACCACACCGCCTATTGCACCGCTACCAAAGAAAAGGGTCGCAGGCCCTCGTAGTACTTCAATTTGGTTAGCGGTTGAGGCTTCACTTGCTACTGCATGGTCTGGACCAACGCGAGAAACGTCACTCACATCCAAACCGTTTTGCGTGATCAGTACCCTTGGACCGCTGAGGCCTCGAATTATCGGCGTGCTTGCAACGTTGCCATGAAAATTAGATTGTACGCCAGGCAGTTTCTCTAGCGTATCGCCAAGTGTTGCCGCCTGTTGACATCGTAAGGTTTCACCTGATAACACGCTTACTGGCGTAGCCGATTCCATGACAGATAAGTGCATAGGGGTGGCATGCACATCAATCACTTCAATAGCACTTCGCGCTAGGACAAAGTTAGTGCCACCTGTAGAGTTCGATTGCACTGTTGCCTCTTTATGTAAATGAGCAAAGCCAGATGCAAAAATATGCAGTGTATACTCTCCGTCCTTTACGTCAGAGAAAATGAACTCACCCTGCTCGTTGGTGCTGGTAACCCGCTTTAGCGCCTCAATTTCAACAGTGGCATTGGCGAGAGGCTTTCCTGCTACATTGGTTACCGTGCCAGAAAGCGTTTGTGCCAGCACTAACGGAGACGCAAAAAGTGACGCAGGCGCTAAAAGCGATAAGCCTAACGCCAATCGAGACAGTTTCATTATTCTAACCTCTGATTTGTGTAATGTGATAATGTATCAACTTTATTTTTATGGTATGTTATATTGTAACATTTACGCAAGAGGTAAAAATGAAAACCATTTCTATTACGTGGAAAAAATCAAAAAAAGCGCTACGCGCCTCTTCAGCTTTTCTTAAAGTGGGTGCTTTTGCCGGATTGAACTTGGCTGGAATGGTTATCAGCGCTGTTCATGCCGCGCCGCATACTCACGGCGAAGGAAAGTTACAAATCCTACAAGCGGGAAGTGAATGGCAGTTTGTACTTCAGTTACCTGTTGCCGATGTATTGGGGTTTGAGTACACACCGACCACAGCTGACGAAAAGAAACGCTATCAGAACATGCAGGAATTGTTTCTGCGCTTCGACGACATTTTTTCCCTTAGCAATACGTGTGAATTGCTCGATACCACCCTTGAGAGCCCTTGGGAAATAGCCGAGGTACATGATGAGCATGATGAGCATGATGAGCATGATGAGCATGATGAGCATGATGAGCATGATGAGCATGATGAGCATGATGAGCATGATGAGCATGATGAGCATGATGAGCATGACAGTGAACACGAAAGCGACGCCCATCACAACACCCATTCTGATTTTCGCGTAGCGTACCTGCTTAGCTGCCAAAAACCTTTAAAGCGTATTGAAATGACAGGGTTTTCCCATTGGCCAAGCTTGCAGCATGTCAACACTATTTGGGTAACAAACAAAGGACAAGGTGCGATGGAAATAACCCCAAATCGGCCAATGTTATCCATTAACAACTAATTATTTTTATACTCTAAGGCGCTAGTTTCATTAATGAAGCATGCGCCATAGCAATATTCGGAAATACTATGAATTCAATAACTCAAGGAAGCAGCGCAATGCCAAAAGTGCAGCTCATTTCAGACAAAATCGCTATGACCCTTTCATCGCTTTGCGTCATCCATTGTTTATTAACGCCTATTTTATTGATTTCCATACCGGCATTGGCAAGCGTGTCTATTCTCAATGATGAAACCTTCCATCAAATACTACTGTTTTTTGTACTGCCTATTGGCGCCTTTGCGCTTTCCGTAGGCTATTTACATCACAAAAATAAATGGGTGGTATTAGCTGGCGCTACTGGTCTTACATTGCTAAGCAGCCCACTGCTGGTCGAATGGGTAGGTTTAGGGCACGAAGTGCTTGGCGAATATGGTGAAGTTATTATTACTGTAATCGCTTCATTTATTATTGTCAGTGCTCATATTGCAAATTACCGACTCAGAGAAACTACTCAGGGCTCGACCTGCGAAGAGCGCGAGAGAGCACAATCACACACCTATTAGTTTCATCACTTCCTCAAAAACGTTTGTTCTATTGAGCGACGCTTAAAAATATAGCGATGTAAGGGTCTTCAAGGTTTTAGTCAGAGGTCATTTTGTCTAGTTTCGATCATCGCGACACGGTACTACCCGATGTCACTACTGAGCAATCTACTGCTCAAGTTCCTGCTATTGATAGTGTTGGTATGCAGGGTATTGCAATACCCCTGCATGTATTAGGTAAGCGCGGTGAACGCTTAAGTAGTCAAGCAAAGGTAGACGTAACAGTAAGTTTAGATCATCCCAGCGCCAAAGGCATTCACATGTCGCGTTTGTACAACCTGCTACAGCAGTACTTGAGCAATAAGGATCTTCACAAGTCGGCACTAACAAGCTTAATGAACGCGCTTGTCGATTCGCAAGATGGGCTAAGTAAAAGCGCACAATTAAATTTACATTTTGATCTAGCCGTGTCGCGTCCAGCGCTTATTAGTAAAACGTCAGGGTATCAATCCTACCCTGCTTCACTGTGTGTAATGCGTACATCAGAGCATTACAAAGCGCAGCTCAAGCTAAGAGTGCCTTATTCCAGTACGTGCCCGTGCTCTGCATCACTTTCACGCAAGGCACTGGCAGAAGCCTTTGTGAAACAATTTGAGAGCAAACAGTTTGAGAGCAAGCTGTTTGAAGGGCAGCAGCTAACTGTAGAAGAAATGGGCGCTTGGCTTGCTTCTAAAGAAGCCAGCATCGCCACGGCTCATGCTCAGCGCTCGTTTGCCGACATAACTTTGGACTTAGCTAACAAAGATATTCCTGATTTTATTGGTATTATTGATTTAGTAGAGAACGCGCTGGGCACGCCGCTTCAGACCGCGGTTAAGCGAGAAGACGAGCAAGCGTTTGCGAAACGCAATGCCGAAAACCTAATGTTCGTTGAAGATTCGGTAAGACGTCTACATGCCGCGTTCAGTACGTATTATCAAGCAACCTATTTTCGTGTAAAAGTAGAACATCAAGAAAGTCTGCATGCACACGACGCTATCGCTGAAATATCAGGCCCGGTTCACCGATAAAATCATACATGGTTGTGTACGTTGAAATTCGCAAGCAGAAAAAACGATAAAAGGAAAATAACATTGTTATCTGTAAACAAATTCGCTGATATCAGCAAACTAGCGTGTATTAGCGCTGCGGTATCAGTTATCGCGGCATGCTCGTCAACACCATCTACCACGCTGGCCGGTGAAAAAGCGCATACGCTGTCTAACGCCGTGATATATCAAACCAGTAGCAAAGAGTACCCTGTCCTCTCAAACTTTGTTTACAACCAGGCTATTGCCGCACTGCCAACGCGCTTTGCTGAAGGCGACGTTGTAGTCATGGATGTTGATGAAACCGTGCTAGATAATAGTACCTACCAAAAAGAGCGCGAGAGTGTCGGCTTAGGTTATTCATCAAAAAGCTGGGCTGACTGGGTAAAGCGTGAAGAAGCCACACTGGTTCCCGGCGTCGCTGATTTTATCGACGAGGTTATTAAGCGAAATGGAAAAGTGGCGCTTATTACGAATCGCGATAAAACGCTTGATAAGCACACGTGGAATAATCTTTTGGCACAAGGGTTACCGCTGACCACCAGCAATACCTGCGTAGTTGGCCGCACTGCTGAAGATAAAGAAGCAGTCGCACTAGAAGGTATGGTTAATGACAAAGACTTGCGAAGAATGCAGCTTACCCAAGGTAAAATCGCATGTTCAAATGCGTCTAAAGACGCCACATCTACGTGGGCGGCGCCTCACACTATTATCATGCAAATTGGCGACAATATTGAAGATGTGGGCGGCGTAACCCAAGAATCTGCCAATGTTGAGGCGCTAATGCCTCGAGTTGGTACAGAGATTTTCATTCTGCCAAACCCAATGTACGGTTCTTGGTAATACATTGAAAAAATAAAATTAACGAATGTCGCTTTCTATGTGGAAAGCGCCATTCTTAGATTCCGCTTTTCCATCATTAATACCATTTCCCAATCCTGAATAGGGCTTTATTTCTATTACGTCTAGTAGGTAAGCCGATGTTCCTTGAGGGTCTTCATAGAGCCCTGTAGAAAACTTACCCGAGAAGGTGTAAGCCTGCTGAATGTTTATCCCCCTAATACCGCCTTGTTCTTGGGTATTATTCAGCGAAACAAACACAATTTGATTCGGCGGAGGCGGCGGAAAGTGAATACATGCGCCAAAATATGGAACAATGAAAAATGCCGTTATTTCACGCTCTGCATTTGCTTCAACAGGTACAATGAACCCGCTAAGCTCAACATACTCTCCGTTAAATGTATCAACCGTATTCACTGAAATCAGCGCTTGTTGATACTCATCGTCGAACGTACGCTGAATAGACTGAAATACTTGTTCATGAAGGGGTAAATTTTGTTGAGAATTCTGATTAGACTGGGCTTTACCCAGTAACGCTTTTTCAGCTTCAGGTAACAAGGCATCCCAAGTTAAAACTTGATACAGTTGAGTTTCTTGCAGCCGCGTGCCGTCTTGATAAATAACAACGTCACTGCTGAAAAATCCGATAAGGCCATTAAGTTTGCCATTAAGCCCTAAACCGACGAACACACCTAATGCGGCGAATGCAATAAAGAAAGCCAGTAAAGCAAAAGAGGGGCGCTTCATTTGTGCATTCAGCGCCTAACTCGCTAAAATTTTTACTTTGCGCGTATAAGTGACTGGCACATTCTTTTTAAGCGCATACACTTTTAGCACAAGTTCGTGGGTACCTTCTTCTTTTGCCTGAAAGCTAATAGCTTGTTCGCCTTTAGCCGAGACCAGGGCGAACCGCTGCGGCGAAAGTAGTGTTACGCCGTCGCTTGCCATTACATCTACACTCACTTCTTTATAGTTCGAAGGAATGGTAAATCGCAGAGGTACAGCAGACGCTTCGAGCTTTGCCACTTCATGCTTCCTATCGATATTAAGGGAGATAAGTGGCTCTTTCGCTGCCGCTAGGTGCTGCTGCATCATAGGATGCTGAAAACCAAACTGCATATTACCCATTCCAGCGTGCAGTTCGCATGCACTGCTATGAAATACTATTGAGCTTGATAAAAGAGTGGCTGCAACGACCGTCTTTTTCATGTTAGTTACTCCTCGTACAGCGTAAAGCTGTCTAACACTAATGAATAGGCTGATGTACCCAGTGCACTTTCGTGGTTGTCGATTTTTACCGTACCTTCGAACCAATAAGGATCGTACAAGTTTTCTACTGCGACACCTTCTTTGTATTCAACGTACAAAATTTGATTAGGCGGTGGTGGCGGCATATGTAAGCAAGCACCAAAATACGGTACGACGAAAAAGGCAGTGGCCTTTTGTTCTTCATTTTGCTCTAAAGGTACAATAAATCCGGGGATGCGAATGGCTTTACCATCAAATTCATCTATTACCCGGGTTGACACTAAAGCTTGCTGATATCGCTGGGCTTGTTCATCTTCAAACTGCTTAGAGGCAAAGTCATCGATAGAGTCAGCAGCAGACCCATCAGCAATATCATTTAAAATTTCTGGTCTGTTTAAAAGCGCACTTAGGTCGTCCTCGGGCATAAGGGCTACCCAGTCAATTTCTTCGTAACCGGCGGCTCGGGTTAAGTTTAACGCGCTAACTAACATTAGTAGTGTCGCAATTAAACCAAGTTTAACGCTAGGAAGCGTGACAAAAAATTTCACAAAGATGCCCCATCAAAGAAACAAAAATACGTTATAACATAATATATTTCAATAAAGTAAGTTTTACGTTTATCTACCCACATTGTTGATTGAGACCTTCATAACAAGAAACTTAGCTCAATATTGTCGAAGCTCGAAACGAAAGACTATATTTTAGTGAATGGAGTTTTTATAAATAGGCGCATAGTTGAATGACTAGAACTGGACTTTTTGTCACAAGTGTATTGCTCACCCTTCTCGCGTTAAAGCCCGCCTACGCTGCTACAAACCAAATCAACCCTGCACCAAACGATGAAGTTATAGCCAGTATCAAAGCGCTACATCGAGCACCCGAAAAAGAAATGGCTAGATTAAAGTCGCTGCTCGATTCAAATCAGTTCTCTCCAAAACGTCATGAATGGGTATACCTTTATGCCTTAGGTAAAGAAAAACAGGGCGAATATGATGAAGCTTTAGCACTCGCAGAGAAATGCATAAGCGATGTTTACGCTAGTAGGCTAATGCAGCAACGCGCAAAATTGCTCAAAGCCAAAATACTTTCACGCAAAGGCGAAATTCAAGAATCGATTAGCTTGCTCAACGCCGTTAAGCAGTGGTCTATGAACCACGGCGTAATACAATTGAATATTGGCGTATTAATGACACTAGGTACTACTTTTGAAAATATTGAAGAACCTAAGCTTGCTCTTGATAACTATCTCTCCGCTTATGAATTAGCTACACAGTTCAAGACACAAGTCCCCCCCTCTCATATTGCTGGTCTGATAGGCACTATTTATTTGCAGCAGTCTAAATTCGAAGAAGCAAAAGCATATTTAAACGAAGCTTATGAATTTGCGGTTAAAAAGAAAAACACTGTTAATCAAAGTCGGGTAGCAGAAAAGCTTGCTCGAACAGAGCTAGGGCTTTCAAACTTTAAAGACTCCGCGCGCTTTTTTGAATTAGCCATAGAGATTGCAAGAAGAAACAATAACTCCCTCCTACTAGCCAAAGCCCTACTCGGCAAAGGGGAAATGTTGTTAGTGCAAGGGAATACCTCTGAGGTAGCCAGCGCCGCTCGCCTTTTATTTGAAGAAGCAAGCGACCTAGCCCGTGATTTAGACTCTACTACTATTTACTTTAACTCGCTTATAGCGCTTTCTCGTCTGGCGCTGTCCAGCGGAGACAAAACAGAGGCATTAGAGATGGTTAGGCTTGCAGAAGAGGTAATAGCGAGCGCAGAAGCAGGCGTTGCCCATTTGGAAGCCGCTTATCTTAAACTGTCTATTCTTGAGAGGTTTGGCAACGAGCAAGATACGATAGACGCACTCAAGCACTACATTGAATTAAATAAGAAAATAACCGAATCACTAGATAAGTCGCGTGAGCAAATAATACGAACGCTTTACGAACTAGACGAAATTCAGGCAGAAAATAGCGACTTAAAAGCTATCACTCAATTACAAGAAGAAAAGCTTGCGCTTAACCAGCAACGAACTTTTTACTGGCTGTAATCACTGGGTTATGTCTAATACTTAGCTTACTACTGTTTTTACTCTACATTAAGCGTGCGCGTTACCAAAAAAGGTTAGAGCGGCTTGCTACTACCGATGCATTAACCCGCTTTTATAACCGGGTCAAAATTCTAGAGTTACTGGAAGGATCTCTCGCCACCTTTGAAGCGGCTAACGAAAAATTTTACGTAGCAATGTTAGACATCGATTTCTTCAAATCTATCAATGATAACTATGGTCACAAAATGGGCGATGATGCATTGCGCCTATTCGCTCGCACTGCGCGACAGCTTTTTACTAAACACGTCGATATGGGCAGGTTAGGAGGTGAAGAGTTTCTGTTTATATTCCATTGCGCTAAAGAAGACCAAATTTACAAACAGCTTGATAGCTTCCGTCAGACGCTAAAAATAGCCTCTGCAAGTCAACTCTGTGCAGACATTAAATTAACATTCTCAGCAGGATTAAAAGTAATTGAGTCCGCGCAAAGCGCTACTGCCATTTTAGAAGATACAGACAGAGCCCTTTATGAAGCCAAAGAAACTGGCAGAGATAAAACCGCTGTAATTAAATGTTTGTAATTTGATACACATTAATGGGAAAAAACTACATAGCCGTATCTCACATGCAAAATACGTTTTTTATAAAAGCGTCAAAGATAACGACAATAACCTTTCAATATCAACAATTTAAAAGACCCCCAACTCCATAAAAAAAGATTGGCACAGATCACGCATACATTAGACTAACGGATAAACGCAGAACGTAATTTGTAGCCAGGACGGCTTTAGCGACGGAGAGGCCAGATTACGTAAATATCAAAGACTGAAGGTGACGACATAGGAAGCATATGGAATGGTTACCAAGGATGAATGGATGAGTCAGTGTTTGAAATTGAAGGATACCTGTAGAGCATTCGTTAAATTGCTGGTCGATGATGAGGTTAGGTAAAAGATAACCTAGATAAACTCGCAGGACGCATGGCTCTTGTTTCATAAGGATTGTAAACAAGCTCTGAGTGCCTACATCGCAAGCACTGACAGTGATGTCTCGTGCAGCAAGGGATTGTTGACCCTATTTGGATTCGTTGAAGTACGTGTGTGTTGCTTCAGCGAAACCATAGTGAGGACACTGGTAATGTCGTCGATATTATTAGTGAGTTGTCACCCGACGACATTCCTCTCCCCTCAAAGGCCCATCCCGGCCTTTACATACCTCTGATTTTGGCCCGCCTTTGGCGGGCATTTTTTTATCCTCAACTGTGATAATATAAACAATACCAGTTCGCATAGATAAAGAGCTACCTGCGTGTTATCGCCATCCGCATCTACTGTTGTTTTTAAAGTTCTCTTCTGTGCATTGCTAGCTACATCTGTCGGTCAAAGCGTCATGCTAACCACGCTTCCCTCGATGGGGCGACAAGCCAACCTTTCAGAGTTTCATATAGCAACAATCATGTCGAGCTCCGCCCTTATTTTCGCCTTTGGCACTAATGTATGGAGCAAAGTAGCAAAGCGTGCAGGGTTCAAACGAATACTAATGGTGGGCCTTACTGGCTATAGCTTAGGTACCTTTGCCTTTGCTAGCGCGTGGATGGCAGGGTTTTCTGGCATTATCAGTGGTACAAACTTATTCCTAGCGCTACTGATAAGTCGCAGTTTGCAATCTACCATTATGTCGGCAACGCCCCCCTCTGCTGTAGGTTACGCTGTCGCTATAAGTTCGCCGAAGGCTCGGGTAAGTGCTATTAGTAAAGTGACCTCTGCAAGCAATGTCGGGCAAATTGTCGGTCCAGCTTACGCTGGGTTATTGGTGGGTTTCGGCTTATTAGCTCCGCTGTACAGTATTGTTCTATTAACCTTGTTAGCACTGGCACTGGTGTATTTTAAGCTGCCAGTTTTACCCCCTTTATCTAAGCAACAGGCAGCTGTGCATGCTAGCAAAGACAATCAAGCACCCACCAAAGTGCCGTATGTGTTTGTTGCTGCATGTATTTGCGTGTTTTGCGTTATGGCAATGATGCAGCAGTCGCTAGGCTTCTTTTTTATCGATTTTTATCATTACACGCCCGTTGAAGCTGCTCGACAGGTGGGTTTTGCAATGATGGTCAGCGCCGCAGCCTCTCTCACCGCACAATTTGGTTGGGTACAAAAAGGGCGTTTAAGTAAAGAAACAATGATCACTCTCGCACTTCCTCTATTGGGGTTGGCGTACTTGTTACTGTTCCTTCAACATTCATTGTTTGTGCTTTATATTGCCATGGCTTTGATGGGGCTAGGTATGGGTATGGCCTACCCATCATTAGCAGCAGCGGCAACAACCTATTGCGCGCCTTCTCAACAAGCGACCATTACCGGGTTAATTACAGCCACTACCGCCATGGGCTATGTTATAGGGCCACCACTCGCAGCAGTTGTATATCAAGTTAATATTGCCTTACCTTTCGCTGTAGCGTCAGTGCTAATTACCGTTACCTCTTGTGTAGTCTATGTAGCGCTGCAAAGAACTAGCCGCCACAGATAAGATTTAAAGACTAGCATCACAGGCGCGCACCTGTAGTTTCATAATTGTTTTTCAAAGGTATTTATTTTTTTACCAATTATTTTTAAAAAATGCGGAACCTTTTCGGGATTGGGCTATCTTACTTAATACATGAAGTCGTTGAGTGTGCGTCTTTGTGGTGTGTAAATGTGTTTTCCAAGTTATGTTGTGGTTTTTTAAGGGGCTTCTTAGCCCCTTTTCTTTTGCCTGCTATTTTTCACATAAGTACTTTCAAATAACCCCCACTTCGCTGTGCTTATCTATCAATTGAAGCCAGTATTTTAAATATCTTCCCTTTAATCTAAAAAATAGAATTTAACAAACGTTATCGTTCCACCTAAAGAAATGGTAATGAGAACTATTATCAAATAAAATCCCCTTAGATTTTTAAGGAGAAGCTAATGCCTAAACCCCAACCCCGCCAAGCTGTCGTGACACAATCTGTTCGTATAACCCCTACTATGCAGCGCGTCTTTTTAGGTGGTGAAGATCTCCGCACTTTCCCTGCCGTAGGGGCGGGTGCTTATGTAAAGCTTATGTTCGATAAAAACGGAAATCCGCTCAACAAACCTACAGATATGGACCAAGTAGCAATGCGCACTTATACGGTTGCTCACTTTGATGCGGATAAGCCTGAAATGATTTTGGATATGGTTATTCACGCAGATAACGGAAAAACAGGGCCTGCTTCAGCGTGGGCTACAAGTACTAAACCTGGTGACGTAATTACAATAGCAGGTCCAGGCTCAAGCAAAGGCTTAAACGAAGATTATGACTGGGTATTGCTAGCAGGCGATATGACCGCTCTTCCCAGCATAAGAAATCATCTTGCGGCTTTACCCTCTCATGCCAAAGGCTATGCTGTAATTAAAATACAAGATGAACAAGACGCAGTTGCGCTCGAAAAACCCGACGGGGTTAAGGTGGAATGGGTTTATGAACAGTCTCTGCCCCATAGTCTTACACAGCTAGATTGGCTGGAAGGCAATCCTTCAGTTTGGGTTGCGTGCGAATTCTCAGATATGCGAGCAATACGAGCATGGCTTAAGGATGAAAAAGCGTTGGCTCACGATAGTTTGTATATCAGTAGCTATTGGAAAAAAGGTCGAAGTGAAGACCAGCATAAAATAGAAAAGAGACAGGATAGTGAAGCCTTTGCCAAGACCATGGCTTAATGCCCTACTCATTGTTCTGTAGTGTTTGCAACTGTTTGTAAATTCTGCATTAAAAATTCCGTTTCATTGATTACACACCCAGATAATATCTATGATAATCAAAGATCTATGACATGGAATGCCATTTGCTGCTATTTGTATAACTGGCAAGTTTTTTCGTCAGTTTTCTCAACCAATTGTTTGGATAAGGAGAGCACGTTATGAACAATGATCGTATTGAAGGTAATTGGAAAGAAATGAAGGGTAAGGTACAACAGAAATGGGGTAAGCTTACTGATGATGACCTAGACGTAATTGACGGTCGCCGTGAAGAATTAGTAGGTAAGATTCAGCAGGAATACGGCAAAAGCCGCGACGAGGCTGAAAAAGAAGTAGACGCTTACTTCAATTAATAATTTATATTTACCCCAAGGTAATTAAACAAAGGCAATGTTTTTAACAGATATTAGCTTTTGTTATCGCAAATTCTAAAGGGCCACAACATAATGTTGTGGCCTTTTTTGTTTGTTTTTAATGCAGTATTAAAGACTAATGCTGTGGCGGGCTAATAAGATAAGCTTGCCCATCTATTAGCCGTTTCTTATCGGCTCCAAGTGATAAAAATAACTTACTCATCTACCTTCGGCTGTAGATTTTCACGTACTTCTCTAGCATCAAAACTGGTTGCCGAAGTAGGCCGAGTGCCTCTACCCAGCTCTATGCTTAGAATACTCTCGATTTCACTTTTTTGAGAGCCCCCGACAAACACTCCGGTTTCAAATTGGCTAGTGGGGTGATAAGACGTACGGCAAGTTAGTACACCACAGTCAGTGACGCGTGCGTAACGTTGGCTAAAGCCGGTAGTTGGCGTGGTCTGCACCGTTTCTTTGTCTACTAAGGTTTCGCGGTCGGTAACGACAAACCAGTCATAGCCTTCCAGTAGGGTTAGCTCAGCAGCGCGCAACATCGCATAGTCCATGGCTTTCCCTTTATCTGTTCCTTTTGCCTTAAAATGTACGCGGTATTGGGTATCACTTAACTTACTTTCGTTGTAACCAAAACCGCCTTTATCTGCTTGTCTATAATCAGGTTGACTTGCACAGCCCGCCATAATCAATACCGCAAGTACTAACATAATTTTAGTTTTCATCATCTACTCCTTCGGCTTTCTCAGCTAGCCAAGTTGCTTCAATTGCGTTTTTTTCTTGCTCTCGGTTTAATGGCGCGGACGCCATCATCATATCTAACTTATCTTCTAACAGTTTGGCGCTAGTAGCCGTCTGATATTGCCCCGTATTTGCGCCTAACTCATCCAACTTACTGGCCGCAAGTTGCCAGCCGCCTTGCTTGTCTTTACAAACTATCATTACATTTAGTTCATCTTGAGACGTCACTTCAGCCTGTCGGCAAAAGTTGAAGTCAGTGTTTAAAAAAGACAGTTTAGGCGTTACGGTTATGCCAGATTCAAACGAGGTAGTCTCTCCACTCAAATTACTGTCGAGCACAGACGACACATTAGCCCAGTGTGAAGGTTGTGAAGTATCAGCACCTCGTTGATTAAAGAATACCAAACCAGCTAAAACCGCCACGCTTGCAGCTATGGCAGCAATTGAAGAAACTCCTTTCCACTTTGCTTGTCCACCGCTTGCGCCATCAGCTGTATTCATTTTTTGAGGAAACGGCCTCACATTTTCCGCTGTGCTTTGGTTTGCTGAGTCCTCTCCATTTAAACGTTCACTACGCCCCTGTATTGCGCTTTTCTCACTTAAGCGACTTTCATCACTCAAAAGCGCGACGATTTCTTTAGGGAGCGCAACTGCAGTCGCCTTTTCTGCAGCCACTTTTACTACTCTGTCTACTTCTGCAAGTGCGGCAAGACGGTCAGAAACCGTTACGTCATGTGCTATCGCCTCGCGAACCGTATCCATTTCTCCAGCATCAAGCTCTCCATCTAAGAAAGCAGAGAGTTTTTCGTCAGATAAGATCACGATAGCACCTCATTTTGCCCGTTTAGTAATTTTGATATTTTTGTTCTGGCTCTGGCAAGACGGCTCATTATAGTCCCTGCTGGCACCTGTAAAACTTCAGATGCGTCGGCATAACTCATTCCCTGTACTGCCACCAAAGAGAGGGTTTCTCTTTGCTCACAAGGCAGTTCATCCATGGCGCTTGAAACCTGCTTCAATGTCATAGAGTGGGTTACCGTTTCATCCATATCTACATGATCATTTGCTGATTGCGCTTCATATGAAAGGGTATCGCTAGCGTTAGTTCTCACTTTCTTCGCCCTGTATTCGTCTATCCAGCAATTTCGGCACACTCTAAATGCCCATGCCATTAGTGTAACTTGCTCAGGGATGGGTTTACTCAATAATCGTTCTAGCGTGTTCTGAAGCAAATCATCAGCATCATGTATGTTACCCGTCAATGAGTATGCAAACTTTCGTAATGACGGGACGAGTTCGGTCAACTCATCTTTCATTTTCATGTACCTTCGTGAAGATTTCCGTTATCAATACTCTATTAACGAGCCACGAGTATTTTTATTCCGTTGAATAACAATTTATTTCAAGCTTTTGTGAATTTAGGTTATCAGCCCTTCTTCGACACTCAGCGGAATTTTTCTTCTTTCTATTCGTCACTACATAAAATGGCAGCAGTGACTTAGACTCTATTTATGACCATGGCACAATTTATGCCATTCCTTCTCAAGGCACTGAACTGCTCCCATGTATTCAGTAAGGTAGCAAAATGAAGTACACACTCTTTGTCGGGATAGTAGGCTTGTTGGCAGCATCTATCTCCCAAGCGCAACTTACAGGAACATTGAATCAAGTGGTTCCACCGGTGCGCCCAATAATTGATAGAGCGCCCTCGGAATTGAAGAGCATTCGAGAGGAAGCAAGACGAAAGGTGCAAACGTCTATCGATGGCGCCAGAGGCCTATCTTCATTGGCTTCAGGCGTTGTTGGCAAGGTCCCCGCTCCCCAATTTGTTGCTCCTACGGCCACGACTATATTATCTGCGTCGGGTCAGAAAATTATCAAAGAAGTTAGGTTAGAAAATGGTTTTCTTGCCGTTGAAAAGGAGTGGCTTTTTATAGGTGAGGAAGCCGATAAAGCATATTTCAATGGCACGAATATAGAAATACTAGAGGCACAGTTTTTACCTGCACTCTCTCAGTGGCTTTATAAAGTAAAGGTAACAGGGGATGAAGATGAAGTGTCGTATATTCGCAACAGCTTACCTAAAAACCTGCAGTCTCAAATAGGACGTAATCATATTTACTTATCCCAAAACGAAGTGGCTACGAACAAAAGCGAACCAGAGCTTAAACATGAGTCAAAAGCATCACCGCAAAAATTTGAATCTTGTTCGACACCCTTGCGCATCGGGATGGTTGATACCCATGTTGTGTCTACCCACCCAATGCTGTCGCACATCAGCCTAAAACAAGCCTCTTTTATTGTTGGTCAAAGCCAGAAGAATGAGCATGATCAAGATAGCAATATGAGCAGTGAAGGTGATGAAAAAGGTATAGGGCAGCCATCTTCCCAAGAAAATACCGTAGCCTTTTCCTCAGATCACGGTACAGCAGTAGCAAGCTTAATAGCGGCGTCGCTACCTGAGTCAAGCCAAGTATTTAACGCTAGTGTATTTTACTCGCGCAATAGTGTTAGCCAAGGTGCAACGCTTATGTCGTTAATTGAAGGCCTTAACTATTTAGCATCACAGCAGGTTGATGCCATAAACATGAGCCTTGCAGGGCCCGACAATCCTATTTTAGCGCGTGTTATACAACAGTTAGATACAAACGGCATACAAGTTATTGCAGCTGTAGGTAACGAAGGGCCAGCCTCTTTACCCTTATATCCTGCAGCCTACCCAGAGACACTTGGCATAACCGCAGTGGATAAATCACATGCAATATACAGATGGGCCAACCAAGGTGACTATGTAGATTTCGCTGCATTTGGCGTATCGGTTGATGCCGCACACCCTAATGGAAAAACGGTTAGGCAAACAGGAACCTCAATGGCTTCCCCTCGTGCCACTGCGCTGTACGCCTGTTTTTTCCGCACAGAGCAACAAAGACACGACGCCTTGTTAAAAATGCAGAAAATAGCTTTAGATGCTGGCAACCCAGGACGGGACAAGGTATTTGGCTTTGGCGTACTGCCTTAAAAATATAGCCGTATTCATATTCGCATTAACGCTCACTAGAAATGAACGTTAATGCCTAATTCAGCAGTGGTTTCTTGATAGTTCGCTCCATCGACTGTAGAAGCAAAGTCTCCGTATTGGGTAGACAATTTGATATCCACATGATCATAAACGGCGTAGTCTGCACTCATTTCAACAAGGTGCCTGTCGTCTTCCCTGCCTATACCTCCATCTTGTTCTGAAGCGTAATCGCGCACGTCTAGCTGATAAGCAACCTTGAGCTCAAGCGGCTTACTAAACACCGTAAATGGATAAGTATAGGCAAGGTCAATTCCCTTCCCTGTATAATCAAACGCATTGTCCTGCGCATCTTCATTTTGGTATTTAAGGGCAATTTGAAAAAAATCTTCCCCTTCAAAAAAGTAAAACAGGTCACTGCGTACGGCAACAGCTTCACTATCACGAATTGGTGTGTCCTCTGGCGTGTTCTCAAACTTCTTGTCGATAAGGTCGCTACTAATACGCAAATAAGCTCGCTGTCCTACCAGTTTTCCCGCAGATAAACCATATTGTTGATAGGTAAGAAAATCGTGCCCATCAAGCTTAGCGCTGGCGTGATAGTAATGTGCGCCTAGTTTTGCAAAGTCTAACGTATACATAGTGCTTGCAGATAAAGTGGTAAGCCCGAGATCAAATTCGCTGAGGGTTTGGTATTTGGTATTTGCCTGACTTATCGAGAGCTCATTTTCCCACTTGTTAGAGGGCTTCACTGAAACTTTTAACAGTGCTTTTGACTGTACAGCGCTGTCGTCCACATTAGAATTTGTGTCCAGCTCACTGACACTTACGTTACTATCGTGGCGATAGCCTACATAACCAGAGCCTGAAAACGCGATCGCTTGCTTCTCTTCATCCGTACTTCTTGCATCATTAGTTACTTTTGACTGACTGTCGTTGCTTGCATAGGCTACACTGCTGGCTATTAATGCGGTAACCGTAGCAAGACCGATGCATTTGCGACTATCCAGGGTAAATAAAATTTTCTTGAGTGAACGTTGAAGTGGTGGGGTTTTCATTATTACTACCTACTACAGAGAAAGTGAAACTCGGTGTTTTCAACTATGAATGGGTTGTGCGAGGAAGTTAGGAGGGGAGCTCTCCCTCCTCCTAACCGTTGAGGCCCATACGTTAAAGACCTAATGCACCCGAGATATTTGAAGCAACGTTATCGTTTACTGTGCTTTCCACAGTGTTTGCAACCGATGCCTCTACCGTGCTTTCTACAGTGTTCGCTACAGTGCTTTGGACTGTACTCTCTACCGTATTTCCTACATTGCTTGCTACCGTTGCAGCAATCGCCCCTTCGACGGCGGTAGCGACAGTGCCAGTTACAGTATTGGTCACCGTACCCGTTACTGTGTTGGTCACGGTTCCCTCTACTGCACTTTGAGCGGCTCCCGAAGCCGTGCTTGCTGCAGCATTTTCCACTTCACCTTCTGGCTGGGTATTCGGTTCAACAGATCCTAATGCTGACGACAAAGCTGAAGTCGAACCAGACACGTTACCCGTAAGCGTTCCTGTCACCGATGCTGTCATTAAATTCGCCGTGTCTGATGTCGCTGAAACAACGCCTTCAAGAGAAGCCTGCGAGTTAGAAAGCAGTGAAGATGTTGCGTTTGTAGACAGCTGTTGAGCGCTATTTGCCAAGAGGTTAGTGTTTGAAGTAGTCGTTTGTGCTACTTCATTTGCCGCTGCTTGATCTGAGCTGCCTTCAGTGCTTTCTTCGGTATTGACTTCAGGAGCTTGATTCAATTCTTGCCCGCTTGATAAGTCACTGCCTGTGTGGCTTGCCAATAGCTGTCCACTAGCATTAGCAGAACTTTCGGTAGACATTTGGCTTGGAGTAACTGTGTCGCCTTGTGCCGATGTCTGCATACTTGATTGAGCTGCAGCTTGGGCGTTTGCACCATTTGTTAGAGAAACTGATGTAGACGTTGAAGCATTAGCTGAAGTGTTTGCCGAAAAGGTTGCTTCTTGAGCCAACACTGACGTTGACGCCATACCTAAAGCCAATGCAATTGCAGTATTTAACTTTTTCATCCGATTATCTCCGTTATTCATAAAGGACACTGAGATAACGATTAGATGAAAGGTTTTATTCCGCTGAGGAGTTATTTTTTCGCAAAGAATAAAAAAGCCCTGTAAAAACAGGGCTTTCTTTAAACTATTTTTCTGAAGCAGTCATGCTCTTTTCCCACCAGGGAAGAGAGTAATCTATATTTTCCGGGTCGTAGGTTTTAGCATATTTCATTTTTACCGAACTCCAAAACGCGGCTTTGAAGACAGGGTCGTAAATGACAAACTCACCTTGTTCTCGATACTGCTCAAACAGTTTTTGGTAAGCACCTACAGGTGTTAAAGGGTTGTCTTGTTGAAAAACCACATCACCGCCATAGGCTTCATACAGCGCTTTAGATACTTTCCAGCTTTTTGCCATACCTTCAGCCATTGCAAGACGGTAACGCTCTAGTTCTTCATCTTGATAAGTGCCATCACTATCTAAGTCAACGGTCCATAACTTAATAACGGAATAAGCAGACTGAATTTCGCTGTCGTTGGGCTCTATAGCGTTTTTATCTGCGAAATCCGAAAGTACAGATTCAGTAATTTTATTACCAAGCGCACGTTGGACTAAAATATCGCGAACTTCTTTTTCTGATTTGTCAGTGAGAATTGACTGAAAACGATCAACATCCTCCTGAGAAGGCTGAAGCTCGGTATTAGATATAGATTTGTTGAACAAACGAGCAATAATCTCGTTTGCGGCTTGCGGTGTATTAATCCCAAGCGAAACTACTATGGCTGCAAATAGCACCATAGGAATTACGTTCGAACGCGTCACTTTGTATGCTTCCCTAAGTTCCAATAATTAGCACAAGCACAAGACACATTCATTTGTTATTGTAAGAATTTTCCGTTGTCTTGCGAAATGACATCTAACAGGCTTAATACTTTAGAATAGTTTTGTTTAAAATTCCACTTTCTTACGCATAGATTTTTTCGCGCCCTGTTGTTTTTTTACATCTAAACGACGGGCTTTAGCTGCTCGGCTTACCTTAGTTTTTATACGCGGCTTTTGTTCTACGGTTGCCGCCTTTATCCACGCGACAAGGCGCGCTAATGCATCTTCTCTATTTTGTTCTTGAGTGCGAAAATTTTGTGCTTTAAGTACAAAAACACCGTCGTTAGTAACGCGACTATCTTTTGCATTCAGTAATTTGGCTTTAAGCTTATCGGGTAACGTCGACTTATTGATATCAAATCGCAGATGTATTGCGCTACTTACCTTATTGACGTTTTGCCCCCCGCTACCTTGAGCGCGAATAGCCTGAAGTTCGGCTTCGTCCTCATCTATCGAGATAGAGCTAGTTATCGTTAATTCCATATCAGTTCCTATACTCTTAGTGGCATGGCGTATTATTTTTACTGCGTCTTTATCACGCTAATGACTTGCGACTATAACTCATCGCTTACTTGACCGTTAAAAGGTAACCCGATAGGTTAATTTATCCCCTATCTTGGAAACACAGCATGCTGACTATTTTACTTATCGTTATTTGTATCTTTGTAGGTCTTATTTGGTTTACTGCAAAAATGGATAGCAGCATAGAGTCATCGTTTAGGCCTTCGGGAAAGCTTACTCCTGTCGAGGGAGGAATTATTCACTGGCAAAAACAAGGAAATGGGCCATCACTCTTACTAATCCACGGCTTACTGGGCAATAGTAACAACTTTAATGAATTAGCCAAAACCCTCGCGCAGCAGTACACGGTTTATTCCGTAGACCGCCCTGGAAGCGGCTTTTCTAGTCGATACAAAACCACATCAGCCAGCTTTGAGCAGCAAAGCAAAATGTTATTAGAATGGATGGAAAAAGAAGGCATTGAAAAAGCGAGTATTGCGGGTCACTCGATGGGCGGGGGTATTGCATTAAGAATGGCTATAGACGCGCCTGAAAAAATCACTTCTGTGTCATTGCTATGCCCGTTAACTACGCCACTTAAAGGTGGTGCAGGCCCACTTTCCGTACTGTATATACCTAATGAATTCGTGCGCAATAGTGTAGCGAAAACCATCGCCAGCCCGTTAAGAGCAAAGTTGGGTAGAAAGCAAGTAGCGCAAATTTTTCACCCAGAACCTGTGCCTGCTTCATTCTCTGTTGAAGGAGGTGGTTTGCTTGCGCTTCACTCTCGCAGTTTTTATGAAGGAAGCCGAGACACTGTCTCTGCACAAGGCAGTTTGCATAGACAACAGTCATCTTATGGCGAAATCCAATGTCCTGTAGGCGTCTTATATGGTGAAAAGGACACTATTTTAAAGCCAAGTGAGCATATCGAAGCTGTCACTTCGGCAATAGACTCGGCTGAACATAAAGTAATTCCTGACGCTGGTCACATGATACCCATTACTCAGGCGCAAATCTGTGCAGACTTTATTGTCGAGATTGACAGTAAAGCGCGACAAGCCGACTAATGAAACACAGCGCCCATTTTTGAAGTGTGAGCATTGTGAGAGAACTCAACAATAGCCAGCGCGTTTTGTCTGCCAGATTCAGTCTGTTTTAATTTACGCAGCTGGTCAGCCACACGCTCAATACCATCGTATTCCTTACACATCTCAAAAGGGGTCGATTCAAGCGTAATATTGTAGCTACTAAACCAAGTTTTCATTTGTTCACTGTCCCCTTCTGACAATGAAATGAGTAAATGATACATACGAATAAATGCAAGCTGCTTTCGGTACTCCGCTGTGCCGCTTTCAAAACCAAGCAAGGTAGTTTGCGCAAGAGATGAAGGAGAAATACCTAATATTTCAGAAGCTTGCTTTACATTTAACCCAAGTTCTTGATAAGCCCAAGTAAATGCTTTTGTAACAACACTGGTAGGAAACGGTGATCTATTCATAATTTCGCCTCTTTCATCGAACAATTTTGATGAGATATTTTTAACTCTTTGCAAGCTACTGTGCGAAATACATACCAAGTTAGTAGTGCTTATGAAATTGAGAGAGTTACTTCGATGCTACTTTTGCTAGATGCGATGAAATGCCTTCTGAATCTATGTTAAATCCGTTGTCCTGCATCCACTCAACTGCATTTTCAATAAATTCAACAAACGTAAATTCAACATTGAGCCCGTTGTACACACGTTTGAGTTGACCTTTGGTCGTTGCCTTTGCCGTCGAGTCACCTAATACAACCGCTATGTGGGTCAACCCCAAAGGTTGCATTGCCGCCGTACGCTCGCGCAGCAGCGCTTCTGCATCCGGTATTAATAGTGACTCTCCAGTAACGCAAACGATGTTACACCACACCTTTCCAAATAACCCTTCCGCGCTGGTGCGATATTCCTTACCAAAGCTTTTTACACACTCCTGATTCCAAGGTCCGTAGGCTTGTGTTACGACGGCGTCACCACACCGAGTTACAATAAATTCACCATGAGCGTACCGCATTTAAACCACCTAATTATTCCAGCAAATTATTGAATAGCACATATTCAGATACTGTATGAGATGAGTACCTTTTACTACGCGGTGTTATGTACAACGCGTAGTAAAAGTATGGTCCAAAATTTATTGAATGCGAAAAATATTATAGATGCTATAAATGTGAAGTTTATGCCGCAAGAATTGTGATCAACTCCGCAAATGTAGGGCGACCTTGAATATCCAGCGGCAACCGCAGCTCTCTAGCAATATCGCTCACGCTGATAACACCCCGAACTTCGTGACTGTCTCTGTCCATCACAAGACAGTGATGTTGCCCATAATCTTTAAGCGTTTCTATCACATCACCCACCGATGAATGCGTTAACTCAGTATAGTCAAAAGACATGAGCGACGTTTTAGGGCGCATAAAATCGTGAACCGTTAATTCTTCGCGTTTGACTTTAAGCTCGCTTAAACGTTGTATGATTTGCTGTTCACCTACATCATGACTGGTAATAATCCCAATGAAACGATTTTCACTGTTCACCACCAGCATCATACGAACATGAGATTGACGCATAATCGACTCTACTTTTGTCGCGGGTGTTCGGGCATCTAGAACATGTGGTAGGTGCTGCTTAAAGTCTGTGAAAACAGCCATGGCAGATGAATTAACGGTAATAGTGTTTTCAACAACCGGCCATGCCAATGTATCGATAGCTTCGGTTTTATATAGATTTAAGGCGTGCATACCTTTCTCCTAATCAAAAGTAAAAAAATAAGTTTTTTAAAGTGATTAAGTGAAAGAAGGCGGTCCTCGAATGATGTTATCGCGCTGCCTAGTAAAGGCTTTTGCATCAATCGTTTTACCAGCCGAAAACTGGTATTTTTCCAAGCCGCTGGTGATGTCGACAAACGAAATGCCATCATCAATGTCGTCGTCAGATACTTCAAAAGCGGAGCTTTCCCATTCGCTAATGAGAGTTGAGAGCGTATTTGCACTGTTAGACTGCCCCGCAATATTTTGCACACTTCTTCCCTCTCCCAATACGGAGACGGATACTAGTGATGAAAATAACGCTGGCAGAATAACGGCCAACAAAACGTACGAAACGCGCAAAGCGTACAACCTCTACTGAACTAAACAACATTGAAGCAAAGCAGCCACTTTTGTTACTGCCTATTTAAACTATAAGAGTATTTAGCGCGTTTAATAGAGGTGTTTAGCGCATTTTATAGACCATTAAACGACGCGTCTTCGAAAACTAACCGTGTCGCGACTCAGGTTTGGTGGGTTGTTTGCTGTACATTCGTTCTAAAAACAAGAACGAACACTCCCATTAAATGTGATGTTTAGCCAACGTACTTAGAAATACACTACATTCAACTGATCCATAAGGTGTTTTTTCAGCGGTCATTTAGCGGTTGAGATACCGCATTAACTGAAGGTCTAAACAACCTGATTGCAAGTAAGTAATAACGGAAGTGATATGAAACCAAGATGGTCCAGACCTATAGTTATTTTGCATTGGATATCTGCCATTGCCATTGTCGGCATGTTTGCTTCAGGGCTGTGGATGGTCGACCTCACATATTACAGCGACTGGTATAAGACGGCACCGCATTGGCACAAGAGTGTTGGATTAATCTTGCTTGCCATCACTGTTATTCGCTTAGTCACGCGCGTTGTTACTTCACGGCCGCCGTCACATGGCACCCCGTTAGAAAAAAGGTTAAGTCGCATAGGTCATAGGCTTTTGTACACCTTGATTATCATGCTATTCGCGAGCGGCTATTTAATTTCAACGGCCGATGGAAGAAGCATCGACGTATTTAATTGGTTTTCTGTACCTGCAATGGGCGAATTCTTTGAAAATCAAGAAGACATTGCAGGAGAGGCCCATTTTTATATTGCGTGGTCAGTGATTGTATTGGCGATCATTCACGCGCTGGCTGCGCTGAAACACCACTTTGTTAGTAACGATGACACACTGAAGCAGATGTTACGGCTTCGATGATATTGAGGAAAAAGGAGAAATGATGAAGAAGTTAACACTTGCCTTGGCCGCTGCGCTGTCTTTAAGCACCGCTAACGCCGCAGATTATGTGATTGATAGCAAAGGCGCCCACGCGTCTATCAACTTTAAAATTCAACACTTGGGCTACTCGTGGCTTACTGGTCGCTTCAACGATTTTAAAGGTACTTTTAGTTACGACGACGCAGCACCTAGTGCAGCAAAAATTATGGTGACTATCGATACCGACAGTATCGACTCAAACCACGCAGAGCGTGACAAGCACCTTAAGAGCGACGATTTCTTAAACGTTGACGACTTTCCAGAGGCGAAGTTTGTCAGTACAAAAATTGTCGATAAAGGCAACGGCATGATGGATGTAATGGGTGACTTCACGCTTCATGGTGTGACAAAGCCTATTACAATTGAAGCCAAAAAGATTGGCGAAGGCAAAGACCCATGGGGCGGCTATCGTGCAGGCTTTATGGGCACAACGACGATTGCACTTAAAGATTATGGCATCGACTATGATTTAGGTCCAGCGTCACAAACGGTAGAATTAGAGCTTCACGTTGAAGGCGTAAAACAATAGTTAACTAGCTTTTGTTCTAGCGAGCTAAACTTATGACTTAAGAAAGCCCCAAACAAGGGGCTTTATTATCTGAAAGTGGTTAGTGAAGTTTCAGCTTAGGGCTAATAGCCTGACTTAACTTCTTCACAAGGAGCTTTAATGCACCTTTAATTTTCCCGTGTACCGCAAATTGGTGCATATTATACAAAGAAACGTACACCAGCTTAGCTAAGCGCCCTTCGATAAACATACTGCTGTTAGATAACGAGCCCATTAAGCTTCCCACCGTGCTGTATTTACTTAAGTGAACCAAGGATCCATAGTCCTTGTAAGTAAAATCTTTCGTGTCTTTTTGAGTAAATAACGACGTTATATTATGCGCAACAATATCCGCCATTTGGTGGGCAGACTGCGCTCGAGGTGGCACCCACTTGCCATTTTCTTGTTGAAAGCCACAGCAATCGCCTAACACCCAAATATTCTTATGAGATGAACTGCGAAGCTGCTTATCAACAAGAATTTGATTAGCTCTGTTCGTTTCAAAAAGCGCAAGCTTTGTTATGAAGTCCGGTGCTTTCACCCCCGCAGCCCACACCATTAAATCAGCGTCAATGCGCCCACCGTCTTTTGTGATCAGCCCTTTCGCGTCGGCTTCTGCCACCATGGTTTGCTCTTTAATGTCTACGCCCAACTTATGCAGCGCTTTTCTTGCAGAGTTTGCTATACGCTCAGGTAGCGCAGGCAATATACGCTCTCCCGCTTCCACAATAGTAATCTTAAGACGAGAAGCTGACATGTCTGGCATACCGTACGCCTTGGACAAATTCGCCACATGGTGAAGTTGCGCGGCTAGCTCAGTGCCCGTTGCCCCCGCCCCTACTATGGCGACATCAATTTTGGCGTCTTTATCTTCTTGCTGATTGATGCGGATTAGCTGATTAAGTAGCGCTCTGTGAAAGCGTTCAGCCTGCCTAAGTGAATCTAAGAAGTAGCAATGCTCTGCAACCCCTGGAGTACCAAAGTCGTTACTCACACTGCCTATGGCTAATACGAGTTGGTCGTATTGAATTTCCCGCTCAGGTAAAACCTGTGTTCCTTCTTCGTCAATTAAAGGGGACAAGGTTATGGTTTGCGCTTGCGCGTTAAGCGAGCACATTTCACCTAATTGGAAACGATAGTGATGAGCCGCAGCGTGAATTGCGTAGTCCACACCGTCTGAATGTTTATCAATTACACCAGCTGCCACTTCATGTAAGAGCGGCTTCCAGATATGGGTTCGACTGCGGTCGACAAGGGTAATTTCGGCTTGTTTCTTTCTCCCGAGGGTGCGGCTTAAGCGACTGGCTAATTCAAGACCACCAGCACCGCCACCAACAATTACTATTTTTTGCATGGGTATACCTATTAACAATCATTCCACCTATACCGCCTTACCGTTAAAAGCGCTATACATGGCATGACTGAGACCCATGCTGATGGCTACAGACTACGCCTGAAGCTTGTGGGGTACAAGCGGAACACGGCAATAGTCTGTATTTTTGGGGCTAATAGTTATCTATTACATATATCTATTTAAACTTATAGAGAAAACGACGCCGTTATCATGTAGTTCCTAGGGCGCCCAGGAAAATAACGCGGCCCAGTGAAACTGGTAAAGTCAGCGCGATCAGCGTAGTCCGTATCAAATAGGTTATTCACCCGCGCATACAGCGTAATATCGTCACTCACACTGTAACGAACGCGAGCATGCACTAAATCATGACCTTCGTACTCGTTTAGGTTTTCAGCGTCGGTAAAATAGCGTCCAACATGCTGCCACTCTAATTGGGTTTGTAGCGATTTCGACACATCAAAGCTTAAGCGAGCATTAAACTGAAGCTTGGGCGCAGTGTCGATATCATTACCTTTGATATCTTGTTCACCTGAAAGTTGACTGTGTTCATAAGTGTGCTTGGCATACGTACCAGCAAAGTCTAAGCGCAGCGCCTCGCTAAGTTTCTGTTCAAAAGCCAGCTCTACGCCTCTATGCCAAGTTTCGCCGTTACTCACATTGAAAAAGTCGCTGTCGCGGTAGATAACATTGTCTTTTTGCAGGCTATAAAGGCTAAGCGTATAGCTGCCGTCAAATAGCGTACCTGTAACGCCCACTTCGATATTATCAGCCGTTACCGAGTCAAGATCAGTAACAGTCTGCGCACGCTGTAAACGATACAGCTCGGTAGCCTGAGGGGCGCGATACCCTCTTGCAACACCTCCAAACAACTGAGTTTGCTCATTTAGTTGATAGCGAATTGAGAGTTTGGGGCTGAAGTTATCAAAATTATTTTCACTGTCTTCAGGCCTGGAATATCTACAGCCGCCAAACCCACACGCTGTGCCATCTTCACGTACACGACCTACGTTCATATTGTTGGCGTAGTCGTATTTCATGGACTCAAAACGCCCGCCAGCAGAAATAGCCCAACGCTCAGTTTCCCAGTTAAAAGTAAAGAACGGTGCGAGCAAGGTAGCGTCTACATCATAATCGTAATGCTTACCTACGGGTATGGTTTCCACCAAGAACGCAGAGCCTTCGGTAATGCTGTCTTGAGATTGGGTAAGCTCACCTTCTGTATACTCAAGGTCTAACCCCATATCTGCACTTAGGCTGTCATTGATAACGTAGTTGAATTGGGACAGTACACCAAACCCTTGTTGTGCATTCGTTTCAAGAGGCTTTCCAGGCAGAAAGTGCATGCGAAAACGCATATCTTGGTTACGTACATAAGGTGTAATTGAAAGGGCGTGACCGCCATTAAAAGTGGTGTCTAGTTTACTCCACAACCTGAAACTTTCTGCCTTTCGAAACGCCTCGGGATTAGGATTGCTTTTGGCTATTTGCGTGTCTTTGTAACTTTCAAACCCTACTATGTATCCAGCCGTTTCCTGATCTAAATGGGTATAGGTAAGTCCACTTGTGATAACCGTGTTATCCCACTCAATCCGGTGGCGAAGCGAGACTTTCTCTTGGTCCACGCCTTCTTCATCTCTGTACCCGGTGTCACGAGTTACGCTAGCTGCAATACCTACACCGCTACTACCGAAGTCTTTCCCTTCTTTAAACTTAATGCGATGAAAGCCATACGAGCCATAATCAGCACTTAATAAACCATCGCCTTGCGTGGTATCTGGCGTGATTACGTTAATAACACCGTGAATGGCATTAGACCCGTAAAGCACTGATGCAGGGCCTTTTATTACGTCAATACGCTCAGCAAGCTCGCCATGGGCCTCAAACAATTCATTAATATTGCAAAAGCCTGCTGCTCGAAGCGGAATACCGTCTTCTGCGGCTAAAATGCCTCCGCATGCTCCTGCACCGGTTAACACGGGTGAACGAAGGGCTGGTAGATATTCTTGCCCGTTACCACGCTGCACGCCTGCCCCCGCTATATAGTTAAGCGACTCTTGAATATGCTGAAATGAAAGCAGTGAAAGCGTTTCTTCTGAGATAGACGATACCGCGTAGCCAGAAGCATTCATACTACCTTGTATACGAGAAGACGTAGTTTCTATTCTTTCTATCTCATTGGTTTCTTGGGCAAGCGCGGCAGACGATAACAGTGCCGTAGTTAGCAATGAAAGTGGAAAGCTTGGGGCAAAGCGCATTATCTATCCTTATGATGACAAATGTTTTTTTAGCAATTAGCGCTAGTGTATCGTTAATTAGTGAATGAATGGGTTAAAAACCGATAAACTATTGCAATGTTCAGATAACTAAGCCAATTATGTGATTAAACCCTTGGCGCAATCTTTGCTGTAATTTTTGCTGTGAGCTTGGCTAAAAGCCTTGTAAAAGCCATGAGTAGTTACCTTACTCACTGGCTACACACGGCCATAAATACTGCACGTTAAGTAGGCAGTGCGTTGTCAAAAAAGTTAAGCAATTAGTTAAACACCGTTGCACTAAAACAAAACCATGTTCGCTGGAGGAATCATTGGACACACTTATTCCGAGTCTTTCACAGCTTATTGAATTCGCTGTAGCCCCTGTATTTTTACTTACCGGTATTGCGGGGTTCCTAAACGTTATGTCGTCTCGGTTGGGGCGAATATCAGATAGGGTTAGAGTTGCAGAAAGACAAATTCATACCTTGTCAGACCCACATATTGTCGACCGCTCTAAAAAAGAAATAAAAGTACTGTGGCGCAGGGTGAAAGTCATTAACTGGGCGATTGGACTTTGTGTCGCTTCGGGGCTAATGGTTTGTACGGTAATTATGGCGCTGTTTTCCGGGTCACTCTGGGTGGTCGATTTGAAAACGCCGATTATAGTGCTATTCATATTGGCAATGATGTTTCTAATCAGTGCGCTTATTGTGTTTCTGGTTGAAGTCAAACTTGCAACTAACACTATAAACTTAGTCAGAACTATCCGGTAGCCTCATTACCTCAACCAGCTAGCGCTTTATTGACATAAACTAGTCCCCCCCCAAAAAAGGCGACTATAGAGTTTTTAACCTCTTTAGTCGCTTTGTTTCATTCTAACGCAAAGCTTTAATTTATTTTAAAAGCACTGTTTAATGTAAGTATTGAGTAAAGAGCACAGTTAAAAACGCTCACTAACGTCTAACTGAGGTAAAATTCGTCCGCTAACGTCTTTAATTTGCTACAAATATAGGCCTACAAGATTTCGGCCAATAGAAAGGATTTAACTGCGCCATGAATACCAAATTACTTCGCTCTCTACAGGTTTTTATTGCGGTGTCAGATAGCGGTAGCATGAGTGTTGCAGCCCGCGAGCTACACATGACTGTTTCTGCAATTAGCCAACAGTTACGAAAACTTGAACATGATATTGGGCTTAGCCTTTTTAACCGAAATACCCGAAGCTTAAGTCTCACTGAAGCCGGACGCATATACTACGACACCAGTAAACAAATGCTGCAAACCGCAGAACTAGCGCAACAGAAAATTGAAAGCCTTCAAGACGACCCTACCGGTAAAATCAACATTATCGCACCTGAAGGTTTTGGCGGTGGCTTACTAAGTGAACCATTAAAGAAGCTGTGTGAAGAATTTCCAAAAATTACAATATCATTAACCGTTACCGACGAACCTAAAGATATTATTGCATCAAGCGCAGACCTTGTACTTTGCTTCGCTCCCGTTTCTGACACGAATTTTAGTAGTTTGAAGCTTGCTACCTGGGAGCGAATTCTATGTGTTTCTACTGGGCACCCGCTAGCTAGCGAAAACTTGTCTTCACCTGAAGAGTTAAGTGATCATGCCTACATTGTGCACAGGCACATTGAAGACTATGTGATGAAACATGAAAGCAAGGGTGAGTTTGAATTAGATTCTCAGCGCATTGATGTAAATTCAATGCAGACATTGATTAAGCTTACCCAAGATAACCTGGGCTACGCCGTATTGCCTGAACCAGAGGTAAGACACTTACTCAAATCAGGTGAGATGAAGCAACTTTTCACAGAATGGGAATTGCCTGACTATACCGTTTATGCGGTTACGCCGAAACGGGATCTTATGCCCGCCAAAATTAGCGCCGCGATTACTTGCTTACAAGATTTATTTGCGCAGATCTAGTTACTGACTAGTGGCAAATTTGCTTAAAAAGTAATTTGGCGTAAGACGAAAAAGGCAGCGTAAAAACGCTGCCTTCTTATTGCACTTAACTTCTTTTTTAGAAGCGAGTGTTCATTTGAACACTTAGAATGTGCGCTGTAGCTGACTGAGTACCAGTGAAGTTCGTAGTGAAGTTAGTACCAGGAAGAACATCACTTAAAATAGTTCTGTCTTTATTAATGTCTGCTTCACGGCCATCGATGAATACATAGGCGAGATCAATCGATGTATCTTCGCTCATAGTGTAAGTCATACCACCAGAGAACCAGTGACGGTCAGTGTCTGGGATACTTAGTGAGCGGTTTTCTACCGATACCACACCGTCGTCATAAGCATAGCCAGCACGAAGGGTAATTTCGTCATTTAAGATGTAAGTTACACCAAGAGACGCACGCCATGAGTCATCGAAGTTTTCTTCTTTAATCAAGAAATCAACACCGTCTTCTAGATTAGCTTCAAGCTTCTCAAACGTGCTCCAGTCGGTAAACGTCAAGCTTGCTTGTACAGACCATTGGTTATCGATTTTTTGATCAACCGCTAACTCAGTAATAGCTGCAAGGTTCAAGTCCAAGCTACCAGGCTGATTCAGGTTAATAGGGAAAATAGGCGTTTCTGAAGAAACATTTCCTTCAAGCTCTAATTTTGTTTCCGCCCGGTATGAAAGCGCGATATTTGTCATATCATTCGGCTGCCAGAAAACGCCAGCGTTCCAACCGAAGCCTATGTCATCACCTTCCATACTAAATAGTGAATTACCAGCGGTCAGCTCTGGCAATGTCACGCCTAGTGCTTCAGCTCTTGGCGCTAGAGTAACTAGAGTGTCTACAAGTGTGTTTGAGACGCCAGAGCCGATTTCAGCTTCTGCATATGTAATGTTCAAACCAAAGCCAACCATAAGTTGCTTGTTCACTTTATAGGAAACAGCAGGGTTAACCGTTACAGTTTTCACTTCTGCAGTGTCAGCGAAGTGAAGCGCACCAAAATCGTCTGAGTAATCTGAGCGAAGACCGTAAGTAGTGAAAACGCCAACACCGGCAGACAGTTCATCGTTAATAGGCGAAACATAGAAGAAACCAGGTACGATAGCAGTATCAGCGATGTTGTCTTCTTGAGCAGCTCCACCACCAACAGTATTATCGCCAAGGTCATAAGTAACCGCGCCATTAATATCTACATTTGGGTCGATAAAGCTTACTGATGCACTAAATTCAGCTTCTTTAAATACACCAATTGCTGCAGGGTTAGTTGCTAAAATAGAGGCATTTTCTGGCTTGGCTGCTTGGCCTGCCATAGCACGGCCTAGGCCGTTTGCACTGTGTTCATTAACTTGGAAACCAGCTGCTAGCGCAGAAGAAGAGGCTAAGGTAGCAAGCGCTAAGCAAACTGAGGCACGTAAAGAAAACTGTTGCTTCATAAGATACTCATTGTAATAGGGGAAAATTGCAGCAGGCATTCTACGGATATGAGTAGTTTTGTTCAATGCAAGTAAACGTTATTTACGCACTTTTATCGCATTATTTACAATTTTAGCTACAACTTCGACGCATTTATAAGCAACATTGATAAAGTTAAGTTAACTAAAGATCACGATATTGTTAACAAGGTTGTCTACCGCTTTCACCAGCGACTATTGTTACTGACTTCATTTTTCGCTCAATTTTATAGCCTTCACCCCGTACTGGTTGTGTTTATAACAATCAGCCCCACCCTATCTTTACAGTCGGTGGGTGATCTCAGCTATGCATATTGCGTTTCTATATTAGGTAAATCAGCAGGTAAATCATTAGGCACACCACCAGAAACCTTTCACATGTTACAGGAGGATACAATGTCAACATATAAAGCTATCACGCTGGTCAAGCGTCCCGAAGATGGAAAAATTGGCCCTCATCTATTTGAAACAAAAGAGCTTGAAATACCAACGCCAAAAGACGGTCAAATTCTAATAAAGCAAACCCACATGTCTTTAGACCCTGCCATGTTAGGTTGGATGAGTGAAGACAGAGAAAGCTATATTCCTCCTGTAGAGCTTGGCGATGTTATGCGCTCTAGCGGTGTGGGCGAAGTTGTTGAGTCTAATAACCCAGATTTTTCAGTTGGCGACAAGGTTATGGGTATGACTGGCTGGAGTGAATATGTGCTAAGCGATGGCTCAGGCTTTAACAAGCTTCAGCAAGGTGTTACTGAAGAAATGGCACTATGTGTATTTGCGCTGCCAGGTTTAACCGCCACCACAGGCCTTTATAACTTTGGCGAACCTAAGGAAGGCGAGACACTTATTGTCACAGGTGCAGCAGGCTCTGTAGGTTCTATTGTGGGTCAGTTAGCAAAAGCAGACGGACTTCGCGTAATTGGCGTAGTGGGTAGTGACGATAAGGCCGACTGGATTGTCAACGAGCTAGGTTTTGACGGCGCAATTAATTATAAAACTGACGACTTAGAAGAAAAACTGGTAGAGCTTACGCCAGATAAAATTGATGTATTTTATGAAAACACGGGCGGTCCTATCCAGCACCATATATTCAACAGAATGAATGCCCATGGTCGTATTGTTGTGTGTGGAATGATTGCCGATTATCAATCAGAAGAGCCGTCACCAGGCCCTAATTGGATCCCGTTAATTAAGAAGCGCATTAATATTCGTGGGTTTGCGATGCCAGACCATTGGGATGAAATTCCAAAGCTTTTAGAAAAACTCACACCTTATGTGCAGCAAGGAAAGATAAAGCACCGTGCGCATACCATTGAAGGTTTAAATAACGCCGAAAAAGGCTTAAATATGCTGTTTGAAGGTAAAAACACCGGAAAAATGATACTTAAGCTGTAATTTTTTAAACGAAGCGTACAGTTTAAATTAAGAGCACAGTGTTAACGCTAGCACTGTGCTTCTGTCATTACATACTGTGCTTTACCTTTTTCTTTAGCTTCATAAAGTACTTTGTCGGCTTCATCGATAAGCCAATCAATGGAAGTGTCGCCAACTGAACTGGCGTAAGCAACACCAATTGAACAACTCATAAACGGGTGCTTTGCTCCCTCGGCATGTTTTAATTCAGCCTGCTTCCATTTATCCAATAGTGCTTGTGCGTGCTTTTCAACCTGCTGTTTACTGATATCGCTTAAAACAACAATGAATTCTTCGCCACCGTAGCGGCCCAAAATATCAGTTTCCCGTTTAAAAACTTGCTTCATAATACGCGCTTGTTCTTTTATTGCTTCATCACCCTGCTGATGGCCAAAACTGTCGTTGTATTTTTTGAAGTCATCTAAATCGAGCATTAATACAGCCATCGACACGTCATGGCGTTTACTTAAGGCCAACAACTTTTCACTTTGATCTCGCAGAGCGCGTCGATTAAGTAAGTCAGATAGCGGGTCGAACTTGCTAAGCTTCAATAAGCGGTCGTTAGTTTCTTTGAGCATACGTACACTGCGATCGAGCCGATAACGAGCGTACACGCATATAAATAATGACCCTGATACAAAAGCTGCTGAAATAGGAACCCTGTCTCCATAAACCGGCGCTAACCACATCAACCCTAAAAACCCCAAAATGTTTATAACATTGGCTGCGGTTGCTAGCTTAAATGGAATACCCAACGCAAATACACAAAAGAATGCATAGAGGATGGTGCCTTCGTAAGGAAAAATAAAATTGTGCTCTTCCCAGCAAACCCATATTAACCAATAGTTGCTGTAGGAAAGCGCTATAAGCAGGCCAGCAAATATGTACGCTCGGTACCGCATGAATTCGCGCCAAAAAGACAGTACAACAACGATAAGTATAATAGGGAATTGAAGAAGTAGACGGTCGAAGGTGTACAGTTCGTACATACTGCTAGGCAATAGCACTAAATCAGCAGCCATAAACACAAGTACCAGAACAGCGCCGATAATCAGCGCTATTCTTAGCCTGCGTTGTTCACTGGGTCTGTTGATTTGCACGCATCACCTTGATAAATAAAGTCCGTAAAACTATTTCAATACAGCCAAAGGTGGCAGCCGCCGCTGGCTATACAGATGCAACTCATTGACGCAGAATTGCTTTAACTATTATCAGTGACTTCTTGGCTAAGCGCCAGTTTTAACAAACTTTCTTGCAAGGCTTCAACGGTGACAGGCTTTGTGACTATGTCGTCCATTCCCGCCTGCTTAAATGAGATATGGCGCTCTTTAAATGCTTCTGCTGTAAGGCCAATAACAGGGGTTTTGCTGAGCTCACCGTTCAGTTTTCTGATGCGTTTCGTCGCTTCAATGCCATCCATAACAGGCATGTGAACATCCATGAAGACCACATCAATACCACCCTCTTCAACACGCGCAGCGGCTTTTAATCCGTTATCAACGTGTTCAACATCACATTTCAGCTGTTCTAATAGTGCCTGTGCAACCACAGCATTAATTGCATTATCTTCAGCCAGTAGCACCTTTAGCCCAGATGGTAGGCTTGCGCCATGCGCTTGATGTGCAGAAGAAGATTCAATGGATGAATCCGACACAAGTCGAGATTGAACATTCGCAGTAACGGTAAAGCATGAGCCTTCGCCGACTTTACTGACAACTTTTATATCGCCGCCAAGTATCTGAGCAAGTTGTTTAGCAATAGCAAGGCCAAGCCCAGTACCACCATATTTCCGCGTTATAGAAGAATCGGACTGCGTAAACTTATCAAATATATGCTCTAGCCTGTCTGGCTCAATCCCAATGCCAGTATCTTTAACCGCTATAACTAAACGGTTGTCACCCATGGTTGCTGTTGAAGGCTGTTTAAGTTTAGCCGAAATACTCACCGTGCCTTTGTGGGTAAACTTAATGGCGTTGCTTACCAAATTAATAATAATTTGGCGAAGTTTGGTAATATCGCTAGTTACCGCCACAGACTCTAAGTTCTTGCTCTTATAAACCAACCGGGTACTGTTAGCACTAGCGTTTGTGCCTAATAGCGTAATAAGGTCGTTCAGCATTGAATCGAGATCAAACTCTGTCACGTCAATTTCTGACATACCTGACTCAATTTTAGAGAGATCTAATACGTCATTTATAACGGTAGCAAGAATAGATGCTGAGGACTTCAAATCGCTGGCATACTGATGCTGTTTGTCTGAAAGTTGAGTATCTAAAAGCAGTGTGGCTAAGCCTTGAATCCCGTTTAGCGGCGTACGAATTTCATGACTCATTACTGCAAGAAAATCTGTTTTAGCGCGATTTGCCTGCTGGGCTTGCGCTACGTATTGCTCGATTTCACCAGACATGGCTTCAACATCGCGCGCCAAACTTCCTAATTCATCATTTTGCTCTAAGTCTATGTTGACCCTCTTATGGTCAACAGCGATGCGACTTGCCGCTGATTTGATTTTCTCAATGGGAGAGACTACGAACACCTGGGTTACCTTACCCATAAGTAGGCTAACGATAACTACAGCAAACAGCGTTACTAAAAAGGTTAGCCACGCTATCGTGAATAGCGAGGATTGCAAGGGTTCTGCGGGTTGTAGAACCGTAACTTTCCAATTCCAAGGTGTGAATTCAGAACAAGCAAACAACACATCTATGTCGTTTACACTCGACTCACCATAAGCCACGCGCCGGTCAGCTATTGTCGCTCTACTAGCGTTTTCTGCATTCAGTACAACCTCACTTTTAGTAGTACTAAATATAACGGTACCTGTACTTTTATCGCTAATGGCAAAATGCCGATCTGTTGTTTGCTGTAGCGACTTTAGCTCTTCAAACACTTCTTTTTGATAAGCTTCGCGAAAAACGGGAACATTTTCTAGGCCTGATTCAATGAGCAGTTCTCGTCTCTCATCAATGATCTCTAACACGTTTAATGTAAGGGTTTGAGTAAGAAGCTGATATTCCCTTTCGCGAACCGAGTCGTACGCGGTTAAATAAGCCCAATACCCGGTAAGTGCCATGCCAATTAACAAAATTGGAATGTAGATAACTAGCAGTTTTGATTTGATCCGCATACTAACTTCTAATTAGGCCTTATTGATACACATGCTCTTTCGAGAGTTTTAAGTAACTTGATGGAATGGGCAATTGCAATTTAATTGCCGTGGTTACGTTTACTGCTACAGTGTACGTGTCCATTTTGCCAACGGGAATGTCTCTCGCCGATTTACTCTGAAGTATCAGCTTTGCTTTTCTTGCTGCTGATTTTCCAATACTAGCCGGTTCAGATACCACACCAATAAGCGCGCCTTTTTTAACTGATGAAATACTTTCAGCAAATAAGGGGAGTAATCCCGTCTTCTCTTTAACTTTATCCACTAACCCTTCGGCTTCTGCTAAGGGGCCTGATGACAACCAATAGCCGTCCAGTTCTGCACTCTTTTGGTCTAATCTATCAACCATACTATCCGTCATTTCAACGCGTCCTTCATCACCTTCTAGATAAGGCGTACTGATAGCGACTAAGTTTATATTTTCATACTCACTGTCTAACGCTAGCAATTGGTTTACCAGGTTGCTCGATGAGGGATAGGTAGAATGCACTAAACCTATAGTAAATGGCGTCTCGGGATTTGATGCTCTAAGCACGCCATCCAACATATCAAGCTTTACCTTTGCATCGAGTACGTGTGACTCGCCCGTCATATTGCGTTTACTCACAGCGCCGATGGCAGGAACAATGCCTTCCTCAACCGGTGCTGAGACCGCCATAAAAAGTTTTGGCGTTTCAATAAATTCTTCAGCAGCATTCAGCGCGCGAGTGGCCAACGTCGCTATGGACACAATGAGATCAGGCTCTGGCTCTCGCGCCAGTTCGCTCAGTATTTCTTTAGCGCGAGTCTCAGATCCTTCAGCGTTGTATGTGGTTACGTTGATATCGTGCTCGGGCATAATTCGAATAAGCTCTTTTTCAAATTCGTCTCGCGATTCAGCAACGATAGGAACTGGGAGCGTTTCAATAATGACAAGGTCCAGCGCTTCTTTCGCATGTGCAGAACTTAGGCCCGCTGCGAGAGACGCAAAAGCAAAGAAAAAGGAAAACCAGACCTTTGGCATGACTGTAAACCTGCAACACTAAATGAAAATACACATATCATTGTATATCATAAAGTTATTCTTGCGCACTGCATAGAAGAAGTTATGACCAGATTTATAAAACTGGTCATAACTTTTTAAGTGCTAGGATGCGATGTCTGCGAACGCTTTAACGCTAAATAAACGCGCTTCTATATCGTAAATGGGCATAGACACAATTATCTCGTCAATATCCGTTGCCTCTATAAATTCAGCCAGCTTGCTTCGCACGGTGTCTTTCGAGCCAACCAAGGCATATCTCAACACACTTGATAGCATGGCCTCATCCGTTGCCGTGCAATATTCATCAAAGTTGTGCATAGGTTTAGCAAATGGCTTGTTAAGGCCACGTCTCATGTTCATAAACTGCTGCTTCACCGACGTGAATAATAATTCTGCCTCTTCATCGGTTTCTGCAATAACCACCATTACTCCCGCCATGGCCTTTGGTGCTGATAATTGGGGCGAAGGTTTAAACATGTTGCGATACACATGGAGGGCATCAAATAGCGCATCGGGTGCGAAGTGGGAAGCAAATGAATATGGCAACCCCATCTTTGCCGCCACCTGGGCACTGTACAAGCTAGAACCAAGTAACCACAAAGGCACATGTGTATTCGCTCCAGGCACTGCAACAATTGGCTGCCCCTCTTTTGGGGTACCAAGGTAATGCTGAAGTTCCTGAATATCTTCTGGATAACTATCTACATCGCTTTGCAAATTACGACGAAGCGCTCTTGCCGTTGCCATATCAGTACCTGGCGCTCTGCCCAGCCCAAGCTCTATACGATTGGGAAATAACTCAGCTAGCGTGCCAAATTGCTCAGCAATAACCAAAGGCGCATGATTAGGCAGCATAATGCCACCAGCTCCAATTTTGATGGTAGAGGTAGCATTAGCAATGTGCGTTAACACTACAGAGGTGGCAGAGCTGGCTACACCATGCATGCCATGGTGCTCCGCTAACCACACACGCTCATAGCCACTGCGCTCGGCTTCCATAGCCATTAGCTTGGAGTTGTTTAGCGCGTCTTTCACGCTATACCCTTCGGATATAGGCGCTAAATCGAGCAGTGAATAAGGAATAGCCATGGTGCCTCGCATTGTTGAAACTCGGTAATGATTTATAAGTATGAACGTGCCGTCCGTTTTACAACGGTTGTATTGATGGTTTAAGACGGTTGGGGAGGGTTTATCGATGAAGTGGTGTCAGTAAATAAGTGAATAGGCTTAATGCGTTGCTACTTTCATTCAGCGAAAACCTCTGAGAAATAAAAAAGCCTGCGAGTTTGTTGATCGCAGGCTTTGTTTTTAAGCACATTAAAGTTGCTTTAACAACGCTTCCCTACTCCACAGTCACCGACTTCGCCAAGTTACGTGGCTGGTCAACGTCCGTACCTTTAATTAACGCTACATAGTAGCTCAGTAGCTGTAGCGGCAAGGTGTAGATGATAGGGGCGATTGGCTCGTCGCAGTGCGGCACGTCAATAACGCGCATGGTTTCATCCCCTGCAAACGCGGCATCTTTATCAGCAAATACGTACATGATACCGCCACGTGCGCGCACTTCTTCAACGTTCGACTTCAGTTTTTCAAGCAGTTCGTTGTTTGGTGCAACCACAATTACCGGCATTTCATCATCAATTAGCGCAAGCGGGCCGTGTTTCAATTCACCTGACGCATAGGCTTCGGCGTGAATGTAAGAAATCTCTTTAAGTTTTAGGGCGCCTTCCATAGCGATGGGATATTGATCGCCACGACCTAGGAACAAACTGTGGTTTTTATCTGCAAACTCTTCAGCTAAATCTTCTATGCCGCCAGTGATAGCTAAGGTCTCTTCAAGCTTGGCAGGCAAGCTATGAAGCGCAGACACTATAGCCTTGCTGTCGGCCTCGGTCATACCATTTTCTTTACCTAATGCAAGGGTTAGCATAAGGAAAGCTGCAAGCTGGGTAGTGAAGGCTTTGGTAGACGCTACGCCAATTTCCGCGCCAGCACGGGTCATAAATGCTAAGTCAGATTCGCGTACTAACGACGAGCCCTGAACGTTACAAATGGTCAAACTAGACATATAGCCCAGCTCTTTGGCTAAGCGAAGTGCGGCTAGCGTATCGGCTGTCTCACCTGATTGAGAAATCGTAATAAGCAGGCTGTTTGGGTGCACTACCGATTTGCGGTAACGAAACTCTGATGCTATTTCAACGTTACACGAGACATTGGCGTACTGCTCTAGCCAGTAGCGCGCCGTCATTCCCGCGTGGTAACTAGTCCCACAGGCAATGATTTGAACGTGTTTAACCTTTTTAAATATTTCATCAGCACCTTGGCCGAATACATCCGCGGTAAGACCGTTTTCATCAATACGATCTTTAAGCGCATTGCGCACAACCGTTGGCTGTTCGTGAATTTCTTTAAGCATGTAGTGACGGTAACCCGCTTTGTCACCCGCATCGTGCTCTACGTTTGACTCAATCACTTCACGTTCGACAACGTTACCGTCTTTATCAAAGATTTTAACGTCGCGACGAGTAATTTCTGCCACATCGCCTTCTTCTAAAAAGATAAAGCGGCGTGTTACTGGCAATAGCGCCATTTGGTCTGACGCAATAAAGTTTTCACCAAGCCCAAGCCCAATAACTAACGGGCTGCCCGAACGTGCAACCACTACGCGGCTTGGGTCCTCTTTATCCATGATGACGGTGCCATAAGCGCCGTGAAAAGTTTTAACCGCACTTTGTACTGCGTGAAGCAGGGCTTTACCCGACTTTAGTTCTTCGTGCACAGTATGAGCAATAGTTTCAGTGTCAGTGTCGCTGGTGAAGGTGTAGCCTTTTTCTTTTAGTTGAGCTTTTAGATTTACGTAGTTTTCAATAATACCGTTGTGAACAACAGCGACGCGCTCGGTTGAAAAGTGAGGGTGAGCATTCGCTTCTGTTACACCACCGTGGGTTGCCCATCGGGTGTGTGCGATTCCGGTAGTACCTAACGCTTCGCCTGCTGCTACCGCGTCAGCCAGCTCTTGTACTTTACCTGTTCGACGAATACGGGTGAGCGTGCCGTCGTTTTGCAATAGCGCTACACCAGCTGAATCATAGCCGCGATATTCTAGTCTTTTTAATCCTTCTAGAAGAATTTCTACCACGTTACGTTCAGCAACAGCGCCAACAATTCCACACATAATTATTCTCCACTCGGCGCTGCAATAAGCACGGTCACGCCCTGATTTTCAATATTGAGTTTGTCTTGTTCACTAATGCCTTCATCAGTGATCAGAACAGAAATGTTTTTCCAGCTCAGCTCTAGGTTAGGCATTTTATGCGTTAATTTTTTTGAGCTGGCTAACACCGCCACCTTTGTCGCAGCTTCGGCCATGGCACGGGTCACACCAATAAGTTCGTTAAAGGTGGTAGTGCCTCTGTTTACATCAATGCCCGCTGCCCCGATAAGTGCAATGTCAAAACTATAGGCGCTAACTAACTGTTCAGCCATTGCACCTTGGAACGACTGAGACTGGGCATCCCATGTCCCTCCCACCATTAACACCGTAGGCTCTTTTGCACTTTGGGTAAGGTAATTGGCAGTGGATAGCGTATTGGTCATTACCACTAAGTCATCAATATCCGATAGGAAAGGCAAGACTGACGCCGTAGTTGAGCCGCAATCTATGACTATTTTATTGCCCGGTTTCACTAGACCTGCCGCACACTGACCTATGGCTTTAATTATTGGGCTAGCCGTCAGGCTTGAGCAAGCTTCACTAGTGATGGATTGAGAAGAATGAGTATCTAAGGCAATTGATGGCACGGGCACTGCACCACCAAACTGGCGAATAAGCAAACCTTGCTGAGAAAGGGCAGCAAGATCTTTTCTTATCGTGACTTCAGAGGTAGCAAAACGCACGGCCAAATCTTCAACTTGTGACTGACCGTGTTCTTTCACCCACGCCACTATCTTCTGGCGGCGCAGCTCAACTGATTGACTACTTTTCAATATAACCTCGATGGCTTTACGAATTACTTTAGCGTTTGAGTACGCGTTGGGAGTTCGCTGTATAAACATACCAGCGCGTTAGCTCCATAAGTATTTCGTAAATAATACGCTTCTCACAACCCATAACTTTCAAAACGAAAGCTATGGATTACAAATTGAAAGCATCGTAAGTTAAATTGAAACTTTGATCAAGATAGTTTGTTTAATTAAACGACAGCGTTTGCTTCTGCTCACTTGCTTGTATAGCTAATTCAATGACCTTGATAACAGGTACGACTGTGCTTGCATCAGCTGGCGAGAACTTACCGTCTTCAATGGCGTGAGCAAGACGATTGAAAAACGTTAGGTATTCACCCTTGCGTGTTTCAATAGTTTCCTCCAACAGCTCGCCGCTCTCGCTTTCGACCGCTAGCACCCCATGTTCTTTGTCATTGGTTGTTGCCCAGCTTGCATCGTCAAAAGACAAGCCCGCTCGTAACTGGTTTTCTTGTGGGTCCAGATAGAACTTTCGAAAGCTACCTTTTGTGCCTTGTAGATCGTAGCGCAAGGTTGCCCCCGCCTGAAAGGCTGAGCTACCTAGCTTTACTACCCTATCACTATAGTGAAGGGTTACATCGAAGGTGTCATCCGACTGCCCATTCTCACGCAAGGCCTGTATGTTTGCCGACACTTCTTGCGGCTCGCCAAAAAGCTGTAGTGCTTGGTCAATTAAATGAGGGCCTAAGTCCCAGAAGATACCGCTGCCTGGGCCTTCGTTTTCACGCCATCTGTCTCGTGGTACAGGGCGAAAACGATCAAAACGGCTTTCCAAGCGTTTAATCTCACCAAGCGCACCGTCGTCGATAAGCTTTTTAATTGTAAGGAAGTCGCCATCAAAGCGCCTGTTTTGGTATACACAAAGCTGTTTGTTCTGTGCCTCTGCAAGCGCTACTAGCGCCTCTGCTTCTTCGCTATCTAATGTGAATGGCTTTTCTACCAACACATGGCAACTGTGTTCTAGTGCCAATTTAGCTTGTGAACCATGAAGATGATTAGGCGTTGTAATAACCACCAAGTCTACATCGTGAATTTTTAACGCTTCGTCTAACGAGCTGTACACTTCAGCTTCAGGTAAGAGCGCTTTAACCGCATCAGGTTTTGAAGAAATAACCACATCTACCGAGAATTGCGGAAGGTAATTTAGAAAGGGTAAATGAAAGGTTGTGGCTGAAAACCCAAAGCCAACAATAAGAGTAGATATCATCGAATATCCTTTTTCAATAGTAAACAACAGGTAAGTAAACACACACTATCAGTAATAATAGAGAGATAAAACCATAGATAGTTCAATATTTGAAAGAGTGTTTAAAATAGGTGGACTATTTACGTTTCCACTAACTAGGAAAGCGTTGTTTTAGGCGCTTTTATTAGCCATCGGTTCTTATCACCTTTCTGATTGAGAAATAGAGTGATGGGGCTAAAGAATAAATTGGGCCAGCAACTCACGGTTAATGGTTGCCAGCCCTAATAATTTAATTGCTGCTCACACAGCCTGTAGCAAGGAACATCTTTTACTTTTTAGTCGGACGCGGCCAATTTGGAATATTGCGCTGTTTGCCACGGGCAACGGCTAGCGCGTCTTCGTCTACGGTTGACGTAATTACTGAGCCAGCACCTACGGTAGCGCCTTTGCCAATGTTTACTGGCGCGACAAGCGACGAGTTTGAGCCGATGAAAGCATTTTCGCCGATGACGGTCTTGGACTTGTTTACACCGTCGTAGTTACAGGTAATTGTGCCTGCGCCAATGTTCGCTTTAGCACCAACTTCTGCATCGCCTAGGTAGGTTAAGTGATTCGCTTTGGCACCTTCACCTAAAATAGCCTTCTTCATTTCTACGAAGTTACCCACTTTGGCATTTTTCTGCATTACTGCGCCAGGGCGCAACCTTGCGTAAGGCCCAACTGTACAAGCTTCACCAACACTGGCTTCTTCAACAATAGAATTTGCTTCAATCACCGCGTTATCGGCAATAGTGCAGTTGCGCAGAATACAGTTAGCGCCAATAGTAACGTTACTGCCAAGCGTAACCTTGCCTTCAATAATGACGTTTACGTCTATAATGACGTCGTTACCGGTTTCTAGCTGACCGCGTAAGTCAAAACGCGCAGGGTCCAACAAGGTTACACCATTGGTCATTAGCTCGTCGGCTTGACGGTGTTGAAGCGCGCGTTCTAAGTTAGCTAACTGCAAACGGTTGTTAACGCCTTCTACTTCTACAGCAGACTGCGGCTGAGCTGACTGAATGCGCTTGCCTTCGGCCGCAGCCATTGCAATAACATCAGTAAGGTAATATTCGCCCTGAGCATTGTCGTTGCTTAACTCGCCTAACCAGCGCTTAAGATCAGCACCAGACATCATCATCATGCCGGTATTAATTTCTTTAATTTCACGCTGAGCTTCTGTAGCATCTTTGTGCTCAACTATCGCGGTAATGTTGTCATTCTCACGAATAATACGGCCCATGCCTGTAGGGTCGTCTAAATTCACAGTTAACAAAGCTAAATCACAGCCTTCCTTTGCTGCTTTTAAAGCGCTCAGTGTTTCTTCACGAATAAGTGGTGCGTCGCCAACAAGTACAAGCACATCTTCATTGTCTTTAATATGAGGTGCCGCTTGCTGAACGGCGTGACCTGTTCCTAATTGTTCGGCCTGTAAGCACCAGTTTAGGTTATCTTCAACAATTGTTTCCTTTAGCTGATCACCACCATGACCGTAAACCAAATGAATATTGTCAGCACCCAGTGATTTAACGGTGTTGATAATACGTTGCACCATAGGCACGCCACCCACTTTGTGTAACACCTTTGGCAATGAAGATTTCATACGGGTACCTTTACCCGCTGCTAAAACAACCACTGAGAAAGCCATATAATTCCTTTATTTCGCAAAGAAAATGAAAAATCGGAGCATAGTGTAACGAAGGGACAATAATATGTCAGCGATATCTTCATTTCGAGGTCGGGCCGGACAACCTTGCGTTGCGCTTTCGTTCTTCGTTATTTAGTCTAAGTTAAGACAAATCGCCTAGTAGTTCATTATTGCAACAGGTATACTCGCCATCTAGGTAAGGTTCAGCCAGGCAAGGGAGCATGCGCAGTCTGTGAACACATTTCGTACACTACATAGAAGTATTCTAGTGTTATTTGCGGTAGTGGTTATCGCCATTGTGACACTGGTTCATTTCAGTATTTCAAAAATCGTTGCCGAACAAAGTCGAGCGCAGCAACAGTCATTGTCGCCTGCTATTTCGCTTATCGTTGAGCAACTTCTTAAGCCACTACATATTTCTGAAGCACTCGGCCACTCTACCGAACTGGTAGACTTAATGGATGGTGAAACCATAGACCAAGAAGCCGTTTTCAAAACATTGGATCGTCTTGAAAATGAATTCGGTTTATCTTTTTTCATCGCCAGTGAAGCAGACAGAAAGCAATACAATTCTGATGGCAGCATTATTAACCTTATTGAAGGTGAAGTGAGCTGGTACTTCAAATACCGTGATTATCCCGCCGATGCCGTTGCCGATATTGGTAAATGGGAAGACACGCACTTTTATATTGATATAAAAATTCACGATGAAGATGGCCGCTTCTTAGGCTTTTTTGGTGTAGGAAAAAGCTTACGCAGCTTTATTGAAGTATTTGATACCTACAAACAAGAATACGGCTATGACTTCCTATTTGTAGATGGCGAGGGTGACATTATGCTGTCTTCAGACCCAAGCCTTATTGCCTCTTATTCTGATTTTACTAACTTATCTGAGCTCCCTTGGTATGCCAGTCTCCCCATGACTATTCAAAGCGAGCAAGCCTTAAATAATAAGCTAGTTACAATTGACCAAAAAGACTTCCTTATTGCCGAAGTTAAGCTGAATCAATTTGGTTGGACTGTGTTTCTTTTAAGTCCGCTTGAAGACCGTCAGGCAGAAATTTCTCAGGCGTTTATCTTTAGCGTGGTAACACTGCTTGTTGTTGTATTCTCACTGTTCTTGCTTATATACAACCTGCTGTACTATTTCAGAAAAGATATGCAGCCAGACTTAGTGGTACGCCATAGCAACCGTCTCCCTGAGAAAGACAATTTACAGCTTATTTATAAAACCTTATTGACCGAGCACAAGTCACTAAGCGTTATGCTGGTAAGCGTTGATGAACTTTCGGAAATAGTTGACGCCCATGGAGGAAACGCAGGCGACGATATTCTCGATAAAGTGGTGTCTTACCTAGCTGAGAACATCCGCGAGCAAGACGTAGTGGGTAGATGGAGTAGCGCTGAGTTTATTATTCTACTGCCTCATACTGGCCCTCACGTAGCGTTTGATATGGCGCAAAACCTGCGACACGGCATCGCTACACTCCCCCCTCTGCAAGATTTACCCGAAGTAGTAATTACTGCTTCTGTTGGTATTTCATATACTGCGTCACCTCGCGCTATGCACGAGGTAACCGCACATGCTGAAGACGCGCTTTATCAAGCTAAACGCGACGGCAGCAATTTGGTAAGAATGCAGCTGATAGACTAAATAAAGCTGGCTTCAGTTTAAGCAGGTTTAACTTTAAGGCGTTTTCGTTTGAGAACGCCTGTGGTTAGCGCCACACCAAACAAAATCATTAAGCCCCCCGCTATGGTTTGAGCTGACAAATGCTCGTGCAAGAAAAGTACGCCCCAAATAATGCCAAATAGCGGCACTAAGTAGGCGACGGTTATTGCCTTTGCCGGGCCAATATCGGCGATAAGTTTGAAATACAATATATACGCGATTCCGGTACCACCGACGGCTAGCGCCACAGCGTTTACCCATGCATTCACGCTTGGCATGGTGTCTGGCAGAGTTGCAAGTGCAAAAGGTGCTAACATAATGCTGGCCATAGCCTGGCTGCCTGTGGCCACAACTAAAGGCTTTACCCCTTGCAGCCATTTTTTCATCATACACGCTGCAATCCCATAGCCTGTTGTTGCTAAAAGTGCAGTTAAAATAGGAAGAAAGCTAATATCTCCCTCTCCAAGCTTTTGCTGACTAATAACGGTAACGCCGACAAAGCCAACAAAAAGACCAACAACCGCTGACTTTGTTAGTCTATCGCCCAACCACAGCCAAGCAACAATAGCCCCAAACATGGGTGCGGTAGCGTTCAAAATAGCGTTAACGCCTGCCTCTAAGTGCAGACTGCTGTAATTGAACAGTACAAAAGGGACGGCGGTATTTGCCAACCCGACTAGTGCTATGGCAAGCCAGTGATGCTTGATATCTCTAACCGAGCTGCGCAATAACAGCAAAGGAAACAGCACTGCCGTAGCTAGCATGGTACGAATTGCTACCAGAACATAAATTCCAAACTCTGGTGCCGCAACGCGCATAAAAATAAATGAACCGCCCCATATTCCTGCTAACACCAACAGTGAAATAATGTCTCTTATTGCCATTTTTTTATCACCATTTTCTTATAACCATTCTTTTATGACCACAGCACCCCTTGGGCTCCCTCTAAATTAAGTAAATACTGCTTTCGCGGTAAACCACCTGCGTAGCCCGTTAAGGTTTTATTACTGCCAATTATACGGTGGCAAGGCACTACAATAGCAATAGGGTTACGACCATTTGCCATACCCACGGCCCTAACGGCTTTTGGGTTGCCGATTGCCTTCGCAATGTCTAAATAACTGGCCGTTTCACCATACTTTACTTGCTGTAACACCTGCCATACTTGGTTCTGAAATACGGTGCCTTTAGGAGTAAGCGGTAAATCGAATTCCTGAAGCTGCCCATCGAAGTACGCCTTAAGCTGACGGCACGCTTTATCGGTAATTGCGTTAACGCGTGAATGCGTATGGGCGTAAGCCTCATCACCAAGAGAGTTGTGTTGCGCAGCTTCATCTGCGCTTAAAAACGCGATGGCCGTTACCCCTTCATCAGTCGCTTCAACTTTGAGCGGGCCTTGCACACTATTTACGAAACCGGTGTATATCATGGTTAAGCCTCTTTTTGCTGGTTGCTTAGCTGCCAAAGCTGAAGGGTTAAATAGCTGCGCCATGGCGCGGCCTTATCTGGCTCAATCGGATACTGCTCTGCCACTTTACGAACAATTAAATCGCCCCCAAGATAAATATCTGGGTTTCTCTCGCCACGCATTTTTAAATAATCCAGTGTCCAAGGGCCCACGCCCTTGATTGCAAGGATATCTTCATGGACTGGCATGCTATCGCCAACAAACAATTGTGCAAAGCTGCGTAACGCGTTTTTTCGCGCCTGTGGCATACGCAAAAACTCTAAATCATTGCCAACTACAGCTTCAGGTGTGGGAAAGCCGTAGTGTTCCCCCGTATCTAGACCAAAGTCGTTAGGTATAGCAGTACTTGATACCCTTTCGCCTAGCTGATGTACAAGTAGCGTTACCTGTCCAATGGCCGCTTTTACACTGACTTGCTGCCCGACAATAGCCCTGCATCCGCTTTCAAATACGCTCCACGCGCTAGGGAGGCGTAGGCCTGATGTTAACTGCTTTTGTGACAGCCCTGCCTGCATTAGGCTTTGCTCTATTAATAGTGGGTCGGCGTGAAGGTCGAGAACCAGCTTTATGTTTTCTATTACGGTATGAAGAGCGCGTAAATCGGGCATATCAATGTGAACATTGAAGCCGTTGCGCGCCTGATCATGTTCTGCTTTGAAGACACCAACACTGGACTGACTTGAAAAATAGCGCTGGTAACTGTTTTCTGTAACTAACTCCATACCTTCAATGGCGCGCGCTGCTAAAAAATCACGTACATAGGGCCAGTTATACGGAGGACGATAAGCAAGAAACAGGGATATGGATTTTTGTTCAGCGCTCTGCTTTTTCCTAAGCTGTGTCGGCGAGGTTCCGCAATATTGTTCTACAGCTCGCTGTAATTGTCTAAGCGACTGATAACCTGCGGTTACAGATACATCCGTCATAGACAAAGAAGTTTGTTGAATAAGCTGTTTTGCAAACAAAGCGCGCTGCATATTTTGAAACTGTTTAGGCGATATGCCTACCGCATTAACGACCAGCTTATTTAGGTAGCGTTCACTTATCCCTAACCGGCAGGCAATATCTGCCACACTCTCTATAGGAATGGCAGATAATAGCGATAGCCCTCGACTTACTGTTGCGCCCACGCCTTTCCAAGCCGCAGAACGAGGCGCGCTATCGGGTCTACATCGATAACAAGGTCGGTAGCCTTGCGCCATAGCCTGAATCGCATGTTCGAAATAAGTCACATTCTCTTCTTTAGGCAAGCGCGCTGGGCAAATGGGTCTACAAAAAATACCCGTCGTTTTTACTGCAACGAAAAAGCGACCGTCAAAACGCGGATCTCTGCTAAGCCTCGCCTTGGAGAACACAGTCTCAGCTAACCCTTCGCTTTCTGAAGCCTCTTCATTTTGCACAACATCGTTATCTAACATAAGTATGCAGCGCCCGCCCTTAACTCGTTACGTGAGCATAGTGTATCGTGTCTTTAATTGGTAAGTGCGACAAAATCAGCACTCTATAAAATCAGGGTTAGTATGGGTGAGTATAATTAGCGACATTTGATCATTGATGCGGCTAAACGCATAATAACGAGATAATAATAATGAACGCCCTGTGAAGTAACATTGAAGTCACAGGCACAATGAGCTGACTATATGCTGAACTCTTCGCGCTTCTCACTACTGAGCCTGGCTCCACTATGGCTATTTGCAACACTTATGGTCATAACGCAATGTGTTTCTGCTGATTGGTTAGATGACTACGCAAATCACGTTAAAAAAGAAGCGTTAAAATACAATGTTCCTGGTTATGCATTTGTCTTTTACGAACAGGGAAAAGCGCCGCGGGTTTACGTTTACGGAAAAACCCGTAAAAAAGGTGGGAAGAGCGTTACCGAGAATACAGTATTCAGGCTAGCCTCTGTTTCAAAAACCTTCACAGCCCTTCTATCTGCCAAACTTGTGGAGAAAAATCAGCTTAGCTGGGAGACCCCCATCTCCACTTTATTACCCGACATTCCTTTTACAGGAAAGGGAATGGGCGCGCTTCAGCTACAACACATTGTAGGGCAATCCAGTGGATTCATGCCTAATGCCTACGACAATCTGATTGAAGCCGACTATTCGTTAGAGCGCGTGTTGAAATCTCTTGGTGAGCTTGAACCTTTATGTGCACCTGGCGAATGTTACACCTATCAAAATGCACTTTTCGGGGCGTTGGAGTACTACTTTAGCAACAATAATACCTCGTACTCGCGCCAGCTTCAGGCAAACCTTTTCTCGCCATTAGGCATGAAGACCGCCAGCGTCGGTAAAGGCGGGTTGCTTGCTTCACAATCATGGGCACAACCTCACATTGCTATTGCTAGAAATAAATGGCGTGAAGGCAAAGTTGAAAGCAACTACTACCGCTTTTCTCCCGCTGCAGGTGTTAATGCCAGTATTTCAGATATGACCATTTATTTGCAGGCGCTGCTTGGCGAATTCCCAACGGTGATTTCTGATGAAATGGTAGATTATGTCACAACAAAACGCGTCAGAACAAAGCGTGAAACCTATCGCAGGGGCTGGCGCGGTATGATTAGCGATGCGCATTATGGTTTGGGTTGGCGTATTTATGACTTAAATGGCGTGCAGCTTAACTATCATGGCGGCTGGGTAAAAGGCTATCGCGCCGATGTAGCCTTTATGCCCGAAAGAAAAGTAGGCTATGTAATGCTGATGAACGCAGAATCAAATATGATTAATTCTACAACAGCGGAACTTTGGAAGCGCTATTTGAAAAAAGCCGACGCAGCTAAGTAGTAGCATCGGCTCTTTAAACCTGCGGAACTAAACTATTAAAGAGTAGCAGGCTCTAGATTATTTACTATTGCCTCTTATTGCTTAAGGTAAGTGTAACCCGCTAAGCAGTTTTCGTAGAAATCGGTCCAGCGAACCCCTTCGCGCGGATTCAATTTGCCGTCCCATACATGCTTATCTATCATTCGTTTAACATCTGACGCCATTGCACGCGGGTTATACTGCATAACGTTTAGCACATCTTCTACTGACGAGCCTTTTACTACTTCTTCAATGTAGAAGTCTTCCGGGTCGTCGTCGTAGCTGTAAATATGCACTTCGTTTAAGCGACCAAACAAGTTGTGCATGTCGCCCATTACGTCTTGATATGCGCCCGTTAAGAACAAACCAATGTAATAAGGTTCGTCCTTCTTAAGTGGATGCATAGGCAGTACGTCAGTAATTTCACGGCCAATCGTGAATTGATCAATTTTACCGTCGCTATCACAGGTTATATCCACTAACGAGCAATTAACCGTTGGCTCTTCATTCATGCGAATAAGCGGTACTACTGGCAGAAGCTGGTCAATAGCCCAGGTATCAGCAGCCGACTGAAACACAGAGAAATTACACAAATATTGAGACGACAAGCTGTAATCTAGCTCTTGTAGCTCTTCTGGCACATATTCTTCGTTTCGATACCACTTCTGTAGGCGTCCCATAATATCCCAGTAAAGGGTTTCTATTTTGCCTAGCTCTTCTAATGTAAGTACACGCAGCTTAAATGCATCGAGCGCTTGCTCTTTATATTGAGACGCGTCGTTGTAAATCTCATGCATGTTCGTTTGTTCGTCAAACGTATCGGCAAGTTCACGCATGTTTTTCAAAAAGAAGTGCTCGCCTTCTTTCGCAGACGTATCCAGTTGCGAAGCATTAGATTTAATCTCGCCCACAATTTCTGTAATAACGCAGCTGTGATGCGCAGTGATTGCACGCCCGCTTTCACTTACCAAATGCGGATGTGGTACACCTTCAAGATCGCACATTTCCTTCATGCCATAGACAACGTCGGCGACATATTCTTGCATGCTGTAGTTACGCGAAGACTCATTCGTTGAGTTACTGCCGTCGTAGTCGATACCAAGACCACCGCCTACATCAACATAGTCCAGCTCGAAGCCCATTTTATGAAGGTCGGCATAAATACGCGCGCCTTCGGTAACCGCTTCTTTTACTGCACGTATATCGGTTAGCTGACTGCCAATATGGAAGTGAAGCAGCTTCAAGCAATGGGCCATACCCTGTTCTTCAAGGTAGCGAGCTGCGTTAATGATCTCGGTAATGGTCAAACCGAATTTCGCACGTTCTCCACCAGAGCTTTCCCACTTACCACGACCTTTCACGGTCATTTTAGAGCGCACACCGATAATAGGGTCGATGTTAAGCTCTTTTGAAATTTTAACGAGTAAAAGCAGCTCGGTGTACTTCTCCACTACCACAACCACTCGACGACCAAGCTTTCTACCTAACAGTGCAAGACGCATTACTTCGTCGTCTTTATAACCGTTTAGAATGGTCAACGACTCTTCGTTGGTATTCATGGCAAGTACGGTAAGAAGCTCGGCTTTAGAACCGGCCTCCAACCCGTAATTATAAGGCTTGCCTGCATCAACAATCTCTTCAACCACTTCACGCATTTGGTTAACTTTTACCGGATACACACCTTGGTACTGGCCTTGGTATTCGGCTTCTTCGATTGAGCTTCTGAAAGCTTTGTTCAATCCGGCAACTTGCGAGCGTAAAATGTCGTGGAATCGCACTACAACGGGAAACTGTACGCCTTCTTTGCGGATATCTTCTATTACCGAATTAAAGTCGATTCGAATGCTAGGATCTTCAGGAACAGGGGTAATATGGACATTGCCATTTTCGCCAATTTGAAAATAGCCACCGCCCCATTGAGACACGCCATAGACGCGCTCCGCTTCTTCGATGCTCCAATCTGACAATTTATTCACCTATGTGTAAGTGGGCTAGGTTTATACCTAGCAAAGTAAGTGCGAAAATAAGCAGCGTATTATAGACAACACAAGGCTGAACGCGAGAGTTGTTGCGATGTAAAATATCTATTGTCGCGACTAATTTTGTTTATCGAACGCTAACTTTTAAGTGTCTATCCATGTTTGAACATAGTCTATAACTATCTTGTCTGCTTTTGCTTCACAATACGCTATAAACTTTGAGATATTTTGAGTACGCTCAAGCTCAAAACCCAGATTAATTTGCGGCGATTTAAAAAACTTCTGCGCAATATGTTCAGCATCAGTCTCATCATCTTCTAACCATGTCTCGCTAAGCTGGTTTCGCCTATCTAGCTTTATCGGCGCTTTTATTTGATTGAAAGAATCTGAATTGGGAGTCTGCCAGCCGCGCATGTCTACAAATAGGTGGAAGGGCCTGCCCTTGCGGGTTTTCAAGCATTCGGAAAGTTTAGCAAGGTACTGAATGTTTGTAGACATATCCCACTTGCCACGAAGTGTGACCAAAATACAATTTCTGAATGGCTCAATATGAAAAGGGGTCGTAGACATTTATTCGTACATCTCTATGACTATATGAATAATAAACTCAACTGCTATAGCTCCTACATAGTAGAGTTGAAAAGCTTAAACTACAACTAAAGTTGAATACATTGTGATTACGTTTCATACTCAAAAAGTAAAAAGACCTGCATTTACGCAGGTCTTTAAACGTTGTTAATAGAAGATAGACGCCGTATTAATCGTCCCCGAACTCACGAATAATACTGTTGATGGTGTCTTTAGCGTCACCTAGCACCATGCGCGTGTTATCTTTGAAAAACAGCGGGTTATCTACACCAGCAAAACCGGCATTCGCAGAACGCTTAAGTACAAAGACGGTTTTTGCACGATGGGCTTCGATAACTGGCATTCCGTAAATAGGGCTGCCTTTCATTTCTTTGGCCGCAGGGTTAACCACATCGTTCGCGCCGATAACGATAACCACATCATAGTTTTCCATACGCGGGTTAACGTCATCCATCTCGTAAAGTTGGTCATAAGGCACGTCAGCTTCTGCCAATAACACGTTCATGTGACCCGGCATACGCCCCGCCACCGCGTGAATGGCGTAATCTACCGTACAGCCGTTTTCTTCTAATAGAGACTGAAGCTCACGTACCGCGTGCTGCGCTTGCGCAACCGCCATACCGTAGCCAGGCACTACCAGTACTGCTTGCGCGGCCTCTAATACATAAAATGCATCTTGCGCGGCCAATACTTTAATTTCGCCTTCTATTTTTTCACCCGCTTCTACTGGCTTCGCAAAGCCAGACAACAGCACATTCATCAGTGAGCGGTTCATTGCCTTACACATAATATTGGTAAGAATTAAGCCTGAAGCCCCAACCAATAGGCCCGTAACAATCAATATTGTGTTACCAGTAGCCAAGCCTGCCGCCGACGCGGCAACGCCCGAGTAGCTGTTCAAAAGTGCGATAACCACCGGCATATCTGCACCACCAATTGAAATGGTAGCCCATAAGCCAAAGCTTAATGACAACGCGATTGCACAGTATATCCAAAGTGGGTTGCTTGGATCGGTAGTGAAGAAATAGCCAATCACTACCATGCCAATTAGGTGCAAGATACTTAGCTCGCGAAGCCCTGTGAAAATAACCGCTTTAGAACTCATTTTCCCGGACAATTTACCCCAGGCTACCACCGAGCCTGAGAATGTAATCCCCCCCACTAAGATAGTGAAAAACAGGGTAATAAAGGTAAACGCGCTTTCAGTTTTAAGGGTAATCAGGCTCATTCCGGCTAATGTTGCCCAACCCAGAAGCAATGACGCTGCGCCACCAAAGCCATTAAATAACGACACCATTTCCGGCATTGCCGTCATTTCAACGGTCTTAGCTTTCCACGCACCAAAAGCGCCGCCAATTACAAAACCTAACAGAATATAGTGGTAGCTAATAATTTGCTGATCAAGCAGGGTAACAACCACAGCAACCAGCATACCTATGGCAGAGATGAAGTTACCTTTCTTAGCAGTATCTGGATGGCTAAGTAATTTAAGACCCAAGATAAATAGCGCCGCAGCAACTACATACGCAAGGTTTATTACAGTTACGATATCACTCACTTGCGTACTCCTTATTTATCTTTTTTCTTAAACATGCCAAGCATGCGGTCGGTAACAAGATAACCGCCCACTACGTTTATGCTGGCTAGCGCCACCGCGGCCGTACCAAGAATGGTGGTTAGCAAGTTATTGTCGCTACCCGATGCGACTAATGCGCCTACTAACGTAATACCTGATATAGCGTTAGAGCCTGACATCAAAGGCGTATGTAACGTAGCAGGCACTTTTCGAATTAACTCAAAACCCAAAAAAGCAGCCAGTAGCACAATGAAAAGTAAATAGATGATTTCCATAATTAGGCTCCTTTGTATGCGTTGTTAAGCATGTCGTTAGTTATCTTGCCGTCGTGGGTAATTACACAGCCGGCTAGAATGTCGTCTTCCAGATTCAGCCCAAAAGTTTTGGTTTCATCATCAAAGAACTCATCCACAAGGTTATAGATGTTATTGGCGTACATATCGCTGGCCGCTTTAGCCACAAACTGACTCCAGTTACCGTTACCGATTACCTTTACACCGTTAATTTCAACTGTTTCGCCAGCAACCGAACCTTCAACATTACCACCCGATGTAGCCGCCATATCTACAACCACACTGCCAGGCTTCATTAGTGCTAAGGTATCTTTTGAAATTAGTACAGGTGGTTTGCGTCCAAATAGTTGAGCAGTAGTTATAACGATGTCAGAGTCAGCAATGGCGTCGCGCTGGGCTTCTTGCTGCTTTGCTTTTTGTTCGTCTGTCAGTTCTTTTGCATAACCGTCTTTCGTTTGGCCTGTTTCACCAATGTCGATTTTAAGGAATTTGCCACCAAGTGACTCTACTTGCTCTGCCACTACCGCACGGGTGTCGTAAGCTAGCACGTTTGCGCCTAAACGTTTCGCCGTTGCTATTGCTTGAAGGCCCGCTACGCCTGCACCAATAATAAACACCTTCGCAGGCTTTATGGTACCTGACGGTGTCATCATCATAGGGAGTATTGATGGCAACTGGTTCGCTGCCTGCATTACCATGACATAACCTGCAAGACTGGCTTGCGAGCTCAATGCGTCCATTTTCTGAGCGCGAGATGAGCGTGGAATCATTTCTACAGAAATGGCGGTCAGCCCTTTTTCTGCAATAGATTCAATAAGCGGTTGCTGAAAGAAAGGGTCAAGATGGCCTACCACAATGGCCCCTTTTTTCATCAACGCTAGCTGTGCATCGGTGGGTTTGTTCACCGCCACCAGCATATCTGCTGTTGATAATGCATCATTCACATCATCGATGACAGTTACGCCTGCATCTTTGTATTCTTTATCTGAATACCCTGAGTGTACGCCCGCCCCCGCTTCTAGCAGTAAGGTCGCCCCTTTTTTCACCAGACGCTGTGCACTACTAGGTGTAGCCGCACATCGCTTCTCCACATTATTTAGCGGATCTGGCGCTTTTGACTCATTTAATATTATGATTTTCACACGCTTCTCCTCACATTCCGGCTATCCGAGAATGACACCCTTTAAACAGTACTAAGCCATTTTATTCACTTATGCCTAGCATTCTCTAGCGAAATCAAAAACAGAACAGGCAATTCCTGTATTTATTTTGCTTCGAATAGCACCCCTTATTCCGCTTATTTTTCAAGCGAAACTGCGGCAAAGCTACGCTATATGGGCATACATCACTAGTATCATTTACTTACGAGTCATAACTAATATTTATATAGAAATGGCATACAGGCGATAAATGAAGTAGATAAAGAAGCATTTATTCTGTGAATACATTAATAATTGTGCATTTTTTAAACACACGTAAAGGTGGATTACGCTAATCGATGTCGAAGAAATCACGCCTTTTAAATAAGGTGACTCAATTAATTTAAAAAATTGTTAAATAAATTTGGGGGATTTTACAAACCGTGTCGTCTTGATGAATTAACAGCGAAATGCTGTGAGAGAAAGCCAAGTGGGGTGCACACCATAAGGCGCATTAAAATTAACGATTAGGACACACACCATCATGTATAGGAAAACCAAGCTTGCATGCTCAGTGGCAGCAGTTTTAGCGTCGGCTATTTCTGCGAATAGTGCATTTGCCCAAGACGCGCAACCCAATAAAGACGTAGAAGTGATTGAGGTAAGTGGTATCCGCTCATCGGTTGCAAAATCGATGGATGTTAAACGCAGCTCTGCTGGCGTAGTCGACGCCATTAGCGCAGAAGACATCGGTGATTTTCCCGATACCAACTTAGCTGAATCACTACAGCGTATTACCGGCGTATCTATCGACCGTTCAGGCGGTGAAGGCCAGCTAATTACCGTACGTGGTTTTGGACCACAGTTTAACACCGTGTTGGTAAATGGCCGTCAGATGGCGTCTGAAAACGATTCGCGTGCGTTCAGTTTCGACACGATTGCTTCTGAGTTAGTAAGCAGCCTTGATGTGCATAAAACGTCAACGGCCACAATGCAGTCTGGTGGTGTAGGCTCTACCATTAATATTAATACCGCGCGCCCGTTCGCATTAAACGGTTTTAAAATGGCGGGTTCGGTAAAAGGCGTGTACGACGAAAATAGCGAAGAAACTACGCCACAATTTTCTGGCCTGATTAGCAACACGTTCAATGACGACACCTTCGGTGTATTACTTGCCGTTTCACACCAAGAGCGTGAGACTCGCTTAAACCAGGCTCAGATGGACGGTTGGCTAGAAAACGTTGGCGTGCCAAACCCTGTTACCCAATCAGGCGACGCTTGGACAGGCAATGTATTTTCACCGCGAAACTACGATCACAAAGTGACCTTTGAAGAGCGTACCCGTACAAACGCTAATCTTGTATTCCAATATGCACCTAACGACAAACTGGTTGTAACTGCTGACGCACTGTATTCAGATTTTGACGTAGAGTCTGAAGCAACGTCGTACGGCCACTGGTTTACCGCACCTAACATTCAGGGTGTAGGTGATGACGGCAGCCTGTTTGATGAAAACGGCAATCGCCGCAGCCCAACGGTTGATGCAAACGGTACTATTGTCGATTTATACCAAGAGGTAGGTTTGGCGACAGATATGCACGCCAAAACGTTCGACCGTTTAACCGATACCTATGCCATAGGCCTTAACTTTGATTACCAGTACTCTGATAATCTGAATTTATCGTTTGATTTAAGTCATTCAGAAGCCGAACGCGAAGCCAATAATGGTGGTGGCGATCAGCTTTCACTTATTGGTTATGCCAACCGCGTACGATTCCAAGTAGATGACAACATTTTACCAGTTGCCAGCATGTTCGCTTCGCCTAATGACAATATTTATAGCGGACAACAAGAACTAGATGGCGCGATTGTTACTGGTCCTGACGGATTCCCTATATACAACCCTGCACTGACACCTGATGGTGTGAGCAATCATCTTGATGAAGCGAACAGCCGAGCTCACGTAATGCTGCGTCGAGGCTGGGCGGTAGAAGATGAAGTGAGCCAGCTGCGCTTTGACGGCGAATACGTAACAGATGGCAGCGGCTTAACTGAAATTCGCTTTGGCGCACAGTACAGCACCGAAACCAAATCACTTACCCGTTGGGACAATGAAGGTGTAGGTATTCACTGTACTTACTGTGGTTACCCAGACTTGCCTGAGATCCCAGCAGGCAGCCAATACGTTTTTGACGCAGGCAGCGATTTTCTTTCTGACGTAAGTGGTAGCGGTCGCATGCCCACCTCTTGGCTTGCCCATGATGGCGAAGCCAACTTTGCATTTTTAGAATCTTACTATCAAAGCGTAAATGGTGATTCGATTAGTTTTGATGCGGTGCGCCGTAACAACAGCTTTGAAGTTGAAGAAGATATTATCTCTACCTATATGGAATTCGACTTTGAAGGCGAAGTTGCAGACATGTTCTTAAGCGCAACCGCTGGTGTGCGTTATGAAATGACGGATGTGACGGTTAACGGAACGCAAGCGCCAATAACGGGCTTAACGATTCTGGATCAAACCGAAATGCTGGCTGGTTTTGGCGATGCGCAAAGTATTGCCACTGAGTCTGATTACGACGTGCTATTACCTAACTTCAGCGTACGTTTAGAAATTACCGACGATTTAATTGCGCGCTTTGCTGCGAGTTCAACTATTACTCGCCCTACGCTTAACAGCATGTCGCCGGTGACAGTAATTACAACCACCCGCCAAGGTGGTGATTTAACGTCTACCAGTGGTAACCCTGCACTAGAGCCATTCAAATCGGACAACTTGGACTTGTCGCTTGAGTACTACTACGACGAAGCAAGTTATGCATCAATTGGTTACTTCAGAAAGTTGGTATCGAACTTTATTGTTAATAGCCAAGAAGACAAAACCTTCGAGCTTGCTGACGGCAGCCTGCTAACCGACCCTTCTACAGGCACTAACGCTAGCGAGCCAGATGCGGGTGACGACGTTGCTGTGTTTACCAATACTCTGCCAAATAACGGTGAAGACGCAACGGTAGACGGTTTCGAGCTTGCGCTTCAGCACACTTTCGATAATGGCTTTGGGGTGCTTGCCAACGGAACTATCGTTGACAGTGACGCCGAACTCGATCCATTCGATATTAATCAGGTATTTGCGCTAACTGGGTTAAGTGATTCATACAACTTGGTAGCATTTTATGAAACTGACGACTATCAAATTCGTCTTGCCTATAACTGGCGTGATGAGTTTGTTCAGTCGTTAACACAAGGGCAGGGTGACGGCCCAACCATTGTTGAGTCTTATCAACAGCTTGACATTAGCGGTAGCTACAGCGTGACAGACAATGTAGAAATCTTCTTTGAAGGTATTAACCTTACAGAAGAGTTTGTACATAAACGCGGTCGCTTCTCTAATCACTTGCTGTTGGTTGAAGACAGCGGCAGACGTTGGGCCTTCGGTGTGCGCGGAAACTTTTAGTTTCGCGTAATTGGGGCCGGCATTTGTTGGTCCCACATTCGTGGCTACCATTTGGTAGCCACAGTTTTTATTCAGGAAATCAGTATGACAACAGCAACTCCCATAACGCACATTGTAGTAGTTGGTGGCGGTAGCGCAGGGTGGCTAACGGCTGGTCGTATTGCAGCGCAACATCAATGCGCTACCCGCAAAGACATTAAAGTAACCTTAATAGAAAGCCCCAATGTGCCTATTATTGGCGTGGGCGAAGGTACCTGGCCAACCATGCGCTCAACACTAATTGCATTGGGTATTAGTGAAACCACTTTCATCAAAGAATGCGACGCCACATTCAAGCAAGGAGCAAAGTTTGCTAAGTGGACCACTGGTGAAGAGCACGATTTTTACTACCACCCTCTTATGCTGCCCCAAGGGTTTTCGCAAACAAATTTAGGTCCTTACTGGCAGACTGTAGCACCAGAATTAAACGAGTCTTTTTCCCATGCAGTATGTGTTCAGGAAGCTATATGCGAAGCAGGTTGTGCACCTAAAAGCATACGCCACGCAGAGTTTGCAGGCACCGCAAACTATGCTTATCACCTAGATGCAGGAAAATTTACCGCCTTTTTAACCAAACACTGCACAGAAAAACTAGGTGTACACCATGTGCTGGCCGACGTTAACCGCGTCGAAAGCAGCGATAACGGCGATATTAAGGCTCTTCATACCGAGCAAGGGGTAACAGTAGAAGGGGACCTCTTTGTTGACTGTACCGGCTTCAAATCTATGCTGCTCGGCGAACACTACAAGGTGCCGTTTATTCGCTGTGACGATGTACTTTTTATCGACCGAGCATTAGCAGTACACGTGCCTTATGACACCCCGCAAAGTCCTATTGCATCCCACACTATCTCCAGCGCACAAGACGCCGGTTGGATTTGGGATATCGGTTTGCAGTCACGCAGAGGTGTAGGCCACGTCTATTCCAGTAGGCATCAAAGTAAAGATGACGCCTATGCGCGCTTAGACACATACGTTCGCCAAACCAGCACGTTAAACGGCATAGATGGGATAAACGTAAAAGACATTACTATTCAAAGCGGACACAGGCAGCGCTTTTGGCAAAATAACTGCGTGGCTGTTGGGCTAGCGGCAGGCTTTCTAGAGCCGTTAGAAGCCTCAGCGCTTGTACTGGTGGAGCTGTCTGCCTCAATGATTGCTGAACAGTTGCCAGCAAACAGAGCGGTAATGGATATTGTGGCGAAGCGCTTTAATGACACCTTTTCTTACCGTTGGCAGCGAATTATCGACTTCTTAAAGCTGCATTACATGTTGAGTAAGCGAAAAGACAGCGCATTTTGGCGGGACAATAGCGATAGTCATAGTATTCCAGACTCATTAAAAGAATTACTCGCACTGTGGCAATACCACCCACCTAGTGACAAAGACTTCACCAGCAATAATGAAGTATTCCCCGCGGCAAGCTATCAATATGTGCTGTACGGTATGGGGTTTACCTCAGATTTAGGCGCACATCAGCAATGGGTGAACGCCGACTTTGCTAAGCAACAGTTGATGCAGAACAGAAAAGCTCGCGGCATGGCGGTGGAGAAACTGCCTAAACATCGCGAACTTATTAATAAAATTCACCAATTCGGCCTGCAGGCCGTTTAACGTAAATCAATAAGCAGGGCCTACGTATGACTCACATGGTTGCCATTAATAATAAACAACATGCAGATTTGAAAGTAACCGACGATGCATTGTCACTCAGTGCCAATCAGCACCTTGTTCCTGTGGTGCTCTCTGAACTCAACAAGCTTGTGGTACATTACCCCGTGGTGATCACCAAGTTTGACGATTCTGGACAATTTGGCTTGTCTGCCTTACTAGGTTTTGAAGAAAAAGAAAACCTATTTTGGCAACAAGGTGAATGGGATGCGGTTTATATTCCCGCACAGTTTGAACGCCTGCCTTTTTATGTAGGAACGGAAGCGCAAAGCGCTGACAGCAGTAACCGCGTGCTGTGCATTGATATGGATAACGCTTCAGTAAGCGAAGAAAAAGGCACACCGCTTTTTGATAACACGGGAGAGCCCAGTAACTACCTGTTAGAAAAGCAGCAGATCCTTGCTCAGCTTCTTGACGGTGAAACGCAAAATCAACGTTTTATTGCCGCACTGCAACAGCATAACCTTATCACACCGTTCACCCTAGATATTACCTTTGAAAACGAAAGCAAAACGTCTATAACAGGGTTATATACCATTGATGAAGATAAGCTAGCGGCGCTTAGCGCTGACGCGCTTGCTGATTTGCATGCACAACACATGCTGCAAAGCATTTACACGCTCATAGCGTCAAACGCACAAATCTATGCCCTTATCGACAAAAAGAACAAGGCGAATAAAAACGCAGACGCATGGTTTCAAACTACGAATTGATTACGGTTGGTGAAAAAGCCACGCCGGTTGTTGTTATTGATGATTTCATACCAGACCCGTTAAGTTTGGTAGAAACAATTGCGCAACACCACCCATTTACAAAAAAAGATGGCGACTTTTATCCGGGGGTGAGAAGTCACCCGCCCCAGGAGTATGTCGAACACCTACATACCTCGCTTCCACAATTATTTAGCCAACTTGCTTCGCATAATGGGCTACAAGATTTTGGCGTGGAAAAGCCGCTTCAAATACCTCTAGTGCAACTTTCCATAGCCAATCAAGCGCCGAAATTTCTATCGCCCATTCAATGTATTCCGCACATTGATACGCAAAAGGATAATGAATGGGCATTGGTGCACTATCTGTTTAGCGCGCCTTTAGGTGGTACTGCATTCTATCGACATATTGAAACTGGGTTAGAGCGGGTTAATGCAGCGCAATACGAAGGCTATTTTAAAACCTTAAAACGTCAAGCCACCAGCGTAGGGTTACCACCTAAAGCGTACATAAACGGTGATACCGCCATGTTCACCCAAATCGCCCGCATTGAGCCTATGTTTAATCGCGCAGTGTTATATCCAGCCAACTTGCTACACAGCGGCTGTTTACCTAACAATATTTCGGATTCTGTTAATGTGAAAGAAGGCAGGCTAACCGCAAACGCCAGTATCGTTTTTCGCCCCCCTTTTTAACAGAGCATGACGTAGCTTCTATAGAGTAGTCTGCGCGTGCAGCATCACAATTGTGTGCCTTGTGCAAAATATTCATGAAGGTTTATTCATACAAAAAGGTGATCGAAACTTTATTTTCAGACGTTTCCTCGCTAAGTCACCGTATAGGATATTTATTATGTTTGGACTTTTCAAAAGCAACCCAACCAAAAAGATGCGAAAGCAGTATGATGCCCTCCTTGAGAAAGCCATGCATGCGCAAAGAAACGGCGATATAAAAACGTACTCCTTGCTTACAGCGCAATCTGAACAGCTATGGAAAGAAATAGAGGCATTAGAACAAAGTGCGCCAAAATCATAGAGCGCTATAAACCAAGATAAATAAGGCGCTTAGTAGGTGATGTTAACGCCCACTGCATAGCGAGCGCCTGCATCTTGCACCAACAACAAATGATTACTGAATCGACCACGTTTGTGCACGGTTTCGTTAGTAATATTGATACCTTCAAAAAATACAGAAACCCTCGGGCTAAATTGGTATGAAAGGCTCATATCCCACTGCTTGTAGGGGCTAACAAAGGTAGGCTCGGTGCTTTGGGTTTGGTTCAGCGATTGCAAGAAGCCTTCTCGCTGGTTCCAGGCCACCCGCCATTGCAGCGCGTTTTTTTCATAAAACAGCACCATGTTTTTGGCACCCGACAAGCCCGTAAGCGCAAAGGTTGAACGGATATTGGCGGTGTCTAATTCAGCGTTGCTATCTACAAAGCTCGCATTGGCCTGAATTCCCCACCCTGACTCGCCAAACAAATGCTGTACTGCTACCTCTACCCCTTCAACCGTTGCAGACTCACCGTTGCTAGGAGATATTACGGAAAACTGCGCTAACGTATCAGCATCATCAACCGCATTTGGATCTGTGCCGGTGCTAGGGTCAGTCACGTTATTAAAGGTTTGTGTACTGCTTTCGTTAACAATGAAATTATCTACCGTTTTTCTAAAGTAACCTGCAGATAAGTAGCTATTTTCTTGGTAGTAATGCTCAATGGCCAAATCAATGTTTTTTGCCTCGAAGGGCAATAGCTGTGCGTTTCCGATACGCGCTCTCAGATCCCCACCTTGTCGCGTAGTGGTATAGGTTACACCTGGCGCCATCTGTTCTAAGGTTGGACGGGTGATACTGTGATTGTAAGCAGCCCGAAATACCCAGCTATCTAACCAGCTGGCTTTAAGACTAACGCTAGGTAGAACGTTGGTGTAGTTTGACGATTCATCAATGCTTACCGAGGCGCCAAACTCTTGCCCCAATTCGGTTTGGTCTAAAATGACTAACGCAGATAACTGTTCGTCGACACCACTTACTTTTACGTCAGTATACTCAGCGCGTAGTCCTAAATGCACATCGATAAACCAAGGCGCAAAATCCTTTTCGATAGCGGCCTGAGCATACCCCGCATACACCGTTTCTTTGACCGCGAAAGAACTTCCCCGTGTTTCAGCGGCTAGACTGACATCACCGGTGCTCTCCAAGTAACGGAATAACGTATCACCGTCGTGACGTAGCCACTGATGAGGTATGTTCTCGTGCCCGCTAATTGACCCAAGAAAATCGTCGCCTGCGTCAAATACAGTTTGGAAGCTATCGGGGATATCTGGTACATCAAAATAGCCACAAAAACTACAGTGTCTTGCGTCGGCTTCATTGTCTCTTCTTTCATTAGCTTTTTCGCGCTGAGTTAATGCTCCACCAACGTCAATTTTGCTAAACCAGTTATCATCGCCAAGTACGCTAACATTGACTTTTGCTTGCCCTATATCGTCGTCAACACTCCAACCTCTGCGCAGCATTACGTGGGAACGGCCGTTAGCGGGGTCTAAGTAATGGGAAACACCCACCGGCTCACCTAAAGCATTAACTTGACGAGAGTTGGCTTGTTCAAAGCCCGATATTGCGGGCAATATATTCGACTGACGATGATCGAATGAAGAGCGATTTAGATAACCAATAAGCGAGAGAGAGTTCCCCTCTCCGTTATTGTCATCGACATTAGCCATTGAATAAGACAGATCAGCATCTACAATGACACTATCGCTTGCGATATATTTTGCTGCAAAACCGAAGCTTTTTAAGGTCGATGAACGGTTAAAAGTGCGGGCGTGAAAGTCGGTGGCGTGCCCACTGTTTTGTGAAAAAGACACCGCTGTGCCATTTTTATCAACCGTAACATCTTCAAGATTACTTGAAGTGAACCAATGACCCATTGAGGTTGCCGAGGTTTCAACATCGAATGTCGACCCCAAATAGTCGGCAATAAGCTCTAGCTTGTTGTTGGGTCTATACTGTAAAACGAGCGCAGATCCCGTACGGGTTCTATCATCAAACCGCACTCTTTGATCGTAATTTCTGGGAACGTACAATGTAGGAACGTCCTCATTAAGCTCACTTGCAGGTACGTTAGTATTTACTAACCAGCCATCAATTTGCGCTTCTTCTAACCGCGCTTGACGCTTGTGTTGAGTAAAAGAGGCTAGAATGCCAAACGAATTATTTAAATAGGTGTTGCTGAACATGGCAGACGTCGAAGGCGCGTATTGTTGCGAGTTGGTATCGTACTGCATTTTGACGCTGCCAGCCGCCCTCATTCCTTTGAAGGACAAAGGTTTAGCGGTGTGAACATCAATTGTAGCGCCGATACCACCTGACTGCATAGTCGCCTGGCTTTGTTTGTGCACGGTTACACTGCTGACAATCTCTGAAGCCAGAGTATCAAAGCTGAATTCGCGCCCTAGCTTATCGGTTGCCATAGGCCTGCCGTTTAATAACACCCGATTAAATTCCGGCCCAAAGCCCCTTACTGTAACAAGTTGGCCTTCACCTTCTGCGCGGTCGATAGATACGCCAGACACACGCTGTAGCGCTTCTGCAAGGTTTTGGTCGGGAAACTTACCCATATCCACCGACTGGATAGTATCAATGATAATGTTCGCGTTGCGTTTAATCCCCACTGATTGAGCTACACGCGCTCGCAAGCCCCTTACTTCAATGTATTCAATGTCGTAACTGCCCTGCTCGTCAGGTACGGTCACCAAGCTATCGTCTTGTGCGGTAATGGCGTTAAAAAGACGACCAAGCAAGTGATTGTTTTCATCACTTTTGCTAGCAGGCACTATTTTTATTCGGGTGTTGTCGACAATTTCAGCACTCAGGCCTGTACCAGCTAAAAGCTTTTCTATTGCTACTTGCGGCGTATAGTTACCACTTACTTCATTTGCAAAAATATGTCTGACTTTGTTGAAGGGAAAGACAACGGTCAGCTCGGCTTGATTGGCAAACGCGATGATCGCCTCGTCTGCACTTTGTGCAGGAATAGTGAAATCTATTGAGGAGAGCGGCGATGTATTCTGTGTAATCACTTCTTTTTGTTGGTGAGGCAGCACTGACTGTGCAATAACAGTGTGGCTTGCGCCGAACGACATCATGCACAGCGCAACCGTTAAAGCCTTAGGCTTAAAAGGCAGCGTGGGTAGTGTGTCGAAAGGGTTATTTGCCACAAGCATATTTGTTTTTACGCTATTGTTATTATTAATTTATGAGAGGGCAATGCATATGCGTCACCCTGCTCTTTATTGTTGGTGTTGTTTTAAACTAGCGCCGCATTATATACAACCCATTAACAAATTTAATTTTTGAGCGATAATGTTGAAAATACTGGGGGAAAATAGCCTGGCTGTCGTCTTAGTAAGTAACAACGATAAAAAATAACAATATGCCCATAGAAACAGCCATACATAATGCCTATATGTCGGCGCGCGGCTCGATGGCCAAAATGCTATCGCGCCTTGTGCCGCCTAAAGAAGTAGATGACATACTGCAAGATACGTACGTTCGCTTGTGTCAGGCTAAATCTACCGAGCATATTAAAGAGCCCAAGTCGTTTTTGTTTAAAACCGCAAAAAACTTGGCTTACGATCATTTAAAGCGTGCTGATACGCGGATGGTAGACGACAGCGTAGAGGTTGCGGCAGCACTGGAAAGCGCAATTAGCGGTGTTGAAGATGAAACGTTTCACAACAACGCCACCCAGCAAGAGTTTAAGTTGTTTTGTGACGCAGTGCGCGCCCTTCCCAAGCAATGCAGGCGCGCATTTGTATTGAAGAAAGTGTATGGCTACTCTCTTAAAGAGATTGCCCAAGAATTAGAGATAAGCGAAAAAACCGTGGAAAAGCATATTGCTGAAGGAATAAAAAGATGCACCTTGTTTATGCGACGACAAACGACGTCGTACACAAGGCCGAACGCTTATCAAAGTGGTGGGCAACACAGTACGGCGGATGTAAAGAGAGACGCCCATGAATAGTTCAACAGACGAAACAAAAATTGACAAGCCAGTCACTCAAAGCAACGTCGTTCAATTTAACAGTGACGAACGTATACTAGATGCCGCTAGCGAATGGCTTGTTAAGTTAGACGAAGGGCTTGATGACGACGAAACGCAAGCGCTAAAAAACTGGCTTAAGACGCCATTGCATCGAGACACTTTCCTTGAGATGGTCGTTTTATGGGACAAGATGTCGGTGCTAAAAGAACTGGCTGATATCGTACCTCATACACCTGAGCCTAACGCCAAATACAAAACAAACAGCACCGTGACTTGGAAGCGCCCACTGGCCATTGCTGCCTCGTTTTTAATGGTCGGGCTGTTAAGTTATCAGGGGCTAAATTTATTCTCGCCGTCTAATCAAACCGAACCTGTTGCACAAATGGCAAGCTACTCGTTACAAGCCTCGACCAAACCGGGCGAGCACAAAAGCATTAGCTTAGAGGACGGCAGTACACTATGGCTTAATACCAACTCTCAAGTGAACATAGCTTTTACTGAAACCTCACGGATTATTCAGCTTGTCAAAGGTGAGCTTCATATCGAAGTGGCGAAAGACAAATCCCGCCCGCTCAATGTACTTGCAGCAGGTAAAGCCATACAGGCTGTTGGTACTGCTTTTAATGTGCAATATCACCGCGGCGACCTTGAACTGGTAGTTACCGAAGGCGTGGTAGAAGTCGCCAGCTATATACTTAACAAAGCGAATGGCGAAAGCATTATTGATCCAATTATTAAACCGCAGGCTCAGCCACTGACGTTAGTTCAAGGTGAAAAATCGCTTTTATCTTTGCCTAACAGCACCGTTGAGACGGTGTCAGATGAAGATATCGCGAATGATTTAAGCTGGCGTGAAGGCAAGATTGTATTTCGCGGCGAGCCACTAATTGACGTGATTGAAGAAGTAAGCCGATATACGGATAAAACGGTCGTTTTAGGTGATGCTGCGCTTGCTAACATGCAAGTAGCAGGGCTATTCAACACCAATGATGTAGACGCGCTTATTGCCGCCCTTGCCGACAATTTACAGATATCTACAGACTACTCTAGCGAAACTATTGTTCTTCGCCCCCGTTAACGGTGGGTTTGGCTCATCAGTTCTTGCTTAGCTTTATTGAGCTACAAACTAAGCGTAAAGCGCGTTCTAAAGCTTAACTCGCGCTTTTACCCACTCCCCCTTACAATGACGCCTTATATCTGTCTGCATGCATTGGTATGATAGATAAATGCATCAAACAATAAGGCGTCTTTGATATGCAAATAGGCAGTACTTTAACGGCAATTAAGCAGCTCACTTCCAGGCTACTATTTCTGGCAACCTGCGCGGTGCTATCTAATACAGCTTTCGCCATTGAAGCTGGCCAATATTACTATTTCATCTCTGACAAGTGCGTGGCTAAAGGCCCTCAAACGCCCGAAGAGCGAGGCGCCGTAACCCCAGATGTTATGCTATTTGAAGTGGTACCTGCGGGGATCAGCGACTACTACGTAAACATGAATACGAGCGCACTGATTCACTATACAGAGGAAGGGCAAGCGCACCTTTCTTCAATGGAAGCAGAGCAGGCCTATACTGCTGGTAAAGCACCGTCGAAAGACAGCCTTAGAAAAGATGGCAATGCCATCCAGCACGACTTCATGCTGCAGCGCGAAGCAATAGATTTAAAAACCTTAATAAACACGTTAAATGGTTTTTCCCAGCTTCAGTCTGATAAAGGCTACTTTTTTAAGAAAATTGTAGGCCTTTCTAACCCCGACGCTAAATTTAAAGCCATAACCCGGGTTCGCTTAAGCGATATGGGTTACGACAATCGCATGATGCTAACAAGCTACTCCAGCGACTACTTTATGCTTGATGAACAAGGCAAGGCCTCTGACACGCCTTTTATTACGGTAGATCACGGCGCAGCGCTACGCAGTTCACTGCACAACACCAACAGCCCGTACGCCATATTTACCAAAAATTTAGTATGCGGTGAAAAGTGGGAGCCGGGTAACTAGCCAAACAAAATACTCGGCTGCACAATCTTTCTATATTAGTGGAGAGCGTGTAGTGGGTAAGATGTGTTACCCACACTTCGGCTATGCTATGCGTGATTTGGTTAATTGCCTCTTTAATTACTACGATAGAGCGTTTTAATAAGGTGGTAGCCGAAACGGGTCTTCACCGGCCCGTGTACTTTTAGCACGTCTTTTTTAAATACCACATCGTCGAAGGCTTTTACCATTCGGCCTCTACGGAATTCACCAAGATCGCCGCCACGCTTGCCCGACGGACATTTAGAATGACGCTTTGCTAACGTCGCAAAATCCTTACCCTTTTTAAGCTGCTCTAAAATAGAAAGCGCTTCTTTCTCTGTTTTAACCAAAATGTGAAGTGCAGATGCCGTTGCCATGCCTCTTCCAATATTGAAGTATTAATTATTGCAGTATACCGTATAATGCGACACATCTTGGATGTTTCAACATTATTATATCAATGGAGTGGTATGCGCCAGCTTGTAATGTTACTTTGTTTTTTACATCTCACATTTGCGGCGGAGGCTGACCAGCCAAAAAATGTGATTTTTATCCTCGCTGACGACTTGGGCTGGAACGACACGTCAATCTATCAACATAATAAGTTCTACGAAACGCCGAATATAGATGCTCTAGCACAAAAAGGAATGACATTTACTCAGGCATTTAGTAATAGTCCATTATGTTCCCCGACTAGAGCTTCTATTCTCACGGGCCAGACACCTGCTCGACATGGTATTTTAAATCCGAATATCGAGACGCCTACAGTTAGGCTTACTTCATCTGAACGTAGCAGTGGTCCCCGAAATCAATTATCAACCGTTCCCCTAACAGCCACTCGTCTTGACACATCACTTCCTACTCTGGTCAAGGTTTTAAAGAACGAGGGTTATCACACGGCGCATTTTGGAAAATGGCATTTAGGCTCTTCGCCATATAGCCCTCTCGAACATGGTTTCGATATAGACATTCCGCACTTCAGCGGCTCTGGCCCTTACGGAGGTTATCTTGCACCTTGGTCTTTCGCTCTGAATTTAACGCCCGAAACAGAAGAGGAACATATAGACATCCGTTTAGCTAAAGAGGCAAAAAAGTGGATTTTAAACAATCACAGTCGAGGTCCTTTTTATGTAAATTTCTGGTCATTTTCGGTACATGCTCCCTTTAACGCCAAACAGGATGTTGTGGACCACTTCATTAACAAGCGCTCCCCTTTTAACAGCCAACGAAGTGCAACTTACGCAGGAATGGTAAAACACTTTGACGATGCTATCGCTATTTTATATGACGCGTTAGAAGAGGTTGGAATTATAGATGATACTATCATCGTGTTTACATCGGATAATGGGGGGAATATGTATGATGTACTGGGCGAGATTCATCCAACAAGTAACTTTCCTCTTCGCAGCGGTAAGGCGACGCAATATGATGGTGGCAGTCGCGTACCTACATTCATAATATGGCCAGGCCTCACTCAGTCAAACACCTTATCCAATCAACCTATCCAATCTGCTGACTTTTATCCTACTTTATTGAGTGGGTTAAACGCAGAAATGCCGAAAGGACATATTGTAGATGGTGAAGATATTCGCCCAATATTGCGTGGTGACACCTTATCGCCCAGACCTATATTCACATATTATCCCACAATGCCTCGCGTTCCCGATTGGTTACCTCCTTCCGCTACAGTCTTATACGACGGTTGGAAACTAATAAAGACATTTTTTTACGGTGACAAGGAAGAACATAGGTACGCCCTTTATAATGTTGCAAGTGATGTAGAAGAAGCCCGTAATCTAGCGAATGAGAGGCCAGATAAATTAATAGAATTAGACAGTATTTTATCTGAATACTTAGTATCCACAAATGCCTCTCTGCCTCTCGAAAACCCCGACTATCAACAAGGAACATTTAGCTTTTACAGCATCGGAAAACCTGCAGACCAATATCTACTCCCTGAAGAACAGAAATCGAATAACCTATCCCTAGATTTATCGATTTCAAGCCCCCTCGCAAATGCCGGAGACAAGCTTTTTGCATCATGGGATCTATTGAATGGAAGTGCTTCCTCAAGCGTCAGTTATCGCCAATTCATGGGCCCAGACGTAACAACCGAGGCACAGAATAATGGTTTTAGTTTCACTGTACCAGAAGTGGATACTGCTCAATATATCAGCTTTGCGTTCATTGCTAAAGACCACGAAAAGACAGTTAGAAAGCAACTGAGCGTTAAAGTTTTGCCCGTGAATGTTGCACCTACGATCAGTTTGTTACATACAACTATCACAGCTTCAAAAGGCAGCAGATTAACTATTAACTACACTGTGAATGATGTTAATAAAGATAAGCTCTACTTGAGGGTTCAAAGCGATGATTTATCTATCGACGAGAATATCAGTATTGCACGACCTGTTTATTACCTCGATATTCCTGCCTCATTTACTCAAAACCAAGCAGGCATAAATTTTACTGTTTCCGATGGACTCACTTCAAACTCTAGTGCATTACGGATTACTCTTTCCGAAGCTCAGGGCGGAGGCTCTACAAATAATGGTGGAATACAAGAGAGTAGAACAGGAGGAGGGAGTATTATTATGCTGATTCCAATCCTGTTAATTGCTTTAGGACTCAGAAGTTTGTCTTATTCGCTACTCAAAAGCTGAAGTAGCTCAATTTGAGATAGATTTTAATTGTAGGAATGTTAAATAAGCCACTAGCGCGAATAAAATGTTGATAATACCAGAATTCGACTTAGCCCAAGCGATAGGAATGCTGAGTTTTGCGCTTGGCATTTTGTGCTTTTATCAGCGTGATGATCAGCACCTGCGTATTATGATGGTTGTGATGAATTTAAATCACGCCCTGCATTTCGCGTTACTTGGTGCTGTTACCGCATGCTTAAGCGCCTTACTTTCAGTGGTAAGAACAGGCATTTCAATTAAAACCCGCTCCCGCAGTGTCGCCTATCTATTTATATTAATATCGCTAGCAGCCGGGCTGTATTTGGCCGAAGTTTGGTACGACTTATTCCCTATTTTGGGCACGTGCATAGGCACTTATGCCTTGTTTTGTTTGTCGGGAATACGCATGCGTTTAGCGTTTCTGTGCGGCGCTATATGTTGGCTAACCAACAATATCATTGTCGGTTCTATTGGCGGCACCTTGCTTGAAGCTACGTTACTGGCAGTTAATAGCTTCACCATTATTCGCTTGTACAGAGGGCAAAAAGCACTCGGTCAGGCCTGATTGCTAATTTATGCCAGACTATGCGCCCAATCTACACGTCTTGATTGCCCAAAGCATTGTTATCAAAGAGGCTTTCATTCTGCAAAAAATACGGGAACCTCTCATTTAGCTGCGATAAATGGAAAGGTAATTAGAGGCATATTTAGGCCGCAAACAAAAAAAGCGCAGCTCTTAGAGCTGCGCTTTTCTTTTAAGCGTTAAGCTTGGGGGGGGGATTACATCATGCCGCCCATACCGCCCATGCCGCCCATATCAGGCATTGCAGGCGCTGCTTCTTCTTTAGGTAGTTCAGCTACCATTGCTTCGGTAGTGATCATTAGTGAAGCAATTGAAGATGCGAACTGTAGGGCAGAGCGCGTTACTTTAGTTGGGTCAAGGATACCCATCTCTAGCATGTCGCCGTAAGTGTCGTTACCTGCGTTGTAACCGTAGTTACCGTCGCCGTTCTTCACTTCGTTAACAACTACTGATGCTTCTGCACCTGAGTTGATAGAGATTTGACGTAGAGGCGCTTCCATTGCACGTAGTGCAAGCTTAACACCTACAGTTTGGTCTTCGTTGTCGCCAGTTAGGTCAGCAAGTTTAGCTGCTGCACGAACTAGTGCTACACCACCACCAGGTACCACGCCTTCTTCAACCGCTGCACGCGTTGCGTGTAGTGCATCTTCTACGCGGTCTTTCTTCTCTTTCATTTCAACTTCAGTCGCTGCACCAACTTTAATTACTGCAACACCGCCAGAAAGCTTAGCTAGACGCTCTTGAAGCTTCTCTTTGTCATAGTCTGAAGATGACTCTTCAATTTGACCTTTAATTTGAGCACAACGGCCTTCAATCGCTTCTTCGTCGCCGTTACCGTCAACAACAGTTGTGTTGTCTTTGTTAATAACTACGCGCTTAGCAGTACCTAGGTCTTCTAGCTGTACTTTTTCAAGGTCTAGACCAATCTCTTCAGAGATTACAGTACCGCCAGTTAGAATAGCGATGTCTTGAAGCATTGCTTTACGACGGTCACCAAAACCAGGTGCTTTAACCGCTGCAACTTTAACAATACCGCGCATGTTGTTTACTACTAGAGTAGCAAGCGCTTCGCCTTCAACATCTTCAGCGATGATCATAAGCGGCTTACCAGCTTTCGCTACGCCTTCAAGGGTAGGAAGTAGTTCGCGGATATTAGAAATCTTCTTATCAACCAATAGGATGAACGGGTTGTCTAGTTCAACAGTACCGTTTTCTTGGTTGTTGATGAAGTATGGAGATAGGTAACCGCGATCAAACTGCATACCTTCAACAACGTCTAGTTCGTTTTGAAGTGCTTGACCTTCTTCTACAGTGATTACACCTTCTTTACCTACTTTTTCCATTGCTTGAGCAATGATGTCACCGACTTCTGCATCAGAGTTTGCAGAGATAGTACCTACTTGTGCGATAGACTTGCTGTCTGCACAGTCAGTAGAAAGGGCTTTAAGCTCTTCAACTGCTGCAACAACCGCTTTGTCGATACCGCGCTTAAGGTCCATTGGGTTCATACCCGCTGCAACGCTCTTAAGACCTTCAGTTACGATAGCTTGCGCTAGAACGGTTGCAGTAGTAGTACCGTCACCCGCTTCGTCGTTTGCTTTAGACGCTACTTCTTTTACCATCTGAGCGCCCATGTTCTCGAACTTGTCTTCAAGCTCGATTTCTTTCGCTACAGACACACCATCTTTAGTGATAGTTGGTGCACCGAAAGACTTGTCTAGAACAACGTTACGGCCTTTTGGACCTAGTGTTACTTTAACTGCGTTAGCTAGTGTGTTTACGCCTTTTAGCATTTTGCTGCGAGCGTCATCACCAAAACGTACTTCTTTAGCTGCCATGATTAAATTCCTCTAAAATTCGTTTTAACGTTAGTTGTAATTACTCAACAATCGCTAGAATGTCGCTTTCGCTTAGGATTAGTACTTCTTCACCATCCAGCTTTTCTGTTTTAACGCCGTAACCGTCGTTGAAAATAACGGTGTCGCCTACTTTAACGTCTAGCGCTTTAACTTCGCCGTTCTCAAGAATGCGACCGTTACCTACTGCGATTACTTCGCCGCGTGTAGATTTTTCTGCTGCAGAACCAGTCAGAACGATACCGCCTGCAGATTTGCTTTCTTGCTCTGCGCGCTTAAGGATTACGCGGTCGTGTAAAGGACGAATTGCCATTTTCAAGTCTCCTGAAAATTCCACTATTCAAGTTTATGTGATTACCAACATTCAGACTGTCCGAATGTTGTGTGCCTGGGTTGCTCATTGCTGAGCAGTTAAAATCGTTTCTGCACGGATAGATGGGGTAGTACCCAGATAACTTCAAGGGTTTTTAAGCAAAAAAATGTAAAAAATTTGGTTTTTTCGCTAAATACTTATTTTTACTAGGCAAGTAAACGCCGTTTATCTTAGTAAACGGCGCACATAACCTGACGGAAAGGATGTTTGGGCTCGCTATTTTAAGCGCTTATCTGGGTCGTTGGTGGTGCGATCCGAGTACTCACCTTCAAACACATCACCATTATCGTTGTGTGAGCGTGAACGCTCATCGAAAGGGCTTTGTCCAAACGGTGACTGACCTTGCCCGAAACCTGCAGCTCCAGGCCCCATCCCCGGAGCAACAACGCGCATTTTCATATGCTTACTGACCTGTGCAGCAAAGAAATGACGAGAGCCTGGCATTGCTAAAAGGATGCCGAAGATATCAGTAATAAAGCCTGGCGTAACAAGTAAAATGCCCGCAACTACTAGCATTAATCCTTCAACCAGCTCTTTTCCAGGCACTTCATTTCGCTGCATTTTCTCTTGTGCCGTCTGCAGCGTACTCACGCCTTCGCGCTTAACAAAATAAGCACCAATAAAGGCAGAAAGAATGACCAAGCCAACGGTATTCCAGCCACCAATCACGCTGCCTACATTAATAAGCAACGCAATTTCTAAAATAGGTAATAGGGCAAACAGTATAAATAAAACCCGCAAAATGCTTCCTCTTTCATGTATTCATAACCTGTTATAAGGTCTTTGTACGTAATAACAAGAAAAGGTGCCCATCCTTTCGCTTAAATAGCCACTTAAAGCGACCGATAACGACCGTTATATACTTTGGCTGTGAAAGAATAGTGTGGAGTTTCAGGTCTATTACACATCGGCTCATTAGCAAAGTAACAGGCGCAAACAAGGTAGAATACGTTTATGACAATAAAGCTTGTACTGTGTACCACTCCAGATGAAAAGTCAGCGCAGTTGATTGCCAGCACCTTGGTTAAAGAAAGGCTTGCAGCTTGCGTGAATATTGTTAACGGTATTGAGTCTGTTTATGAATGGCAGGGTAAGGTAGAGATCGATACGGAATGCCAGTTACTCATTAAAACGAATACACAAAATGTATTACAGGCCTTTGATAGAGTAAGCGAGTTGCATCCGTACGATGTTCCTGAATGGCTAGAACTTAATGCTGAGGCTAGCAGCGCTTACGGTCAGTGGTTACAAACCACGCTACAGCGCTAGCTAAAACGTAATTCCAGATAAAAATAACGACAACGCAAAATAGATATAATGAATCGTAACTTTATGACTTTACCTTCTTTTTCATCCGGCACTACATCAGCTTCGCTGTTACATCGCTTTACCGCTTATGTTCTCTCAGCGTTTTGTTTAATAACGTTATTAAGCACGTTCGCATTGGCTCAGGTGCCCAATGCCTTTGACGATCCGTTCGTGGATGAACCACAGTTTTTAGATGTAGACCAAGCGTTTGCGTTCGATTTTAACCAAGAAGACGATGTGCTTACGGTAAGCTTCGATATTGCCGACGGCTACTACTTGTACCTAAAGCAGTTTAAGTTTGTGGCGAAACAAGCCGAAATTGGCGAGCCTGAGTACCCAAATGGGGTAATGATTCAGGATGAGTTTTTTGGCGAGTCTGAAGTGTTTTACAACGGCGTATCTATTACTTTGCCTGTAGAATCAGCACTCAGTGACGGCGTAGTAAAAATTCGCTATCAAGGCTGTGCTGACGCAGGGCTTTGCTACCCGCCCACTGTGAAAGTCGTGTATTTAAATGAAGTGGGAAGCAGTGCAGTTGCTGAAACAGATACGGCCTCAGAATTAAATAACGCAGCAACTTCTTCACAAAGCGAGCAGTTCGATTTGGCGCAAAGGCTAATCGATAAAGATAACCTTGCTCTTACTTTAGCTCTATTTTTTGCACTAGGCGTAGGCTTAGCCTTTACACCTTGCGTATTTCCGATGTATCCCATCGTGTCGGGCATTGTAATTGGTCAAGGCAAGCCTAAAACCGTATCGCATTCATTCTGGCTAACCTTCGTTTATGTACAAGGTATGGCGATCACTTACTCACTACTTGGATTGGTGGTTGCAGTAGCCGGCGCACAGTTTCAAGCCGCGCTGCAACATCCTGTGGTGCTGGGCGTATTCATTGTGCTATTTGTGGCGCTTGCCATCGCCCTGTTTGGTGGTTTCGAAATTCAGCTGCCAGCAAAGTATCAAGAAAAGCTCACTCACATGAGTAACAACCAAACTCCTGGTAGTTTTGCAGGTGTGTTTATTATGGGTGTATTGTCTGGTCTTATCGCTTCACCCTGCACTACTGCGCCGCTAACCGGCATATTGCTATTCATCGCTCAAACTGGCGATATGACGCTAGGTTTTGTTTCGCTTTACTTGTTAAGCATAGGTATGGGTGTACCGCTCATTCTGTTCGGCATGACGGGCGGTAAGCTGCTACCTAAGGCGGGTAACTGGATGAATGTGGTTAAGGTTACCTTTGGCTTCATGATGCTTGCCGTGGCCATTGTGTTTATTGAGCGTTTATATAATAGCCCTGCCACTGGCTTCTTATGGGGGTTGTTAGGTTTTGGTCTATTCGGTTATTACTGGGCACTTAACCGCGCAAGTAAGAACTCACTGATGAAGCTTGTACGCGCTGTTATCGTTGCAATGGGAATTATGGGAAGTGCTGGGCTTACTTATCAAGCAGGGCTCAATACCGGGCTTTGGGGCGAACACGCTGAAGGTGTTCACGCCGGGCACCCAGACTTTGTTGTTGCAAGAGACTTAGCAGACTTACGCAATAAAATAGCGGCGGCTAACGCACAGGGAAAAACCGTGATGGTCGACTTGTACGCCGACTGGTGCGTTGCCTGTAAGGAATTTGAAAAATACACATTCCCAGACGAGCAAGTGGTATCTGCGCTTAGTAATACAGTATGGATGCAAATGGACCTTACCGATAACACGCCAGAGCGCCAGGAGATTTTTGACACCTTCACTGTACTAGGCTTGCCTACTATTTTGTTTTTTGACGAAAACGGCGACGAGCTAACTAAAGCGCGTGTGACTGGGTTTATGAAAGCAGAGGCCTTTGCTAGTCATGTGAACGAGTGGCTTAACAGCGCTAAAACCAACCGCAGTCAGAATGAGCGCGCCAATTGAAGTAATTAGTACTAAGAAAAGTGGAGTTGCCCATAGCGCATTGTTCACGGCGTTAACGGCGACTTCAGTAATTCAAGGCATCGAAGCATTCACTTAATTTTGCAGCCCCTGTTGGTCCCCCCCTAATTAAACCGTGAACTAATGCTCTTATGCTTTCTATCGCCTGCCTCTCAAAAACGCAGCATGCTGGGATCTAACACCAGCATTCCGAGCAAATAAAACAAAAAACTTTGCGCCGAAAACACCTGATTAGACCAGTATTTTGCTGCGAAATCTTTATCTATCACTATAATCATCAGTTAACACAATAAACGAGCAAATAAATTGGCTTTTTTTCGTGCAACTGTCACAAAATTTTGTTGAAATGGCAATAACAGTGACATTTTCCCGAAGATAGCAGCAAACTAGATGAATATTTTGTTATTAAACGGCCCTAACCTGAATATGTTAGGCCAAAGAGAACCCGACAAATACGGCACGCAAACCTTGCAAGACATCGTTGATGATTTGCAAGCGCAGGCTGCGTCGAGCAACGTGAACCTAACGCATTTTCAGTCTAACGCTGAGTTTGAACTGATCGACCGCGTACACGCAGCTATGGGAACTGTTGATGCCATTATAATTAATCCTGCTGCCTTCACGCACACCAGTGTCGCCCTTCGCGATGCATTGTTAAGTGTCAATATTCCGTTTATTGAAGTGCATTTGTCGAACGTTCACGCCCGTGAACCTTTTCGTCATCATTCTTATTTTTCTGATGTTGCAGCTGGCGTCATTGTTGGCCTTGGTGCCATGGGCTATTCGCTCGCGCTGACTGCGGCAATCAATTTACCGAAATCGCCAAAATAGAGCAGAGACAGAACATGGATATTAGAAAGATTAAAAAACTCATCGAACTAGTGGAAGAATCTGGCATTGCCGAGCTAGAGATCACTGAAGGAGAAGAGTCTGTACGCATCCACCGTGGTCCAACAGGTGTTCAAGCGCCAATGAACTACAGCTTTGCAGCACCAGCTGCACCGCAAATGGCCCCTGCCCCAGCTGCCGCTGCAACAACAGCGTCAGAAGCGCCTGCTGCAGAGCCAGCTCAGCCAGACGGTCACGTTGTTAAGTCTCCAATGGTAGGTACGTTCTACCGTGCATCTTCACCAACGGCAAAACCATTTGCAGAAGTGGGTCAGCAAGTAAAAGTTGGCGACACGCTTTGTATCGTTGAAGCGATGAAGATGATGAACCAAATCGAAGCAGACAAGGCAGGTGTGGTTAAGGCAATATTGGTTGAAAACCAAGACCCTGTAGAATTCGACCAGCCAATGTTCATCATTGAATAAGCGAGTGCTTAACTATGCTAGATAAAGTACTTATTGCTAACCGAGGCGAGATTGCCCTACGTATTTTGAGAGCCTGTAAAGAACTGGGCATCAAAACCGTAGCTGTGCACTCGACTGCGGATAAAAACTTGAAGCACGTGTTGCTAGCTGATGAATCAATTTGTATTGGTAAAGCATCGGCAACCGAGAGCTACCTTAATATACCGCGCATTATTGCTGCGGCCGAGGTCACAAATTCAATCGCCATTCACCCAGGTTACGGTTTCCTAGCGGAAAACGCAGACTTTGCTGAAGCGGTAGAAAAGAGCGGCTTTATTTTCATTGGCCCTAAAGCTGAAACTATTAACCTGATGGGTGACAAGGTTTCTGCTATTAACGCTATGAAAAAAGCTGGCGTTCCTTGTGTACCTGGTTCAGACGGCCCGCTAACCGACGACGCTGAACGCAACAAAGCGATTGCAAAGCGCATTGGTTACCCAATCATTGTTAAAGCCGCTGGCGGCGGCGGTGGTCGTGGTATGCGCGTAGTTCGCAGCGAAAGTGAACTGGTAAAAGCCATTGAGACCACGCAAGCGGAAGCTGGCGCAGCCTTTGGTAACGCAACGGTCTACATGGAAAAATTCCTTGAAAACCCGCGTCACGTAGAAATTCAGGTATTAGCCGATGGACAGGGCAACGCCATTCACCTAGGTGAGCGTGACTGTTCAATGCAGCGTCGTCACCAGAAAGTGGTTGAAGAAGCGCCTGCACCGGGTATTTCTGAGCAAATGCGTGCAAAAATTGGCGATCGTTGTCGTAGAGCCTGTATCGAAATTGGTTATCGCGGCGCAGGTACGTTCGAGTTCCTATATGAAAACGGCGAGTTCTATTTTATTGAAATGAATACCCGTATTCAGGTAGAGCACCCAGTATCTGAAATGATCACGGGCGTTGACCTTATTAAAGAGCAACTTCGCATTGCCGCAGGTCAGCCATTGTCAATTGATCAGTCGCAAATTCAAATTCGTGGCCACGCTATTGAATGCCGAATTAACGCAGAAGATCCACAAACCTTTATTCCTAGCCCTGGTCCTATCGATATGTTCCATGCGCCAGGTGGTTTGGGTATTCGTTGGGAGTCGCATATCTACGCAGGCTACCACGTGCCACCTTACTACGATTCAATGATTGGCAAGCTTATCACCTATGGTGAAAGCCGCGACGAAGCGATTGCTCGTATGCGCCATGCTCTTGAAGAGATTGTGGTTGAGGGCATAAAAACAAATATCCCTCTTCAACGCGCCATTATGGCCGATGAAAACTTCTTCGCAGGTGGAACCAACATCCATTACCTAGAGAAGAAGCTAGGTTTAGCCTAATCCCCCCTTTGGGCTGCACAGTGTCTTTTGTGTAGCCCAATTTTCTACCTTCGCTATTCGCTATTCGCTATTCGCTATTCGCTATTCGCTATTCGCTATTCGCTATTCGCTATTCGCTATTCGCTATTCGCTATTCGCTATTCGCTATTCGCTATTCAGTACATTCTAATTTTCCGATTACCACAATCAATTTTTAACGATTTTCCTATTTAAAAATTGGCTCTATACTGCATACAAGTTTTAAGACATCTCCCTGAGTTTGAAACTTTTTGTGTGTTTACCCTTATTGGAGTCCCACTCCACTTATTGCTGGCATCCCTGCCGGCTTTTTTTTGCCTTTTACCCATTACATTGCAATTTATTTGCGCCAATTAATTAGATTTAATGTATAAACTAATTAGTCATGCCGCGTAGGGTTTAATAAGTGCGAAAACCGGTTTTTCTTGTTTTACCACTCATCATTGTTACTGGAACTGACGCTCTTGCAGAGCCAATATCGCCTTCTTTCTCACAGAAGCTAGACATACAGGTTCGATACGATGATCGCTCTAACCGCTCTAGCCGCGAACAATATCGACTGCGCTACTATCCGTCTCTTGCCATCACTTCAGCGTGGTCAGTAAACAGCTTTGTGGTAACTGGCGATGACTTTTCATCAAGCCACAATACATTCGGCAGCGATAACACTGATTACCTCTATGCGAGACGACTTTATTTAAGGCACGAGAACGATTACGGCAAAACCGAGTTAGGCATTATACCGACTTACAAAGGGCGTGTTTCTTCCACCGGCTTGTCGAAAGATGGGTGGATAACCGGAGTACGTCACGTGAGGCAATTACAAAACGACACCGCCATTGAAGTAGTAGTTGGCCAACTAGCTAACGCAGAAGCGTCTGAAGCCTTTAATATTGGGGGAGAAGATGAATATTTCGAAGTAGAGTACTCAGCAAAAATGGGCCAACGCCACAGTTATGAGGCCAGTTTTGAAAAAATGCTCGGCGGTACATTCGCTCGTGCTGAGTATCGGTTTCGAGTAAACGACGAAGATACGGCGTTTGTTGAATTAGTGCAGCGTATGGATGAAAGTGCCGCAAAAGTTGTGGTGGGCACCAGCGGCGAATTTGCAGCCAGTGCGTTTAACACGTCATACCCTATAGAATACTTCGCATACTACTCCTACATAGACAGCGACTTTGGCGAACGCGCTGAACTAATTGAAGATTTCTTGGGAACAGGTCACGGTGGCTCGCTGGAATTTAGCGGCGTATTATCTGAAAAGCATGATGTGGAATGGTTTGTCAGAGCGGATGTTGTAGATAGCGTCAGCCGGTTACTGGCCGGCATAAAGCTTTCTTTCGAAAGTTAAGTGACTGACGTTCGTCAGTTCGTTAAAACAACCGATAGCATAAGAACGGCTAAGCTAAATAAAAAAGGCCCATCAAACGATGGGCCAAACAGCAAGAACGCGTACACACTTTAACAGTGCATAATGGGTTACGGGCTGGTCTGCTAATACGTTCAGTTATTTTAGATTACGTATTTTTAACCAAGCCCACTTTCATCCAGCTATTGGTTTTACTAAAATCAGGCGAAGTTAGTTAGTCAGGATTATTAGGTCCATGGCTAAAAAGCTATAAGTTTTACCCGCAACAAAAAGGTGTTCTTGTGCCAAGCCGCTACGCTCAGTTCAAAGAAAAACTTCCCATTTCTCGCCTTTCTGATGAAGTGCTTCTTGCATTTCGGGTTTTATTCGATGCTCCACTTGATATTGTAGATTTAGCGCAAGATATTGCAGATTTGGCGATATACCCTGAACGCTTAAAAGAGAGCTACAGAAAAGAGTGGGAGGCCTATGTTCTCAAAGCGCTTGCTTTTGAAATTAGGCAGCACGACGATTTATCCACTGCCGAGTTTATAGAACTCATGATGAGTAAGGTTGAAGCATTGCAGCAAAATGATGAAACCTACCAAAATCTTTTACGTCAGGTTCACCATGCGAAGAGCATTCTGCAATCAGAAAACACGGTTGTCTTCCCAACGCCTTTGCGCCAAGAACTAACCGCGTTTCTTTTACCTATAACCACTATTACTCCGCCAAAGAAGTAACTTGGGCTAATTCATGTTGTCAGACTGGTAACGCTAAACAAATACTTATCAAAATTACTTATTGGCACTTTTATATTTGTACTGCGAAAGACAATAACCCCTATCCACGCCTTCTGGGCGCAAGCTCGTGTGTTTAGTTTTTCTGCCCGACACGCGCTCACGCCAGTTTTTAAAGGTTTTTTGTTTAAGGTTCTTACGCATAAGCTTTATCACGTCTTTTTCCGGCAGCCCGTATAAACGTTCAATTGCTTCAAACGGCGTACGATCTTCCCACGCCATTTCAATAACTCGTGATTCTTGTTCTTCAGTTAATGCCATGTTTTACATCTCAATATGCACGTTATAACTCAACTCAATACTGAGTTTACGCGCATTTTGTTCAGTGCCCATATGCTAAAAAGTTTAATAACAACGTTATTAATTCGCCGACAGACCCGTCAATTCATCATCTTTCTCAAACGCCAGCTTTAACAACTCGGCAGCAGCCTTGGCATCACTTAACGCGCGGTGGTGCTGTTCCATTTCGATATGGAAGTGCTTGGTTAGGTTAGCCAAAGAGTACGAGGGCAACCCAGGATAAGTGCGGCGCATTTCGCGAACTGTGCACATTTTTGGTCGCCTAAAATGCTGCTCTAGTCGCGCAAACTCTTGTTTAATGAACCCATAGTCAAAGTTCACGTTATGCGCGACAAATACGGCATCTTCAGTAAAGCGCGCCACCTGTTCTGCAACTTCAGCAAAAAGCGGCGCGTCTGCCACCATGTCATCCGAAATCCCGGTAAGACGGGTTATATTACTAGGAATTCTACGCTGCGGGTTCAATAAGGTTTGAAACCTGTCTACCTCTTTACCGCCAACAAGTTTCACCATACCTATCTCGGTAATGCGGTTATAGTTGTTGTTGCCCCCTGTGGTCTCTATATCTACCACAACATAAGGCTGTGCAGGGTCGCGTATCCATTTTACGGTTGTTACCGCAACATCAAAACCAGCTTGCTGCAAACGCTGAATGGAAACCAATTGGTTACGGCGAAGCTGATCGCCCGGCGCTTTAATTTCTTCAAAGCGAAGCGCGCCGTCAAACACCATAATGTCGGGGAAACCATCGCGCAGGCTTTCAAAATCTTTACACATCATGCGAAGTAAAGCATAGATACTGTCGAGAGAACCGTGTTCTATCAGAGCCTCTAAAGGCGTAAGCAAATGGCTTGACCACATAAACAGGCTGTTCACTTTGCCATAGTGCATTGCGGCCATTTTATGAATGTGAAAGCGCAGTTTCTCTTTGCTATCAAGGGCAAGCAGCAGTGCTTCAATACTTTGCTCAAACTTGGCGTAAAAGTTATTTTGCTTAAGCGATAATGGCCTGCGATCGAACTCAGTAACCAGCGTATCTTCTTCGTAAAGTTGCTTCCAAAAAGTAAGACCGAATAAACTTCGCCACAAACGGTTTTCTGTGCGCCAGCCTTCTACGCCTTGCCTTGCATAATGGGCCAATACGCCCCGTTCTACCTGCTGATTTTGGCTTACATCAATATCTAACGACCTGCTTGCATTTCGTAGCATATCGGTAACGGTACTGGTACGCTTTTTATGGTATTTACGGGCATAAAAATCTTCGGCAAACGCTAATAGCGTATCAGATTGAGGATTATCAATAATGCCCTCAAGAGCTTGTTTGACGTCATCTTCTTGTCCGTCTTTATAGCTCTCTCTTAGCCACTTTTCTTTCGCTTTATCGCTTTGCGCTAGTTTTAAAATGTCTAACCCTTTGGCCCTATCGAAAGCCAACACTTTAAGCCCAAGTGCGTAAAGCAGCTGATCGCGATAGAAACTGGCTGACACACCTTCTGTAGCAGGGAAATCACTATCCGCTAAGGCAAGTAACATATCATTGTTATAAAAGGCTAGCTGGCTATAGTGGTTGGCGTAAAACCAAGCTGCTTGCGCATCGCTTTTACTTTCAAAGCGTGCAGTATCGGTTACCGAATCGGAGCGGGTTCTCATTACACCGAGATCGCGCATAGAAAACTGATTCAGACGGCTTTTGGTATTACCGAAATAGATAAACAGTAAATAGCGAAGCGCATTATCAAATAAACACACTAAATAGTTGTTTAGCGAAAAGCTCTCTGGCCAGCCTCTAGCACCGATATGTTCATTAAGTAACGTCACGAGTTTAGACTTAGTGAGAGACGCTAGCCCCTGCGTACTGCCGTATTCAGCAAGAAGCGCCAACAACGCGTCTTTGGTTAGAACGCCGGCGATATCATTAAGCGATGCGTTCGAAAGGTCGCCAAACCATTCGCTGTCAATGAGCCAATCTATTTGTGTTTGCGGTTCGTTTATTTCGCCGTAGCTAAACTGGGTTCTGTCAATAACCGCATACTTGCGATTTGCAGCGCGTACCACAATACATTTTTTGTCATCGTCTAATGCGTTAAAGCGCTCGACAAAATCAGCTGCCTCATCATTCAAAAGCATGCTGTTCGCACCTTCAAAGAACTTAAGGAACTCGTGAAAATGTGTGAGGTAATAACGTGGCGGTAAATCTTTTCGCATGAGGTATCTTTGGCTATGAAAACACCAGTAGTGTATATTTATACAGCCAAGTTAATCAAATTAAATCCATATCGAATGTATTTAAAGTCTACTGGCCGGTATTAGACCAAGCCATTTATTAAATACGCACTCGCTGTTTAGACACCCACTGAAAGAACGTTGAAAGCTGCTCGTCATCTAGTAAGCGTTGTAAATTAAAATAGTGCTTGGCCAATGTCATCTCATCATAAAAGCGATGTATGCCGCTATGGCACTGCCTACAAATATAAATACCGTCCTGCAGTTCGGCTTTGCTAAAGTGCTTTTTGAAATAGGTGCGTCGGTGCATTTTTTTCGGGATAAGATGATGATAAGTAAGTCGCGTTTCTCTATTACAACACGGGCAGTTTCCTACTTTATTTGCCACACCATCACCTCTATTCATTCACCTTGCTGCTGTTTATTCGGGCTAATTATTAAGCCTTTCATTTAATAATGGCTATTGCGATTGCCTCAGCCCGGTTTTTTCATAAACAATGGGGTATTTTGCCAAAGAAAATCCACTCGTCTTAGCATTACGTAATAAACACTATTCATGATTAATAAGGCAATAAAATATGAGCTTAACCCGTTCCATGGGCTTCTCGTGCCCTTACTGTATGGCGCCTAATGACGTTGAGATAGATGAGGTTAACGATGTGGGTCAAGTCCAAGTACTCGACTGTCAGGTGTGCTGCCAACCCATAGAGTTGACCACTTATCAGCATGGTGACGACATTCAAATTGAGGCAGAACGAGAAAATGATTAAGCAGTTTACACGCAGCGATATAGATGCGCTTGCACAGCGATACCGAGCTAATCTAGTCAATAGCTTGTCTGGCTTTAAGTCGGCTACGTTAGTGGGTACCACAAACGGAAACACCAACAATTTAGCCATTGTAAGCTCTATCGTTCATGTGGGTGCTAACCCGCCACTTATAGGCATGATAATGCGCCCACATACTGTGGTACGAGATACCCTTAGCAATATTAAGCAACAAGGCTTTTACACGCTAAATCACGTGTCGACTGATTGGGTAGACAAAGCGCACCAAACGTCTGCTCGCTATGCTCCAGATGAGAGCGAATTTGAAGCAGTGGGTTTAACGCCGCAGTTTAGCGAGTCATTTAGTGCACCGTTTGTTAAAGAAAGCGAAATCAAGATGGGCTTAAAAGTGGCGCAACATTTAAAACTGCTTAACGAAACCGAAATGGTTATTGGAGAAATTCAAGAGCTTCATATGCCAGAGAGCATTATTGATGAAGACGGATACGCCGATATAGAAAAAGCAAACACTGCCTGTATTTCTGGATTAGATAGCTATCATAGCACTACGCGTGTTGCACAGTTTGCCTACGCCAAACCCGGAGTCCCCCTAGCTAAAAAATGAACTTGTAGCAGATAGAAGGGTCTGATAATTACTATCGGGTATTATTACTCTGAAGTTTATTTAATCTAGATCAAGTGAAAATAAGACATTTCATTCGATCTTTTTTCAAAAAGAGATAGTATTTAAACATTACACAAAACCTGCCTCTTTGGGCAGGTTTTTGCGTTTAAGACACTGAATAAAAAAGAATCATTATCGTTTCTATCTCTTAAGGAGAATGTTATGAAATCTGTAAACCGCCGTGACTTTTTAAAACTGTCTGGCTCTACAGTTATCGGTCTTACATTAGGTGGTGTAGCGTTACGTGCGCAAGCTCAAGAACAATTGAGCGCAGATGACCCAACTGCGAAAGCATTAAACTACACACCGTCTTCAACCGTTGAAGGTGCAAAATGTGCAAACTGCATGTACGTGCAGGGTGCCGATGGCGAACAATATCGCCCTTGTAACATTTTCCCTAACAAGCTGGTTAACGCTGATGGCTGGTGTAGCGCTTGGGTTAAAAAGCCAGGCTAAATCATCATTCGCAGCTACATAAATAGCAAAAGCCCCCGATAATTGTCGGGGGCTTTTTAGTTTCAACACTGCTTAACAGACTTCACATTCAAACCACGTGCTTTTAGCTAGCGGCCCTCATTTAGTCCATTCTTTATGCCTTTTAAGCTGGGGTCATCAAAACGTGTGGGTAAAAGACCTGGTTTAATGAAAAAACCGTGTTTAGCTTCAAAAACTTTGCCTATCTTTAACACATCTTCATCTTTCCACTTAGCACCGATAAAGCTAATGCCTACTGGAAGACCTTTCACTTCACCCGCCGGCACCGTGAGATGTGGATAGCCCGCAACAGCAGCTAGATAGCCTATACCAATGAAACCAGCTGGCGAATGATCGCCATACACACCGTCGATTAAAAATGAAGGGCTGTTTGAAGGCGCAACTAATACATCTACGTTGTGTTTTGCTAACAATGCGTCAATACCGTTTTTGCCCGCTGTATCTTGAATAAGGCGAAGGGCGCTTTGATATGCTTCGCTATCAATAGGCGCAGCGTCTAGCGACTTTTCAAAAATATCTTGATTGAATAACGCTAGCTCTCGCTCGGTTTGGTTGTTAAAAGCAATAAGCTCAGATAGATTTCTTACAGGGATCTCTGCTGGCGAGCCCGACAAATATTCGTTGATGCTGTGATGGAATTCGCTGAGCAAAACATTGTAAGAGTCGGCCCAAAAGGAATCAGGCTGTGAAAAATCACTTATATCCACCAGCGTAGCACCCGATGCTTTTAACTGATTTAGCGCGCTTTCGTAAACTTCCAGTACATGAGGGTTATCACCTTGACGATACCTGACAACGCCAATGCGTTTGCCTTTTAAATCTGTTGCCAACATTTCCGATGAAGGCATGTCAGGTCGATGGGAAGCTGTATTTTCAGTAGCACTATCGCTTGCATCTTCGCCAGCCATTACCGCTGTCATCAGCCATGCGTCTTGAACGTTGGTTGTCATGGGTCCGGCCGTATCTTGGCTGAATGAAATGGGTACAATGTGCGTTCTTGAAAGTAAACCAACGGTTGGCTTGAAGCCCACTACACCGTTAATAGATGCTGGACAGATTATAGAACCATTGGTTTCAGTACCTACGGCAAGTGACGCTAATCGAAGCGACATCGCTGCGCCGGAGCCAGACGACGAACCGCATGCACTTCTTGATAATATGTGAGGGTTTCGAGTTAAGCCACCCACTGCGCTCCAACCGCTTATCGATGATTCAGAACGAAAATTTACCCACTCAGACAAATTTGTTTTACCTAGAATGATCGCGCCCGCTGCTTTTAGCTTCGCCACAATGGGGGCATCTCGTGCGGTGTCGTTATTAATTAGCGCCATAGAACCTGCTGTTGTGGGCATTTCTGCGCTTTCAATATTGTCCTTAAGCAATACGGGAATACCGGCTAACGGGCCTAATGCCGCTCCACTGGCTATTTGTTTATCGATTGATTTAGCTTCTGCTAATGCATTAGGATTTAGCGCTAAAACGCTGTTGGGCTTTTTATCTAACTGCTCAATTCGCGCTAGATAACCACTGACCAACTCTGTCGATGTAGTATCGCCATTAACGATAGCCTGCACCTGCAGATATGCTGGCTCATCTAGCCACTTTTTATTATCACTATTTTCACGGTGCGATTGCGACACACAGGCGGTGCACAGCAAAGTGACAGCCAGTACATACCACTGTTTCAACATAGAGCTTTCCTTAACGCATTGTTTTTATGAAAACGTTCTTATGCGATGACTTTTTTACCATCGTGCCTTATCTACGGTTAGGTAAAAAGTGACGGACATAAACGTATTGCTACGTTTGATATACGTTGAATCAAAAATGGTTCACTGTCTACACGATAAAATACGCAATTACAGTTTGGTGGGCGCCTTTGGCAGCTTGTGAAGCAGATTATCAAGCTGATATTCATTGAGCAGTAATTGATACCGACCACCTGCAATAAAGCGATGAAGGGCTGAATTAAACTCTGCTCTCAGCTTTGGATTGGGTATAGCCGCGCGATATATTGAGATAGGAAATAATTCATGGAATTCTGTCTCCTCTTCAACATAGGCGCTGTTTTGAGACTTGAAGTAGTTGAAAATGTTTCTATCTAAAACAATCGCGTCCACATGATCGAGCATGAGCATATCGACCTGCCGGTCTTGCCTTGCCATTTCCATATACATTGGCTCTAGCGCTAATGCTTGCTTGAACTCTTCACCTAATACCGATTGTGCAGTTTGAAACCCAATGACACGCTTACCTTTAAGTCCATTAACATCATTGATGACAAAGTTATTTTGCGTTTTTGTCACAACAACATTTTGATAAATAATGTAGGGGTCGGAAAGAACAGAATCGTCCACATTGTGCGCTGCGCTTTGTGTAAGGCCTATATCCACAGTGCTATCTTTTAAAAGCCGCGCAGTCCGCCCAAATGGAACGTAGATGGGCGAAAGCGTATGTCCCATCTCCGCTAATATGGCTCTTACCAGGTCAATTTCAAAACCGCTGTGTTCTTGTGAAATAACATAGGGAGGCTTATTCCAGCCAACCACCACGTCTAATTCACGGGCTTTAGTAGGCAAAGCAATGGCAACAGCACACAAAAAAGGGATAAGAATACGCATAAAACTCCGGTTAACTTTACAATCGAACCGCATTGATAACTACTATAAGCGCATTATTGATTCATACTAGTGGACAAAAGGCTAAGGCACTAAAATCTTACTGAAACAGAAAATGGTGCCTATTGTTACCGCTTTTCGCTTGCTTTCATTTTGTTTAACGCCAAGCAAAGGTACAATAACCCGCAAAGGTCCCAACGAACGATAAATATGGCTTGGCTACAACTTCGAATTAATACTTCTTCTGAATATGCGGAATCAATAGGTGACATGCTAACTGCAAATGGCTCACAGGCGGTTACCTATGTCGACGCGAAAGACACCCCAATGTACGAACCCAAGCCGGGTGAAGTGTTATTGTGGCCAGACACACAAGTAGTCGGCTTGTTCGAAGCAGATGCCGATATGAAAGGTATCCTTCAGCGCTTGGGTAAAGCCAAGATCTTAGGCCCAGACTTTAAATACAAGCTTGAACCGCTTGAAGACAAAGATTGGGAACGGGAGTGGATGGATAACTTCCACCCTATGCAGTTTGGTGAGCGCTTGTGGATTTGCCCAAGCTGGCGTGATGTTCCAGACCCTGACGCCGTTAACGTGATGTTGGACCCAGGCCTTGCTTTTGGCACAGGTACGCACCCTACTACTGCACTTTGCCTACGCTGGTTAGACGGCATAGATATGACAGATAAAACTGTGGTCGATTTTGGCTGTGGCTCAGGCATTTTAGCGCTGGCAGCATTGAAGCTAGGTGCCAAGCGCGTTATTGGTATTGATATTGACCCGCAAGCCCTGCAAGCCACAAAAGAAAACGCACGCCGCAATGGCGTTGAAGACCGACTAGATGTGTATCTACCGGAAGACCAACCCGAGCTAGAAGCCGATGTAGTTATGGCAAATATACTGTCAGGCCCATTACTAGAACTGCAAAACGTTATTACTAACTATTGCAAAAAAGACGGTTTATTAGTGCTTTCCGGCATACTGGCAGAACAAGTTACTCGAATTGAAGACGCCTATGCTAGCGATATCAAGCTTGAGCCCAGCGCCATTGACGGAGAATGGGCGCGAGTGTCGGGCAAAAAACACTAAGCGCGATTATAAAATTGACTAGACGGTTAGTTTTACGTCGAGTCGAATCAGAGCCTTTACGGTAAACCACCGCAATATTGCGACGAAAATTCATACAACAATAATCGTTAGCATCTAATAATTTGTTAATTTTTTTCACATTACAGCCCTTTCAAATCGGGGGCTGTAAGACTTTCGTACAATATTTAGTCTAAAAATCGGCGTTAGCTTACTAATGTGACAGATTTTTTTCACTGTCAAGACCACGAAGTGAAATTTTGTGTGATTTTTAGCCTTTTCAAGCCTTGCGAAAACACGTACACTTAGCGCCCCGTTTTAGCCGGGTGTATATTTTCTGTGCAGTTTTAGATGGCGAGCTATACATTTTACAATGCGAATTGGACCTTACGAGTTAGAAAACAATTTGATGTTGGCCCCCATGGCTGGCGTAACAGACAGACCGTTTCGCCAACTTTGTAAGCGCTTAGGTGCAGGGCTTGTTGTTTCAGAAATGCTTTCGAGTAATCCGAAGGTGTGGAACACAGCAAAATCGCAAGCGCGTATGAATCATGAGGGTGAAGAAGGCATTCGCTCTGTACAGATAGCTGGGGCTGACCCTGAGCTTATGGCTCAAGCAGCACAATTTAATGTAGATAACGGTGCGCAAATCATCGACATCAACATGGGTTGTCCTGCCAAGAAGGTCAATAAGAAGCTAGCAGGTTCTGCCTTGCTTCAATACCCAGACACAGTGGAAGCGATTATTAAAGCAGTAGTTAATGCTGTTGACGTACCCGTGACGCTGAAAATTCGCACCGGCTGGAACCCAGAAAATCGCAATGGGGTAGACATTGCCCGCATTGCAGAGCAAAACGGCATACAGTCGCTTGCTGTTCATGGCAGAACGCGAGCTTGTATGTATAAGGGAGAAGCTGAGTACGACACCATACGTCAAATAAAGGCGGCAATTTCAATTCCGGTTATTGCAAATGGTGACATTACTTCTCCAGAGAAAGCACAAGAGGTGCTGAATTACACTGGTGCAGATGGCGTAATGATAGGTCGCGGCGCGCAAGGTAAGCCTTGGATTTTTAAACAGATCCAACATTATCTTGAAACGGGCGAGAACCTACCAGCACCGCCACTGTCAGAGTTATATGAACTCTTGCACGAGCATGTAGCTAATGTGCAGGACTTTTATGGCGACATAGCCGGTGTAAGAATTGCCCGTAAGCACGTGGGCTGGTATCTCGCGGAGCACGATACGGATCGTCAGTTTCGTAAAACGTTTAACGCTATCGATGATGCGAATGAGCAACTCGATGCACTAAATGCATATTTTCAAGCGCTGCAGACACGAGAGACCCGACAGATCTCTCCCGCAGCATAGTGATGACTAACTTAAGAGCAACACAGTATTATGTTCGATCAAAACGTGACTTCACCTTTTACTACTACAGTAACTACGCCTTCACAAACGCAAGCTCAAAAGCCACTGCGTGACTCTGTAAAGCAAGCGGTTAACAAGTACCTTAAGCAATTGGATAACGCAAACATCGATAACCTGTACGAAATGGTACTGGCTGAAGTTGAAGCGCCGCTGCTAGAAGAAGTCATGACTTACACACGCGGCAATCAAACCCGCGCTGCCATCATGATGGGCATCAACCGTGGCACACTTCGCAAGAAGCTTAAGCAATACGGCATGAACTAAGATTCCAAGGGCTTTGCCCACCAAAGAGCACCAAACGGTGCTCTTTTTGTTTCAACACTACAACATTAGAAACTTAAAATTTATGCAAACACCAAAACCTATTAAACGTGCTCTCCTTAGTGTCTCTGATAAAACCGGTATCCTCGATTTCGCGACAGCGCTGCATAACGCTGGCGTAGAACTTCTGTCGACGGGCGGTACCGCGAAACTACTTGCTGATGCTGGCTTACCTGTGAAAGAAGTCTCTGATCACACAGGTCACCCAGAAATCATGGCAGGTCGTGTTAAAACGCTTCACCCTAAAATTCATGGCGGTATCCTTGGTCGTCGCGGTACCGATGAAGCGGTAATGGAAGAGCACAGCATTGCGCCAATCGATCTTGTGGTGGTTAACCTTTACCCGTTCGCTGCAACCGTGGCAAACGAAGACTGCACGCTAGAAGATGCCATTGAAAATATCGATATCGGTGGCCCTACCATGGTTCGCGCAGCAGCCAAAAACCACAAAGACGTGACTATTGTGGTTAACGCGTCAGACTACTCTCGCGTACTTGCAGAAATGAACGACAATAATGGCTCTTTGTCTTACAGCACACGCTTCGATTTAGCCATCAAAGCATTTGAACACACAGCTGAATACGACGGCATGATTGCGAACTATTTCGGTGCCCGTTTAGATAGTGCTGCATGCGAAACAGGTTGTTGTGAAGATAGCAGCGAATTCCCGCGTACTTACAACATGCAGCTTACTAAGAAGCAAGACCTTCGCTATGGCGAAAATAGCCATCAAGAAGCGGCCTTCTATGTAGAAAACGATATTCAAGAAGCGTCTGTGGCTACCGCTACTCAGCTTCAAGGTAAAGAGCTATCGTTTAACAACATTGCTGATACCGATGCTGCGCTGGAGTGCGTGAAAGAATTCGAAGAGCCAGCATGTGTAATCGTTAAGCACGCTAACCCGTGCGGTGTTGCTATTGGCGACGATATTCTAAGCGCATACGATCGTGCGTTTAAAACCGACCCGACTTCTGCGTTTGGTGGCATTATTGCATTTAACCGTGAGCTTGATGCAAAAACAGCCCAAGCCATTGTCGACCGTCAGTTTGTCGAAGTGATCATTGCGCCAACCGTCAGCGATGAAGCGAAAGAAGCTGTGAGCGCGAAGAAAAACGTACGCCTTCTTGAATGCGGCGATTGGATGGGTCAACTTACCGAAGGCTATGACTTTAAGCGCGTAAATGGCGGCCTGTTAGTACAAGAGCGCGACTTCGGTATGGTTGAAATGGAAGACCTAGAAGTTGTGACTAAACGTAAGCCGAGCGAAGAAGAACTACGCGACCTTATGTTCTGCTGGAAGGTAGCAAAATACGTGAAGTCTAACGCAATTGTTTACTGCAAAGACGGCATGACAGTGGGCGTGGGCGCAGGCCAAATGAGCCGTGTTTACTCTGCAAAAATTGCAGGTATTAAAGCAGCTGACGAGAACCTTGAAGTGGCTGGCTCTGTTATGGCGTCTGACGCTTTCTTCCCATTCCGCGACGGCATTGACGCTGCAGCTGAAGCTGGCATTAAGGCAGTAATTCAGCCTGGCGGCTCTATGCGCGACCAAGAAGTAATTGACGCCGCTGACGAACACGGCATTGCTATGGTGTTCACAGGTATGCGTCACTTCCGTCACTAATAACTTCTGTCACTAATAAATAGTTACGCAAAAACTTATAGTACAGGCTTAGTGAGGGAAACCGACACCTAAGTTAAACACGCAGTAAAGTGGCATTTAGTGGCTTTACTGTGTGTTTGTTATTTTTCCTTAACCCTTTTTAATACGCAAACTCAAGGTCATTTGCTTGGTTGTAGTGACTTCTCATCGAAGCGACAAAGTTGCGAATTATTCTGCTAAGGCGTAAGTGCAAATGGGGGTTAGCTGATAGGCTTGATCTGACCCGTGGTAATTTGTAGTAATAGTGTTACTAATAAATGTTATGTTTTACTAGTCCGCATAGACAATTACCTACCCTCGACAGAAAAAGGAAATAAGAATGAAAAAGTTAGCCCAACTTGTGTTAGCCGCAACACTAGGTGTGACAGCAACCTATGCAAGCGCAGATTCAATTTCTGACGCCGCTATGAGCGATATCCGCACCGATAAAGCCAAAGTGCGCGACGAATACCGCAACCCTCAGCAAACATTACGCTTTTTTGGTCTACAGCCAGACATGACTGTGGTAGAAATCTCGCCAGGCGGTGGCTGGTATGCCGACATTCTTTATTCTGTTGTAAAAGAAAACGGAAAATACGTTGCAGCCCACTTTTATGTAGACGATGAAACCAGCGGCTACTACAAAAAGTCGGTAGAAGGCTTTAAAGAAAAAATGAAGCCAGGCATGAAGTACGAAGGTGCAGAACTTACCGCATTCGACCCTATAAAAGCGCTAGATATTAGCGAAGCTGGCAGCGCTGATATGGTGCTAACCTTTCGCAACGTACACAACTGGTACATGCGTCACGGTGACGAAGGTATCGACAATGCGTTTGGGGCTTTCTTCAAAGCACTTAAACCAGGCGGCGTACTGGGCGTAGTGGAACATGAACTACCTGAAAGTGCAGATGATGAAGCGATGAAGAAAAGTGGCTACATGAAGCGTTCTTACGTTGTTGCTGCCGCCGAAAAAGCAGGTTTTGTACTTGAAGCAAGTAGCGATGTAAACGCAAACCCAATGGATAGCGCAGATCACCCGAAAGGTGTGTGGACGCTACCTCCTCGCTTGGCGCTAGACGACCAAGATCGTGAAAAGTACATGGCGATTGGCGAGAGCAATCGCATGACGCTAAAATTCACCAAACCAAAATCATAATATTAAACACTCAAAACGGAACAGTTAATGAACGTACTTGTAATTGGCGGCGGTGGCCGCGAACACGCGCTAGCGTTTAAAGCAGCGCAGTCTTCTGATGTTTCAACAGTATTTGTAGCACCTGGTAATGCGGGTACCGCTACAGAGCCTAAGCTTGAGAACGTAGCTATTGATGTTAACGATATTGCTGGCTTAGTTTCTTTTGCTCAAGGTAACGATGTTGCGCTTACTATTGTAGGCCCAGAAGCGCCGCTAGTTGCAGGTGTAGTAGATGCGTTCACTAACGCGGGTTTAATGATATTTGGTCCTACTCAAGCTGCGGCGCAGCTTGAGGGTTCAAAAGCCTTTACCAAAGATTTTTTGGCTCGCCACAATATTCCAACGGCTGAGTATCAAAACTTCACCGAAATTGACCCAGCCATTGCCTATGTTCGCGAGAAAGGCGCGCCGATTGTAGTAAAAGCTGACGGCTTAGCGGCGGGTAAAGGCGTTATCGTTGCGATGACCCTTAAAGAAGCTGAAGATGCTATCCGCGACATGCTAGCAGGCAATGCCTTTGGTGAAGCGGGCAGCCGCGTAGTTATTGAAGAATTCCTAGACGGCGAAGAAGCGTCGTTCATTGTAATGGTAGACGGTAAGAACGTACTGCCTTTTGCCACCAGCCAAGACCACAAACGTGCGGCTGACGGCGATAAAGGGCCTAATACAGGTGGTATGGGTGCTTATTCTCCTGCTCCGGTTGTTACGCAAGACATTCACGACCGCATTATGCAGGAAGTGATCATGCCAACGGTTGATGGCATGGCCGCTGAAGGTAACGACTACGTTGGCTTTTTATATGCGGGCCTTATGATCATGGCCGATGGCACACCAAAGGTCATTGAGTACAACTGCCGCTTTGGCGACCCAGAAACCCAGCCTATTATGCTGCGCTTAAAATCTGATTTGGTTCCACTTTGCCAAGCAGCGTGTAAAGGCGAACTTGCAGGCAAAACCATTGAGTTTGACGAGCGCGCATCGGTAGGTGTTGTACTTGCAGCTGGCGGCTACCCAGGCAGCTATGATAAAGGCGACGTGATAACTGGTTTTGAAGACGCTGCGAAGCTAGAAGGAAAGGTTTTCCACGCAGGTACCGCGCTTCAAGACGGTGATGTTGTTACCGCAGGCGGCCGCGTGCTTTGCGCAACCGCGTTAGGTAATAACGTAACCGAAGCCCAGCAAAAAGCCTACGAGCTACTAAAAACCATTCAGTTTAAAGATGTGTATTACCGTACTGACATTGCCCACCGTGCAATTGCCCGTGAAGCTGAGGCTTGATAAGCGACGCATATAACACAACCATCAAAGACGCGGCGTAAGCCGCGTTTTTTTATTGTACCTTTTTCTCTCACACTAAACTCTTACCAAACTCTCACTAACGCTTACAAAACTCTCACTTAACGAGTTAAAAAGACGAAACTTTTTACTTTGACCGTCTATACTTGAACGAAATCAAAGTACAAAAGAATTCATGGTGAATGAAAACCCTTTACATACTGACAATATGCCTAGCATGCTTTACCAGTGCGGCGAAGAGCAGCGATACCCTCTCTGACTCGATAGGTATCAGTGGCTTTGCTAGGGTTGTCGGGGGACAACTAGACACGAGCGAAGCTGAATTCCAAGGCTATTCAAATGATTTTAGTTTTTCTGAACAGTCCTTATTCGCGTTACAAGCGGACCTAAGTATTAGTGAAAAACTTAAATTGTCTGGGCAATTACTCGGGCATTCAAATGACGATAGAGATTCAGGTCTTGAATGGCTTTATCTAACTTATGACGCGAACTCTAATTGGAGCTTTAAGTTAGGCAAATTAAGAACTCCATTTTTTCGCTACAGCGACGTACTTGACGTGGGCTTCGCTTATCCTTGGATTACGCCTCCCGAACAAGTTTACGGCGGCTTTTTATTTTCAAACTATGAGGGCTTAAGCGCAACGTATCGCATTCACTTCGATAAATTGAATGTAGAAGTTGAAGCTTATTACGGCACTTATGACGGTACTTTTGACCGTGCAGGTGAAGAAACAGCCATTGAAGTAAACGATATTCGGGGGCTTATATTAGGCATATCTAAAGGCGGCTTTCGCGCGCGGGCTTCAGCCATAGTGTCATCTGACTTCTTTGCAGACATCCCCGGCTTTCAAGACTTTGCGACACTCTTAGAGCGTGCCGGGTACACAGAAAACGCCAACGTTTTTCGATTTGATTCAGACGCAGTGGCGTATCAAGCAAGCCTACAATATGACTCTCTTGATTATTTTGTTTACTCTGAAGTTATTAAAATTGAATCAGATTTAATCAGTGTCCCCGAAGTTAATGCATACTACCTGACTCTTGGGTATCACTTTGATGAGTTTCAAATATTTACGACTATTGCTTCTGCAAATAGCAGCAATGATGTTCCAACAAATCAAATTCCGAAGGGACAATCACCACAACTCACTTCATTGTCTTTTGCCTATGACGCAATAGTCGATAGTCTTCCGCGCTATGACCTTGATTCACTTTCAGTAGGGCTTCGCTGGGACTTTAGACACAATATGTCAGCCAAAGCTGAGGTAACTTGGTTAAGCGGTGAGGAGGGGCAGAACTCATTTTATTCAGAAATTAAGGATCCGAGCTTCGATAGAAATGCGGTACTCACCCAATTTGCACTAGAGTGGGTGTTCTAATGAAAACTCACACGCTATTGCTTGCCATTTTTTTTGCCATGTTTGCTTCATTCGCAAGGTGCGAAGAAGTCATCATTGTTGCTAACTTGGAAGCGCAAGACACTCCAACTGAAAAATGGCAAATTCGAGACATCTTTATGGGAAATTCTTCTGACTGGGATATAGAGCCTGTAGGATTGCGACCACCCAATACCGCTAGGACAATATTCAACACTAAGTTTATTGCGCTTACAGAGTCCCGCATTCAAGGGTATTGGGCACAAATGCGTTTTAGTGGAAGAAAAACTCCACCAAAAGAGTTTCGCTCTCAAGAAGAAGCGTTGGCATATGTACTAAATAATAAAAACTCAATGACGTATGTTTTATCAACCACCGAAGTGCCCCAAGGCCTTGTTGTTTTGTTTAAAGAAAAGTAACCAGCTAAGGCTTTGTCTAACGGTAATTCGATAATTGAATATGTGAGCATCCACAGCCAGTGGATAAAGTTTATCTTATAGCAATACACTGGCTGAAGGGGGCGCGCGAACGCCTTTTTAAGGCTCAAACGGCTTAATTTAGGTCTTCACTACTTCGCTAAAGTCACTTTCCCAAACACAGACGCATCCTTAAACCCCAGGTTTTTATCGCCATTTACGGGAGTAATGTCATGAGAGCCTAAAAAGTGTTCTCTGTCACCGCCATCGGCGTCACAGTAGGCCAACATAAAGCCCAGCGCCATATCTTCTTTTAAGGTTAATGGTGAGTTGTCTTTTCCATGCTGATAACTATCGTCAAATACACGCACAGCCGCTTCCCAATAAATCTTATGAGGCGCCGATATATCTCGCTGCCATTTGTTTTCAACGTGATTGTTATACAGCTGCGGCACGGCTTCACCCGCTTCATTCGGACCAATATCAACAACTTGGTTGTCTAGCGCTAAGTGATAAGCGAACGCGTTGTAGTTATTAAAGTGATCGCCACCAGAGGCATCCGCATCAATAAAGATTTCTAGGCAATCATCATCCCAATATCGCTCAAGCGGGTTGGCATAGGTATCTGAGAGGTGGTCGTCTTCTATTTCTGCTAAAAGGTACAGCGCCTTTTTATCCCATCGTAGTTTATATCTACCAGAAAAGTCACTGGGCTCGGGCCTGGTGCCCCACATCAGCGAGGTCATATCGTGCCAATCACCTTCTTTCCATGCAGCATCATTTGCTACGCCATCTATAACAGGTGCATTCGCGGTAAACATAACATTGTCCGGCTTCGCTTGTGCTGCCGGGGCAAGCATAGCGACAAGTAATGTAGAGGTGAATGCTGATACTAGGGGTTTAGTACTTTTCAATTGAATACGCTCTTAGTTTGCCTTCCTGACGTTTAAACTAACATGTTTTGAGCCCTACTGCGTTTGAAAAGCTGCACAGTAACGCCTCTCTTTGTCAGAAGGATTACCAATTCATCTCCGTTATTGATATAACAAGGTTAATTCTTAAATCATAAATTTAGCTATGTCATTTCGAAACGCGTGCTATCACATTCTTGCTCCCGCTAGCGAAGCTCACGAATACAAAAAACGTAGCAAGTTGTTTGATATATTGCTTATTGCGCTGATTATCGTAAATGTAGCGGCCATGATGCTAGAAACCGTACCGGGTATTCCCGCCCTTTGGCAGCGAGAGCTGCATATCATTGAGGTCGTTTCGGTACTTATTTTCACTGTTGAATACATACTTCGCGTTTACAGCAGTGCATCGGCGCCTCCCAGTGTTTCCAAAGCTAGCGGCACTTTCAAAGCTAACGGCACTTCCCAAGAAAAAACGACGGCATGGCAAAAACGTTGGGCTTATATAAAAAGTCCTATGGCGCTGGTGGATTTAATGGCAATACTACCTTTTTACTTAAGCGTTTTCGTGGCATTTGATTTACGTATATTACGGGTTTTCAGAGTACTTCGAATTTTGAAAATTGGTCGCTATTCCCGTTCAATGCAAACCCTTATCACCGTATTGCGCAACGAGTCGCATAGCCTCATCGCAGCTATTAGCGTACTTCTGCTTTTCACTGTTATCGCCGCCACCTGCATTTACTATATCGAACATGCTGCGCAACCCAACGTTTTCAGCAGTATTCCAGCATCTTTATGGTGGGCACTGGTCACGCTAACTACCGTAGGTTATGGCGATGCCGTTCCCGTTACAGCATTAGGCAAGGTGTTCGGTGGGCTTATAACCATCATGGGTATATGCTTTTACGCCTTACCAGCGGGCATTTTATCATCAAGCTATACCACCCAAATGCAGTTAAAGCGTGATCGGTTCAAAGATACAGTGCAAAGTGTGTTAGACGATGGAAAATTGAGTAAGCATGACATCCATCATTTAGACCACGTACGAGCTTTACTTGATTTAGATGAAACCGCAGGCGGCCCCGTACTTTGTGCAACTGCGTTAGGTAATAACGTAACTGAAGCGCAGCAAAAAGCCTACGAGCTGCTAAAAACCATTCAATTTAAAGATGTATACTATCGCACTGTCATTGCACACCGTGCGATTTCAAGAGAGTCTGAAGCCTAACGTAACCTTTGTGAAATAGCCAAGTGCTTAACGTCACTTGGCTATTTCACGCTCTACAGACGCTCAACGACGGTTTCGTCTGTATTGCCGCGGTGTAAGAAGAAGGATGCTTTTTTCTTTTTTTTATTGCCCCACATATATTTATACTCCCAACCAGTTAACTCCTCAACCACGCTAACAACGTGAGGTAACGCATCCTGCTTTGCCCCACCTTTACGCAAGCGACTGACTTCATCAATAAGTATTTTGTGCTTTTGCTTGGTTAACTGAAAGAGCGTTGCGCCAAATAGCGCAATAATCGCTAGACATGTTGGTCCTATCAAAAATAGCCAGTAGACGCCTGAAATAGTCTCACTTGTCTGCACTTTAGCGCCAGATTCAAAGCCGACCCATTGCAAACCAATGCTTGCAATCAACATTGCAGAGGCCTGACATACTTTCCTCCCAAGGGTCATGACTCCAGAGAATATTCCCGCTCTACGTCGCCCCGTCAGAATTTCATCCACATCGGGAATAGAGTTAAAGATCACCCAAGGAATAAGATATATGCCGCCTCGCGCGAGGCCAATAAGAACGGCGCCCAAGAAAACCGCTTTGCTCACATCGAGCGCAATATTGGGGAGAATAGCGAAAAAAGCAAGGCTAACAAACATAAGACCTAATGCTATTTTATAGGCGTTAGCATTCCCTATTTTTAGCGCGAACCACGTAAAGGTAAGCACACCAAAAAACTGCATAAAGGTCATCACACTTAAGATTTGTCCACCTTCACCCGCAGATAGATTGAGGTTAAATGTAATATAGTGTAGAAAGAGTGCGCCAAAAATGTCTAATGCTACTGAACCACCGATATACATCATCAGATGAATTCGGAATGTCTTTATTTGCAGTGTACTTGCCATTTCCTTATATAAATCAACAAGGGTTTCTTTTATAGAAGAGACCTCTTTCTGAGGAGGGAGCCTCGAAGGTTCGATTTCCCACGTGTATTTGTAAATAAAGTACCACGGCAAAGTAAAAATAAATCCAAACAAAAAACCAATGTAGATAAAGGCTTGGGCTTCATCTTCAACATTGGACATGATTAGCCCAGGGATTAGGGTAACAACAAATGCCGTTATTTGACCAAACGTCAGGCGGCAACTTCCCATCTTAGTTCGAATTTCATAGTCGTCTGTCATCTCGTTTGGAAGTGTGCAATAAGGCGTCATCACCACGGTAAACATGGTGTTGAATAAAAGATAAGTGACAAGGTAATAAGTAAACCCAAATCCAGAGATGAACATGAGACCAAACACAATTAGCAACGGTGCGCCAAAAAGAAAAAACACTTTTCTGCGTCCAAATCGAGTTCGGATATTATCAGTAATATACGCAACGATAGGGTCAGTAATGGCGTCCCATAACTTACCAATAGCAAAAATCAACCCTGCTTCAACAGGCGACAAACCTGCAACTTGGGTGAAAAAGTAAAGCATCCACAACCCAATTATAGTGCCAGAGCCGCTTCCAAAAATGTCTCCTGAACCCCAAGCAATGATGTTTTTCCAACCTGGCTGCTTTCTTTTTTCTACGTCATTCATTGATGAACTCCCAACCTTTTCAGCTAATATTTTAACACTGATTTAACACAGACTATTACGTCCTTGACACCGGTGTCAATATAGAATTTAATGTAAATATAGTAAACACTAGGTGAATAAATCACAGTCATTGTTAATTCCTTTGATTGTTTCACACTCTTTTTAAATAACATTTGGTTAAATGTGGGGATACCATGAAGTTAAAACTTGGCGTTATTGGTTGCGGCAAAAAATCATCTCAATATATCAACACATGGTCTCAGCGCACTGATATCGACATTGTTTGTGTTTGCGATCCAAGCGAGGGAGCGTTGCAGCACGTTAAAGCAATTCTTAGCGATCACGATCACAAGCAGGTACACGCTTATCAAGACTGGCAAACCCTTTTAAGTGAACAAGGTAGTACGCTAGATGCCGTTTATATTTGTACTCCACATGCTGTTCACGCAGATCAAGCGTTAGCTGCCCTAGAGTTGAACTTAGACGTACTACTTGAAAAGCCCATGGTAACGACCGTTGATGAAGCGAAAGCACTCCAATTGGCCCAACAGGCCAGCGGTAAGCAGCTTGTGGTTGCCTATCAAGGTGGATTGTCTCCCCTTGTTCACCAATTGAAAGAAGATATTGCCACAAAGCGCTATGGCGATTTGATGAGTATCAATGCTGCAATATGGGAAGATTGGGCAGACACTTACACTGGCCATTGGAAGCAAGTGCCTGAAATCTCAGGTGGTGGTTTTATGTTTGATACGGGTGCACACATGATGAACACCACATCAATGCTTTGCTCTCAGCCCTTTGCCAGTGTTAGTGCAAAAATGAACAACCATAACTTTCCTGTGGATATTGTCACAACGGTAATAGGAGAACTGGCGGACGGGATGCTTTTTTCTATGCACGCGTGCGGCAAAAGCATTCGATGTACATCTCGAATAGAGTGCTTTTTCACTAACTATGTCGTGAGAGTCTGCGCGTGGGGACGCTGGATTGAGATTGAAGACAGAGACGGCAACATTGAGCGCAAAGAGCAGGAATCAGCGAACAATTTGATGAATGTTTTCTTACAAACGAAGGACGGCAATATGCAAAACCCTTCAGATATTGAACAAGGATTGCACATGGCAAAATTGTGGGACGCTATCAAACTCTCTGCCGGCAAAAATGGGGCGCCGGTAGCTTGTTGAGCTCCTTTACGATCGCGCAACATTAGCGTATTGCATTCATTAAAAAAGGGCGTTTCGCCCTTTTTTAACTCTCGCGGAGTGGGTGATTAATCATGCAGACTGGTATCATTTATTCTGTGCGGCTTTTTCCGCGAGCATCAGTTTTCGCGGCTTTTTGAAATACGTCTGTTTGGGTGCGCCTTTTTCTAACGGCACCGGTCTACCCCAGTTTTTCATGCTCCATCCAGAGGTATGGGCTTGGTTTGACCATTGTATGGCATTGGCCAGCACCTGAATGATGTGAGGGTTTCTATATATTGGAAAGGTTTCATGGCCCGGAGAAAAGAAAAATATTTTCCCCCTTCCCCGCGTAAACGTGCACCCACTTCTTAGGATTTCCCCACCTTGATACCAAGATGTAAATACCAGTTCATCAGGGTCTGGAATATCAAAAGGTTCGCCATACATCTCCGACTGAGGCAACTCAATTTGGGGCGGCAAATTATAGGCAATTGGGTGAGATGGTTTCAGACACCATACGCGTTCACGTTCCCCTCCTTCGGCCTCTCGCCAGCTCAGGTTACAGCTTGTTCCCATTAAGCGCTTAAACAATTTAGCGTGATGTCCGGAGTGTAAAACAATGAGCCCCATCCCTTCTAATACACGCTGTTGAAGCTTATCGATAAGCTTGTCATCAAGCTCATCATGGTATCGGTGGCCCCACCAAATGGCGACATCCGTATTGTCGATTCTCTCTTTTGGCCACCCTTGCTCAGGGTCGTCTAACGTTGCTGATGTTAAGTTAAAACCGAACGGTTTAAGCCTCTCAACAATGCAACCGCCAATGGTTTCGGGATAGCACTCTTGTACGTCAGCGTCTTCTTTTTCGTGCCGACATTCATTCCATACGGTAACATTTATCATAGTACTGCCTGCTGCTTTAATTGTGGGGAATAGTCCTGTACTTCTAGAAGCAAGCTATCTAACGCGGTAGAAACACCATTGGCTAAAATGTAACTCAACCAGTATTTAACTCGCTCTTCAAAAACTTCATTCGTCGAGAGTGTTTGGGGAAAGATTTGTGATAGACCTAAGTACCCTTTAACTAATTTATCAATCTCGTAAAAGTCACGTTTTTGAACGTCGTAAAGCACATCAGCAAGCGGGTCCTGTACCTCTATCGCATCGCCCTTGGCGTCAAAAGCCATAGTATAGCGAAGCCATGAAGCGACAGCGAAACACAGACACTCAGCGCTCTCGCCATTTTGTAGTCTACCTTCAATAGTATGAAAAAGGCGTTGGGGCAGCTTCTGGGAGCCATCCATCGCAATTTGATAAGTTCTGTGAAACAGCGCTGGGTTCTTGAATCGCTCTAACAAATCTGCTGTGTAGCTTGTAAGTTCCAGCCCAGGAGGTGGTATCAACGTGGGTGCAATTTCATCACACATCAAAATATTTAAGTATCGTTCAAAGGCTTTATCTTCCATTACTTCGCTAACGAATTCATAGCCTGATAAGAACCCTGCATACGCCAACGATGAATGAGCACCGTTTAATAGACGAAGCTTCGCTTTTTCAAACACATCTACATTGCTTACAATAGTAGCCCCAACCTCTTCCCAACAAGGGCGCTTACCAGCAAATTTGTCCTCAATTATCCATTGCGTAAATGCTTCGGTTTTCACCATTGCACTGTCTCTGTAGCCAGCATCACCCGCTAACTCATCAATATCGCTAGGCGTAGTTGCTGGCACAATTCTGTCAACCATGGTGTTGGGAAACGCTACATTCTCGTTGATCCAAGCCACAAATTCGTCGCTCACACGTGTTGCTAACTGCGTCACAATTCTTGCTGTCGTACTGCCGTTCTCCGGTAAATTGTCACAGCACAAAATGGTAGGGGCGTCGACTTGCGCCTCAAACCTTGTTTTAAGTGCACTAACCAAGTAGCCGATTGCCGTTTTCGGCTTATCTAAATTAGATACATCGTGAATAATATCAGGATGCTGCACATTTAAATTACCCGTTGATGGGTCGAGGCAGTAACCTTTTTCAGTCACCGTTAAAGAGATGATGTGACACGATGGCGAAGCCATTAACGAAAGCACCGCTTGCGGGTCGTCAGGTGCAACCAACACTTTTGCAACCGATTGAACTAGTTGCTGCTCTTGCCCTTGCGCAGAACTCACCTTAACCGTATAGAAGCCATCTTGCGGATTAAGTTGCTCAGCAACGGTCCCGCTTCTGAGCGACACGCCGGCGATAAACCAGTCATGATCGCCACTCTTGCGCATATATGCATCGGTATACACCGCTTGATGCGCTCGATGAAATGCACCTATTCCCAAATGGACAATCCCAATATTTGGCGTCTGTGGACGATATAATTCGTCGCTTTTACTCACTATTTCGCGATCCAACCTCTTTACTGTCATAACCACTACCTATAAGTTGTAAGCACGTTTAGCTAGGTTATATGCCAAGTCCTTGGCAAGCCCATGAGCCTCATCCATATCGATATAGTGACGCGCTACCAACTCCGCGAGATATACACAGTCCATTCTACGAGCAAGATCATGACGAGCTGGAATAGATAAAAACGCACGGGTATCGTCATTAAACCCTACCGTATTGTAAAACCCAGCGGTTTCTGTGGTTTGTCTTCTAAAACGAATCATCCCTTCAGGGCTATCGTGAAACCACCATGAGGGCCCCAGCTTCAGGCAAGGATAATGTCCTGCGAGCGGCGCTAATTCTCTGCTGTATACAGTTTCATCTAAGGTAAACAAAATAATGTTTAAATTTGGATTGTTGCCAAACTTATCTAATAAAGGTTTGAGGGCTTGAATATATTCAGTGGGAGAAGGAACATCCGCGCCTTTATCTCTGCCATATACTTCAAACACAGACTTGTTGTGATTCCTGTAAGCACCGGGATGAATTTGCATGACCAAACCGTCTTCAATAGACATTTCAGCCATCACCGTAAGCATGTGAGCCCTAAAAAGCTCGGCATCATCGGTAGTAAAGTGACTACTTTGTACTTTGGCAAATAACTTCTTGGCCTCGCTGTGAGAAAGGTCTGCTGTGGCTGCTGTGGGATGGCCGTGGTCGGTAGAGGTAACGCCCATCGTTTTGAAGAACGCACGTCGATGGCGCAACGCTGCCAGATAATTGTCGTAATCTGTACAATCTAAATCGGTTAACGCACCGAGTTTCGCTAATTTTGTTGCAAATTTTTCATGTTCGGGGTCAATGACAGCATCAGGCCTAAACGCACTGATAACTTTACCTCTCCAACCTGAGTCCAGAATTTGTTGATGGTATGTCAGTTCATCGGTTGCACATTCCGTCGTCGCAATCACTTCGATATTGTACTGCTCAAATAATGCTCTAGGAAGGAACTCAGGGCGCTTTAGCGCACTGTCTATGATGTCATAATAGTGGTCAGCCGTTGATTCCTCTAATTTCACTTCAATACCAAACGTGTGCACAAACACATAGTTTAGCCAGAAGCTAGACGGTGTTCCCTTGAATAGATAAAAGTGTTTTGCAAATATTCGCCATATTTCACGCGGATCAACGTCAGCGCAACTTCCGTCTTTTCGCCATATTCCTAGCTCGTCTAAGCTAATGCCCTGACTATAGAGCATTCTATAAACGTAATGATCTGGCTTGATGAGTAAATCAGTAGGATTGGCAAATGGCTCATTCGATGCAAACCAAGCGGGGTCAGTGTGACCGTGAGGACTAACGATAGGTAAGTCTTTCACCTCATTATAAAGAGTCCTTGCGATGTCTCGTTCCACTGAATTAGAGGAAAAGAGTCTATCTGGATGAAGGTGCAACTTAGACGCCATCAATATTTTCTCCATTGCTTGTCGTTAATGGTCAAAAAGCGCATCATTGTTGAAGAAATGACATGGATAATAGTAAGTGACTACCTTACCTGTCTGATGGCCTTTTCAAAATAGAAGTTATAAACTCAATTGACACCGGTGTCAAATATGTTTATAAAACAATAAGGGCGATAATATTTAATATAAATTTATCATTATTAACAAATAAACATCAACTCAATAGCCGATTTCGGCTTGTATTACAAATACTGTTGGTTGCACTATGGTGATGATTTATATTATCTCGTCAAAGTTTAGAAAGGGTTATGGAATTTTATGGCTTCAGTCACCATTATGGATGTAGCACGAAAAGCTGGTGTCTCTAAGAAGACGGTTTCACGTGTTATTAATAATGAAGCTAACGTGAGACCGCAGACAAAAGAAAAAGTCCAATCTGCAATTGATGAGCTTGGTTTTAAGCGCAATCCTCTTGGAATGGCTCTTGCTAAAAACCGGTCATTGTTTATCGCACTTCTCGCTGATAACCCAAGTCCTGGTTATCTCATGAATTTACAGAAGGGTATCCTTCAAGCGTGTACCGAAGAACACATGGGGCTATTCCTTTATGATTGCCAATACCGTTCGCCATCATTAGTAGAAGAAATACAAACTTTCATTGAAAACACGCTGGCTGATGGTCTTATTCTCGTACCTCCACTTAGCGATAAAATCGAGCTTCTTGATATGCTTGACCGCAAAGGCGTCAGTTATGTTCGCATAGGAACCAAAGATACAAAGCGCGGTGATTTCGTTGGCTCTAATACGACTAAAGCCGCGTTTGATATGACTGAGTATCTTATTAAGCTTAAGCACCGACATATTGGTTTTATCTTAGGTCATCCCGATCAAGCATCGAGTAAACGAACTGAACAAGGATTCAGAGAAGCGCATGCAAAAGCAGGCATTCCTGTCGATGAATCGTTAATTGCCCAAGGGTATTATACCCATCAATCGGGTGTTGATGCGGCGATGACGTTGCTAAATAAAACACCTAGACCAACGGTCATTTTTGCGAGCAATGATGAAATGGCCGTTGGCGCATTGTGTGAAGCACAAAGTCGGGGAATCAAAGTGCCTGAAGAGCTTTCCATAGCGGGGATTGATGACATATCGATAACCACAAAGGTTTGGCCAAATATCACAACCATGCGTCAACCGTTGAACTCCATTGGTTATACGGCAGCCTCTACGCTTATTCGACGATTACAGAAAAAAACTATAGAACAAAGCGAAGAAGCTTTTGTTAACCATCTTTTTGACTGTGAGCTTGTCATTCGCCAGTCAACCAAAACTTATGTTGGCTAAAAGAATATGATTATAAGAAAAGATAGGCGCGCTGCGCACTGACAAGCACTTAGTATTCAGGCCTATCTTTTCGCTTTCGCTCTCTCTACGTAACACCTCTAGGCTACAACTGACTTACTTTCTGTGACCCCACGAGCGCATACCATGCGATATACACGTAGCACAGTGCTGGTACCAAAAAGCTCAACTGTAACGAAAGGGCATCAGCGGCAACACCTTGAATAAGCGGCAGTATTGCTCCTCCCACTATACCTTGGCATAAGTAGCCAGACGCTTTACCGGTATGTTCTCCTAGCCCACAAATGGCCAGCGCAAAAATAGTGGGAAACATAATAGAATTAAAAAGGCCTACAGAGAGAATTGTCCACATTGCCATATCGCCACTACTAGACACCGACACAGATATCATTGCTACTGCAAGTAACGCGTTTAAAGCAAGAATGATTGAGGGTGCAACAAATCGCATAATAAAAGCCCCAAAAAAGCGGCCTACCATTGCAGCTCCCCAGTAATAAGACACCATGGCGCCTGCACTTACGTTGTTCATTCCCTCAATGCCAAGCTGTAGGAAAAAGTTGACCAAATAGCTACCTACAGCAACTTCTGCTCCAACGTACAAAAATATGGCGAGTACACCATATTTTAGGTGGGGAAAGGCATGCATAGAAAATCGCTTTGTCGTTTCGCTATCAACACTGCGTTCATGCAGTATTGGCAGGCGCAATTTGGAAAAAATGAAAGCGACAACAACCAACACCCCCGCAATTATTAAATAGGGCTGCTGCACTGCTTCTGCTGAATTATCATTTGAGGCTGACGCCAAAATAAGGATCGCACCAAATGCGGGGGCTGCGGTGTGGCCCAGTGAATTAATTGCTTGCGCAAAATTCAGACGGCTAGCGGCGGTTTTTTCAGGCCCTAATGCAGCGACGTAAGGATTAGCTGATACTTGTAAAACAGTGATACCTGCGGCTAGAACGAACAGGGCGAAAAGGAAAATACCATACCTAGATAAGGATGCTGCGGGAAAAAAAAGACAACATCCAACGGCAATAATACCCAAGCCGTAAATAATGCCTCTTTGATACCCCGTTTTGTCAATAAGTCGACCAGCTATGGGCGAAACAACAAAATAAGCTCCAAAAAAGCAGAACTGAACAAGCGCCGCTTGTAAAAAGCTTAGTGCAAAAGCGTCTTTTAAATAAGGCAGCAAAATATCGTTTAAGGCCGTAATGAACCCCCAAATAAAAAACAGGGCAGTCATGGCAAAAAAGGCAAACTTCATTGTATTAGGCTGATGCTCAGTGTTGAGCGCCACCACTTCAGGTGTAGGGTTCATAAATTATCCTTTTTTACAGTTTCACTAATACATCAAAACAGGCACCAAGCGTGTGGTAGTCACACTTTGCACCCGCACTACTCTTCTCATCAGATACTTTGGCATTGTCGCGACCCAGCAACCTAAACCACGCACCGTATTGATGGTCGACAAAGTGTTCCCAACTGTAAGCCCATAACTTTTTATAAGCGTCTAAATACTTCGCTTCCTTCGTTTCTTGATAAAGCAGAGCAGCCGCGGCGAAACTTTCAGCCTGAACCCAAAAATACTTGTCGTCGTCACACCAGTTTCCTTCGTCATCGAAACCGTAGATCAGTCCGCCGTATTCGTTGTCCCAAGCCACCTTATAAGCAGAGTCAAAGAGAAACTGTGCACGCGTTAACCACGCAGTATTAGGTTCAATTCGATATAGCGACACTAACAATTTCGCCCACTCGGTTTGATGGCCAGGCTGGAACCCCCAAGGTCGATATAAATTTTTGGGGTCATCACGGTTGTAATCCCAATCGGTTTGAAATGTTGGCGTGTAATGCTCCCATACGAGACCGCCCGTTTGATTAGCCTGTCGTGAGGTTATATTTTCGGCTATGCACTTTGCTTTAGAAAAATAAACGCTGTCACCGGTTGCTTCAAACGCAGAAATCATCGCCTCACATGCATGCATATTGGCGTTTTGACCTCGATAAGGCGACAGTACTCCATCCGCGCTAATTTCATCAGCATACAGTTCAAAATCAGGTTGCCAGAACCGAGTTTCCATTAAATCGAACACTCGCTTTATGTCTTCTTTCGCATCTTTGATTTTTGCCTTGTGAATTGCGGCATAGGCCAATAAAACGAACGCATAACCGTAGTTTTGTTGGGTCATATCAAGGGGGTCATTTCCTTGAAGGGTCCATGCATAGCCTTGCTTGTCTTCTCGCCAATGCACGTTTTCAAGGAAGGTAAGGCCGTGAATAGCCAATTCTGCATATTGCTTTTCGCCAAGTAAGCTGTAGCCACGGGCATAGTTAACGATAATTCGCGCACTACTCACTAGTTGTTTGAACTGAGGATTAAACACCTCACCATTGTCTAAATAATTCTGAAAATACCCGCCTTCTTGATCAACAACACGTGGGTCATAAAACCGATAAATGTCTTTGCAATGTTGCTCTAAAAACGCTTTGCTGTAGGGATTTTCAAGTGAAGGAATGGGCATAGTGCAATGTCCTATTTAATTTGTCGTTGTAGGGATTGGCATTATTCTGGTGTTTTTGCATTAAGTGTGTGCCGACGAACTAGGCATCGTTCGCCGCCGACGGTATTGATAATTTACCCCACTGACTTTCTGGCAGAATGGCACCTTTAAATTGAACCACTTTACTCGCACAAGCATGTGCCTTTTTAATGGCTTGATCTATACTCATGTTCTGAGAAATACCCGAGATAAATCCGCCGCTGAAGGCGTCTCCCGCTCCCGTAGCGTCTACCATGGTGTCACTGAAATCCAAAGGAAGTGTATTCAATTCCCCCTTCACCCAATAGCACGCTTTACGCTTGGCAGACATTAATGTGATGCAAGGCAACGCAGCGCAGAATTGCTCTAACATCGCGGTGTTTGAAAACTTGAAAATTGTTTTTAAGTCTTCGTCGCTGGGAAGGAAGTAATCTGCTTTTGCGATGGCTTGCTGATAGGCATTCACTACATCATCTCGACGCCGCCAAAGGTTCGCTCTGTAGTTCGTATCAAAGAACACTAATTTGCCTTTAGCGCGCTGTCGTGCAAGAAAAGCTAACCAACAGTGCAACACTTCTTCGCTCATCAAAGACAGGGTTATCCCTGACCAATAAAAGGCTGTACAGTTTTCCGCTTTCTCCACCAGTGACGTGAAGAGTGAAATACTGGTAAAGCATTGCTTTGCCGCAGAATTACTGCGCCAGTAGGTGAAAGTTCGCTCACCATGATTGTCGTTCTCGATGGCATACATTCCTGGTGATTCGCCGGGAATACTTATCATTGAATACAGAGGCAGGCCATGATGACGGCATGCGACACGAATACTTTCACTAAATCCGTCATCGCCAAGTGCAGAAAAATAACGCACGTTTGTACCTAACCTTGATAACATTACGGCCGTATTAAATGTATCTCCCGCTACGCCACGCTTGAACATTTCCTCTCCATAGGGCTGTAGCTCTATCATTACCTCTCCAAATACGCCAATCATGCTCTGCTCCTCACCAGTTATACATTGAGCCATCTTCTAATCGGTTTACGGGCAAGTAAGCGCGTTTATAAGGGTATTTCGCTGCTTTTTCCTCATCAATATCCACACCATGCCCAGGCGTTTCACCGGCTATCAAATAGCCATTTTCAAAACGATAATCGTGAGGAAATACTTCGTCGGTCTCAGGTGTATGACGCATATATTCCTGGATGCCAAAGTTTGGTACCCAAGTGTCGAAGTGAAGTGCAGCGCCCATTGTGATAGGGCTTAGATCAGTTGCACCGTGGAAGCCCGTTCTGACATGATAGAGCTCCGCTAAATGCGCAATTCTGCGTAAATGCGTGATCCCTCCGCCATGCACAATGGTCGTGCGGATATAATCGATAAGCTGTTCACTAATCAGCTGTTGGCAGTCGTGAATAGAAGCAAACACCTCTCCTACTGCGATAGGTGTAGTTGTATGCTTACGGAACAGTCTGAAACCTTCTTGCAGTTCTGCTGGAACCGCATCTTCTAACCAAAATAGTTTGTAAGGCTCTAGAGATTTACCAAGTTGCGCAGCTTCTATTGGTGTGCATCTGTGGTGGGCATCATGCAGTAAATGGTAGTCGTAGCCATAAGTTTCACGAAGCGTTTTGAAAAGCTCAGGTACGCTATTTAAATATTTTGACGTGGACCATACGTTTTCTGTAGGCAGTTCAGCATCTGCGGGTTCATAGTACATTTTGTCTTTTGAAACGCCGTATGTACTGTCTAGTCCGGGCACCCCCGTTTGAGCGCGAATGGCTTTATATCCCATATCGATGTACTTACCGACTTCGGCAACCGTATCTTCTATCGTTTTGCCGTTTGCGTGACCGTAAACCATAACGCCATCACGACTTCTGCCACCTAATAACTGATACAGAGGCATATTGGCAGCTTTTGCTTTTATATCCCATAACGCCACATCAACAGCGGCAATCGCCGTCATCCCTACTGGACCACGACGCCAGTATGCACCTCTGTAAAAGAACTGCCATATGTCTTCAATGCGTCTCGCGTCTTTTCCAATAAGGCATGGAACAAGGTGATCTTCTAAATAACTTGCCACCGCAAGCTCTCGACCATTTAGTGTAGCGTCGCCAATACCGTAGGTCCCGTCTTCGGTAACAATTTTCAGCGTAACAAAATTTCTACCGGGACTGGTGACGATGACTTTAGCGTCGGTAATCTTCATATTCATTCCTATATAAACGATGCTCTGTCGAGTAAAAACACAGATGTAACCTTGAATTTACCACCACAAAGCCTTAAATTGGCCAAACCTTTTTCATTAAGTTAACATTTGGCCCATCCAATATGCAACATGTAAGTCCAAAAAATCTACACTCTGGTTCTTCGAGCACCGGTCAACGCCTGTATCTTCAAGTTGCAGACTCACTTGCACAGCTCATCATCAGTGACAATTTGAGCCCTGGAGATCGCCTTTCCCCTGAGAGAGAACTTGCACAAGAATACGAAGTCAGTCGCCAAACAGTACGGGAAGCATTGATTGCCCTTGAGGTATCCGGTTTAGTAGAAATTCGCCCAGGTTCAGGCGTTTACGTATTAAAGCGAGAGAATTTAAAGACGAGTTTGGTCATGGAAGATGCACCAGGCCCCCTCGAGATCATGGAGGCTCGAACTTTATTTGAAGGTGAAGCAGCAGCACTGGCAGCACAAAGGATTAGTAATGAGGAACTACTCAAACTGAAAGCTTATCTTAAGCAAATGGAAGACATGGTCGCCCTTGGAAAGATAAAGGAGGCAGAGGAGTTTGACGGAAAGTTCCACCGCACTATTGCACAGGCAACACGAAACAGCGCCATTATTACCACCGTTGAATGGTTATGGTCTTTGCGTGAATCGTCGGAAATAAGCCGTGTATTTAACGACAAGATTCGCCAGAAAGGCTCCAACCCTAATATCGAAGCGCACAAGCAAATTCTTGAAAGCCTCTCTCGCTACGACAGCGATGCGGCAAAGAAAGCCATGCAGTCACATCTCGCCGACGTTTCCGAAGCGTATATTTTATTCATCTCCGACTAAAATTGGACAAACCAATTTGAAATTGGTATAGCATCTTGTTATAAAGGCGTAAATAACGATTTAGTTTGGGGTAGTTGAGGATGAAAAAGAATCTTTGGTTGACGTGTTTTCTAGCAATGTCGTGTGTTTTGACGCCGCTTTCGTTAAGTTATGCGTCCAGTAAGCAACCCGTTGACCTTGTTTACCCTTATCTCGATTCAGCTAACAGCCGCTGGTTCTTTTTTGACTCAGCATCACTTCCTTTTGGTATGGTCAACCTCAACCCCGATACCGAGATAGGCGGAGCATGGGGAAGTGGTTATCGTTACCATTCTAACGACATTAAAGGCATAAGCCACGTGCATGCGTGGCAGCTATCCGGGCTATCCGTTATGCCTCTCTCGTCTACTCGCCCTGTGGCCGAGATTAAAAATGACTATTACTCTCCGTTTTCTCATGACAGTGAAATTGTAAAGCCGGGCTACCATAAATTTTCATTAGATCGTTACAAAATTGATGTTGAGCTTACCGCTACAACCCGGGTTGGTTTTCATCGTTACCATTATGCGCCTAATACCCCACAACAAGTATTATTTAACTTAGGCGGCAAATTAGGTCCATCAGAATTAGGTCACGCAGAAGCAAACCAAGTCGCGTCTAATGCGGTAGCTGGCTACATAACAAACTTGCCGACGTACCGCAGAACTCGCCCTACAAAAGTTTACTACTATGCCGAATTCGATAAAGACATAGCTCGACTAGACAGCTACAGAGGGGAACATGTATTCCCGGCCGTTAGCGGCATTAACGGACTTAATGCAGGGCTACTCATTGAACTTAGTCATGACGCAAAACCGCTTTTGATGAAAGTGGGGATTTCCTACGTGTCTGTGGAGAATGCGAAAGCCAATATTGATGCAGAGTTATCTACCTGGCACTTTGATAAAACAAAAGATGCCGCACTCACAGAGTGGAACACATGGCTTAAAAAAATCACCGTTAAAGGCGGAACTGAACAACAACAGCGCCGATTTTACACCGATCTTTGGCATGCACTACAAGGTAGACGCATCATCTCTGACGCCAACGGTCAATATGTTGATCAAACTGGCATAGATCCTGTTATTAAACAGCTTCCCCTCAATGAAAAGGGGGTCCCGCTATTTAACCATCACAACTCTGATTCTTTTTGGGGAGCACAATGGACCATTGCAACGCTGTGGCCGCTGGTATACCCAAGCGTTGCCTCGGATTTCACCAACAGTCTGCTTACCTACTATAAAGATGGCTCGATGATTCCACGAGGCCCATCAGGTGGAAATTACACCTATGTCATGACAGGCGCTTCATCAACGCCGTTTATCGTTTCTAACTATATGAAAGGCATACGAGACTTCGATGTTGACACGGCTTACAGCGGATTAACGTACAATCATAGTGATAAAGGCATTATGGCAAAAGCGGGTTATGAGCACTACACCAAAATGGGTGGTGGTATGCGACATTATCTCGAAAAAGGCTACATTCCATTTCCTCTTCCGCCGGAGGAAAGCAGTTATGGCAATCATAGAAGGGGGCCGGGCCAAACCTTAGAAAATGCGTATCAAGATTTTACCCTTGCTCAGTTTGCCAACGCGCTAGGAAAAGAGAAGGACTATCGCTATTTTTTAAAACGCAGTCAAAACTACCGCAATGTTTTTGATCCTGAATCGGGTTTTATGCGCCCTAGAAATGTAGACGGTACGTGGCAAACACCATTCGACCCCTATCAATACGAAAATGGCTTTGTCGAATCGAACCCCGCTCAAGGCACCTGGTTTGTTCCTCACGATATTAAAGGGTTAGCCGAATTGATGGGCGGGGAAGCGGTATTAATTGAGCGTCTAGACCGCGACTTTCTTGTTGCCGAAAAACAAGGCTTCACGTCAGGCACTGCTCATGCAGATGAAACCATTGAGTCGTTACGTCGGGCTCCGATCAATTATGGTAATCAACCAAGCATGCAAACCGCATTTATTTTTAGCGCAGCAGGCGCACCCTGGAAAACACAAAAATGGTCAAGACGGGTGGTTGACGCTGTTTACTCCCATTTATCTCCTGAACGTGGTTACAACGGTGATGAAGATCAGGGTTTAATGGGCGCGCTGGCGGTACTCATGAAAATAGGCTTGTTTCAGCTAACCGGGGGCGTAGAACAGGACCCTGTTTATTATATTGGCTCACCTATTTTCGATGAAATCACACTTTCTTTAGACAATGACTACTTCACGGGTAAACAGTTTACGATCAAAACCCTAGATAATGGACCAGATAATGTTTTTGTGGAGTCTGCTACGCTCAATGGCGAACCTTTAAACCGCGCCTATTTGCTACACAGTGAAATCACAAATGGTGGAGAACTCGTTCTGCAAATGTCGTCTACGCCTAACCCGTCTTGGCGATAAGCATGACCATAAAGTGTTTGCTTTTTGATAGTGACGGCACACTGGTAGATAGCGAATACCTGTGCAACCTTGGCTTAGCTCAGCAGTTTGCCACTATGGGGCTCAAGCTTGATGCGCATCAGTTGATGAAGCGATATCGAGGCGGCAAGATGTTGGAGGTACTCAACGATATTGCCACATCGCATGACATCACTATTCCTGCACACTTTTTAAAAGACTACCGGGCTCGCGTCGCCAATTTATTCGAAGCGAACCTTAAACCTATCGATGGGGTTGTTGATGCTCTTGAACAGCTAGACTACGAAAAAGCGGTGGTATCGAATGGCCCTAAAGAAAAAATAGACCATGCATTAGGGCTTTGTCACTTGCACCACTATTTTGGCCCACATATTTACAGCGCATACGACATCGGCGCGTACAAGCCAAGCCCAGATATTTATTTAAGCGTAGCGAAAAGGCTAGGGGTAACGCCGTCTGAATGTGTAGTGATAGAAGACAGCATGGCGGGTATAAAGGCGGGTAGTGCAGCAAAAATGAAAACCTTCTTCTACAACACATTCAACGAACCCGTTTCTTTACCCAATGTGTCTTCGTTCAGCGATATGAGAGCGCTACCGGGTCTTATTGCCTCGCTTAAGTAAGCGGTAACTTACTTTTTCCAATTGATGGTAACGTGCCAGATTATTTTTTTGCAACATTCCCACTCAGTCGATAAAAAAATATAAAAACAAAAGGCATTCACCATAGTGAATGCCTTTATTTTTTAAAATTTCGTATTAGGGTCTTTAACGCTAGCGCTATTTCATTGTTGGCATAGTGTAATGATTGATATTTTGTTGGCCCTTAGGCCAGCGAGCAGTCACCGTTTTCATCTTAGTGTAGAACCGAACGCCATCTGGGCCGTGCATATTTAGAGGACCAAATATTGAGCGTTTCCATCCGCCAAAACTGTGAAACGCCATAGGCACAGGAATGGGTACATTCACGCCAACCATACCCACTTGCACCTGATGCGTATACATATGGGCAGCCTCACCATTTCCCGTAAATATCGAGGTACCGTTTCCGTATTCGTGTTCATTAACAAGTTTAAGCGCTTCTTCGAAGGTATTTACGCGCACTATACTAAGTACAGGACCAAATATTTCCTCCTGATACACACGCATGCCTGGCGTCACATTATCAAATAGGGTGGGGCCCACAAAATAGCCTTGCTCGTTTCCAGTTACGGTAAAGTCGCGCCCATCGCTGACCAAACGCGCCCCCTCCTTGATTCCTGTCTCAATATAAGACAGCACCTTATCAGCATGCTGACGGCTGATTAGAGGCCCCATATGTGGTTCCTCACCTTCGCCATGCCCTGCACCAACGCGCATATTCGCTATTTCCGTTTCTAGCTTTTCTATCAGTGCATCCGCTGCTTCGTCGCCCACACATACGGCCACAGAAATCGCCATGCAGCGTTCACCCGCAGAGCCATAAGCAGCGCCCATTAAAGAACCACTGACTAAATCAAGGTCAGCATCTGGCATCACTACCATATGATTTTTAGCACCACCGAGTGCCTGCACGCGTTTTCCGTTCTCACTCCCCGTCTTGTATACATATTCAGCGATAGGCGTAGAACCTACAAAGCTAACCGCTTGCACTCTAGGATCGCTGAGCAACACGTCAACTGATTCTTTATCGCCATTTACAACATTGAATACACCGTCTGGCAAGCCCGCCTCTTTTAAAAGCTCGGCCAGCTTTAACGGTACGCTAGGATCTTTTTCGGAAGGCTTCATCACAAACGTATTACCGCACGCTAGCGCTACTGGGAACATCCAAAGTGGTACCATCGCGGGGAAATTGAAGGGCGCAATTCCCGCGCAGACACCCACCGGCTGCATTAATGAGAAACTGTCCACACCACGGCCAACGTTCATTGACTGCTCGCCCTTGAGCAAATGTGGAATACCACACGCGAATTCCACCACCTCTATGCCTCGGGTTAGCTCTCCCTGCGCATCCGAAAAAACTTTTCCATGCTCTGACGTGATAAGCAGCGCCAGTTCATCTTTATTTTCTTCCAGCAGCGCTTTGAACTTAAACATCACGCGAGAACGGTTCAACGGCGTTACCGCACTCCATTCTGCCAGCGCATCATGTGCGGCAGTAATCGCTTGTGTTGTCTCTTGTGCACTGGAAAGGCATACTTGCTTAGTCTGCTCTCCCGTGGCGGGGTCGTAAACTGCCCCCACTCGTCCGCTCTGGCTTTCTACGTTATTACCGTTTATAAAATTACCAAGTGTTTGCATGATGTCCCTCTAAGACGTAAGTCTTCAAAATTAATAAGGTTGCTTAGACTGAGCACCTTTGTATTCTTTATGTGCTTGATTTACCGACTCACACTGTGAGATCTCAGGTATAGCAACGTCCCACCAGCTGCCATTATCAGTACTTATATGCGGGTCGGTATTAAGTGAAATCAGGGTACTTTTTGTATTACTGCGCGCTTTTTCTAGCGCAGACTCTAGCTCGCCAACACTGGACACACTAATGCCGTGCGCCCCCATTGCACTGGCGTGTGCAGCAAAGTCGATGTGCATTGCGTCGGGATTACCCGCACAGTTTTCTAAAAGGTTGTTGAAAGGTGCGTTCCCGGTACCTTGTTGAAGGCGGTTAATGCAGCCGAAACCTCGGTTGTCGAGCAGAATGACGGTGATTTTTTGTTCAAGCATGATTGACGTCGCCAGTTCAGAGTTCATCATCATGTAAGAACCATCACCTACCACCACAAACACCTCGCGCTTTGGCGTGGCCATTTTTACGCCCAAGCCACCCGCTATCTCATAGCCCATGCAAGAAAAGCCATATTCCACATGGTACGAGCCCGGTCCCTCAGCTCGCCATAGCTTGTGAAGCTCTCCAGGTAGACCGCCGGCAGCACAAACAATGACATCGCTTGTGTTACATTGCCGTTTGATAGCACCTAGCACTTGTGCATCAGAGGGCAGTTCTGTGCCCGTATCTGCTGTGACGTTGTCATACATGCTTTGCCATTGGGCGTTTAACACTTTTGCTCGATTGAGCCAGTCTTTAAACAGTGGAACGGGCGTAAGACCCTCAGATAGTTGCATTATCACGGTTCGCGCGTCGCCAACTAACGGTTGAGCGTTGTGCTTTTCAGCGTCGAACACACCTACGTTCAGCTGAATTAACATTTTTTGGTGACTCTCCAACAATGTTCGCGACTCCGTCGTGAAATCCTGTAAACGGGTCCCTATTGCCAGCACCACATCAGCCTCTTGGGCTAGCTGATTTGCAGCAGCTGACCCCGTTACACCGATACCGCCTACTGCACATGGATGCTCCCACGGCAACGCCCCTTTTCCAGCCTGGGTTTCTGCGACCGGGATTTGATGGGCATGCGCAAAGTCAGACAGCACTTCTGTGGCCTCAGAGTAAAGCACTCCGCCACCGGCGATGATGAGAGGCTTTTCAGCGCATTGAAGTGCGCTAAGTGCATGTGCTAATTCATTCTGATGCGCGCTTACTCGCCGTAAACTATGCACTTTCTTTACAAACAGACTTTCTGGATAGTCGAATGCTTCGGTCTGTACATCTTGCGGAAAAGCGAGAGTAACAGGGCCAGAGTTCACCGGGTCCAAGAGTGTCTGCATTGCTACGGGCATTGAATGGATCAGTTGTTCAGGGCGATGAATGCGGTCGAAATACCGGCTTACTGGTTTGAAGCAATCATTCGCCGTCACTCCAGGATCAGTAAAGTGTTCTATTTGTTGAAGTACAGGGTCTGGCTTTCGGTTTGCAAACGTGTCGCCGGGAACTAATAACACAGGAAGGCGATTGGCATGGGCAAGCGCAGCTGCGGTTACCATATTCGTGGCTCCAGGCCCAATTGAAGACGTACACATCATCATGCGCTTGCGGAAATTTGCTTTAGCATACGCAATTGCAGTATGGGCCATGCCCTGCTCGTTGTGAGCACGAAACGTAGGTATGCTGTCTTGCGCGTGGTAAAGAGCCTCGCCTAAGCCGGCTACGTTACCATGACCAAAAATCGCAAACGCGCCGCCAAAAATCGGCACCTCTTCGTTGTTGTGAACGATGTATTGCTGGCTAAAAAACTTTACCAGCGCCTGCGCGGCGGTTAATCGAACATACTGCATGTTAAGTATCCTTACGCTTATTCCAGGCTTTAACCAAAGTTAAGTAATTGCTCGCTATTTCAGCTTTTAGACTGTCGTCATCAATCTCCCCTGCTAACCACGCTCGACTTGCTTTAGCAAAGATAGAACGTCCCACGGCAAAGCCTCGACATAGGGGGAAATGAGCACTGTCTTCAAAACCTTTGGCAAGTTGTTCAATTGGTGCGTCCAAGCCCAGTAAAATCACACCTCTACAGTGCGGAGCCCGGGTCTCGATCAGTGAAGAGATAGCTTGCCATGCGCCACGGGTTGGCGTCGGCAGCTTCCACCAATCAGGACGCACACCTAAGTCGTACACATTTTCCATACACCGCACGACTGTGTCGTCGTCGCAAGGCATGTTTTTCGGAGGAATAATCTCTAAAAGCAACTCATGGCCACTTACACAGACCGCATCATAAAGCTCTTTAATTTGTCGACTTTGCGCGTCCCACATTGTTTGCTCATCATCGGGATGCATAAAAATTAAGCATTTTACAATATGTTCTTTAGGCCACGACACCAACCTTGAGCCTATAGATCGCCCTCCCTCTAACTCAATGGGACGAGACGTAGGCACTTCCACCGGTCTACCTATCCACCAGCGCTGGCCTGTAACATCGTTAAGTGCGTCTTGACCAAACGTGTCGTCAATGAGCACACCCACCTGGTTGAGCACAGTGCCGCTATTTGCCACGCCGTTTAGCGAGGCAAGAATATGTTGTTTTAGTGTGGGAATAAGGGTGGCGTCTGCCCCCACATCATTTGCCATATCTACAAATTGCTGGCGGTGGTCGAACGCTAAAATACATAGTTCATCCCACGTCGCGGGCTTACGTGTGGTAACGCGATGCAGGTAGTTAAGCTCAGGATCTAAATCTGGCCGTTCAATGTCATGCTGATTAGCGATATAGTAGTCAAGCTCTTCTGGCGTAGGAATGGCAGGTGCACAACCATGACGGGATACAACTAACGCGCCAGATGCATTGGCGTATGAACAGGCCTTTTCATACCCCTCTTCTTTAATCCAGCCACGAAGAAAGCCAGCCATAAATGCATCACCGGCACCCAAAACATTGAGCACATCGACTCTAACACCTCCAGCAAAAAACGCATCGTCAATATGATTAGGGATCTCCCTATCGAAAATCGAGCATCCTTGAGCTCCTCGTTTAAGGACAATTTCAGCATCACTTTTCGCGCGTACAGTCTTTAACGCGTCTATGGTGTCGGTTGAGCCGCCCGCAATATGTACCTCTTCTTCCGTGCCAACAATTAGGTCACATAATGGAATAATTGACTGAAGGTGCTTAGTCACATCAGTATTAGACACAAATCGGTTATCGCCTTCACCGGGACGCGTAAGCCCCCAAAGCACCGGACGATAATCAATATCTAAAATAACCTTGGTGTTATTACGACGAGCATACTCAATCGCCTTTCGGGCCACACTATCCACATGCGGTGTCGAAAAATGCGTACCTGTAATCAGTAACGCTTTGGATGAGGCAATATAAGCTTCGTCGAAATCGCTTTCATCTATAGCCATATCAGCACAATCTGTTCTGTAAAAGAGCAGTGGAAACGCTTCTTTCGTTTTGATTGAGAGAATAGCGAGTGCCGTCAGTCTTTCTGGATCTGTGACTACGTGACTCGTGTCTACGCCGGCGCTTTCGAGTTCTTCTCGAATAAACTCTCCAAATTGCTCATCGCCGACCCTGGTAAGCATTGAGGCACGCAACCCCAAACGCGCCGCTCCAAAGCAAATGTTACAAGACGAACCTCCTAATGATTTGGCAAAAGAGGATATATCCTGCAGCCTATTGCCAATTTGTTGTCCGTATAAGTCGACGGATGCTCTACCAAGACATATGACATCCAACGTTTTAGATATTGTTTGTGACACGGTGGCTCTCTTCTCATCTGTTCAAAATAAACGCCAAATTAAAATAGAACATATTTTCCATTTAATCAATTATTGGAATATTTATTTTATTTGTTCTATTATTTGGCATAGAACAGGCGTACCTAAAAGCGAATGTGAAGCAATGACTGAAACACAAACCGAACTCGAACAACATATTGAAAGCCAGTATTCATCGCTCAGTAAGCGATTGCAGGAAGTTGCCCGCTACGTTTTGGACAACCCGAATGCGATTGCATTTGGTACCGTAGCCAGTATTGCAAAAGCCGCGGGCGTGCATGCCTCCACTTTGGTTCGTTTTGCTCACGCCTTTGGGTTTGAAGGGTTTAGCGATATGCAGCAGCTCTTCAAAGACAAGCTCATGGTCAGCTCACCAGACTATGAGAGCCGTATAAAGTCGGTACAAGAGGAACCTGCGACTCACGATAAGAAGTGCGGACTTAGTTGGTTGAAGCAAATTGTTATTGCCAACACACACGCCCTCGAAAATTTATGTAATTCAGTAGATGAGCAGGTGCTAAATGACGCTATCTCTGCGCTTCACAAGGCGAATATCATTCATATCCAAGGGGCGAGAAGGTCATTTCCGACAGCCAGCTATTTCAGCTATCTTCTTAACAACATAGGGCGTCGGGCCCACCTGCTCGATGGCGCCGGTCATATGGATATTGCCCAGCTCAACCTTCTGGGTCCTGATGACGTGCTATTCGCTATTAGTTTTGCACCCTACGCGCAAGAAACCTTAGATGCGGTAAATTATGCTAAAAGTAAAGGAATCGCAGTTATCGCTATGACCGATAGTAGCGTTAGCCCTTTAGCTGAACACGCCGACATTTACATTAAAGTGAAAGAAGCAGAAATACACTCATTTCGCTCGCTCAATGTAAGCACCAATATTATTCAAGCGCTTATGCTTGGTCTTATTCACCAATCTAACTAACGGCCACTTACTTATGTCACATTTACACAGTCGACCTTCCGCTCCAGATGTTCAAGGACGTATTCAACATATCACGCCAGCCTCGGCGAATTGGCGCTACGTGGGCTTTGACGTCGTTTTGCTAAAAGCAGGCGACACACAAAACTTTGATACCGCCGGCAATGAAGTATGCGCAGTGGTAGTCAGCGGCCGTGTTGACATCAAAACCCGTGATGAGACATTTTTGAATATAGGGGATAGGGAATCCGTTTTCGAAGATAAAGCCCCTTTTGCCGTTTACGTTCCCCCTAAAGATACCATTACGGTAACCGCATTGAATGATGCTGAGGTCGCACTCTGCAGTGCTCCAGCTAAGGGTGAATTATCTTCAAGGCTAATAAAACCAGAAGATTGTGAAGTTTCAGTGAGAGGGTCAGGCACCAATACCCGCCATATTCGCAACATCATGATGAACAATGTTATGGCGGAAAAACTTTTGATTACCGAAGTGATAACCCCAAATGGTCACTGGTCCAGCTACCCCCCACACAAGCACGATACCGACTCACTGCCTTGCGAGAGCGCGCTGGAAGAAACGTATTATCATAAGCTAAACCCTCAGCAAGGCTTTGCCTTTCAGCGAGTGTATACCGACGATAGAAGCATTGATGAGACAATCAGCGTTGAGCATAACAGTGTTGTAATGGTTCCCAAGGGCTATCATCCCGTTGGCGCTCCCCACGGTTACGATCTTTATTATCTAAACATAATGGCAGGTCCTAAGCGTGAGTGGGTATTCCACAACGACCCTGATCATGAATGGATGCTAAAATAAGCAACAGTGGCAGAGCCCGCATACCAATAAAGCGCGCTACTTTTTGTTTGTAGCGCCTTTGTGCTGTAGCACAATTTCCCCAAATACAGACGCATCCTTAAACCCCAGGTTTTTATCACCGTTTACCGGAGTAATGTCATGAGAGCCTAAAAAGTGTTCTCTGTCACCGCCATCGGCGTCACAGTAGGCCAACATAAAGCCCAGCGCCATATCTTCTTTTAAGGTTAATGGTGAGTTGTCTTTTCCATGCTGATAACTATCGTCAAATACACGCACAGCCGCTTCCCAATAAATCTTATGAGGCGCCGATATATCTCGCTGCCATTTGTTTTCAACGTGATTGTTATACAGCTGCGGCACGGCTTCACCCGCTTCATTCGGACCAATATCAACAACTTGGTTGTCTAGCGCTAAGTGATAAGCGAACGCGTTGTAGTTATTAAAGTGATCGCCACCAGAGGCATCCGCATCAATAAAGATTTCTAGGCAATCATCATCCCAATATCGCTCAAGCGGGTTGGCATAGGTATCTGAGAGGTGGTCGTCTTCTATTTCTGCTAAAAGGTACAGCGCCTTTTTATCCCATCGTAGTTTATATCTACCAGAAAAGTCACTGGGCTCGGGTTTGGTGCCCCACATCAGCGAGGTCATGTCGTGCCAATCACCTTCTTTCCATGCAGCATCATTTGCTACGCCATCTATAACGGGGGCATTCGCGGTAAACATAACACTGTCCGGCTTCGCCTGTGCTGCCGGGGCAAGCATGGCGACAAGTAATGTAGAGGTGAATGCTGATACTAGGGGTTTAGTACTTTTCAATTGAATACGCTCTTAGTTTGCCTTCCTGACGTTTAAACTAACATGTTTTAAACCCTACTGCGTTTGAAAAGCTGCACAGTAACGCCTCTCTTTGTCAGAAGGATTACCAATTCATCGCCGTTATTGATATAACAAGGTTAATTCTTAAATCATAAATTTAGCTATGTCATTTCGAAACGCGTGCTATCACATTCTTGCTCCCGCTAGCGAAGCTCACGAATACAAAAAACGTAGCAAGTTGTTTGATATATTGCTTATTGCGCTGATTATCGTAAATGTAGCGGCCATGATGCTAGAAACCGTACCGGGTATTCCCGCCCTTTGGCAGCGAGAGCTGCATATCATTGAGGTCGTTTCGGTACTTATTTTCACTGTTGAATACATACTTCGCGTTTACAGCAGTGCATCGGCGCCTCCCCGTACTTTCAAAGCTAACGGCACTTCCCAAGAAAAAACGACGGCATGGCAAAAACGTTGGGCTTATATAAAAAGTCCTATGGCACTGGTGGATTTAATGGCGATCCTACCTTTTTACTTAAGCGTTTTCGTGGCGTTTGATTTACGTATATTACGGGTTTTCAGAGTACTTCGAATTTTGAAAATTGGTCGCTATTCCCGTTCAATGCAAACCCTTATCACCGTATTGCGCAACGAGTCGCATAGCCTCATCGCCGCTATTAGCGTACTTCTGCTTTTCACTGTTATCGCCGCCACGTGCATTTACTATATTGAACACACTGCGCAGCCCAACGTTTTCAGCAGTATTCCAGCGTCTTTATGGTGGGCTCTGGTCACGCTAACGACCGTGGGTTATGGCGATGCCGTTCCCGTTACAGCATTAGGCAAAGTATTTGGTGGGCTTATCACTATCATGGGCATATGCTTTTACGCCTTACCAGCGGGCATTTTATCGTCAAGCTATACCACCCAAATGCAGTTAAAACGTGATCGGTTTAAAGATACGGTACAAAGTGCATTAGACGATGGAAAGTTGAGTGAGCATGACATCCATCATTTAGAACACGTACGAGCGTTACTTGATTTAGATGAAGAAGAAGCAAAATTAATTGTCCGTTTGTTGCAGCATCATCACGAAGGACGTAAAAGGTGATTACATGTAGGCTCACACGCAAATTCACGCCCGAAATTCGATAATATGCAGGTAGTCGTCCCCTTGATTCTTGTCGCGCATCAGCTTATAACTAGTACCCGTCATTTCCAAAAAGAATTCCTATGTCTGTCAAACACCCTATTATTGCTATAACAGGTTCTTCCGGCGCGGGTACTACTACCACGACCAATGCTATTCGCCATATTTTCAGGAACTTAAATGTTAATGCTGCAGTAGTTGGCGGTGATAGTTTCCATCGTTTCACTCGCCCAGAAATGGAAGTAGAAATTCGTAAAGCCCAAGAACAAGGCAGGCATATCAGCTATTTTGGCCCTAAAGCCAACGACTTTGAACTGCTGGAGACGCTTTTTAGAGAATATGGCAGTTCGGGGACGGGACAGTTTAGGCAATACCTTCACACCTTTGATGAAGCCGTTCCTTTTAACCAGATGCCGGGGACCTTTACACCGTGGCAAGATTTACCTCAAAACACTGATTTGCTGTTTTATGAAGGTTTACATGGCGGCGTTAAAACTGAAGAAAATGACGTCGCAAAGCACGTAGACTTGCTGGTCGGCATGGTGCCGATTGTAAACTTAGAGTGGATTCAAAAAATTGTGCGCGACACCACTGATCGTGGCCATTCTCGTGAAGCCGTTATGAGCAGTATTGTTCGCGGCCTAGACGATTACTTCCACTATATTACGCCGCAGTTTTCTCGCACCCACGTTAACTTTCAGCGCGTCCCGACCGTTGATACCTCGAACCCTTTCAGCGCTAGGGAAATTCCCACCCAAGATGAAAGCTTTGTTGTAGTACGCTTCAGACGAGAGATGAAGAATGTCGACTATCCTTACTTGCTTCAAATGATTGACGGTTCATTTATGTCGCGTATCAATACGCTAGTGGTGCCAGGTGGTAAAATTGCGTTGGCAATGGAACTTATCCTAACTCCGCTGCTTGAAGATATTTTAAATAAAAAGCGAAGAGCCGGCCATCAGATGGATTGGCTTAATACCGACGAGTAGCCTCAGGTTATATACACCACTTCTATAGGCATATATTTAAAACATTAAGTCGTAATGGCTATTCCTCTGCGTCAGTCTAGGTTTTTAACTGCTTAGCTTTTTTTTGACTAAGCTTTTTAACCCAGTTCTATGACCGTCGGGCATCTATTATGACTACATTTCAAAGCCAGCAGATTTGGATAGATCAGCAAGACCTTTCTAACACGAAAGTTGTTCACTGCGATATAAACGTAAGCGATTTACAGCAAGACGAAGTATTGCTTGAGACCGATAGCTTCGGCTTTTCTGCCAATAACATCACCTATGCGGCGCTGGGTTTTAAAATGGGTTATTGGGGTTTCTTTCCACCACAAAGTGATGACAATGGTGATAACCCAAACGGCTTCGGAATAGTACCTGTTTGGGGCTTTGCCACAGTCAAAGCCTCGAACCACCCTGATATTTGCGAAGGTGAGAAAGTGTTTGGTTACCTTCCTATGGCGAGCCACTGGGTGATAAAGGCTGGTAAAGTGGCGCCTCATGGCTTTTCTGACATTCACGAACAACGCAAAAGCATTAGCCCCGTTTACGACCAATACCTACGCTGTGCAGCGGACCCTGGCTACAACAAAGACCGTGAGGCATGGCAGCTAAATTTCAGGCCTCTTTATATGACCTCGTTTGTGCTTGATGACTACGTGGCAGAGAAAGCAAAGGGTGAAACCTTACTGCTATCTAGCGCTTCAAGTAAAACCGCGTTGGGTACAGCGCAACTACTAAAAGATCAAAAAGCGTCACGAAACGCCAACTATCAAGTGATTGGGTTAACCTCTCAGTCTAATGTGGATATGGTCAAAGCGTCTGACTGCTACGATGCAGTGTATAGCTATGATGACCTTAATGCGCTTACGAGTGACAAAAGCGATTCACGCTACTGGCTTCTTGATTTCGCGGCTAACGGCACGCTAATTAATAACCTTAGCGAGCTGCTTGGCGATAGTTTAAGCGAGGTAACCTTAATTGGTGCAACAGATTGGAAAGCCGAAGAAAAGCCCAACCCCAAACTGCTTAATGCAGAGATTTTCTTCGCACCAGCACGCGTAAAACTGCGCCAAGGGGAATGGGGGCATGAGGCCTTTTTAGCAAAATACGCGGGTGCATGGCAGCGCTTCGCCTTAAAAGTCAGCGATCAGTTCTTCGAACAGTCACACCGTGGCACTGATGCAATAACACAGTTATATTTGGAGACACTTAACGGCTCGGCCAATACTAAAGCCCTTAATGTTGCTACCTTTGATTAGCATTATATAAGCACCCGGGGTTCTTGCCCGCTTTAGACACTATTTGTAACAAACATCCCCGGCCTTTTACGCTTTCTCGCTTTTGTATTTCACATCTTGTGGTTATAGTGAATCAAAAGTAAAACGAAAGGTATGAGTATGGGTCAGGAAACCTCTAAAATTCTCGTTGTTGATGATGACATGCGCCTGCGCAGTTTGTTAGAGCGCTATTTGCTAGAACAAGGCTATCAAGTTCGCAGTGCGGCCAACGCAGAGCAAATGGATAGACTGCTTGAGCGCGAGAATTTTCACCTTATGGTTTTAGATCTTATGCTACCGGGCGAAGATGGTTTATCTATTTGTCGCCGTCTGCGTCAGCAAGAAAACGACATGCCCATTATTATGCTTACCGCAAAGGGCGATGAAGTTGACCGCATTATTGGCCTTGAAATGGGTGCAGATGATTATTTGCCAAAGCCATTTAACCCGCGCGAGCTTTTAGCCCGCGCTAAAGCAGTATTGCGCAGGCGCAGCAGCGAAGCGCCGGGCGCGCCGTCTAAAGACGTGCAAATTGTGGAGTTTGGCAATTACAAACTTAATCTCGCCACCCGAGAGATGACAGCAGGCGATACGCCGCTCACTCTGACAAGCGGCGAGTTTGCAGTATTGAAGTCTTTGGTTACTCACCCCCGCGAGCCATTGTCACGAGACAAGCTGATGAACTTAGCGCGAGGCCGAGACTACAGCGCCCTAGAACGCAGTATTGATGTTCAAGTTTCTCGCCTTCGGAGAATGCTCGAGGACGACCCAGCCAACCCGCGCTACATTCAAACTGTGTGGGGATTGGGCTACGTATTCGTGCCTGATGGCGAACAAGTTTAGCACCTATGATGGATACGGCGGATGCTACCGCCTTAGCCAGTTCGCTAGTAAAGTATGTATTCATGACGGCTAACTACGCGTTCACATACTGTCATTACAGACACTGGCTCATTGCTCACAGCGACGGCATGTTATGCGTTTAATTCCCAAAAGTGCATTTGGTCAAACCGTCATGCTTATTGGCGTGTTGTTGCTCATAAACCAAATTGTGTCCTACATCTCGGTCACCTATTACTTTATTCATCCTAGCTACCAGCAAATTAATAGCTTATTGGCCACACAAGTAAAGTCGGTACTGGCTAACGATTTACTGGTGACTAATCAAGAAACAAGGGACAGCTACTTTCAGCAAACGCAGGTTCAAGTATTTGATGAAAGCGTAGCGAGAGAGAACGGTCTAGAAAGCGCGGTTTATTACAGCTATATATCAACGCAGGTTAGTGAACAGCTAAGACAGCTTGCCGATGTACGCATTAGCACAACCTCACAAGCTAGCGACGAGAACGCGCCTTACATTGTGTGGATATCTCTTAATCGCTACCCAGACACTTGGATTTCTATTCCCATTTCGGGGTTAAACGAAGCGAATATCTCCCCACTGACTATATATTTAATGGTAATTGGGATATTGAGCGTAGCGGGTGGCTGGCTGTTTGTAAGGCGTATGACGCGGCCATTATCAGCCTTACAAAAAGCAGCAATTGCCGTGGGTAAAGGTGAGCATCCAGCGCCGCTTCGCGAACAAGGCAGCACGGAAATGATCCAGGTTACTCGCGCTTTTAACCGTATGAATCAGGGCATAAAGCAGCTAGAGAACGACCGTAATATCATGACCGCAGGTATTTCTCACGACTTGCGCACGCCGCTTACTCGTATTCGCCTTGCATCAGAAATGCTGCCGGAAGATCAGGATTGGATAAAAGACGGCATTGTGAACGACATAGAGGACATGAACGCTATCATCGACCAGTTCATTGACTATGCACGTTATGACACAGAAGAAGTCACACAAGAAACCGATTTAAACGCGATTATTGCAGAGCTAGTGCAAGCAAGGCACTTGGATGATAAACATCATATTGAATTAAAGCTTAACGCCATCCCGCCATTATCGCTGCGGCGTATTGCAATGAAACGCGTCATCGACAACCTCATTGAAAATGCTTTTAAATACGGCTCTGATGAAATCGCCATTAGCAGTTTCTATAACCGTCACGAAAAGCGTGTGTATTGCAAAGTGCGTGATTTCGGGCGAGGCATTCCAGAAGAAGAATTAAACAGTGTTTTCATGCCGTTTGCGCAAGGTGATAAAGCCCGTAACTCGTCAGGCTCTGGCTTAGGACTTGCCATTATTCGAAGAATTGTAGAGGCTCACGATGGCGAAGTGTCGCTTAGAAACCACCCGCAGCAAGGACTGGTTGCCGAGTTTTACCTGCCATACCTATCTGAACTGCCAGAAAAGAAATAGCGCAGCGTTACACCGTTAATTTGTAGCGCTATGCATACCGGCTAGAAATGTTTGTTCGCACAAAGCCAGCTTTCTTAGGCTTCTCAGCCTTCTCAGAGCGCTCAGCCTACGGGGTCTTTGTGGTACTTTATCTTTCTGCTGTAACCATAAGAAGCTAGCCACAGCACACAACCCCCTATCGGGATCACCCAAAATGCCGTGGTAAGCGGTACAAAGTTAGCCCAAAGCCCGGTAGAAAAAGAAGCGACCTGCACCCCGGTAGAATTGCCGATAATCGCAATGCCAGAAAGCACAGGGCCGTTGTCGCTGTCGATATTCATTGCCGCAGACAGTGCAAGCGGGAAAAGCCCACCTAATCCTAAACCTAGTAATAAATTCCCCGCGCCTATGCCATAGAAAGTTGGCATCAGCTTAAGCGCAAAGACACCAGCAAGGGAAGCGGTAGCCATAAGCACTACCATGCGATGGAGTGACACAAAGCGAAGCAGAAATGGAAAGGTCAGGCGACTTATAACCATACCTGCGGTAAAGCATGCGAGTAGATTACGCGACTGTTCACCGCTAAAGCCTAAGCCGTTTTGCGCATAGCTCACAAACCAGTTAGCGTTACCAAACTCTACCGCGCCATAGCCAAATGTGAGTAAGGCTAGAAATATAAAAACGGGCTGTTTGATGATGGTGCCAAATGCCAAGGTTTTCTTAGGCTGTTTTGGCTGACCTTTGAGAACTTTTGCCTGCGACCGCGCAGCGATATAGGTATAGCACGATAGAATGATCATCACGCCAGCCACTACTTGAATAGGCAACCGCCAGTTTTGTTCAATAAGATATAACAGTGTTACAAAAAACGACGCAGCAAACGTACCTAAGCTGAACATGAAGTCCATTAAGCCCATCATAGTAAAGCGCTTTTCAGCGTACATCCGCGCGATTAGTGTGTGACCTATGGTAAAGATCGTTGAGCTTACCACCCCAATCAAAACAGCTAACACCAGAAACCATTGCCAAGATGACAGTACTGAGACTAAAAGCAGAAGCCCCGTATTCATGCTAAACAGGGTCGCTAATAGCGGCATGTACTCGAAGCGACTGGCGTATTTACCGCCAATCACCGCGCCCAACATCATGCCTACCGAAAACAGCGAGAACAAAGCACCACTGACGACCTCAGACATATTCAGATCGGCGGCAATATCAGGTAGAAGTATTCCCCATAAAAGAAATAACTTACCAATTAAGAAAAAACCGGCAAAAATAACAATGGTCGCGGGAAGTCGGCTCATTTAGGCTCCACAGTTGATATCAGTTGGGAAACATCAGATGTAGTTGTAAGGGCACAATCTAGGTAGCGCCCTTAACTTAGAAAGTGTGCCCTTGGGAAAACTGCCTAGTAAGACAGATCAGGGCCCTTTCTTATCTCATGAGCACAACTTACATTATCGCATGATCACAACTTCAACAGACTGCTGATAGTCGCAGTTAAATGCAAGCGAAAGCGTTTTCCCTTTTTCATCCCATGCAACTGGCACGCTATGGCCATCAATCAAAACACGCGAAGGTTTTTGACTAAAGCCGTGCACCACGTAGGTGATGTTGCGCTGCTTCGGCATACCGATATAGCTGCCGTCACTGCCAAGAGAAAGGGTTAACTCAGCGTTATCATCAACTGACGAGCGTAGCTGTAAACTAGTGTACAAACCTTTTTCAACAGACGCTGGATTCTTACCGTCATCTTCGTAATAGGTGTAAGAAGATGAAGCGACAGAGCTATCGTGCCAGTAATGTATCTCTAGCTGGCGAGCATTAAACTGCTCGGTACGATCAAGCCCTTTTGACATGGGCATAAAGGCGCCTGCTTTAACCCATACAGGGAAGTTTTCTTGGGTTAACGGGTAATCTACCGTTTGCCCGCCTTGGTATTTGGTGTTTGAGAAAAAGTCGAACCAAACGCCTTCAGGAAGAACTGTCGGCCATAGGGTCTGGTCAGAGCTAGTCACGGGTGACACCAACAGCGCGTCGCCCCATAAATAGCTGTCAGCGTTTTCAAACCATGAGCTTTCACTATACTCCATGGCCAATGGGCGCATTAGCGGTGTGCCGTTCAGTGCATTTTCAAACGCCAATGAATAATTGTACGGCAGCATGTCGTAACGAAGTTGAATAAACTTGCGTGCAATAGACTTCACGGGGTCGGCATGGAAAACAGGCTCTGGGGCAATATTATCCTGTGCATGAGGCCTAAATACCGGTGAAAAGGTACCGAACTGAAGCCATCTTGTATAAAGCTCGGCATCAAAGGTTTCGCCTCCAGCAAACCCGCCTAAATCAGAATGGGTATACGCCATTCCAAAAACACTCATTTGAAGTGCCAACTCTACCTGTGGCTTAAGCCCGCCCCAGCTTCGACTTACATCGCCCGTCCACGGCACCATTCCATAACGTTGGCTGCCCAAAAAGCCTGAACGCATGAGCACGAACGGGCGCGTGTCAGGTTGAAGCTCTGTTAAGTTGTTATATACGGTTTTGGCCCACTGGTGGCCATAACCATTATGAACTTCCGCACCACTTACTTTTTTCGATTGCCACATGTGCTGAATATCATCAGGGTGCACTTCAGGCTCGCCCAAGTCGCCCCACCAGCCGGCAACACCCTGTGCAGCAAGCTTTTTATAGTATTGCCAAAACCAATTTTGGCCGGACTCACTGAATACATCAACTAGGCCGGTATTGCCAAAATAGAAATCGAAGGTATACGGCGTGCCATTATCGTTTTGCGCAAGGGCATTATTGGCAACAGCGCTATCCCATTGCTTTGACGTCGTAAGAATAAACGGTTCTGTTATAAGTACGGTTTTTACATCTTGAGCGCGTAGCTCGCTAATCATTTTTTCAGGTTCTGGGAACGTGGTTGTGTCCCAGCTTAAGTTTCCCATGTGCCCTTTTATGTCTTTACCAAACCAGTAAAGGTCTAGCACCACAGCATCAACAGGAATATCTTGCGTGTTAAATTGGTCGACAACATCCATTACCTGCTGCTGCGACTTATAACCAAAGCGAGAAGCAAAGTTACCTAACAACCAACGCGGTGGAAGCGGCTGTTTTCCCGTTACTGCTACAGTAGACGTTACCGTATCTTCTAGGTTTTCACCCAACACCATGATGTAGCTGGCGCGCCCACCTTGCGCCTTAAATAGCAACTCGTCGCTGTTCGTTTTGCCAATATCTAGCTCGCCAGAAGCAGTGTTATCGAACAATACACTATAATTTTTTGACGACATCACCGCCGATAAGCCAAAGTACATTTGATTTGAAGAGGTGGTGTAACCGTAGTGTGCTTTGTTGTATAGCGGCATGCTATGACCACGACGGTCCATACCTAGTACGCGCTGGCCGCCACCATAGAGTTTTTCGTTTTCATCTAGCGCAAACGACAGGCTGACGCCGTTACTGGAAACACTTAGTCCGCCTTGCTCTTTCGCTACAATTTTGCCGTTTACGGAATAGCTGATAGCGTGCGTCGACTTATCAACATGCGCTGCAATATTGTTGAGCTTTAGGATTAGGGTTGTCGCAGTTTCAACTAGCTCTACATCATTAACGGTGTTTTTTGTTGCATCAGTCAACGCGTGCTCGGGAAGCGCCATAGACGGTAGATTTGCGTAAGGCGTGCCATTATCATCAGTAAGATACGTTACTTGAAAGCCACTATCGTGCAACGCGCTTATCGTGAAGTCATTGGTATCCGTATCAATATTTAGCGTAGCTTTTTCGAGTGTCGCTCTTTGAACTTCGGCTACCGTATTTACCGAAAAAAATGCAAAACTAGCACATGCAAGTGCTATACGCTGTTTCCTGTCTATCATGCTCAAAACCTTATTTATGCTTCCTAGCGAAGCGCACTTAATTGACGAAGCTCGCTTAATTAAAGCCTACTTGTGTACTGTGAATGATAGCTAGTGCATTGCTCGACTTAAATAAACATACGTATTCATAATGTTAAATTTGTTAACAAAAATACAAAAAAAGCCCGCAACACGGTGCGGGCAAAACATCAATCACGTTGAGTGTGATGAACGTTGGGAAGGGGCGAACCGAGTATTAGTTACCCGGCCCGGCTTTAACGATAGCGTCGCTAACGTTATATTTTTCAAAGTTCTGTTTAAAGTCGTTAACTAAGTTAGCGGCGTATTCGTTGTACTTCTCTTTATCCGCCCACGTGTTTTGAGGCACAAGCAAATTGCTGTCTATACCGTCTATTGCCACTGGCACATCTAGGTTTAACGCGTCAATGTGCTGAGTTTCCACATCAGCCAAATTGCCCGATACAATCGCATCGATGATGGCGCGCGTAGTAGGGATATCGAAACGGCTACCTGTGCCGTAAGGACCGCCTGTCCAACCGGTATTAACTAGGTAAACCTTTGCACCAAACGCTTTAACACGCTTAATCAGTAGTTCTGCATACACGCCTGCTGGACGCGGAAAGAAAGGCGCACCAAAACAAGTTGAGAAGGTTGATTCAATATCGCTAGTAGAGCCAATTTCAGTAGAGCCTACTTTCGCTGTGTAACCGCTTAGGAAGTGATACGCCGCAGCTTCTTCAGTTAGTACAGAAACCGGAGGTAATACGCCGCTTACGTCACAGGTTAAAAATACCACTGAGCGAGGTTCTCCACCACGGTTTTCAGCAACGCGCTTTTCAATGTGTGAAAGTGGGTAGGCCGCACGTGAGTTTTGGGTTAGCGATGTATCCGTGTAATCTGGTGTACGCGTATCATCAAGCACTACGTTTTCTAAAATAGTGCCAAACTTAATCGCATTCCAAATTACTGGCTCGTTCTTTTGAGAAAGATCGATACACTTAGCGTAACAACCGCCTTCGATATTAAATACGCTACCTGGTGCCCAGCCGTGCTCGTCATCACCAATCAAGAAACGCTTAGGGTCAGCTGAGAGCGTAGTTTTACCAGTACCTGAAAGGCCAAAGAACAAGGTCACATCGCCTTCTTCACCCACATTGGCTGAGCAGTGCATAGGTAGTACATCTTTTGCTGGAAGCAGGAAGTTTTGCACTGAGAACATGGCTTTTTTCATCTCGCCCGCGTAACGCATGCCCGCAAGCAATACGCGTTTTTTCGCGAAATTGATGATAACCGTGCCGTCGCTGTTAGTGCCGTCACGCTCTGGCTCACAGGTGAAACCAGGTACGTTTAAGATTTGCCATGGCTGGTCACCTTTAACATTCCACTGTTCTGGAATAATAAATAGATTACGAGCAAACACGTGCTGCCAAGCAGTTTGCGTTCTTACCTCTAGAGATAAAGCATGTTCAGGGTCAGAGCCCACTTGAAGGTGTGAAAGAAAGTGTTCTTGGGTAGAAAGATAAGCTTCTACTCTATCCCACAGTGCATCGAATTTGTCGGCGTCAAAAGGCTTGTTAACCTTGCCCCAATCGATGTCGTTTTCGGTAGTTGGCTCTTTCACAATAAACCGGTCGTTTGGAGAACGACCGGTACGTTTGCCGGTTTCAACGACAAGCGCGCCGTTTTTGTCTAATACACCTTCTCCGCGCAATACGGCGCGTTCGATGAGCTCTGCATTTGGCAGGTCGATAAGTGGCGTTACTTTCAGTTCCGTTTGAATTGAGGCTGCTGCGGTCATGGCTGTTACCCTATATGTAATTTTTCAAAAGCACTTTCAAAAAAGTATCACCTCTTTGAGTGTAATGTAAACAAGGCCTTTAGAGCATTTATAAAACGCATACTCACTATTTAGAACATACTAATTTCATAAATATTGTAAATTAATTACAAAGAAAGCCTTTACCTTGGATATAAATGCAAAAATAGGGATTAGAAAACCTATATTGATCGATGAATTTCAAAATAAAAAATTAAATTTTTTTTGAAACAGCGAGTGAAAACTTTCACTGAAACCGGGAGAAAAAGGAAAATGTGACTGTGGAGAAAAGTTAAACACTTACTGCTGGGCATTTTTTGACCAAAAGTGAAGTGTTGAGCGAATGAATTGAGATATACTGCGAGGTGTTCTGAAATAAAAAAGCACCTTCGAAAGAAGGTGCTTTAACACAGAAGTAAACAAGTAGTTACTGATTAGAAGAAGGAGCGTCGAAGTTGCCACTGTGAATAGCTTCAACGTCTATACTGTCAAAGCGGTATTCTGCATGGCAGTACTGACAGTTCATTTTGATCGCGCCTTCTTCCGCAATAATCGCGCGAAGTTCAGACTTCTCTACATGACGAAGTGCTTCTGCGCTGCGCTCTTTTGAGCAAGAACACGCAAACGATACGTCCTTAGCTGGGTACATTTCCACATCTTCTTGGTGATAAAGACGATACAAAATGTCCTCAACAGGCAAAGAGAACATCTCTTCTTTGGTCAGTGTTTCGGTAATTTTTGAGATGTGAGCAAATTCATTGGCCTGCGACACGTCAGTTGCGCTTGCATCGGTAGGTAGTACTTGCAACAACACGCCCGACGCTTTCGCATTTTTAGGGTCGCTCATGTCTGTCATCAGATGAACGCTGGTTGCAAGCTGCTCTGACTGAGCAAAGTAGCCTTCAATACATTCAGCAAGAGACGGTTTATCCAAAGCTACTACACCTTGATAACGCTCGCCTTCATCTGGTGTGATAGTAATAACCAGTACGGCCTGTGACAATAGCTCAGAAAAGGTATCTGGCAGCGTTTCCAGTGTTTCATCCCAGCGCGCCACACCGCGAAGCGTTTGCTCATGTGTGGCATTTAATACCGCGTAACTTACTGGCCCTTTGCTTTGAATTTGCAGTGAAATTTCACCTTTAAACTTAAGGGTTGCCGTTAAAAGTGACGTCGCCGCTGCCATTTCACTTAGCAAAGTTTGAATTTGCACTGGGTATTCATAGCTGTGCACTATGTTTTTTAAGCTTTCATCAAGACGAACCAACTCGCCTCGAACGTTAGCTTGAGTAAATAGGAAGCGGTGTAATTTATCGAAATCGCTCATAAATGATCCTGTTGAGCAGCACACTATTGCTGCTTAAATTTAATAATCTGTCGTCGCTGCTTTTTATCAGGTCTATGATCTGGTTTAGGACTGTGAAACGCGCTCATTTTTCGTGCGGCTTGGTTTTCTTCACGTTTTGTTACACTTTCAGCCGTTTCTTCGAAAAGCGCCTGCGCTAAAGGTGCACTTAAACGCTTATCACTTAAGCCTAGCACCTTTATTTCACGAATATCCCATCCTGCGGGAACTTTAATCATGGCACCAAGCTCTACATGCTTACCAGGTTTGGCTCGTTGCCCGTTGTACTGGACCTTTCCCGACTGCACCATATCTCTAGCGATGGCGCGAGTCTTAAAGAACCTTGCAGCCCATAGCCACTTGTCCAGCCTAACATTTTGTGGTGTATTGTTACTTTCCGATTGGCTCATGTAATAATTTCGTAATGGTGCGGCTTTAGTGTTTGACCCTCACCTTTACTAGGCTATTATGGGTTTGCTAAAGCGCGGTTAACCAAAAATTCACTATATTATAATAAAGCAGTACCATTAGTGGCAGCATGACATTCAATAAACCCAATCCACAATCTCTGGTTGTTTATCTAAGCCAGCATCAAAAACAGCTACATACCATAGTAGTGGTTCTGCTTAGCCTGTATTTAATTGCATTTGCTGCCAAACTTGTGTGGCGAATTATACCTGAACCTCAACTATCTGCGACACCCACAGTAAGCCGAGCTCCGGTTATTTCATCGTCATCAGGCAAAAGTGGGGTCAACATAGCGAAAATACAACAGCTGAATTTATTTGGTAATGCGGCAGCTAAACCTGCTGAACCCGTTGCCGAAGTAACCGACGCCCCTGAAACCCGTTTGAATCTAACTTTAACGGGTGTAGTAGCAAGTTCGGAACAAGAAGCTGGTACTGCGATTATTGAAAATCGTGGAAGCCAAGCGGTATATGGTTTAGGCGACAAAATCGAAGGCACCAATGCCACGTTGCAAAAGGTGTATAACGACCGCGTCATTATTAAAAACGGGGTAAGAAACGAAACCCTGATGCTAGACGGCATTGACTACGACGAAGCTAATCGTCGCCGTGAAATGCAGGCAAGAAATCGCCCTGAGCCAGAAGATGAATTAGAAGAAGATACCGTCGAGCTTAGCGATGAAGCATTAGAGGCAACTGCGGCACTTCGTGAACGGCCTGCTAGCTTTACAGATTTTATTTCGATATCGCCGAAAACTGAGGAAGGTCAACTTATAGGTTATCAAGTTAGTCCTGGGAAAGAACCTGAGTTATTCAAATCGGCCGGGCTTCAGGCTGGCGATGTCATTACCCAAATTAACGGGCTAGACCTTACCGACTTGCAACAATCGCAAGAGGCACTGTCTGAGCTACGCAATGCACAGAATATAGAATTAACGATTATTCGAGATGGCAGTTTAACCACGCTTTACTTAGATTTACCCGAGGCGTAACAACAACTAAAACGGTAACGTCTCGCTTTTTACTAGTAAGCGTTTGTGTAGAGGTCAGCACGTAACTGACAAGCAATTCAGCCATCGACATGTTAGGAAATGAAGGAAGTTAGAATGAAAAGGCGCACTAGCCATAAACTATTATCTCGCTTAGGCACAGCTATGTGTACGGCGCTTCTGTGTTTCTCGGTGACTGCCGCTGAATACATGCCTAATTTCAAAGATACTGACATCAATGAATTCATTAATATTGTCGGCAAAAACCTTGAGCGCACCATTATTGTCGACCCAAACGTACGCGGCAAAATTAGCGTGCGCAGTTACGACATGCTTAATGAAGATCAGTATTATCAATTTTTCCTAAATGTACTCCAAGTTTACGACTTTGCTGTAGTTGAAATGCCAAGCGGCATCTTAAAAGTTGTACGCTCTAAAGACGCGAAAACTTCTAATATTCCAGTAGTGGAAGGCGCGCAACAAGACGGCGATGAGTTTATTACCCGCGTAGTGCCTGTTTATAACGTACCGGTACGTGAACTGGCTCCTATTTTACGTCAGCTAAATGACCAAGCAGGTGGCGGTAACGTAGTAAGCCACGATCCATCAAACGTAATGATGCTAACCGGCCGTGCTGCGGTAGTGAATCGTCTTGTGGAAATTATTGAACGCGTAGACCGCGCGGGCGATGAAGAAGTCGAAATCGTAAAACTTCGTTATGCGTCAGCTTCTGAGATGGTACGTATTATTGAAAGTATCAACAAATCACAAGGCAAAGCGAATACTGGAGCTAAATCTGAACCTCGCGTTGTAGCAGACGATAGAACGAACTCTGTGATCGTTAGTGGCGACGTTAAAGCACGTCAGCGTCTTATTAACCTTATTCAGCGCATGGACCAAGAACTTGAGTCCAATGGCAACACTCGCGTATTGTTCCTAAACTACGCAAAAGCAGAAGATTTAGTTAAGGTACTTCAAGGCGTATCGGCCAGTATTCAAGCAGAAGAACAAGGCAGCGGTACTACGTCACGCCGAGCGAGTTCAAACCGCGAAATCAGCATTGACGCACATGAAGACTCTAACGCTATCGTAATCACCGCAGAGCCGGATATGATGCGCTCGCTTGAGGAAGTGGTGCGACAGCTAGATATTCGCCGTGCGCAGGTACAAGTTGAAGCTATTATCGTAGAAGTGTTTGAAGGCGATGGCACAACGCTAGGTGTACAATGGGTTTCAGAACAAGGTGGCGGCACGCAATTTAGCAACGGTGTAGTTCCTGTAGGTTCATTAGCCGTAGCCCTTAAGCAAGCAGAAGATGATACAGATACCGAAGCCTATGTTACCGACGACGGTGAAGTGGTAACTGTGACTACCACCGATGAAGGCGACTATACTTCACTAGCCAGCCTTTTAGGTGGTGCTAATGGATTGATTGCCGGTGTTATCGAAAATGGCTGGGGCGCTGTTGTCCAAGCGGTAAGCACTGATACCAACTCTAATATTCTTGCCACACCTCACCTAACTACCATGGACAATGAAGAAGCGTTTTTCATTGTAGGTCAGGAAGTACCGATTATTACCGGTACTACAACGGGCGCGAACAACTCTAACCCGTTCCAAACTGTCGACCGTCAAGAAGTGGGTATCAAACTTAAAGTGACACCGCAAATTAACGAAGGCGATGCAGTTCAATTACTTATTGAACAAGAAGTGTCGAGCGTAAGCGGTGCAACCTCGGTAGATATCTCGATTAACAAGCGTGAAATTAAAACCACAGTAATCGTTGATGATGGCGGCACTATCGTACTAGGTGGATTGATTGATGAAGACGTACAAGAAAGTGTGTCTAAAGTGCCGCTTTTAGGCGATATCCCTATTCTTGGTCACCTTTTCAAAACCACATCGACCAGCAAGCGTAAGCGTAATCTAATGGTATTTTTAAAACCTACGATTGTGCGTGACGGCGCTACTATGAACTCAATCAGTCACCGTAAATACAACTATATTCGAGCGCTACAGCTTAAACGTCAGCAAGAAGGTGTGTCTCTAATGCCAACGGCTGAAACGCCGAGCATGCCTGAGTGGAACGATGCACTAGCCCTACCACCTTCATTTGAAGAGTACCTTTCAGAGAAAGAGAAGCAAAAAGAAGGTAACGAGTAGTATGGCGGATGAACAACTTACTCAAGCACTAGAGGCGCAAGAAGAAGCCCTAGAAGCCATGGGTGAAGAGGCCGGTTTACCTGAAGAAGAGGCTGGCCCTAAGCAGTTATCGTTTAGTTTTGCAAAACGCAACCAAGTGTTGCTTGAAACCAACGAAACGCCTGCAGTTCTGTATTTTACAGAAAATACGCCATTTGACGTGTTCGCCGAAGTTAGGCGCTTTTATGGGGAACCGTTTGTACCTAAAACTATCCCTGCTGACGAGTTTGAAAACCTATTAACGAGTGCGTTTCAGCGCGATAGCTCTGCAGCTAAACAGCTTATGGAAGACCTTGGTAATGAAAGCGACTTGTTCGCCCTTGCCGAAGACTTGCCTGACACTGAAGACTTATTAGACAGTGAAGATGATGCGCCTATCATCAAGCTTATCAACGCTATGTTGGGCGAAGCGATAAAAGAAGGTGCGTCGGATATTCACATCGAAACCTTTGAGAATCAGCTTGTTGTTCGGTTTCGGGTAGACGGTGTATTGCGCGAGATTTTACGTCCTAATCGCAAACTTTCATCCATGTTGGTTTCGCGTATCAAGGTAATGGCGAAATTAGACATTGCTGAGAAACGCGTACCTCAAGATGGTCGTATTACGCTTCGCATTGCCGGTCGCGCTGTGGATGTTCGTGTTTCTACCATGCCATCAAGTCACGGTGAGCGCGTGGTGCTGCGTCTTTTAGATAAAAACAATGCTCGTTTGAATCTAGAAGATTTGGGCATGACGCTTCAAAACCGAAACCATTTTTCGTCCCTTATCAGAAAGCCTCACGGCATTATTTTGGTTACAGGCCCAACGGGTTCTGGTAAAAGTACCACGCTGTACGCCGGGTTAACTGAAATAAACTCGCGAGACAGAAACATATTAACGGTTGAAGATCCTATCGAGTTTGATCTGCCAGGTATCGGACAAACACAGGTTAACCCTCGTGTGGATATGACCTTTGCCCGCGGGCTTCGCGCTATTTTGCGTCAAGATCCTGATGTAGTCATGGTGGGTGAGATCCGCGACATCGAAACCGCACAAATTGCCGTTCAAGCCAGTTTAACCGGTCACTTAGTGCTGTCTACACTACATACCAATACTGCAGCAGGTGCCATTACTCGTCTAGAAGACATGGGTATTGAGCCATTTTTGCTGTCTTCGAGCTTATTGGCCGTATTGTCACAGCGACTGGTACGTACCCTGTGCTCAGATTGTAAAAAGCCCCATACGCCAGACGCTTCTGAGCTTGAAGTACTAGGGCAGAGCGCAACGAGCGACACCACTATCTATAAGCCGCACGGCTGCGCAGCGTGTAATCAAACTGGTTACCGTGGCCGTACCGGCATTCACGAGCTGTTATTAGTTGATGAAAAAGTGCGTGAAATGATGCACGAAGGTGTGGGCGAACAAGCTATTGAACGTTATATCAGAACCTCGACCCCAAGCATCCGTGAAGACGGCTGTAGCAAGGTGCTAGCTGGAGAAACTTCTCTTGAAGAAGTGCTTCGAGTAACGAGGGAAGATTAAATGGCGGCATTCGCTTATAAAGCGGTTAATGCCCGCGGTAAAAATACAAATGGGGTACTTGAAGGCGATAACGCACGTCAGGTACGCCAACAGCTGCGAGAAAAAGGCTTAATTCCGTTAGAAGTAGAGCAAGTTGCAGAACGGTCACAAAACGAAGGCAAAGGACTTTCTTTTTCACTGTTTAAACCACGTATTTCAGCATCGGATTTAGCGCTTCTTACACGCCAAATGGCAACGCTTGTAGAATCAGCACTTCCTGTTGAAGAAGCACTACTCGCTGTCGCCGAACAGTGTGAAAAACCCCGCCAGAAGAACATGATGATGGCGGTACGCAGTAAAGTGGTAGAAGGTCACGGCCTTGCAGACGCGCTTGCACAATTTCCTAGTGTGTTTGACGAACTATACCGCGCAATGGTTGCAGCTGGTGAAAAATCCGGTCACCTTGATACCGTGCTTAACCGACTGGCCGATTACACAGAGCGCAGGCAGCAAACCCGCAGCCAAATTACTCAAGCGATGATTTACCCATCGTTAATGCTGTTCTTTGCAATGGGTATCGTATTACTGCTGTTAACCGTAGTAGTGCCTAAAATTGTTGGGCAATTCGATCATATGGGGCAAGACCTGCCGGGCATAACACAGTTTCTTATTTCTGTAAGTACATGGCTTCAGAACTACGGTTTGTTTATGCTAATTGGCATTGGCGTACTTATTGTTATTATTCAGCGCGTGCTGCAACAAAAGCACATGAAATTGCGCTATCACAAAGCACTTTTAACACTGCCTTTAATAGGTCGAGTTTCAAGGGGCTTAAATACGGCCCGTTTTGCTCGCACCTTAAGTATATTAAGCGCCAGCGCAGTGCCGCTACTTGAAGCTATGCGTATTTCTGGCGATGTACTGGAAAACCAGCATATTAAAAATCAAGTAGCCGATGCGGCAGTCAACGTTAAAGAAGGCTCAAGCTTACGCGCTGCACTAGATAACACAAAAATGTTTCCACCAATGATGATGCATATGATTGCATCAGGGGAAAAGTCGGGCGAGCTACAGCAGATGCTAGCTCGTGCCGCAGATAATCAAGATAGGGAATTTGAAGCGCTTATTGGTGTCTCACTTAAGGTATTTGAACCCTTACTTATTGTATCGATGGCAGGCATTGTCCTGTTTATCGTTATGGCAATATTGCAACCAATTTTAGCATTGAACAACATGGTGAATATTTAATGAAAACACTTAATCGCAGTTCTGGTTTCAGTTTGATTGAAGTCATGGTCGTACTTCTAATCATCGGTATTATGGCCTCAATGGTTGCACCACAAATTTTGGGTAATCAAGAGGAAGCACAGCTTAAAAAGGCCGCGGTAGACATCCAGCAAATGGAAAGTGCGCTGGAAATGTACAAGTTGCGTAACAACCGCTTCCCAACCACTGAGCAAGGTCTTGATGCGCTAGTTACCGCGCCGACTATCGACCCGATTCCTCGTAACTACCCTGAAGGTGGCTTCATTAAGCGCCTACCTGAAGATCCGTGGGGCAACCCGTATGCGCTAATTAGCCCAGGAGAACTTGGCGTAGTAGATATTTTCTCTAATGGTCCAGACGGCGAACCGGGTACTGATGATGACATTGGTAACTGGAACATTAACGAATACCTGAACTAACTTTTATGCGCTACAGCGGCAGTACATCGGCTTATAAAGCAGGCTTTACCCTTTTAGAAGTCATGCTGGTACTGCTGCTTATGGGCTTGGCGGCGGGTTACATTATGTTTAACGCCTTCGGCGCAAGTAAGTCAGACCTATTAAAAACCCAAGCTCAACGCCTGCAAGTAATTATTGATATGGCCAGCGACTTCGCGGTGTTAAATCAACAACAGCTAGGCGTACGTTTTGAAGCTGACAAAAACGAATACTACTTCGTTTACCTAGACGACGATGATGAGTGGCAGCGTATTGAAGGCGAAAAAACCTACGAGCCTTTCACGTTACCCGAACCTTTTACCTTCTCCTTAAATTTAGACGACCTTCCGTGGGACGTTGAAGATAGACTCTTTGACAGAGAATTGTTCGACGAAAACCTAAGTGTTTCTGACGAAGGCGTAGAAATAGGTAACGAAGAAGAGAAAAAGCTGCCTCCGCCTCAAGTGCTGATTATGTCGAGCGGCGAAATAACACCTTTTAGCCTATCGTTCAATTATGAAGGCGATGACGGCGACGACCCTGTCTATTACAGCTTGCAGAACCAAGACTTACCGCCTTTAGTGCTTGAAGGTCCCCTGGAGCGTCCATTATGAACGCGACCACTATGAAAGCACCTTGTATGAGAACAAACTCGGTAAATTCTTCTGGCAAGAGCATTGCGGTTAACAACCCCCATAACCAACGTGGTTTAACCCTACTTGAAGTTATGGTGGCACTCCTTATATTCGCACTAACAGGCACCGCCGTGCTCAAAGCGGCTGGCGAGCACTTATCTAGCGTTGGCCAAATAGAGTCTGTCACTTTTGCCAATTGGGTAGCAAGCAATCGACTTAACCAGCTTCAGCTTGATACCACCTGGCCGCCCAAAAATAATTTAAAAGGCACCATGGAGATGGCTGACCGCACTTGGTACTGGCAACAAACCGTTGCGAAGACCAACGATAACGACTTGCGTGCAGTTACCGTTTCGGTAGGCGAAGACGAAAGCTACGAAAGTTCAGTGACATCGGTTACCACTTTTGTGGCTAAGCCAACGGCGGGGAACTAGTATGCAGCGCGGATTTACGCTTATAGAAATACTGATTGCCATGGCCATATTTACCCTTATCGGGCTGGCGTCAACGGGATTGCTTACCACAGTTATCGACAGCAATGATATTTCTGAAGAGCGCTTTGCTAAGCTCCAATTGCTACAGAGGGCCATGATCACTATTGAACGTGATATTCAACAGGCAGTACCTCGCGCTTCTCGTGTAAACGGAGAAAAGCAAGATGTAGTAATGGCAGGTGGAGAAACCGACGACAGCGATGATGATGGCATTGGTTTTGTGCGGGGCGGTTGGCACAATCCTCAGTTAATGCTGCCAAGAAGTACTTTGCAGTTTGTTGCCTACAGGCTTCAAGAGAACAAGCTTGAGCGTCTTTACAGTAATTACGTGGATAATGTTATTGGCTACGAGCCCAAAGTACGAGTGCTGCTAGAAGACGTAGAAAGTTTAAAAATTGAGTTTCTCGCCACCTCGAACAGCAGTTCGTTAGATGATGAAGAAGATATCTCGTGGAGTGAAAGCTACAAAGGCGCGGCGCTACCGCGGGCAGTGGCGATAGAATTTGTAAGTAAAGACTTTGGCAAAATTCGAAGGGAATTTACCTTAACTACGGGTGAATCGTCATAATGCCAAACACAGGAAGACGCCTTTTAAAAAACCATACGCGCGCCAAGGCTGAGACGTGTATGCCCCAGCTGTCTAGCCCACCAGCTAACCAAAAGGGTGTGGCGTTAATGATTGTGCTTATGATTGTGGCACTAGTGGCCGTGCTAGCTACAGAAATGGGCACGCGATTACAGCTACAAGTGCAGCGCACCATGAATTTAAAAGACAATAATCAGGCTTATTGGTACGCCATGGGCGCCGAAGCTTTTGCACGTAAGTCAATTCAGTCGCTGATAGAGGAAAGCCCAGATACTATTTCTATTGACCAACCTTGGGCACAAGAATTTAGCTATCCGTTAGAAAACGGCGGCTTAACGGCTAATTTGGAAGACCTTCAAGCTTGCTTTAATCTTAACGCAATAGCGTCGGGTAGTGCTTCGAATAACGCAAATAGTGCATCGAGTAGCGCCTCAAGTAATACTACCGAAGCAATGGAAGCTTTTCACACCATGTTGCTATCACTAAACGTAGATGGGTTAGACAACTTTACCGCCGATACACTGCGCGACAGCTTAGCAGACTGGGTTGATGAAGATGACAGCATGCGCCCTTATGGCGCAGAAGACAGCGAGTATGAGTCAAGAGAGTTTCCATATCTTGCAGCCAACGGACCACTGGCATCAAAAAGTGAATTGCGTATTATTAACGGAGTATCACCAGCATGGCTAGACGATTTAATGCCTTTGGTTTGCGTGATCCCAGATTACAGTGAATTGAAAATAAACGTTAATACGTTAGAAGAGGAAGATGCACCATTACTAGCAGGCCTAACGGGGCTTGATATTCAGCAAGCTGCGAGTTTACTCAGCAGCCGTCCGCAAAACGGATGGGACGAAATCAATGACTTTTTAAGCGAGCCCTCTGTTCAAGCGCTTAATTTAACAAGCTCTCGACAAGATTGGTTTACGGTTAAAACTGAATATTTTATGTTGCATACAAAAACACAATACAACAAAGCAACCTTTAAGCTTTCCACCGTGTTTCATGCAAGCGCCGACAGTGGCGTTAGCATTGTGAATCGCGAGTTTGGGGGAACCTATTAATGGAACAATTATTGGTGCGTTTAGGCGCCAACTACACCGACCCGATAAGCTGGCTCGTTTATTCAAAATCTGAAGACGAGATCATTGCTTCTGGCGAACTACCTAGTGCAGAAGACTTATCTACGCTTACCGAACGCGCTGGTCAGCGAAGCGTTATCGCTCTAGCACCAAGCAGCGAGATACTGCTTAAATGGGTAGAACTACCGCCTAAAGCAGGGCGTAAAATTATCTCAGCCATTCCATTTATGCTAGAAGACGAATTGGCTACCGACATTAGCCAGCAGTTTTTCGCCATTGGCCCTAAGCGCGGCGACAACCAAGCTGTCGCTGTGGTTAGCCATGAAAAAATGGAGCAGTGGCAAGCTTGGCTAAGCGAAGCAGGGTTATTCTGCGACACTATTATTCCTGATGTACTCGCTGTTCCAGTAACCGAAAACGGCTGGTCGGTACTGACCTTAGGTGAGCAGCTACTGGTTCGCCAAGACGAATTTAAAGGGGTTCAAGGTGAACAAACTTGGTTGCTTCCTACATTAGTGCATTTTACTGCGCAGCAAGAAGCGCCTGTGACCATTACGAACTACGCTGGTATCGATTTAGGCAGTTTACCGAATATTGAAGAAGCGCAGGCCCCACTTGAGTTGCCCATGCAAGTATTGGCTAAAGAAGCCATGCAAAGCAGCTTTAACTTGTGCCAGGGTGAGTACAAGATTAAACGTAAGCGCAGCGGAGTGCTAAGTCAGTGGCGTGTAGCCGCTGTACTCGCTGTACTTGCACTGTGTACCAGCTTAGTAGATAAAGGCGTTACTCTTTATCAGCTAAAGTCGCAAAACCAAGCACTTAGCAGTGAAATAAGTAGCGCAGTTAAAGCCGGCTTTCCCAACATTGGTACCTATCGCAACGTACGGTTAAAGCTACAAAGCGAGCTTGCCAAGTTAGAGCAGGGCGGTGGGGATGCTTCCATGCTTATTATGTTAGATCAGCTTGCACCAGCTTTTTCAGCCACCGACGTTAAGCCACAAACATTGCGCTTTGACGCTACCCGCACAGAAATTCGTATTCAGGCGCAGGGTAAAAACTTTGAAGCCTTAGAGCAGTTTAAACGCAGCGCTGAAAACGCCGGTTTTGTGGTTGAACAGGGTGCTATCAATAATCGTGACAATGGCGTTGTGGGTACAGTTTCAGTAAGGAGTACGTTGTGAACGCGCTTTTAGAAAAATACAAAGCCCTCACTGAACGGGAACAAAAATTAGTGCTAATTTCTGCAGTGATGGTAGTGATAGCACTGTTTTATTTTGCAGTTTGGTCGCCACTTAATGCTGCGCTAGACAAACAAAAGCAATTACTTGATAACCAGCAGTCGCTTTTGGTTTGGGTAAAAGACAGCGGTGCACGCGCTCAGCAGTTACGTCGTAGTTCGGGCAACAAACGGGTGTTTTCAGGGTCGTTACCGCAAGCGGTGAACCGAACCACTGCCCAACATGATATTGCTATTTCCCGTATGCAGCCTCAAGGTGATGAACTGCAGGTATGGGTAGACCAAGCGCCATTTAATGCGGTTCTGGAATGGCTTAAAGCCATGGAAAACATGGGCGTAGTTATTCTTCAAGCCGATATAGCTGAAGCAGATGCGCCGGGCTATATCAAAATTCGCCGACTACAGTTAGGTAAAGCATGAAGTCGAAAGTTAGTTGGATCATAGGCGGAATTCTTGCCTTCCTATTGTTTGCTATTGCTTATATGCCCGCAGTGCAGGTTATTGGTCGTATAACACTACCGAATAATGTTTCTGTAAGCGGAGTAAGTGGCACCTTATTTTCTGGTAAAGCACAGACCCTAGTGGTTAACGGCTTGCCTGTTAATAACCTGAAGTGGGAACTTAGCCCACTTCATATGTTATTGGGTAAAGTTAAGCTAGATCTTAAAGCCGGTAATATTCGCGATAAAAACGACATCGCGTTTGAAGGGCCTGTTACTACAGGGCTTTTCAGCCAAGATACAATTAATACCGAGAACTTTACGCTGTATCTGCCTGTAGATAGAGTACTTGCACAAGTTCGCCTACCCTTACCGGTAAATGCAGGCGGACGCTTTAAAGTCTCGTTAAACGATCTAACCTTTGGTCCAGCGTGTGAGTCGCTAGATGGTACAGGAGACTGGTTAAACGCGACGGTTGCGGGAACTCAAGGACCCATTGATTTCGGTACTTACTCAGCTAAACTTCGTTGCGAAGGGAAAGACATTGGCATCATGGTAAGCGAGCCTAACTTGTTGAGCTTATCTATCGACGCGGTTATTCCTACCAACATGAAAAATATCCGCGTTAGCGGTAAATTTAAACCCGACGATAGCTTGCCCAACGAAGTACACCAAGCGGCTCGCTTGTTTGGTGCGCCTAATAGTAGTGGGTATATCCCAATAAAGCTTTAACGTACTAAACCCAATTAATATCACAAAATGCGCCCTGGTTTTTATACCAGGGCCACTAGGAAACACACTCAACAAAGGATTGTACAATGAACAAACCTCTTTTAGCTGGCGCTGGCGTGACTTTAGTTGCGCTTGGTATTGCCCCTTATTTTATCGGTTCTAGCGTTGAAGATAATGTTAACGCTGCCGTAAACGGATTTAACGAACAGGCTGTATATTCAGCCGAAGTCCTTTCGTACGACAAAGGCTGGTTCTCAACAAAAGCGGAAATCAAACTTGCTATAGACTTTCAAGCACTTTTCAATGCGCAAAATGTCGATGCAGCAGAAATGCCTTTAGACGAAAACCCTAACATTACCGCTACTTTGGTTGCGCATCACGGTCCTGTGTACTTTGGTGACGGCGTTGGATTAGGGCGCGTTCATTATACAGTGTCGATTGATGGCGATGAATTAAGAGAATACGTTCAATGGGATGCGCAACAGTCCATCTATTATAATGAAGGCGTGGTTGGTCTATTTGGCAGCCTAAGCTATGAAGATGTCATTCCGGCCCTTAGCGCAACTAATGAGGAAGAAGGCTTTACCCTACTGTTTTCAGGCTATACGGGTGAAGCGAAGCCTGATGGAGGGCAAACCTTATATACGTCCTCGGGCGAGTCGCTAAGTATTAACGCCGATGAGTTTTCGATGAAAATGGCTAATTTATCTATGGATGTAGCCTATGACGGCAGCATGATGGAAGCTTTCAAGGGCGAATTGTTTGAAACTAAAATTGAAGCGCTTATCGAAACCATGGAAGTATCCGGCCTTGAAGCGGGCGCTACGGTGCAGCTAGAGAATATTGCACTGATTACAGACACTAACATTGATAAAGATAACAACACCGCCAATGTGTACGTAGAATACGCCATTGATAAGGTCGTGGGGCCAGAACTTGAAGCCTCTGATATGGTGTTAGGCGTTGCCCTAAACAACTTAGACGTAGACTTCATCGAGGCTTATCAAGACTTTAGCAACACATCTTTAATGATCCCTTCTGAAGAAGTACCCGCTAAAATGATGGAGTTTGTCGAAGCTAACTTACTTCCACAGCTGAAAGCCGAACCCGAACTTAACATTACGACGCTGAAAGCGACGTTACCTGAAGGCTCGTTTAGTGCCCATGCGAATACTAAGCTAGTAGGCATTGATGCGCTACCGGGTACCATGGAAGATGTGGCTTATTGGGTAACACACCTCATGGCTGATGCACAAATAGTTGCTGATAAGGCCTTTGCACAGAGCGTAGCGTCTGGCTATATGATGGGTCAATTGATGGCAACACCACAAGCGCAAAACATGTCAGCAGAAGAACTCGAAGCCGCAGTAGAGCAGCAAACACCAATGATGTTAAGCACCTTTGCTCAGCAAGGCTTGATAAAAGAAACCGAGAAGGGTTACGAGACAAAACTGGAGCTTAAAGACGGTAAAGCTAGCGTTAACGGCACGCCTATTCCACTGCCTTTTGCACCTCAGTAACAAGTAGAACAGTATTTTAAATACCCGAAAAGCAAAGTACGGTTAAGAGTACGGTTAAGAGTACGGTGAAAAGTACGGTTGAAAGTGCGGTTAACACAATTCTCTATTTGCACTAAGTATTGACTGACTTAGTCTGAATTAAACATGCCCAAATTAAAAATGCAGAGCTTAAACGCTCTGCATTTTTTTTAAGTCGCCCCATTCTACTCAGCTTTAAACATCCAAAACCCATAAAAACCAAGCCCCTTGTTACAGGCTACCGTAGCTAAGTTTTCTACTTGAGACTGCGGCTAGTTTTCATCAAGCAGCTTAATATTCATCAATTCTTGAGCAGCGTAGACACGTCCTTCGGCTACAACTGTAATAGCCTCGGTAAGCGCATCTAAGCCCGATTCGCTGCGCTTCATAATATGAGACAGCACAATGCGTTTTGCTTTAGACTGCTCGGCAATATCAATGATTTGTGTTGGTGTCATATGCAGGTTCTTCGCAACGCGCCCCGCGTTATCGTCAATCGCATTGTGCAGCACTAAAAGGTCGGCGTTTTTAGCAAAGCGCGCTAGATTTCCTTCTTTATCGTTAGTATCGCCAGAAAATACCGCTTCACACCCGTTAGCCTTAACCTTCCACGCAAGAGTGGGTATAGGCCCGTGATTTACCGACATAGCTTGAACACTAATTTCACTACTCACCGCGTATTCAAAGGGTTTCTCTAGTGTGGCGTTTGCAACGCTTTTCGCCGATATTGTGTAATCGTCTTGACCTTCGATAGTGTAAGAAGATAGATATTTAAACGCGCCTTCCTCGCCAATTAACGATGACACATAGGCGTTAGTAGAGGGCATAGTTTGGTTGCCGTCTGGTCCCATAACCCATAAGTCTTTTTCGCGATTGGTGAAATAGCCACCTTTTACGAAGCTGGGTAAATCCGCGGAATGGTCGGTGTGTAAGTGGGAAAGTAGAATCACATCAAGTGATTCAAATGACGCGCCAGCGGCGCCGAACTGAACACTGCTGCCGCTGCCAGCATCTATCAACACACGAGCTTTATTTTTTACCCAGACCAAATAAGCGCTAGAGGTTCTTCCATCATCCAATTCAGGCCCACCCGACCCTAGTACCTGCACGGAGACATTACCGCAAGCCATAGAGGTGTCGCCTTCACTCTCGCTTTTTGCACTATTTGTTTGTTGAGACGATGAATGAGGTGAAATATCAGATTGCGGTGAAGCATGAAATAACTCACTTGACGATGCCTGCGCCCCAGAAGAAAACGCCAGAACAGCAGTAGCGGCTAGTATACTTAGCGAGCCTTTGCACGCCTTACCGCTTTGCTTCGCGCGCTTAATGGACCTCTTGTTGTACTTAATGTCAGCACTTAATCCTATACCGCTTATCTGTCTTTGTAAGACCTTCATCGCCATCATCCTATATCGCTTCATAAGAATTTATACATTTATATCAAAGGAAAAGACCGAACATGGGTGAAAAATCATTCAATGAAAGCTCTGTGATAGCGAAGAAAGGTTGAAAGTAGGGCCGTAGACATACAAAAATGGGGCACGTATGACGTACCCCATTTTTTAACTCATTATATTAATTAGCTAATGGCTTTACTTAACTAATGATCACTCCGCAGCGTTCTCCGCTACCATAATGGTTTTGATATTTACGAATTCACGCATACCATAACCACCGTGCTCACGGCCATAACCACTGTCTTTTACACCGCCAAAGGGTAGGTTCGGCTGCGCTAAAGAATACCCGTTAATGTTTACCATGCCGGTGTCAAATTCGTCTTTCGCTAGGGCAACAGCTTTATCCGTATCAGTACTAAAGATGCCGCCGCCTAAGCCGTAGCGCGAGTCATTTGCAACTTCCATCGCCTGTTTATCATCACGGGCACGAATTAACGACGCAACAGGGCCAAACAGTTCATCATCATAAGCCGGCATACCAGATGATACGTCTTCAAGCACAGTTACTGGGTAAAAGTAGCCATTAGAGTCTGGAATTTCACCACCAAGAGTGAGTTTCGCCCCAGCTTCCACTGACTTTTTCACTTGCTCATGAAGTTCATCTCGCAAGTCTTCTCTGGCCATAGGGCCAAGATCAGTGTTTTCATCCGTTGGGTCACCCACTTTAAGCTTCTTACACTGTGCTACGAACTTGTCTCTAAACTCGTCATAAACGCTATCCACGATAACGAAGCGTTTAGCCGCTACGCACGTTTCACCGTTATTGATAACACGACCTTGAATACACATTTCTACTGCTTGGTCGATATCAGCATCTTCAAGTACTAAGAAAGCATCGTTACTACCAAGCTCCATTACGGTTTTCTTCGACAAACTCGCGGCTTCTTTCGCAACTTGCTTACCTACCTCATCACTACCGGTAAAAGTAACACCGCGTACGTATTTGTGCTTGATTAGGTCACTTGCCGTACCGCCATCAATTAATAACGACTGATATACGTTTTTCGGGAAGCCAGCATCTTCGTACATCTGCTGAATGGCTTGTGCCATACCAAACACGTTTTTAGCGTGTTTGAGTACTGTCGTATTACCTGCCATGATGTTTGATACGCTGTAGCGAATAACCTGATAAAGAGGGAAATTCCAAGGCTGTATACCCAGAATAACGCCAATAGGCTGGTAAGTAATGATCGCACGACCACCTTCAAAAATACGGTGCTCGTCTTCTAAAAATGATGCGCCATGCTCCGCGGTATATCGACAAATTTGAGCACACAGCTGCACTTCTTGCTTACCCTGCGCCGTCACTTTTCCCATTTCGCGGGTCATTAGGCTGGCAAGGTCGTCAATGCGCTCTTCCATTAAATCGGCAAGGTTGTTAAATAAATCTGCTCGAGTTTCAAATGACGTACGGCGCCAGTTCAAATAGGCTTCTTGAGAACGTGTTACCGCCTGTTCAGCTTCTTCAGCTGACATCAAATGATAATGATCGATCTTTTCACCTGTAGCAGGGTTGTAGGTATTAATTGTCTCACTCATTGTCACTCTCCTTAATCCGTTTGTTAAAGTGAAAGTGCAACTAGAAAGCCAAATTGCAAAAAAAACTTTTTCCTCAATAAAATCAGGAGTATAGACAAAATCCACAGCAAAGATGGAGTCTGAGAATAAAACTGGAATTAGAAAAGATTACCTATCGTAGTAAAGATTTCAGAGCGAACACTTCAGGAAAAAGTAGGCAGCCCTCAAGGGGATTACTTTTGTTCGAGGGCCGATATGCTGCGTTTGGTAATGGCTAATTTAGTGAAAGGAAACTTAACCTGACTAGTCGGTATATAAGTCTGGAAAATGAAACTTCGCCATAGCAAGGGTCAGCGCAACTTCGTAAACACTTTGACGCGAAGCATGATTTAAAGTTAGTAACCCTATAGCGCCGCCTTTTTGCTTTATATTTACCGTATCAAAGAGTTTATCCATAACCGGTCCAAGCTCTTCGCCACGCTGTAGCGCCTGATATACGCTCACAGGAAGGGGCAGACTCGCACTTCGTGTTACCGACCAGTGGCCTTCATGGTAAATCGCCACATACGCAAAGGTTGCAGGGCCATCTTCAAATACATCTACACCACCTTCAATTGCCACATACCATGCATCTGTTAAACCGCCTTGATGATGAGCCAGCATGGCCTTCACGCGATTAATAGCACCTAGGCGCGTTTCATCCTCGTTCATTGGCTGTTCGGGCACGCCGCTTGGCACAGCCATGCCCTGGGCGTCAAAGTCGTGCTCTAGTGTGTCAGAGAGTGTATTGAGCGCAGCATTTATTTTTACCGGATTCAGCGACCCTACAAAAATTGTGTCAGATACCATTTGCATTTGTCCTTTAAAAACGTTCTTTTGCAACATCACCCACTGGGCTGCGTTTAATATCTTCTAGCATTAAACGGTAATCACGTACTGCTGGAAATTCGCTAATATTGCGATTTGGCAAGGTACTATCAGGGTTATCTACAGCAAGTAAATGTTTAATACCGTACGTCTGTGCCGCTTTCAAAATAGGCAGTGAGTCATCGACAAATAAGGTACGGCTATTATCAAATTGCACTCTCTTTTGTAGCCGCTCCCACAAAAGCTGAGACTCTTTGGTAACGCCAAATTCATGGGTAGAAATAAGGTTGTCGATATGCGCATCAAGTTGGGTATGCTCTATTTTAAGCGCCAGACTGTTTGGATGCGCATTGGTTACTAACACTACCTGCCTACCTGAGTCATGAAGTGCATCAAGGAAGGGAATGGTATCGTCGCGAAGGGCTAGCAAGTGCGCCAACTCTCGTTTCAGCGGCATAAACTCATTTTCTAGGTCCAGTGCTAGAGTTTCAGCCCAGTAGTCTAAACAGTACCACTGAATTTGCCCAAATACTGACTCATAACGCGCGCTCATTTCCTTTTGACTCTCGGCCTCAGAAATACCTTTTATTTGAGCTAACCGTTTTGGTAAATGGTGCAGCCAGAACTGGTTGTCGTAATGAAGGTCTAACAAAGTACCGTCCATATCTAGCAGTACAGTTTCTATTTCATTCCAGGGCAGAAAGGGCAAGCGATTTTCCTTATAATGAAGTAAGCTAAGAAATTGTATACAAGTATGATAACAAAGTTGTAGCGAGAGACATGCCAAAAATCGATCCGAACAAACCGTTACCACACATTCATTCTCGTGAAATCGTTGCGCAAAGCAAACTCTTTAGGGTAGAACGCTTAGACCTTGAGTTTTCGAACGGTGCTACCCGTGAATTCGAGCGGATGGCGGGCGGAAACCGGGGTGCTGTAATGATAGTGCCCATGCTTGATGAAAATACCATGGTGTTGATTCGTGAATATGCAGCCGGTACACATTCGTATCAACTAGGTTTTCCTAAAGGCTTAATAGACCCAGGCGAAACAGCTATCGAGGCAGCTAATCGCGAGCTACAAGAAGAGGCTGGCTATGCAGCGAACGATCTTATAGAGCTCCATAAGGTCAGCATGGCCCCTACGTTTTTCAATGCAAATATGACCATCGTTTTGGCCCGCGACTTGTATCCTAAACAGCTTGAAGGCGATGAACCCGAGCCTCTTGAGGTGATTCACTGGCCTTTAGATGAAGCAGATGCTTTACTTGCACGAGAAGACTTTGTAGAAGCACGCTGTATAGCCGCGCTGTTTTTAGCTCAAAAGTGGTTTAAGGAACAATAAACAATGCCCGACGACGCCCATGCCGACCTACTAGAACTAGCGAAAGAAATTGCCATCGAAGCCGGTGAAGCCGTATTAGAAGTATACGATAAAGGGGAGTTTGACGCTTATCAAAAAGACGATGAGTCTCCCGTTACCAGCGCAGATTATTTGGCAAACGATATCATCAACAAGCGCTTACAAGCCGCGACACCTGATATCCCAATCCTCTCAGAGGAAAACAAACACGCAAGTCTAGAAGAGCGAAAGCATTGGCCTCGATACTGGTTAATCGATCCCATCGACGGAACCCAAGAATTCATTGCTAGAAGCGGTGATTTCGCAGTAAACATTGCGCTAATAGAGAATAATGAGCCAACTATCGGCGTTATTTTCTGGCCTCCAGGACAATCGCTGTATTATGCGCAAAAAGGCAAAGGGGCGTTTAAGTCATCACCTGATGGCGATCACCCAATAAGCGTACGCAAGCTAGACGACCCTAAAAATAGCGTGGTGATGATTGCAATTAGCCGTCGCCAGTCAAGAGAGAAAGTACTTAGCAGAATGTGCGCTAAGCGCGTATACCAAACCCTTCCACTGGGCAGTTGCTCACTGAAAGCGTGCTTTATTGCCGAAGGCAAAGCTGATGTGTTTATGCGCATTGGTATCACAGGTGAATGGGACACCGGCGCATCTCAATGCATTGTTTCTGAAGCTGGCGGGAGTATCGCCGCGGCCAACTTCGAGCCGCTTACGTATAATCAGCGTCATTCGCTGGAAAACCCAGATTTTGTAGTAATGGGCGATCAAAGGGTGCCATGGCAAGACGTAGTCCAGTATGATGACTTTGTAAACCCACATCAGCACTAGCGCGTATTATTTCTTTAGCGCAGTGCAATAAACCTACGTATAATAGCGTAGTAATGTTGCTGGGCCACATTACTCTGGTATTGGTTAAATCAAGCCAGATGGAACCAAAAAGTAAAAGGAGTAACCTATGATGACTACACGTATTCGCACGTTATCTGCAGCATTGCTCGCATGTGGGCTAGCATTCCCTGCCGCAGCCGACTGGTCAATAGACGGCGAGACAAGTGCGCTGCATTTCTTATCAACTAAGAATGCACAAGTCACTGAAGTACATAAGTTTGATAGCTTTGACGGTACCTTGTCTGATAGCGGCAAGCTCTCTGTGGCGGTAGACTTATCGTCAGTTAATACAGCCATTGATATTCGCAATCAGCGAATGCAAGAGATGCTTTTTAATGTGAGCAAATATGCACAAGCTAAGTTTGAGGCCGATTTACCTGAGTCGATGATGAGCCTGAAAGCGGGTCAAGTTGTTAACGGGAAAGTAGATGGCATTTTGATGTTACATGGAAAAGCCGTTCCTACATCATTTGCGGTTAAGGCGAGTAAAGTAGACGACGATACGCTAACTGTATCTACTACTGCTCCGACCCTTATTAAAGCAGAATCTTTCGGCCTTGCTGAAGGCGTAGCTGCGCTACAAAAAATTGCAGGGCTAAAGAGTATAACGACAACAGTCCCAGTGACGTTTTCCGTTACCTTTACGCAATAGAATACAGCTATTGCTAGGGTCTATCGATAAGAGTTAGGCAGTGGTAATAAATCAAAGCATAAAAAAACCGCACGAAAACGTGCGGTTTTTTTGTTTTAAGGGCTTGTTTCTAAGACTGATGTAGCCTGTTAGGAAGTCTATAACGCATAGGTAATGGCTTTTGACTTAACGCTTGCTCTGGCATACCTTGCCACACGTTCTCAGGAAGGGCAGGTACTTCTGCCTTATATTGAGAGACAGTGAAATATCCCATCGCAACACGTAAACGCTTAAGTGCTTTACATTCATTTACTTCCTGATCAATGACAAACACGCCCCACTTGCGCATCGCTATGCCTAGTATATCACTGCTTGTTAAGCGGATAACCGGTGCAGCCAACACCATGCCAATTAATACAGGTAGCAGCCACATAAATAACGACGGGGTGAAATAAAAGGTAGTGACGCCCCACGCTACCGCTAAGCAGCTCATAATTTGCGTGTGTTTAATTGCAACTTTCCACGGCACTTTTCGCCCTTCGCGCTCTTGCGCTTCCCATTTAACTGAGTGGCCTATAAAAACACTGATCACAAAATAGCTGTGGTAGAACATCATCAGCGGCGCAATTAGCACAGCCATGGCTAATTCAATTGCCGCGCCTTTTAGTAAAGACCACGCCCCACCAAACTCTTCGCGACGTTTCATCAAAGCCAAGGTAATACCTAAAAGCTTAGGTAAGAATAGTAAGGCGGCGGTACCCCACATGGTTACCATCATCATGTCTTGGCGTGCTACCTGCCAACTGGGGAAAAGCTGATACTCAGATACGAAGAACTCTGGCACTGACGTGGCGCGAATTAATGCATCTGCGGTACCTAGTGCCAACATACAAAACAGTATTAGCGAAGAAATGTACGCAAACGCACCAAATAAGAAGTGCAGACGGTTCGCCATTTTAAGACCTTTCACCTTCAAAAGCCCTAAATGCTGTATGTTGCCCTGTACCCAGCGACGGTCGCGAATGGCGTAGTCTACAATGTTACTTGGCACTTCTTCATAACTACCTGTTGTGTCGGTAAGTAGGTAAGCCTGCCAACCGGCACGGCGCAAAAGCGCAGCTTCAACAAAGTCGTGGCTTAATATTTCGCCACCAAAAGGTGCACGACCTTCAAGTGTGGGTAGACCGCAATGCTGCATGAAAGGGGCAATACGAATAATGGCATTGTGCCCCCAGTAGTTTGCACTGTCCGTTTGCCAAAACGATAAGCCTGTTGCCAACATTGGGCTGTAAAGATGAGCGGCAAACTGCACGAAACGACCAAAAAAGGTGTTTTGACGTACTGGCATAGGAATAGTCTGCACTAAGGCCGTATCAGGGTTTTGCTCAATACGGCGGGCCAGGTCCTGCATACGCTCTCCGGTCATTACGCTATCGGCATCTAATACAATCATCGACTCGTAATTTGCACCCCAGCGTTCGCAAAACTCTTTAAGGTTACCCACTTTTCTGTGCAGGTTTTGCTCGCGACGGCGGTAAAACACTTGGCTAGAGAATGCTCCCAAACGCTTTTTCAATCGAGTAAAAGCGCGTAGCTCAGCATCCGCTTTTTCCATGTCACGGGTGTCGCTGAGCATATAAAAATCGAAATTCGAACTGTTTTCGCTTTCCATTAACTCGCGAATACAGGCTTCGAACCCCACCATAATACGGCGGGTATCTTCGTTATAAACCGGCATGACTACGGCGTGTTTTTGCTTTAACGGCGACGAAGCATCTGGCTTTACTTGGTTTCTGCGTAAGCTCAGTGGATCTATATTGAAAAGCTGTAAAAAGAAACCAATGATACCCGTCCAAAACGCCATGCACAGCCAAGCAAATAGAGTCAAACCCAAGCCTAACTGCGCAATTTCTAGATTCGTAAGGCCGTTCGGTAAAAATATCTCGTATAAGCTCCAACCGGCCAATGCCGTGCTTGGAATCACTAGCATTGCCATGATAAACAAACGCATATGCTCTCCTTTTAAGATGAAGTGTGAAGCACGTGCAGTGCTGTCACGTTTAATCTGAGGCACGGCTTTAGCCTCGTTCGATACTGATGTTTGAGGACGATTATTTTGGCTGGTAGACATAATTCCAAACCTCGCTAACACGCTTTCCGTCTTTTTCAATGTAAGCGCGCATATCTACCGTTTGCTTTTCTTTCGGCTTAACAAAAAAGGAAGCGCGCCACTCTTGGCCGTCGGCTACAGGATAAAGGCGCTGTTGGGAAATCGTTCCGTTGGTGCCCTGCACAACAAGCTTCATAGTTTCATTGTTAAAAGAAATGGCAGAAGGAGCACTGAAGTCCACATTGAACTGGCGGGTAGTGTTCAAGCTATCATCTTTAAATTCATCGCCTGGTAACACGGCCTTTCCCTGACGGGTACGCACAACAGACGCTAATTCGCTTACAAAAGGGCTTTGCTCTACCGTCTTAAGGTCGTAAGAGAAGTACAGGGACTCACCGGATTTAAATGGCTTTTCAGGTGTCCAGAAAGCCACGATATTGTCATGAATTTCAGACTTAGTTGGTATTTCTACGACTTCTAAACGGCCTTTCTCAAAGCCGGCTTCTGGGGTAACCCATAGCCCAGGACGTATATGATAGTTGGCCTCAGCATCAAGGTAGTTACCCCACTCACCGTCGCGTTGAAGCATGCCAAAGCCTTTTGGATTTGTATCGCTAAGTGACGTTACTTGAAGGCGTGCTGGGTTAGTCAGTGGACGCCAAATCTCTTCACCCGCATGAGTTACCATTAGCACACCGTCGCTGTCGTGCACTTCTGGGCGATAGTCGTCATGGCGCTTCTCTGTGTTTTCGCCATACAAAAACATACTGGTAAATGGCGCAATGCCTAACTTATTCACGTCGTCGCGAGCAAATAACCAGCTTTCTACCTTTACGCTGGTATCGATATCAGGCTGGATAACAAATTTATACGCACCTGCAACAGAAGGACTTTCTAAGCGAGCATAAATAGTAATTGGCTTGCCTTCACCAGGCTCGATAACCCAGAACTCTGTGAAATGAGGGAACTCTTCACCTTTCGCTAACGCGGTATCAATTGCCAAACCGCGTGCTGAAATACCATAAACTTGATTTTTACCTACCAAACGAAAATATGAAGCACCGAGGAATACAGCAAATTCATCTTTGTACTCTTCGTTTTTTATAGGGTAGTGAACACGAAAGCCTGCAAACCCTGACTTTTCATCCGTTAACCCAGCTAACCCCGACGCAGACCCGTCGTAGTTAAACATATCGCTGTTAAACGCTAAGCGCTCAGGCTTGTTGCTTTCGCCAATAGTGTGAATGGTAACGGGGTACTCATATAAAAAACCCGGATGAAAAAACTGAAGTTCGTAGTCGTTCTCGCCGTGCCAAAGACTTTGCTCAGGCTTAAAGCGAATAGAACGATAAGTGGTGTAATCAATCTCTTTTAACTTGCTGTTTAATCCGTGATCGTCTTGTTCATAGCTTTCTGTTGCTGATTTGCGAGCAGCATCAATTATAGATTGAAGAACGGGTGATGCTTTTAGAGGCTGATTGTTGTCATTAACCTCGACAGCGCCTGCTTGGTGAAATGCAAATAGGGCAATAACGCTGGTCATCGCCAAAAGAATGCGAGACAGCTTTCGATGCTGAATCGCATTAGTTTGTAAATCTTTTCCGAAAATTGAAACTGGCTTAGCCATTTGTCCTCTCCTTATGAAAACAATGGTTATCCAGATGCTCGTCAATCTCTTAACTTTATCGCTTAGCTATGTATAGCTAGCAACAGAGTATCTGCTGCTTTAAAAGCGATGATGAGAAAAAGTATTCATTGAAACCATTCAAGAAAGGCGCTCTATTCCTTTCCTTATTCACTGGTATCGCGAAAAAAACCGAATTCCGTGCCTGTTGGCAAAAGTGAATGCTGGATAACACACAGGTACTTCAGCAAAAGCTGTTCCAACACTAAAAAGACGGGCTAATTTATTATATTTACATTTATTTACAGTCACTTAAAAGCATCGACATTGAAGTTAGTGGGCAATTTCCTTGTTGTAAATTTGTCCGATGATTTAGACAAAAGTTTATCTGTTGTTTTTTAGAGACAGTTCCCCATGCCAATATGTTTACTTTTTAAACTCCACCCAGACATTAGCAGCTTAGGTATTCATATAACGCTTCTTCTTATTTTTTAATTTCTCTATATTTATTAGATAGATGGATACCTCCAATTTGAATTTCAGCTGAGTTTTTTTCGCAGTTGGCAGACGCTTTGCACACCGCCATGTTGATAAATACATCGGACACGATTTCTGAAAAGAAATAATTGAGATGACATGAAGACGTTTTTGGCTTTGTGTTCATCAACCAAGTAGCCCACTGCGGAGCGATGTATAAGAGCAGAGCGATTTAGAAAGACAGCGTATTTGCAGAAGAGCAGCGCGTTTTAGAAGCGCTGACTTGTGACACGCTTCGCAAACACATTGAATGTTTGCGTTGCAGAAACTGGGCTACTGAGCATACTAAGGAGTTATCACATGCGTAAATCAATCACACTTATTGCAGCGACACTTACTGCGGCAACACTTCCTCTTACAGCAATGGCCGACAAACCAGACTGGCGTTACGTAGAAGGTGGTTACACCAAAATGGACTTTGACGACAACGAGTCTTTCGAACCAGACGGCCTAACCGTTAATGGTAAGTACCTGTTAAACAGCAACTGGTACTTAAACGGCGAGTACAGCTTTTTTGAAGAAGGTAACTTCGACTTCGATATGCTAACCCTAGGTGCAGGTTACCGCTTACCTGTAAACGCCACAACAGATGCCTATTTTGGCGCTAACCTAGAGCGTGTTGATGGTGACATAGATGATGAGACAGGCTACAGCATTAATGCAGGTCTTCGCTCAATGATTACAGAGCAGGTAGAGCTTGCTGGTGAAGTGGGCTACTACGATGTAGATGATGGTGAAGCGACATTCAAAGTAGGCGCTAACTACTACATCACGCCACAGTGGGCAGTTGGTGCAAACTACAAAATCATTGATGATTTAGACATTATGCAGGTAACTGCACGCTACGCTTTTTAAGCCTTCCTCTCCTCAGGTAGGTAGCCGGGTTGCTCGACCCGGCTTTTTTGTGTCTGCACTTCAAGAAGACGGCTATTCTTTCGCTTCGTTTTTTATTCAGCTGTGTCGCTGGGCTCAATATCTTCTTTTCTTTTTATATCCACACTTTCGTGGAGCTCTGAGTATACAAGTACTGCCTCGCCAGATTTTAACCTGTCTAGCACCTGCTGCACTTTTACCTCTAGCTCAACTTCCTCAGCGCCATAGTCGGTGCCTTCGCGTAATACAAAAGACTCAGCCAAGCTATAAAGCGTATCGGCTTCTAATGCGTCGATGGGAATTATCATTCACACTCCTGGGAAAAACGTTTTATAAAACTTAAACGACACCAATATCACCTCAGTATTAGCGACTAACATAACCACAGGTTGAGTTTACCGGTAACGCTTCGCTAACGAAGCGCTTTACGCGCTCGTGCAGCCAAACCTTCGGGTTTAATACAGAGCCTTGCATGAAGCCGACATGACCGCCTCGTTCGCTCAATTCTACGGTGACGTTACGCGCAAGTTCCTCTTCTTTTGGCACAATTAAGTGGTTCATGAAGGGGTCATCGATGCTATGCAATACTAACGTTGGGCAGTGGATGGCACTTAAAAAGTGATACGCGCTGCACTTTTCATAATAGTCTTGCGCATCTGCAAAACCGTGCAGGGGAGCCGTGATCTTTTCGTCAAATTGAGTAAAGCTAGTAATGCCTTCTACATCACTTTTTGTAAGCTGAATAAGCTTGCGATAATCAATGTATTCCATCTTCTTACGCAAAGTATCTTTCATGCTAGTAAGTAAATACTTTTGATACACACGAGAAAAACCCTGATTGATTGACTTAGCGCACTCAGATAGTTTAAGCGGAGAAGAGATGGCAACCGCCGCCTTCAGCCACTTTTGTGCAGGGTTTTCACCTAAGAGTTTCAACAACATATTACCGCCAAGCGAAAAGCCAATAGCCACCTTGGGAATACGTGGAAATTTATCGTGCAGCCACTCTAAGAAAAAACTAGGGTCTTCCGTTTCGCCACTGTGATAAGCGCGCGCTTTTAGGTTTGGCACACCGCTACAGCCGCGATAATGCATCATTACCACCTGCCAACCATTCACAGACAGTTGGGCCATCATATCGTTCGCATAATGCGACTTGATGCTGCCTTCCAATCCGTGAAACATCACCACTATCCCTGATGTCTCTTGTGGTTTGGGGCCCCATGCTACGTCAACAAAATCGTCATCCGGTAAGGTTAAACGCTCCATGTTATAAGAAAGGGGTAAGCGCTTTTGAATAAAACGCGGCCATATGGTTTGCACATGTCGGTTCTTTGCCCATCCTGGCACTTTAAAGCTACTTTTTATTATCTTTCCATGCGATAGCGCTGATTTGCTCATTGTATTTTCTTATTGTGTTTTTACGATAATTGATTAACCACAAGGCTCACTAACTGGCGCGCCTCGTTGTTGTCGCGTAACTCGTATGCATTAATGAACGCAGCAATAGACGCGTTAAATATATTCGTTGACGAGGCCTGCTGACCCAAGTGCGTAACCGCCTGCTCATTAAAAGACGTAACAATGTCTCGCTGCTGTTGCCTTTCAAGCTCTAATTCTTGCGCTTTGAGTGCATCGTAGGATGTTTGCTCACCACCTTTCTCTGGGCTTGCTGCTTTGCGCTTCTCGCGATGCTGCTTTAACTTTTCGTCAGTGCTCGCTGATGCCGCTATAACCGATTTAAGCTGAGGCAAATTTATAATGATATTATTCTCTAAACACCAGCAAATCAGCAAGAGAACGTTTACATTCACCTTGTGGTTATCTTGAAGCAGAAGCGCGAGCGGTGCCATATCACCTTTCGTATAGCGAGATACGCTGTACTCCCAAAACACACTGCTTTTTATATTAGGCGCTGACACTGTCATACTCTTCTCGTTTTTGCTCTATCTGCTCTTGGGCATCTAGCCATGCCATTTCTTCCTCTTCAAGCTGTTGCTTAAGCTCAGTTTGTTTGTCGAGCAAGCCCATGAGTTCTGCTTTTTTGTCGTCGCTGTAAAGTGAGGTATCGGCGAGTGATGCTTCTACCTCTGCCAAGGCGGTACTGCATTTCTCCATGGCTTTTTCGTGTTTTTCGATGGCTTTTTTAAGTGGCGCTACGCTTTGCCTGAACTCGGCTTCGCGGCGCTTTTCTTCTTTACGATCTAACTTGCGTTCTGGCTTACTGTGCGCTCCTGCCTCTTTCTGCGCGCCGTTTTTAGCGTCGCTGTTAGCACCTTTAGCCTCGCTGTTGGCCTTGGCTTTTTCTGCCGCCTGCTGTTTTAGGATCCAGTCGCGATAGTCATCCAAATCGCCTTTAAATGGCTCAACTTCACCGCTGTCTACCAAATAGAAATCTTCACAAACCGAGGAAAGTAAGAAGCGGTCGTGCGATACCAGCACCATAGCGCCTTCAAAACCTTGAAGAGCAATATTAAGCGCGTGGCGCATTTCTAGATCTAAGTGGTTGGTAGGCTCATCCAGCAGCAATAAGTTAGGTTTTTGGTAGACAATTAGTGCCAACACCAAGCGCGCCTTTTCGCCACCTGACATAGGTGCCACGGGTGCCAATGCTTCATCGCCGTTAAATCCAAAACCGCCCAGGTAATCGCGAAGCTGCTGTTCAGTAGCTTTTTCATCAATACGCTGCAAATGTAAAAGGGGTGTGGCATTAGCGTCTAGTGTTTCTAACTGGTGCTGGGCAAAATAGCCAATCTTCAGACCTTTTGCGGTATTGAAAATCCCCTGCTTAGGCGCATGAACACCCGCTAACAGCTTGATTAACGTTGACTTACCTTGCCCGTTTCTACCTAGAAGACCTATTCTGCTGCCAGGTACTAAATTCAGTTTTACCTGTTGAAGCACTATATGGTCATCGTACCCCAGCTGTATTTTTTCCATTTGAACCAGAGGGTTAGGAAGTGCAGTAGGCGGAGCAAAGGAAAAGCTAAACGGGCTAGCCATATGGGCTGGCATTAACGTTTCCATTTTCTCTAGCTGCTTAATACGGCTTTGCGCTTGCTTCGCTTTACTAGCCTTGGCTTTAAACCGCGTAATAAAAGAGTTTAGATGGGCTACCTTTTGCTGCTGCTTTTCATACTCAATGTTTTGTAAGCGTATACGCTCAGCACGCTGGGTTTCGTAAGATGAATAATTACCTGTGTAAGTAACAAGCTTCTGTTGCTCAACACTGATAATTTGCGCCACAGTATCATCGATAAATGCCTTATCGTGAGAAATAAGCAGCAAGGTACCTGTATAGCGTTGAAGCCATTTCTCTAACCAAATCACGGCGTCTAAATCTAAGTGGTTAGTGGGCTCATCAAGCAGCAGTAAGTCTGAAGGGCAAAGCAGCGCTTGAGCCAGGTTTAGGCGCATACGCCAGCCACCAGAAAAGTCACTGACTGGCGCGCTTAACTGCGCATTAGTAAACCCTAGGCCGGAAAGTATAGTCGCTGCACGTGATTCCACATCGTAAGCCCCAGCCTGCTCTAGTTGCCCATGAATTTGGCCAATCTTTACGCCGTCTCCGCTTTTTTCAGCGGCGTCTAGCTTAGCCTGTAAATCACGTAAATGTTTGTCACCGTCTATCACGTAATCTATCGCAGTTCGATCAGTCGCTGGCGTTTCCTGAGCCACGCTCACAATTCGCCAATCGCTGGGTACGCTGCAATCTCCGGCATCGACGCTTAGTTCACTGCGCAACAGAGCAAACAGCGTGGACTTTCCGCAGCCATTGCTGCCTATTAGCGCCACTTTGTGGCCTGGAAAAACCTGTGCCGACGCCTCTTCCAGCAGCATTTTGCGGCCGCGAAGTAGCGATACATTTGAAAGCTTAATCATGACTAACCTGTGATAGAACAATCTAGGGCGCGTATAGTATCAAAAACTTAAGGTAAAAGCTGATCAACACATACCATTTCAAGGTATAATACTAGCGAAATTCCCCAAAGGTGTATGTATGTCAAAACGTGTAAAACGTCGCTTTGTAGCAGGGGCTACGTGCCCAAAATGCCAAGAGCTAGATACTATTTCGTTATATTTTGAAAATAACGTGGAAAAGCTGGAATGCGTCGCATGTGGGTACAACGAAGCGCAAACCGACGAAAAGGTGAGTGCCGCTACGCGCTCTAACGAAAACGTGATTGGTATCTTTAAACCGCACTAGCATTCCTACCCACATCTCAGTAAATCTTACCCTTAAGCCTGTGTAACACCTTCTCATACTGTACTCAGGCTTTTTAAAACCTTCTCTGGGCATCGCGCCACTAGCGGCTAACGCCCTTACCGAGGAAAAACGCTCTCCAAGGCATGTTTTTTGTATTCCTTTCCCTAAGGAGTGAAATATGAAACACGCTAAAAAACGATTTTGCTATGTAGTAGCAGGGCTATTGCTCATGCTCATCGCGTCCAGGTTGTACCTTCCTTATGCCGCAGCCACATACATTAACAACACACTAAGCCAATCGGACCAATACGATGGTCGAGTGGGCGATGTTGATTTAATGCTATGGCGTGGTGCTTACAGCTTAGAATATGTGTTGCTGTATAAAGCGAATGGACAAATAGATAAGCCACTGTTTAAGGCTGACTATGTGGAGTTTACACTTTCGTGGTCACAGCTTTTTAAAGGTGCAGCCGTTGGCAGAGTGGTGGTAAATTCTCCAGAAATTAACTTTGTAGACGGAAACACGGAAAAAAAGAGTCAGTCGGGTAAGAACGAAAACTGGCTGTCTATTGCCGACCAATTGTTTCCTCTACGTATAGACAAACTCACCATTAACGAAGGGAAAATTGCCTTTCACAATCCAGATACCTCTCCGGCTATCGATATTGCGCTGCACGATATTCATCTTGAAGTGAATAATTTGGTAAACAGCGACGACTTATCAGACACCCGCGTAGCCTCAGCTACTGCGAATGGCCAGACTGCGGAGCAAGGGACTATTTCATTAAACGCCAAGCTTAATCCTGCAACCAAAGCCCCTACTTTTGATCTAGACATTAAAGCTGACAATGTGGGTCTGGTGAATTTTAAAAACCTGCTTGATACTTATGCGCCTTTCGACCTAGAAGCCGGAACGCTTACGCTTGCTGCCGAGGTCGCGTCTAATGAAGGGCAGGTAAAAGGCTATATAAAACCTATTTTGCATAACGTTGAAGTATTTTCTTGGAAAGGCGACATTGAACGTGACGGAGACGGTTTTGTTGAAGGCAGTATTGAAGCAATTTCCGCGTTTATCACTGAACTGTTTGAAAATCAGAGCCAAGACCAAATTGCCACGCGTATTCCCATTGAGGGCGACTTATCTAGCCCAGAAACACAGACTTGGGAGGCGTTTACGGCGATATTGAAAAACGCATTTATTAAAGCATTTCAAGGCGATGTGGAGGAAAGTGTAGAGCTCGACAGATTGGAGTTAGACCGACTAGAGAACCCTGAGGGGTCTAATTAAAAACGCAGAATTTTTCTTACGCTGCTAAGGGCTGATTTAACCGCTAAGGGCCTATATAACGCTGAAGGCCCATATAACCGCTGAGGGCTTTGCACGAGCCCTTAGCAGTTTAGATAGTGTTATATAGTACAGCTATCACCACAATCGTTGGCACCGTCGCGCATGCCTTCAATTTCTTGGCTTTCCTGCTTGTCTTTTTCAGCCTGCTTTTCGGCTACTGACTGCTCAACTGAGTCAAAATCGATGCTGTCAAACGCATCCATATCAAAATCACTCATAACTACTCTCTTATTTGTTGAAGATAAGGCTCGGTATTACTTGGGCCTGTGCAATTGCGCGCAAGTGTAATTCAATTAGATTATCAGGATAAATGCAGTCTTAGCCTAACTCATAACAAGATAAACTAGTGTTTAACCCGAAGCCTCATAAACGGTTGATTTTACTAATTTGTCGACTGCCTTTGAGGCGCCTCTTTCAAACCAAAAAAGCGCCTATACCACTCAAGAATGGCTAAAATTAATAGTGCGGAGGCGGGGTTTCTTCTGATTGCTTAGCAATATTAGACGGTTCTATGCTTTTAACACGGTCTATTACGTGACTTACTTTAAACGCTAAATCATCGAGTTGCTTTTGTTGTGAAGCCAACGCTTCATTAAGTGCCTCGATAGTGTGTTCTTGAAAGGCTACTTTCATCTGTAACTCTTCAATATAGCTATTGGCGCTATCTATTTGCTGTTGTAACTGCTCAGCGCTTTTGTTTGTCATGTAAATTCTCTATCTCTCTCGTTGCCATTCTTCGGCAAGGCCACTGCTACTTATAGACAATATATTATCATTGGGAAGGAAGCCGACGCCATAAACAACTGCGGTTGGCGGTGAAATTGACTCTCTCGATGCGACTTGAATTGACTGAACTTGCTCGCCGTTTTTCAAATTCCAAAGATAAACCTTCCTGGCTGGTGATCCTGTTAGTAAGTACTGGCCATCTTTTGAAAATTCGACGTCGGTGAAGATTTTTTGTCGTGATGCAAACTTCAGTGAAGTTACGGGCTGCCCGGTTTGTACATTCCACACTTGCGACTTACTTTGACTGTCGGCAGTAAAAGCAAATCGGCCTTCATCGTCCAGCGCAACCTTGGTTACTCGAGTGGGGTGCGTGAAGGTGTGGATAATCTGCCCAGTGTCTGTACTCCATAAATAGGCAATATAGTCATTGCCACCAGTAAGGGCAAACTTGCCATTCGGTGAAATATCAATGGAATTAACTTTTTCCTGATGCCCAAAAAACTCAAGTCTGCGAGAGGTGCGCGGCTCAAAATACATCACTTTACCATTTGAGCGAGCGACGAGTATGCCATTTCCATTATTGGTGACTACCACATCGCGAATAGAGGATTCATCTATTCGCCAAAACCCTTCTGGTTCGCCAGTTTCCAAACTCCACAGAGCAAACGCTTCACGGTCGGCAGTGACCACATAGCGCTTATCTGCACTGATGTGCACTGACATCACTAGGTTGTTACCTTCCCCTTGATGACTCCAATGATAGAGGGGCTCGCTCTGCCCAATTCGCCATACATTGACACCATTATTCACGCCAGACACTACAGCTAAGGTGCCGTCGTTGGATATATCTGCCGCGTAAGCGCCCTCTTCTACATGACGCCACTGCTGTATTGGCGTAGTATCAGGGACAGAACATCCCATGGAATTGCCAATAAGTAAGGTGAGTAACACTATTCTATGGAACATTTGAGGCCTAAACATAATCAAATGGGTTTCGCTTTGTAAACGCTAGGTTTAACATAGCATGGATCACGCATCTTTAACTATCGTGCAAACTGCCTTAGATGCAGCAGTATAGACATAGACGCATGATGATAATAATTAATGGAGACGTTTTTATGCAGAAGTCGCTCGTTGCCTTATCTACTATCGCTGCGCTAGGCCTTTTCGCTTGCCAGCCAAACACATCTGATGAGGCCGCTTCTACAAGCGCTGATAGTGCAAAAACAACTGCTGTTGCAGCAGAAGAAATGACAGATACACAAAAGCAAGCTTACGCCATGGGCGCGAGTATGGGTCTGTTCGTTAGCAACCGTGCCGAACAACAAGAGCAGCTTGGTTTAACCCTAGACCAAGATGCGCTACAACAAGGCTTTAAAGACGGCCTGAACGACACCCTTAAGTTTACGCCAGAGCAAATTCAGCAAATCGCTCAACAGGGCGAAGAAGTATTGCGTGCTAAACAGCAAGAAATGGCTGAACAAGCGGCTGAGAAAAACATTGAAGCAGGTCTTGCTTACCTAGAAGAAAACGGTAAGAAAGAAGGCGTGACCACAACAGAGTCTGGTCTTCAATACGAAGTACTTGAAGAAGGCGAAGGCGCAAGCCCAGAAGCAACAGACATGGTAAAAGTTCACTACCGTGGTACCTTGCTTGATGGTACAGAGTTCGACTCTTCTTATAAGCGCGGCGAGCCAGCTGAATTTCCTCTTAATCGCGTAATCGCGGGTTGGACTGAAGGCGTACAGCTAATGAAAGAAGGCGCGAAATACCGCTTCCACATTCCATCAGAGCTTGCTTACGGCGCACGTTCAACAGGCGCAATCACGCCTAACTCAACGCTAATTTTTGATGTTGAGCTTCTAGAAGTGGTTAAACCTGAAGCCGAAGCGCCAGCTGAATAAGCTAGAGTTTCAGAAAAGAGAAAGCCGACGCTATGCGTCGGCTTTTTTGTTTTAGTGAGTCAGCGTGATCCTTGCTTACCTTTTCCCTACGAGCTAGTGGATTTTCACCACGCGCGTACCCAAATAGTAAAATGGGTTATTCAATATGCTTGGTGCCTCGAATTACACTTTAAAGCTTAGCCTAAAATTGAAATATTTCACGGCCCTAACAAAGGTTTTTAGGAACAATTAAACCTTAAAAACTGGGGCTTAAAACTAAAGGTTTTAACGGTTAGGTGCGCGTCGTCTCTCCGTATGGACTTTAAACGTCGCAAAATGATTAAGCAGTGAGTGCCCTACTTTATACATGGCACACGCTAAGATAAGGTATATCACGGTTCGTACACTATTTAAGCGAACAACTATATCAAGTAAGGCATACAACAATAACAGCGCGCCGCTTAAAAACAGCATAAAACCTATGATAGTGCCGCTGGTTTGAAGCGGATCGCTTCCCGACCTTCGGCGGTTCAACACAGGCATTCTGTTACGCATTCATTTCCCCTAATGGCTAGTATGGTATTGATACTACGACACTGACAGAAAGGTTTATGTTCAATAATTATTCAATCTGTCTGTTTTGTCACTTTTTACCTTATCGAAAGATTGCGTTTTGCCTTATTACCCACATAAAGTAGGGGTAATTAGCTGGATTATTTATAGGACATTGTGAAAACACCGCTTATCACTCGAAAAGGCTATTCAAAGCTTAAACAAGAACTGGATTTCTTGTGGCGTGAAGAACGGCCAGAAATCACTCGCAAGGTAACTTGGGCAGCCAGCCTGGGCGATAGGAGTGAGAATGCTGACTACCAGTACAACAAAAAGAAGCTTCGCGAAATTGACCGTCGAGTTCGTTACTTACGCAAATGCTTAGAGAACCTAAAAGTTGTTGATTATGATCCACAGCAAGAAGGAAAAGTGTTCTTTGGTGCTTGGGTTGAAATTGAAAACGAATCAGGCGCAGTTATGGAGCTTCGCTTAGTTGGCTATGATGAAATATTTGGCCGTAAGGACTACATCTCCATTGATTCACCCATGGCCCGTGCTCTACTTGGCAAAGAAGAGGACGATGAGTTTATTGTTAAAACTGAGGCGGGTACTAAAGAGTGGTGGATAAACCGTATTTGGTATGACGCAACAGACAAACTTTAAACAAAGAGATGGTCTTCTTAACTACCCAGTTGTAACACAATGATCAGACGACTTTCCCTACACCGCGGTGATATACTCACCGTTCTTATTTTCACTACTAACGCTGTGTATGTAAGCCTGTCACACATCGTTTATTCGCCATTGCCTAACGCGAACTTTTAGTATCTTAGAGCGACTTATGATTACCAATAAAATTGCAGAAGAGCTTAGCGTTCAACCCTCGCAAGTAACTGCCGCAGTAAAACTTCTCGATGAAGGGGCAACCGTTCCTTTCATTGCCCGATACCGCAAAGAAGTAACCCAAGGCCTTGATGATACGCAGCTGCGTAATCTAGAGCAGCGTTTGACCTACTTACGTGAGCTAGAAGAACGCCGCGACGTTATTCTTAAATCTATCGAAGAGCAGGGCAAACTTACTGACGAACTCAAAAGCAGCATTGCCGGTGCTGACAGCAAAACAACCCTTGAAGACTTGTACTTACCGTATAAGCCTCGCAGGCGTACTAAAGGACAAATTGCTATCGAAGCAGGTTTAGCGCCGCTAGCCGATGCATTGTTTAGCAACCCTGACACAGACGCTGAAAGCAAAGCGCAAGAGTTTGTTAATGCAGACAACGGCGTTGCTGATACTAAAGCCGCGCTAGAAGGTGCTCGCTATATCCTTATGGAAAGGTTTGCTGAAGATGCTGCTTTGCTAGCGAAAGTGCGCCATTACCTTACTGAAAATGCTCACGTAAAAAGTACGGTTGTACCAGGTAAAGAGCAAGAAGCAGCTAAGTATAAAGACTATTTTGAACACAGCGAAAAATACAAAAAAGTTCCATCGCACCGCGCATTGGCCATGTTCCGAGGTCGCAATGAAGGCATGCTTCATATTCAGCTAGATGCCGACCCACAATCAGAAGAAAAGGGACCATCTCATTGCGAGCACATTATCGCAAGCCACTACGATATCATGCACCGCGGTCGTGGCGCTGATGATTTCTTAGCTCAGGTAGTGCAGTGGACGTGGAAAATCAAAATTGGTCTACACATGGAAACTGAGCTATTCAGCGCCCTTCGAGAGCGTGCTGAAGAAGAAGCCATTGAAGTATTTGCTAAAAACTTAAACGACTTGTTGATGGCTGCACCTGCAGGTGCAAAAACCACTATGGGTCTAGATCCAGGTTTAAGAACAGGCGTTAAGGTAGCGGTAGTAGACAGTACAGGTAAGGTGGTAGCGACGAATACCATATTCCCACACGCACCGCAAAATCAGTGGGATAAGTCTATTCGCACACTAACAACCTTGTGCAAACAATACAAAGTAGACTTAATCAGCATTGGCAACGGCACAGGTTCCCGTGAAACCGACAAACTTGTCGGTGAAATGCTTAAGAACAACAGCGAACTTACAGCACAGAAAATTATGGTAAGTGAAGCTGGCGCTTCTGTGTATTCAGCGTCTGAGCTTGCCTCTAAAGAGCTGCCTGATCTGGATGTTTCAATTCGTGGAGCCGTGTCTATCGCACGCCGCCTGCAAGACCCACTCGCAGAACTAGTTAAAATTGAGCCTAAAGCCATTGGTGTAGGCCAGTATCAGCACGACGTAAGTCAAAGCCAGTTGGGCAAGTCCCTTGACCGTGTTATTGAAGACTGTGTAAACGCTGTTGGCGTTGACCTAAACACGGCATCGCCTGCCCTATTGAGCTATGTATCAGGCTTAAACAAAACTCTAGCGCACAACATTGTTAACTTCAGAGACACTAATGGCGCTTTCCCAGACCGTAAAGCACTATTGAAAGTTGAGCGTTTAGGGCCTAAAGCCTTCGAGCAAGCGGCGGGTTTCTTGCGTATTGTAAACGGCACCAACCCACTTGATGCCTCTGCGGTACATCCCGAAGCATACCCAGTGGTCGATAAGATCGTTGATACGACTGCTGTTGCGGTTAACGACATTATCGGCAATACCGAGTTGCTCAAAAGCTTATCGCCAGATACCTTTACCAGCGATGCATTCGGTTTACCTACCGTTAAAGACATCCTTAAAGAGCTCGACAAGCCAGGTCGTGACCCTCGTCCTGAATTTAAAACAGCGGCGTTTAAAGAAGGCGTTGAAACTATTAACGACCTGAAGCCAGGTATGATCCTAGAAGGCGTAGTGAGCAACGTAGCTAACTTTGGCGCGTTTGTTGATGTGGGAGTACATCAGGATGGACTGGTACATATTTCAGCACTGACTAACAAGTTTATCTCAGACCCTCGTGAGGTTGTTAAAGCAGGCGATATCGTTAAAGTAAAAGTGCTTGAAGTCGACGTACCGCGCAAGCGTATTTCCTTTACCATGCGCTTAGACGATACACCGAGTCAGAGTAATAATACCGCTGGCGATAGCTCTTCAGGTAAGGGGGCTTCAGGTAGAGGTGCGAATAACCAAGGGGCTGGGCGTGCCAATAGCAAAGCAAATCCGCGCTCAAACAAGGGAGGCGGCAATCGCAACAGCCAGCCTCAAAACAGCGCCATGGGTAATGCCTTTGCTGACGCGTTTGCTAAAGCGAAAAAGTAGATAGTAGCGATTCACAACAATTTAATGTTGCTTATAGTGGGCCTGTCATTGACAGGCCCTTTTTTATCACGCTTTCATTTAGCCTGTCGTTTTTTTCTACATTATTTTGTGGCACATTAGTTTGTAGCGCATAGAAATTCTATATGCCTAAATACTCTTTAGCCAAGAGCACCAAAATAGAGAATACCGAAACAATAAAAAGGTGTGGGTCACACCGAAACCGAAGTTCGTATATTGATATCGTTTAGCGAGACCGTTGACACGCGGTCAGTGCCTTAACGTTTAACGAAGGTAATGTTGCTCATTTGACCTCAGCCTTTTTTTACAGGCAGTACTTTCGGACGACCATAATGAGTTAACGGCCGACGGCCTTTGGTGTACGCGCGTTTCATCTCGCTGTACAGCAAAGATCACCTGCCCTAATCAGAGGATGATGTTATGAACTTACCGGTTTCAAAAAGCATGTTAAATGTCAGTGCAGACTACCCCGACCTTCGGGATCGCTACTACCAACCCAACCTTACCCCACTTAAACCTTTTATCGACCCGCCGGGTAACTTGGGTATATTAGACCAAGGCAAAGACGGCGCTTGTACAGGCTTTGCCTTGGCCGCCACCATAAATTTTATCTATCGCCAGCAAGGCCGAAAACATACCGTGAGCCCATGGATGCTTTATGCCATGGCAAAGCGTCACGATGAATGGTTGGGTGAAGCTTATGATGGCTCTAGCTGCCGCGGCGCTATTAAAGGCTGGTATAACAGCGGAGTTTGCAGCGACTCACTGACGCAAAATATCAATCACAGCAACGAATTTGAAATGACCCTCGCCATAGCTGATAACGCCAGTAATCATAGGCTCGGCGCATACTACCGCCTTGAACGGGAAATTAGCGATTTTCATGCTGCACTTAATGAAGTGGGTGTAATCTTTGTTTCTGCGAGAATTCATGAAGGCTGGAAAGACGCCGCGGGCGACGCGATAAACTTAAGACCTGAACCCATGGGAGGTCATGCGTTCGCCATTGTTGGCTACAATGATGAAGGCTTTTGGATTCAGAACTCGTGGGGTACGGATTGGAAAAAATCAGGGCTAGCGCTTTGGCGATACGATGACTGGGCGTTGAATGTTATGGATGCCTGGGTGGTACAACTCGCTCTTCCTATTTCAGGTACGGGTACCTACCATCAAGCTACGCGCTCTATCGCACAAGGGCTGTTCTCTCGCTCTACGCCACGAGTAAGTATTCAAGATCACTTCGTTCATTTTGATGACGGGCACTTTGATACTAAAAGTAAATATTGGAGCAATAAAAACCACGTCGATGCCATTATTGAAAAGCTTTTCGACAGTAATCATGAACATGTAATGCTGTACGCGCACGGAGGCTTGAATAGCATTAAAGCCTCGGCTAGACGCATTGCCGCCATGAAAGACACCTTTCTTAAAAATGATGTGTACCCCATTCACTTCATGTATGACACAGGCATGCTTGAAGAGCTAAAAGATATTTTAGGCTTTAAGAATGAAGAAATTAGCACCAAAGTTGGGGCTTTTACCGACTACACTGACCGCATTTTAGAATGGGCGACACGTAAAGTGGGCGGCGCACTGTGGCGTGAAATGAAATCAGACGCTTGCACGCCTTTTACCCGCACCACGTCCGATGGCACCTACTTTTTAACAAAGTTAGCCGACTATTTGAAAAACAACCCAAGGATACAGCTGCATGTTGTGGGTCATTCGGCAGGCTCTATTTTTCATGCACACAGTCTATCAAGGTTATTCAAAGTTGATGAAAATATAAAAGTATCAAGCCTGCATTTAATGGCCCCAGCCATTAGCTATTCTCTATTCGACGAAAAGCTTTCGGAGTTTATAGAGGGAGAACATATCCAGTCGACCACGATTTATAACTTATCTGAAGCATTAGAAAAAGATGATCACGTGGCGCGTATTTACCAAAAATCACTGCTCTATTTGGTATCAAATGCTTTTGAACCTAAACCGGAGATGCCATTATTAGGTATGGCCGTATTTAATCAGCCACTGTCTAACGTAACGTTTAAATACAGCGAAGGAAAAGAAGGTGATGCTACGGCAGCTACATCCCATGGTGGATTCGATAGCGACGTAGATACCATGAATTCGGTGCTATCAGATATCACTGGTGGTGCACCTAAATATCCGTTTACGAAGGCGATATTGGATTATTAGGGCTTGCTGATTTGAAGAAGCCTTTGCATAAATGAAAGTGCCGTACTTGCGATTTAGCTCGCAGTTTCTTGGGCTAGATCGTAAGTTATTCAGCGGGTTAATTTGTTGGTGTAATATGAAGCAGCCAGCACTAACTTACGCTATCATGCTTGAAGCCGGCTATTATGCTTGGAGAGATATACCTTCTCTAGATGGAGTGTAAGCTTGTAAATAAGCGTTTTGAATACGGCCTATTCTTGTCTGCATGGCGTCAGGCGCATTTGCTTCTAAGCCTTTCGAAGATATAGCGTTTGCGGGGTTAGACGCACTATCCAACACTTCGTCTGCCGCCGCTCCTATTCTTGGGCCAGTGTTAATTTCGGACTCAGTGATAGTTTCAATACCTGAAACTGTATCGACACTACCGGTTGGAGTCTGCTCTGTAATAGATTCCGCTGTTGGTGGGTTATCAGCTTGCGCTTTAGCAATCTCACTTCGCGCCTCTGTCGCTTTTTGAGATGCCTCAGCGGCCACTTTTAAGTCTTGCGAAGAAGGCTCAGCTGGCGCGAGCGCTGCGGCGCGCACCTGTTCCATTTTTTGCAGCGTTTCTTCTGGCGTTTTCTCTTCTGAGACGTCAATAGACACCTCGCCATCGGTAACATAGCGCTTATTATCTGGGCCTGTAGTGTATTCATATCGCGGTGCACCTGCGTACTGCCCACCTGTTGCCGCATGTGCCTGCTCGTGAACTCTTACTTCCTGATCACGGGCTTTTAGTTGTTCAATTTCCGTGGCTTCTTGCTTCTCTTGTTGCTCTTGCTGCCTGTCTTTCGCGTCTTGCTTGCCTGCACTCTCGTCCTGCGCATTGTCTTTTTCTTGCCCAAAAACGTTTTGGAAAGCGGCTTGAAGCTCGGTTTGTATTTGAGGGCGTTCGTAGGTGACAGGAGCTGGCGGCTGCCCCGGGCTTTTAGCCTTATCAGTTTCAGAACCTAAACCTTTTTGAGAAGCGCCTTGCTGGGAGTCTGACGCTTGGGGAATAGTTTCCCGCTGCACGTTATCTCTACGGGCAGATTCTGTATTTACATTCGCCGTGGGATAAGCAATAGCGTTAAGGATTGGCGTTACTATATTCACCGTACCAGCTCCACTTAAGCCAATACGTCAATGATAGTGCCAAGCATCTCGTCGGCCACCCCTAAAACTTTGGCGGAAGCTTGGGCATTACGCTCGTTTACATTAAGCGCAATTAAATCGTCGGTTAAACGCGTAGTGCTAGAAGCAGAATCAGAAGAAGTGTTGTTTGATTCGCTGGTAGCCACAATAGGTTGAGCGGGTGCAATAGCATCTTCAGCCGTTCGCTGAGCAATATTTGCCGCTGCCTGCGATACGCCATCGCTTGCACTTTGTAACCCATACTGAGCCGCTGCAAATGCAGAGCCTGCACTTAAACCATCAATATTTGTCATACACTACCCCTAACCTCTCATGTGCAATTATTGACCAATTTCACGCAAATGGAAAGACATGTATCACACACTGCCATTAACTTATTGTAAGCAGGCGACTTTTAATTAGCTTTAACGACAGGAAAGCTTCAAACCACCGATTAATAGCAGTTTGAAGCCGTATTGAGGCGTTAGATCAAGACGCTTTTTGTTGGTAAATTCCCGCAGCAAAACGGAATAGAATATCTGCGGTTTGCTGGGGATGAGAAATAAAAGGCGCATGAGAGGCATGAGGAAGAACAACCGTATCGGCCTGTGGGTGCAACTCACATATACGATCTATTCCACTGGTCGGCACTAAACTATCTAATCTGCCATATAATCGCAACGTAGGCGTAGTTATCCGCCCTACATCGTGTCGCATGTCTTCAGTAGACAATATACGTAAGCCTTTCTTAAGCGCTTCCTCAGCGGGTTCTGGAAATTGAGTGACCTGCTCTCGTATTGCTTTAATATCTTGCTTTGCCGTTTCACTACCCATAGCCTGAATTGCCAAAAAGCGTTCGAGTGTCTTTTGGTAATTCTTCTCCAGCTGTGTTTCAAACATAGTAAGTAAATCAGCCGCAATGCCTGGCCAGCAAGGTCCGGCTATAAAACGAGGCGTTGAAGCAATAGTAACCAGTCCATTGAGCTTTTCTGGTGCTAATAACGCGAGCTTTTGAGCTACCAATCCACCTAGTGACCATCCAACCAACACGCACTGGTCTGGCAGTTTGTCTACAATAGCTTGGGCAAGGGACTCAACATTGTAAGGTGAAGGCACGATTTCCGCGTTTTCTCCAAAGCCAGGAAGGTCGATGGTGGTAACGCGAAAATTATCACTAAGGTAAGGGATAAAGGATGTGAACGCGCCGCTGTTCATACCCCAACCGTGAAGAAATACTACATCTACGCCTGTACCCTGAGTACGGGTGACAAGCTCGCCATTTGTATGCAAAATTTCCATTTACACCTCCTTAGGCAGAAACGTGTTTTTGTGAAAACACGAAATGATGAAAATAGGTCGACGTTCGACAATTCAAGGAAGTTGATGGAATCAACGCTATGAACCTTTCATGCTTGCTATGTTATCAGGCAAGTCCTACGCCAGTATGTCACTGGTGTGAAGATGACATGTTTTTTTTCGAAGCCTCATTACATGGGAGTAACCTACTTCAATACGGCCCTGTGGCAGGCCACGTCAAGCATAGCCACTATGACGCACTATCCGTGCTGGGGCTTCACACATGGCCCATGTCATCGCTGGTTCACCAGTTAAAGTTTACGCATTCGCTGACGGCAGGGAAAGTATTAAGTAACTGGTTTGTCCATAAAAAGCGACAGTGCACTTTATCAGTGCCAGATGTACTGCTTCCGGTTCCAATTAGTGCATGGCGGCTTTCAAAGCGTCACTACAACCAAGCTACGCTTTTGTGTGGAAGCTTAAGCCGCGAACTAGGTATACCCATTAACCAAGCGTGGGCTAGCCGCAAAGGTTTTAGTGTGCAGCACCACTTATCCAAAATGGCCAGAGCAGAGAACGCAAACCGTGTATTTACTTTATCCAAGCAGTGTATTGATGGTGAAATAGCGACAGCGCAAAGTAATAAAGATGGCAGCGATTTCACCGTGGCGATAGTGGATGACGTGCTTACTACGGGTGTGACCGTAAACACACTAAGTAAAAGACTTAAGCAGCGCTACCCAAATATACAGGTTCAAGTGTGGGCAGCGGTATTTACGCCGCCACCTAAAAGCAGCTTATTGCTAAAGGCGTAAGGCTTAAAAAAGGAATATAGAAAAATGCGCTGTTAGGCGCGGCATGCACCGCGCCTCATAAACTGATTTAACGGATAAAGTGCGACTGGTAAATTGCATTAGCTAGCATTTTGTTCGTGCCGTACCAGTAGCCTCTAAATTGCGTATTGTCGGTAAAACCAATCACCACACCACGCCCCATCTTCTGAGTCGTCACCGCGGTTGATTCAGCCATTAGCGCAACCATTCTTTTATCGCTAAACCCTGCTACAAGTGGCTCGTCGGTGTAGCGAGCTGGTGTGACAAACGGCGAACTACTTGCTTCCACGATCATATTGTTCGTTTTAAACATAGGTAGCGTGTCATCGCTATAGCCATAAAAAAGTGGATGCGTATTATCAATATCTGCTTCAAATACAGCGCCCGCCACCAACTTTCTGGCATAGAGCGATGAGCCGTCTTCGTAGCTTAAATCGCTTTCATCAAAAGCATTATCTATGGTCTCTTTACTTACAATATCCGCATCTAGCCACTTGTGTTTAGCAAAATAACGCAGTGCAGATTTCTGGCCTACGATCACGCCACCGGCTTTCACCCAATCTTCAATTTTCGCTCTGTCGTTCTCTGTAAAGCGATAGCGACCGCTTGGAAACAAAATATGAGTATATGAGATGCTAGGGTCATTAAGCGCACCTAATAGGTGTTGTTGCTCTACAATACTTGCAGACAAGCCGACTTTAGTATCGAAGTAGTGCCACATTTCTCCCACTTCGTATTCACTCGTCCCTTCACCCCCTACAATTAATACCTGCGGTAAGCCAACTGGCGCCATACTCCGGCTACCTAAATCATTACCTGTCGGCGTTAACCCACTACGCAAGCTAAACACAGGTACCTTAAGCTGTTGCTGCGCTTTGCTCAAAATGGCTACTAAGTTTTCGGGCTGCCCCAAACCTTTAGGCACCACGATACTACCGGGCTGAAGGTCAACATTTTTGCCATCGTATTTAATAGCGGAAAACGCTTTTTCACTGCTTCGCACTTTCACACCGGCTTCCAGTAAAGTTTGAAGCATGGCGGGCGCGTAATAATGCTGCCATGAAAACGCGTAGGCATAAGCGTTTTCATGAATATTGTTAAGTGTTGCTTGTGTTAGAGCTGAGTTGTCACTTAGCGTAAGGCTTCGCACATCGCCCTTGTCTAAAGGCGTGTAGTCCAAGTTAAACGCCAACGCTAAATTCCAAGTTGAAACATCATAAAAGGTGTTATTTTCAAATGATGTTTGCGTTGAAAAGATTGACTTTACTAGGCGATATTGAGGTTGGTTAGTAGGGATAAATATTGCCTTCCCAGCCTTGTAGCTAATCTTGTTCGCATCGAAGTTCTCTGTAAGCACTTCATATTCGATGTGATGCTGCTCTAGTAATGCGATAAACGCGTTAAAACGAGCGGTATCATTCGATGCACTTACCACAAATCCAGCCTGTGCATCTTGCTTAGCTAAAGACTGCGTACTCTTCACAAAGCCCGATTGGTAATCAAGTATTGCAGCCTTATTTGCCAATGCGCCCCTAAAGGTACTCAGAGACGTGGTAATTTGGTTCGCTATGGTGTCTTTGAAAGCAAGCTTGCCGTTTATAGAGTCTTGAAGGTGTCCTCGTGAACTGGCCTGTTCAAACAGAATACCCACGCTACCGTGTAAATCCGGGTAGGTAGACCCTTTACCAGCGTAGAAATCATCGAATGCTTCTTCGGTGAAATACAGCTCGCCCTGTTCGTCGAATGCAGCCGCGTGATAATGCGCAAGCGCTTCAGTTAAGGTGACGTTCTCGTCTGGCGTTAAAGGGTTTTTGCGCGAGCGTACGCCTGGCTGAAAGAAATAGGTACTGTCTGTGCCCATTTCATGAAAATCGGTCAGAATATGTGGCCGCCATTTATGAAACTGTTTAATACGCGCCTGTGACTCTGGGTGCGCCAGCAATAACCAGTCGCGATTTAAATCGAACCAGTAGTGATTTGTTCTGCCTGATGGCCACCCCTCGTCATGTTCACGGTGGCGGCTATCAGAAACTAACTGCTTGCCTTTGTGCATATTTGCCCACTGAGCAAAACGAGAGAGTCCATCGGGGTTGAAAGATGGATCAAACAGCACAATATTGTTGTTCAACAAGGCATCAATTTCTTCGCCTTGAGCGGCGGCTAAGTAATAAGCCAGCGCTAGCGAAGCATTGGTACCGGAAGGCTCGTTACCGTGAATACTGTAGCCCATGTAAAAAATCAAAGGAGCGCCGCCACCTACTTTTTTGCCACTTTCCATGGCATCAATGTGCTGCTGCCTCATGGCTTCAATGTTGTTTCTGTTTGACGGCGCAGTGATAGTCATGAGTAAAAGCGGGCGATTTTCGTGGGTACGGCCAGTTTCCTCGATGGTAATGCGGTCAGAATTCTCGGCAAGCAGCTGCATATAATTTACGACTTGGTCGTGACGTACGTGCCACTCACCAATGTTGGCACCAAGTACAGATTCAGGCGTAGGAATAGCTGGGTTGTAAGATACTGTATCAGGTAAGTATGCGGTAACCGGCTGTCCGCCGGTATCAGGGGTAACAGTAACCACTGATGATAAGGCTGGCTGTGCCAAGGCTTGCTGGCTGGTTGTCGCGTCAAGGGCGATAGTGCCAAGCGCCAACAATAAAGCGAGTGATAATGGGTTCTTTTTGGCGGAGTTTTTTAGTTTCGCTAACATAGCGCTTCCCGTCTTGTTGTTATGGTTGAGAGTAATAGCGGTGTACGTCGCTCTCAACAAATTCGATTCACTGGAATAATTTATTTAATTAATACCTGACTGTTTTACTCAGGTAAATTTGATACAATAATCCAAATTTTCACAATATGTAGGACTTGCTGATGATAACTATATCAGAAGAAGCCCAGGCTCACTTCGTAAAACTGCTGAGTAAACAAGAGTCTGGCACGAATATTCGTGTATTCGTCGTAAACCCAGGCACCTCGTCAGCTGAGTGTGGCGTGTCCTATTGTCCGCCGGACGCTGTCGAAGAAACAGACACTCGCCTTACGTTTAACGGCTTCGATGCCGTGGTAGACGAAGAAAGTGCACCTTACCTCGATGAGGCGGAAATTGACTACGTTACCGATCAAATGGGCTCGCAATTAACGCTTAAAGCGCCTAATGCTAAAGCGCGCAAAGTGGCCGACGATGCCCCTTTAGTCGAGCGAATCAACTACATGATCGAATCAGAAATCAATCCGCAGCTAGCGAGCCACGGGGGTAATGTTGTACTTACCGAGTTAACTGATGATGGCTACGCTATTCTTCAATTCGGCGGTGGCTGTAATGGCTGCTCAATGGTAGACGTGACGCTTAAAGAAGGTATCGAGAAGCAAATGATTGAACAGTTTGCTGGCGAGCTTAAAGGCGTGCGCGACGCAACTGAACACCAAGCCGGTGAGCACTCTTACTACTAAGCGCAATACTGCGCTTATTTAGGTGCAATCACAATGCTGCCCTTATGCTGATGCAAGATCCACTCAAGAGCTGGCAACGATTCAAAATAGGCTTATCTATTTTCGTTGTCGGCGTCTTGATGTTATTTACCCTTAGCGAACTTCATGTTGCGCTGCGTTACCTAAGCCTTCTGGTGCTATTTCTTGGTTTTGCTATTGCCATGTTGGGCTACTGGGGCATTTTCATTCAGCGTTTCTCGTTTATGAAAAATAAGAAACCGCCACCTAAGTTCTAACAATTGAGCTTATCTATTTAATTTAAGCCACTTTACCGCGTTAAAGTATTCACAACGCGCCAACGTCTCTCCCTACACTTAGCTAGTTATATCGCTGTTATATTTCTGTTCATAATGTTTTCCTTCTTCCAGCCACTAGTCGCGACTTCATTTTATCGGTAGATTGAAGGTAGTACTAAATACCTAAAAAAGGTGAACTGTGGAAAATACTATTAAAAAGCTAGGCTTGCTCGGCGGCATGAGCTGGGAATCAACGGTAAGTTATTACCAAGCAATAAACCGTGACGTTAATACACGACTTGGCGGCCTTCACAGTGCACCGCTAATAATAAGCAGCGTCGATTTCGCTCACATAGAACAGCTTCAACATAAGGGTGAATGGGATAAAACCGCCGATATACTTATCCGCGAGGCAAAGCATTTAGAAGTTGCTGGTGCAAAAGCCGTATTAATTTGTACCAATACCATGCACAAAGTCGCGGCTGACATAGAGCAAAATATTAGTATCCCTCTTATTCACATTGCCGATGCCACGGGTCGTGTGCTGCAGAAAAATTCAGTTAAGAAAGTTGGGCTGCTAGGCACCCGCTTCACCATGGAGCAAACCTTTTATACATCCCGTCTTGAAGAGGCTTTTGGTATTGAAGTTGTTATTCCAAATGCGCAACAACGAGATACAGTCCATAACATTATTTATGAACAATTATGCAAGGGCGTGATTTGTGTTGATTCTCGTGAGGCGTATATTGAAGTAATAAACGCGCTTGCGGCCGAGGGTGCTGAAGGCATTATTTTAGGCTGCACAGAAATTGCGTTATTAGTGCAACAACAACATACCAAGGTTAGGTTATACGACACTACCGCTATCCATGCTAAAGCCGCGGTAGACTTCGCTTTAGGGCAATAAATACACTAAGGCAGAGCACGAGTAACCTAATTTGATAAAAGGGGGTTACCCCTACTATTTCAGAGGACACAACTATGTTTAGCCACGTTATGTTAGGCGCAAACGACCTTGAGGCGTCGAAGAAATTTTATGACGCTATTTTAGGTGTATTGGGTTACGAACCCGGCGTTTTTGATGAATATGGACGCGTGTTTTACTACACGCCCAAAGGTATTTTAGCCCTAACCAAGCCAATTAATGGCGAGGCAGCGACACACGGCAATGGCACTACACTTGGCCTTGCGGCACGCACACCCGAGGTTGTAGATGAGTGGCATAAGGTAGGAAGCGAAAATGGGGGCGTTCCGTGTGAAGACCCACCAGGCATTCGGGGAAATAGCGAACGCCAATTATACCTTGCTTACCTGAGAGACCCGTCAGGTAACAAACTCTGTGCCACGCATATCGTAAAAAAATAGCTGAAGCTAGCCTGCTTAGGTGCCTACGCCTTTTTGTAGGCTATTCGCTTTTAGCTTTCTATTTGGCCCAAAGCGCTTTTAGTAATAGCGCTTTGGGTATGCCTATTTAAGTCTACATATAAGCCCCAGCCAAACGAAAAAGCATAGGCGTTACTGTCTGGCCGCTCCATGCCTCAAACGGGTTTCGCTTTTTCTCTTCCTTGTACTTTGACTATACATTGCTGCTAAATGAATTAATCTTGAACCATTATAAGCTCGGCTAACAGAGGGAATATGACACCTGAAGAAACCGGCAAGGCCTACGACACCATTACTCACCTTTGGACTCGCCCTGAATTTAATCAGAAAAATGGCATGACGGCCTATCAAAAAGCCCTGTCATTTTTGCCGGACATCCCATCACAAGAGCCCGATACAGTGCCAAGCGAAGCGCCTAACAAAAGAGAAGCGCTAAATAAAGGAGACAAGAGCAATCAAGTCAAACCAAAAAAAAGAGGTTACGCGCTAGACATAGGTTGTGGATGCACAAACCGTTTTGTTCCCATTATCGAAAGCGCAGGGTTAACGTACGAAGGTATTGATGTATCCGAAGAAATGCTCGCCATTGCGACAACTCAATTACCCGCCCATACCTTCTATTGCGCCGACGTGTGTACATTCACTATGCCCAAGCACTATTCGTTTATAAGCGCTTGGGATAGCTTTTGGCATATTCCTCTAACGCAGCAAGAGCCTTTGCTTAAGAAGCTAGTGAACCACTTAGGCGATGACGGCGTGTTACTTTTTAGCTGCGGGGGCACAACAGAAAGTGGAGAGCACACAAATGAAGTGATGGGCCCAGAAGTCTACTACGCCTCGCTAGGGCTACATAAATACTTGGAAATATTGATGGAAGCGGGCGGCTTTATTCGCCACGTTGAATTTGATCAGCACCCCGAGCAACACACTATTATCATTGTGCAAAAAAGAGCCGCGCAAAAAACTCAGTAGCAAAAATAATACTGAATGATGCCCTAGAAAAACTGAGAGAGGCAGCGTGCTCAGCACGCCTTCACTAAGTAAGGTCAGCGAAGCGTTATAAAACACTAGCTTTGCAGTGTCGCTAGCTCACCGCGTTTATCTAACCGATAAAAGCTCCAAGCCAATGTCACGCCTCGAGCAAGTAAAAAGGCGAGTAGGGCGTACCACAGGCTAACATTACCTTGGTCTTGCGTGAGATACCAAACAGGGAAATATACACCTAAAGCACTTATTATCATGGTATTTCTCATGGCGCTGGCTCGAGTGAGACCAACAAACACGCCGTCGTACAAAAAACACCAATGCGCTAATAAAGGAAGTAATACCATTAGGCCAAGATAAGGTAGCGCAGCATCTACAATGTCACTATGCTCCGTAAGTAACGTAATAATAGCCTCACCGCCAGCGAAAAATATCAAGCTATAAATAAGGGCAAAAATACTCGACCAGACTAACCCTTGGTAGGTGCGTCGTTTCACTTCGCTGCTGTCAGACGCCCCTTTGGCTTCACCGACCAGCGCTTCCACGCCATACGCAATACCATCAAGCCCCAATGCAATTAGAACAAAAAACTGCATGAGTATAGCATTGACGGCCGCCGACGTTTCACCGTAACGGGCCCCTTGAATAGTGAGGAACGCTAGGCAGCCTTGCAGTGCCAGGTTTCGTAATAGCATGTCACCGTTAAGCTTCATCAGTACTTTCCGAGCAGCACGGTTGAACCACGATGTACTTACGGCTACACCGCCAACGCACTTAATCGCCACGGCGAACGCCATTATAGCCATGGTGTATTCAGCGATAACACTGGCCAGCGCTACACCAGCCACGGACAAACCAAGACCGAGCACAAACGCCACATCGAGTGCCGCATTTAATAAATTTCCCACTATTTGAATAGCCATGACGCTGCGCGTTTTTTGCTGCCCGACAAGCCATCCAACCAATGCCAAGTTCAGCATAGCCGCTGGCGCACCCCATACCCGCGTCGAGAAATAGTGTTGAAGGTGAAGGGCGACGTCACTGTTTGGCTGAGTTAGAGCTAAGCCTATAGACAAAATGGGAGATTGAAGAGCAAGTACCGATGCCCCCAATACCAAGGCAACAGCCACCGTTTGCCACAACACTTTTGCTGACTCTAACGTGTTATTCGGCGAACCTTTAGCTTGTGCACTTAAGCCCGTTGAAGACATGCGAAGAAATCCGCACACCCAGTATATTTGCGTTAGAATTAGCGCGCCTACCGATGCTCCCGCAAGCATTGCAGGTAAAGACATATGCCCCAAAACTGCGGTATCAACCAAGCCCAATAGGGGCGTGGTAATATTTGCTAAGATCATGGGAAGCGCTAACGCCAACAGACGGGAATGGTCGTCAAAAAAAGAGCGCTGAGTTACTGGGGAACGGGGCATAAATGATCTCAGTAGGGGTTAATTTCGCTATATACTATCAACCTAGGCAACAGCATAAGTAAAAGCGTACCTGCGCGACCAAATATAAAATTGGCCCAATTTGCGTAATTTTGAAGTTTACCATGCTATTGAATTTGTTCAGGCACTCAGTGGATGATGATATGAAAACCAACAATGTAATTCAAAATAGAATGATGATTCGCTCGCGTTTGAAGATCTTTTCTTTAACGTTGTTGGGGCTCTTCAATATGTTGCTGGCCTCGCCTAGCTTCGCTTCAGATTCTAGTACGAGTGCCACGCCTAACGCGGCCATTTTGCTTTACCACCATGTGTCGTCTTCAACACCGGCTAGTACCAGTATTTCGCCTGAAGCCTTTAGATCGCACATGGAATACTTGGACAAACACCACACAGTTGTTTCGCTACAGGACGTTGTTGAAGCAATACAACACAATAAAACACTGCCCGAAAAAGCAGTGGCTATCACGTTTGACGATGGTTACGCGAATATCTTACACAATGCTCATCCTATTCTGGCTGACCTTGGCTTTCCATACACAGTGTTTATCAATCCCGATGAAATTGGCGTAGGCCCGAAGCAGCTAACCTGGGAGCAAGTAATTGCCATGCACAACAACGGCGTTACTTTTGCCAACCATACGCTAGATCACCTTCATATGCTAAACGGTGAGCAAGCGATGGGGGAGCGCGCATGGCTGGAAAAAGTGTGGGAAAACGTAGAAAGTGCTGAAAAGAAGATAGAAGACAAGCTAAATATAAGCCTTAAGTATCTAGCGTACCCGTTTGGCGAGTACAACACCGCGCTTACTAATAAGCTCAAAACTGAAGGTTATGTTGGATTTGGACAGCACTCTGGGGCTGTAGGCCCATCTAGCGACATGCAAGCCCTTCCACGGTTTCCAGCTGCAGGTCCTTACGCAAATTTGGCAACGCTCAAGACCAAGCTTAATAGCCTTGCTATGCCAGTAACGCACAGTTCACATGAAAACCCTCGCATGACGACACGAACCTTGTCTTCACCCATAAGCTTGACTATAGACAGTGACGATGTGCGTCTTACTCAGGTTAATTGTTTTTTTGGGGGCGATACCATCGAGACAGACCTTGAAGGTAAGGTGCTTTCGTTCACCTTAGATAAGACGCTCCCGGTAGGCCGCTCACGGGTGAACTGTACAGCACCATCCAATACTCAAGCTGGTCGCTATTATTGGTACTCAACGCCCTTCTTTGTAGCAGATGAAAGTGGCAATTATCCTGACTAAGTAAATTAAAAATTTTGACTTGGAATTAGCCTGATGCGGGGCTCGCGCGAGTTCGCGTCAGTGAACTCGCGCTTACATAAGGAAACGTTTACCTAAACTGGACGAGCAAAGCGGATAAAGCCTTTATTAATAGACTCTTCCACAAAGTCATGGTGTTGATAAAAACGGATAGCCGACACGTTCGATACTTCAACATCGAGCACAAGCTTACGTTTCTTGAGTTTTTCTGCTCGCACCTGCATAGCATCCATCAGCATAGAGCCCACCCCGGTTCGTCGGGCGCTTTCTTCAACGGAAAGGTGTCCAATCATTAGTTCAGTATTGGTGGGGGGCGTAAGGTTTACCGCTACTGTTTGGTTACGCATGAGTACTGTCATAGCTTCATCAAGCGTAAAGTATGACGTAATGCTGTCTAGGGTTGCTCTATCAAATGCGGCACCCAGTTTGCTATGCCAAGCAGTTACCACACCTAGCACTTCGTCACCACTGCATGCCACCCAATGATTGTTGAAGCCATACTGACCGCCGCCTAGTTCCCAAGCATGAGCAAGGTAGCCATCGGCTGTTTTATTCTTATTATGTCCAAAAATAGACGTTAATAATGACTGCGCCGCGTTCAATATGAGCGGCGTAGTTTGCGCGGCATCAGATGCCACACCTTGCCTAATTTCTATTTCCATACTACTGCTTCGAGGTAATTATCGGCATATCTGCCAATATTTGCTGAGAATCACTTATCGATAGCTTTCCTGGCTCTCTTTTTGGTTTGAATCTTCCTATCACCCTAGCATCAGGGTCGACAAGTACAACAGATGCACTGTGATCAACTAAATAGTTGGGGTTATCGGTACTTTCAGCAATAGCATACATCATCCCTAAATTACGTACGAACGGGAATAGCGCTTTGTGCTCTCCGGTAACGGCGATGAACTCCTCATTAAAATAGCTCACATACTCTGAAAGTCTTTCTATTGAATCGCGATTCGGATCAACGGATACAAATACAACTCGAATTGGTTCGACAGTATTTAATCCCTTTAGTTCAGGGTATATTTCGTTTAACTCGGCCATGGTCGTGGGGCAAATATCTGGGCAAAATGTATAGCCCACAAATACTAAGCTCCATTGGCCTTTGAGCGAGGAATTATCGAATACGTCACCTTCATGTGACGTTAGTGTGAAAGGTGATAATGCTCTTGGCTCAGGGTAGGTTTGAAAGTATTCAGGCTGACTTTCAACACTTGGAGGCGCGATATAAAGCGCCCCGAGAATGCCTGCACACAACGCTAAAAATGCAACAAGGCCGACAATAGTTCGTTGGTTCATAAACTCAATGGAATGTAGTGATCTAAGAGTAATACTACAAACAATACCATGAGATGAATAATAGAGAACCTAAAAGTTTTCATTGCTGTTTGAGGCTTTGCATCAAATTTTAGCTTTAAAGCATAATATAAAAATCCAATGTTAAGCATACTTGAGCCAATTAAATAAATGAGGTCACTCATACCTGTAAGGTAGGGAAGCAGGCACACAAGTCCTAGCAACACTGTATATAACAATACTGAAGTTTTCGTAAAAGACACACCATGGGTTACTGGCAGCATAGGCACCTTCGCTTTGGCATAGTCTTTTTCTCTATGGATGGCGAGAGCCCAAAAATGGGGAGGGGTCCAAGTAAAGATAATCAGGACCAAAAGTAATGCATGAGCATGTATTTCCCCGGTAACCGCAGTCCAACCTAAAAGTGGTGGCGCGGCACCCGCCAAACCGCCAATCACGATATTTTGCGGTGTCGCTCGCTTTAAGTACATAGTGTAGATAAACGCGTAGCCCACTAAACTTGCTAGGGTTAACCACGCGGTTAACATATTCACAAATAAGGCCAACACCACGAACCCTACCACACCTAAGATACCGGCAAACCACAGCGCGTTGTTTATACTGACTTTGCCTTTCGCGACAGGCCGATTAAACGTACGTGCCATGACGCTGTCTATTTTATGGTCGACAACGTGATTAATAACGGCAGCAGACGCAGACAACATACCAATACCCAATAAGCCGCAGATGAGCACAGTTGCGTTTACCCAAGTAGGCGTAGCTAAGCACATTCCCACTAACGCGGTTAACAGCAACAACATGACGACATTAGGCTTAGTCATTTCATAGTAATCTCGCCACGTGACTACATTGTGCTTGCGTGAAGTACGCGCATGTAAAGAGACCGATTTAGCCATGGAAACCTCCTGGAGCTTTAGGGAGAATATGAGAAGACGTTGACGCGTTAAATGGGCCCTGCAAAGGCGCTTCATGTATGCTAAATGCACCTGCCCCCTGCAGTGGTTTCGAGCCTGAGAATGAGTCTGTTCTTCGTTTTTCTGTACCAAAGACGTTATCGTTTTCTAGTGCCAGAAATACGGTAAAAATGAGGTTGAGTAGGGAAAGAAGTAACACGGCTGCTACTGCGTTATGCATTACAGCGACAGCCAATGGCAGCATAAAGATAATGTTGCTAAGCCCTAATGCCACCTGCGTACACAAGGCTACCAACATAAACGCGCTCACATATTTTTGTTTACTTGAGGTATGGCGGCTTACCAACACACTGATACCAAGTGCTAGCAAGTATAAAAACGTAATGACCGCACCGAACCTATGCACTATGTGCATAGTGACTCGCTCACCGTAATCGTGAGCACCGAATTCATAGTTGTCTGCATCAGGCACACTGAATGCGCCTGCCAAATCAATTCGTTCCTGCCAACCGCTTTCACAAACTGGCATTTCCGTACAAGCTAAGGCCGCATAATTTGCCGAAGTCCACCCTCCCAGAGCAATCTGCGTAACAAGTACGCCGAGTCCAACAAAGGCGAAAAATTTGAGGTTTCGCTGAAAGGCTTTAGCTTGAGGTAAGTCGACAATGCCCTGAACATGCATAGCTGACGCTATGGGCGCTTGTTTAGTTTTCGGTGCACCGCCTGCGGTATTGCGCAAGCGAAGATAGAGAATAAATAGGCAGGATATTACGGAGAAGCCTCCTAACAAATGCCCCATAACAACAACGGGAAGCAGGTTGAGCGTCACTGTCCACATACCAAGTGCAGCCTGGAAGATAATAAGCCCCAGCAGTAACAGTGGTAATTTAACGGGCGTGCCTTTGTCGCGCTGCCGAACAGCAATAATGGCAATAGCCAGTACACATAGCCCTAAGGTTCCTGCAAAGTAGCGGTGAATCATCTCATTCCACGCCTTAAATGCTTCTACCGGACGCTCTGGGTAGGCGGCGTTTGCCTGTGCTACCTTTTCTTCACTTAAGGGGACGGTTAAGTTTCCGTAACACCCAGGCCAATCCGGGCAGCCTAATCCGGCATCGGTCAAACGGGTATAGGCACCTAAAATGATAACAACAGCAGCTAAAAATATACTGAATAGGGTTAACTTTTTCATAGCGTTTATCCTATGCGTGATAGCTTTAATAGCTTTCTCATGTCCGCCAGCATGTTACGGCTTTCCATCACCGCGTCTTTTCTATCGTCTTTAATTTCGTAAAAGAGCATGGCGTTATTTTGAGTATCGACGATATAAACACTGCTAGAGGCGAGGGCGGTTGGCGTGGTAACCGGCAAGGTTTCTACAAAGGGGTAGTCCGCTAAGGCTGCTATCGCTACTTGATCACTTGAATCGCTTGTAACGACCACGGCTTGGGCGCGATCAGACTCTTTACCTAAAGCAAGCCATACTTGGTTAATGCTAAATAGTGCGTTTTCACACACTGCATCGCACTCATTCGGCATGACGTAAAGTAAACGCCACTTAGGCTCTGCATCTTTCAAAAGTGCACTCATGTCGATTGTTGGCGCAAGCAGCTGACCTTTATTAGTAGCGCCTTTGGTAAACCAATCGTTGTCAAGTGCAAGCTTCGCCATGACGACAGGCAAAACAAACACAGCTACCATGATAATTAACGTTTTTTTCGAAGCAGCATTACTCATAACTACGTCCTTTCTTATTAATTGCAAAACCACCTATGGCCGCAGCGGCAATGGCTAAACCAAACCACTGAACGGCATAACCCAGGTGCTTTTCGGGAGACATTACAACGGCCTGATGTTCGCGAATAAACGCTGGGTCAGGCGTAGTAAGCTGGAGAATAAAAGGTAAAAAATTTCGCTCTAAGGCGTCGTTTAATTCGGGAAATTCGATGTGCTGAACAAGCGCAGGGCTTTGCGCCAAGGCCATGTTGGTTTCTTTAACTAAAGGGTTATTACCCGGAACACTGATGACACCGGTAAAATCGCGAATTTCGCTCGTAAAACTTATATCTGGCAAGGTGCGAGTTAAATCTGGTGAGGGCACCCAGCCAAAGTTCACTAAAAGCCAACCGGCATTGGTATATACCGGCGCTATCACGTCAAACCCTATCCGTTGATTGTAAATCTGGTTATCTAAAAGCAATACGTGATTTGCATCTAAGGAACCACTGAAAGAAACGGTGATATCTCTCGGATCTGTGTGGTTCAGCGCCTCTTCTAAACTCAAGGTTCCATTACTTTGCTTTTGCGCTATGCTAGCTAAACGTTGTTGCTTTTGAACCATGCGATCAAGTTGCCAGTAACCTAACCCGCACATAATCGCCACACTAAAGCCTGTGAGTAACCAAGGAATAACGTGGCGAGTGCGAAAAAGCATGATTATCTCGCACCCTGCAAAATGAGAATAAAAACTGAGGTGAGTATGTTGATAAAAATAGTCCTTGTTGCGTTGGTACTGTACATGATTGTTAATCTGTTCATGGCGATGCGCATCATGATAAAAAACGACACATCTAAGGGGCCAATGAGTAAATATATTGGTCGACGAGTGCTCACTTCTGCCGTCATTGTTATTATTATTCTTATTGCTATTGGTACCGGTTTAATTACCCCAAACCCAAGGCCTTATTGAGTTTGGGGTGTTGTTTCTAAAGCACGTAAACGAAGAGATAGAGCATGACCCACACTACATCTACAAAGTGCCAATACCAGCTTCCCGCCTGAAAAGCGAAGTGGTTTTCTGGTGTGAAGTGCCCCTTCAACACTCTAAAAAATAATACAATAAGAATGATGGTACCGAGGGTCACATGCATACCGTGAAACCCTGTAAGCATAAAGAAGGTGTTGCCATAAATACCTGACTGAAGCGTAAGCCCCAAGTCGCGATAAGCATGAATGTACTCTTCCACCTGTAAAAACAGGAACCCACACCCGAGTAAAATGGTAATGCCTAGCATTAGGGTCAACTGCTTGCGTTTGTTTTGCTCTAGACCCACATGAGCGAAGTGCAGTGTGATTGATGAGATAAGCAAGATAACCGTGTTGATTGTGGGTAAACCCGCAGCACTCATTTCTTGTGTGGTAGTGCCGCCTGGCGTTGATACCAGCGGCCAGATTGCCTCAAAAGTCGGCCATAAGACTTCATTAGTCATAGCGTTATTCGATGCGCCACCAAGCCATGGAACCGAGATAAACCGTGCGTAGTAAAGCGCACCGAAAAACGCGGCGAAAAACATCACCTCTGAAAAGATAAACCAGCTCATGCCTTGGCGGTACGAGCGGCCTAGCTGGTCGCTGTAAAGCCCAGCCATAGACTCATCAATTTGGTTTTTAAACCAGCCCACCAGCATAATCAGCAATACGGCTATTCCCGCTAAAAGGATATGACCGCCATAGCCGGTTTCGCCTTTGGTCGCCTGCACCACATAGTTGCCTGCACCTACAGCGATAAGAAATAGAGCGACGGCCCCTACAATGGGCCATGGGCTTTGCGCTGGTACATAGTATTTTTGATATTCGTGATTCTGTACTTCGGTTTGCATTTTCTTCTCCTTACCCCTTCTGCTTATTCGCCAGTTGATGGTGTCGAAGCCATAAAGGGATTCGGTGTTGTCGTTAGGTCACTGGCTCGCGCTGTGACGTCATAGAGTGTGTACTGCAAGGTAAAAAAGGTTATATCTTCAGGAAGCTGCGGGTCGACGTAGAACTGCATAGGCATATACGCCTCACTCCCCGCATCAAGTGGCTGCTGATTGAAGCAGAAGCATTCCGTTTTATTAAGATAGAGCGCTGCTGTGCCAGGGGATACAGAGGGAATGGCTTGAGCGACGATATTACTTGATGCAGGATTTCTCACATAAAACGATACCGTGTTTAGCTCGCCGGGGTGCACTTTCACACGCTTGGTTTCAGTGCGAAATTCCCACGGCATACCGGTATTTGTGCGAGTAATAAATTCTACGGTCACTTCTCGCGATTCATCAATCTCAACTGATTGGTAAACGGCTGCCGTGTTCTCGGTTTTGCCATTAATTCCCGCTACGTCACAGAATACGTCATACAAGGGAACCAAAGCGAAGCCAAAGCCAAACATGCCTATGACAATAGCAACAAGCTTGATAACCATTTTGTTATTTGCACTTTGCTGTGACATCACGCAACCTCCGAGTAACTCCAAAAGTGAAGCTTGGTAAACGCTTTTTTAGCCGCTTATCTCCCTCACCACCTGCAATGTGTGAATACCACCCTTACCGCTGCAGTTCAGCGCTTTACAAGAATGGTCAATTCACAAATCCCACCTATCGTTACTTGACGACAGGCGGAGTTTCAAACGTGTGATAAGGAGCGGGGGATGGAATTTCCCATTCCAATCCTTCTGCGCCGTCCCAAACTTGCGCTGATACCGGCTCACCTTGCTTTTTGCAGGCCTTAATAAGCAGGGCAAGAAAGATGAGCTGAGATAAACCGAAGGCAAAACCACCCAAACTTATCCATTTATTGAAATCAGCGAACTGTAATGCATAGTCAGGAATACGGCGTGGCATACCTGCCAAACCCACAAAGTGCATAGGGAAGAACAACACATTTACCGATACTAAAGAGCACCAGAAATGCCATTTAGCCAAAGTAGTGTCGTACATTTTGCCTGTCCATTTAGGCAGCCAGTAATACACGGCCGCCATGATGGAAAAGACCGCGCCTGTCACCAGAACATAGTGGAAATGAGCCACAACGAAATACGTGTCGTGATATTGGAAGTCTACAGGGGTGATCGCCAACATTAGCCCTGACAACCCACCAATGGTAAACAATACGATAAAGGCAATGGCGAACATCATTGGCATTTCGAAACTTAGTGAGCCGCGCCACATGGTGGCTACCCAGTTAAACACTTTTACTCCAGTGGGCACTGAGATAAGCATGGTGGCAAACATGAAAAACATTTCCATGTACACCGGCATGCCCGTGGTAAACATATGGTGAGCCCAAACTACAAAAGAAAGCAGCGCGATAGACGCCGTGGCGTACACCATAGAGGCATAGCCAAACAGTTGTTTTCTAGAAAAGGTAGGGACAATTTGAGAAATAATGCCGAAAGCGGGCAAGATCATGATGTAGACCTCGGGGTGCCCGAAGAACCAGAAAATGTGCTGGAACATCACCGGGTCGCCACCACCTGCAGCATCAAAGAAGCTGGTTCCGAAAAACTTGTCTGTCAATACCATGGTTACCGCGCCAGCAAGCACTGGCATTACCGCAATCAGCAAGAACGCTGTAATAAGCCAAGTCCATACAAATAACGGCATTTTCATCCAGGTCATGCCTGGCGCACGCATATTGAAAATAGTCACTATCACGTTAATCGCACCCATAATGGATGAGATACCCATGATGTGAACAGAGAACACAAACAATGCTGTCGAATCGCCACTGTAAGTCGTTGAAAGGGGTGCGTAGAAAGTCCAACCAAAAGCAGGGCCGCCGCCTTCCATAAAGAGCGAGCTAAGCAGAATCAAAAAGGCGCCAGGTAAAATCCAGAAGCTCCAGTTATTCATGCGCGGCAATGCCATATCTGGGGCACCAATCATCATGGGGATGAGCCAGTTCGCGAGACCTGTAAAGGCTGGCATTACGGCACCAAACACCATGATAAGCCCGTGCACAGTGGTCATTTGATTGAAGAAATTTGGTTCTACAATTTGTAGGCCGGGCTGAAACAGTTCAGCGCGAATAACCATGGCCATTGCGCCGCCAACCAAAAACATAATGAAGGCAAACCACAAGTAAAGTGTGCCTATGTCTTTATGGTTAGTAGTAAACAACCAGCGCGTTATTCCTTTCGGAATATGATCGTGGTGTTCATGGTCATTATGTGTATGATCACCCTGTACGTGACCACCATGAGTCGCAGAGGTATCTGGCGAAATAACTTCAGTTGCTTTGCTCATTTGTCTGCTCCTAGTTTCCGTTTGCCACAGCATTGACGTCTTTGGCTTGAACCATATCGCCAGTGTTATTACCCCACGCATTGCGCTCGTAAGTGACTACCGCAGCAATTTCTTTAAGGCTCAGCATTTTGCTAAACGCCTGCATGGCCGTACCTGCCTTACCATGAAGCACAATGTCGATGTGACCTTGCTGGTCCTCTAACGCCATCTTGCTGCCTTTAAGTGCTGGGAATACACCGGGTAAACCCTCACCATTTGGCATGTGGCACGCTGCACACGTGGCGTTGTAAACGCGCTCGCCTTCTTTCATCAATTCATCCATAGACATATTCATAGAAAGTAGGCGCTGTTCTTCTTCTTTCGCTTTACGAACAATTTCTTCCTGCTCGCCCATCCATTTATCAAATTCAGCTGGCTCTTTAGCGATAACCACAACAGGCATATAGCCATGGTCTTTTCCGCAAAGTTCTGCGCACTGTCCGCGATAAATACCAGGCTCATTGACCTTGGCCCAAGACTCGTTAATAAAGCCTGGATTTGCATCTTTTTTCACAGCAAAATCCGGGACCCACCACGAATGGATAACGTCGTCAGAGGTAATAAGAAAACGCACTTTTTTCCCAGTTGGAATAACTAACGGACGGTCAACTTCAAGCAGATAATTGTCGGTTTTTTGAAATTTGTTCTCTATTTGCTCACGCTGAGTAGCAAGCAGTGAGTAAAATTCTACGTCGCTGTCCATGTACTTGTAGTGCCACTTCCACTGTGAGCCTGTTACTAGCACAGTCATGTCAGGCTCAGACGTGTCCTCCATCGCAATAAGCGTGTTTGCCGCAGGCACAGCCATAAAGATGAGAATAAGAAAAGGTACAACGGTCCACGCTATTTCAACCTTCACGTTCTCATGAAAGTTAGCGGGCTTGGCGCCACGAGACTTTCTATGCAGATACATTGAGGCGAACATCACGCCAAAAACTACAACCGCGATACCTACACAAATGAAGAACATCAACATATGCAGATCATAGACCTGCCCACTGATGTCGGTAGCACCGCGTCTCAAATTAAGCGAAGAGGCTTCTTCACTAACTTCTTGTGCAAGAAGCAAAGGGGAGAAAAGCAAAAATGGTATTATTGAACACCACTTTGCAAAAACGGTCGTTAGTTGTTTCACTCAGCACCTCCGTAATAGCAAGACCAAAAACGCTGATTATTCTGCGCGCTGCCCTACCAAATGGTTTGCGAACGATTGACCCATCACCTCAACTTGTAAAACAAATTTAGAGTCATTGTTATTATTTTGTTAATCTCTGTATAAGAATTGCGCAATAATGTCGTGTCGTCTAGTCTTTTCTATTAAAAATTTAATGAAGAGGCTAATTTTTAACCATTTCTTGTGGCAGGCTTACGTTACAATTTTGTTGGAGAGGGTATTGGGCGTGCTCGCGGCGCTTAAAAAATCAAACGCGCATTTTGAACGGGGTGTTGATGAGGATGAAGCTTCATTTGGTCATAAAATCAACAATTAACACATCGCTCGTCCTATTTTTCAAACAAACTTTCAAATAATAAATGTGTATTAGCCAATTCATTCTCGGGCCAAATAGCACATATCTTTCGCACAATGGTGATGCCAGATTTCGTAGTTTTGAGACATACTAACAAACGCTAACCTAAGAAAATTAACTAAAATATGGTACTAAAAGGCATAAAAAAAGCGGCTAATACGCCGCTTTTGATTGAAGATGCTAAAACCTTACATCCAGTCGGCGTTTCTAATAACACCTACGGCAATACCTTCAATAGCAAAAGGCTCGCTGGCAAGGTCTACCTTAATTGGCGAAAACTCTTCGTTTTCAGCATGAAGTAAAACTTCACGACCGCGTTTCTCTAAACGCTTCACCGTAACGTCTTCATCCACCCGCGCGACCACTACCTGACCGTTGTGGACATCGGTCGTGCGATGCACAGCAAGAAGATCGCCATCCAAGATACCGATGTCCTTCATGCTCATGCCGTTTACACGAAGTAAAAAGTCTGCCTGAGGCTGAAACAAAGCAGGGTCGACCTTGTAGTGGGATTCTACATGCTCTTGCGCCAAAATTGGCTCACCAGCCGCCACGCGCCCTATTAGAGGCAAGCCTTCTTCTTCTGGTGCAGTATCCTCGAGGGGGATATTTAACTTAATACCACGCGAGGTACCAGGCAAAATTTCAATTACGCCCTTACGCGCCAATGCCTTCAAATGTTCTTCTGCTGCGTTGGCAGAACGAAAACCAAGTTGACGAGCTATTTCCGCGCGCGTAGGCGGCATTCCCGTTTCTTGCATGGTTGTTTTAATAAGTTCTAAAACTTCAGTTTGTCGAGCTGTGAGTGGGCGCATAAAAGACCTGTCTGTTCATACAGTTCCTGTAAGTATATACACCTAAAAGCAAATAACAAGCGCAAAGTCTTGAAACTATGGAGCAAGCTGCATGGGGCTAGCACCTAGTATATAAAAACTAGGGGGCTTAAGGCTGTCAAATACGTGAAACCTCGCGCAGCCTAAAGTTTTTATTACTCTAGAATAACTCGATTTCGGCCATTCTTTTTCGCCGTATATAGCAGTTTATCCGCTTTGGAAAGTAACACACTAAAGTCAAGATTCAAGCTATCCTCAGCAAAGACAGCACCAATACTTATTGTCACGAATATCGTGTCTTTCTTGTATTTAACTTCTGTTTTTTCAACAGCCTCTCGAAGTTTGTTAAATCGCCTTTCTTCGTCTCTTTTGTTGTCTGAAATTGCTACTATCGCAAACTCTTCTCCACCAAGACGTGAAACAATATCGGGCTCCACATAATATTCTTCGATGAGGTGGGCTACTGAAATTAGAGCTTGGTCTCCTGCATCATGTCCATAAGTATCGTTAACCTTTTTAAAGTGGTCTATATCGATTACCGCTACGCTCACTCTATTGCTTTGTGCAGAGAGCTGATGGCATTTATCAACAAAAGCTCGTCGATTGTACAGCCCAGTTAGCGAGTCAGTCATGGCCAGCTTACGCAACTTCTCTTCAGCTATCGCGCGTGATTCTTCCAGTTCAACCGCATAGAAAAGACCGGCTAATGCATCTAATAGAGGTTGCAAAAACTCAGCATCATCGAAGGTGTAGGGCTCGAATTTATTGGCTAAACCAATCATGCCCACCACTCTATCTTTGATCTTAATCGGTAGCCCTAAAAATCGACTAATGCGGGGGTGCCCTTGGGGCACCCCTTTTGAGTTTGGATGACTTCCTGAGGCATTACTAATCGTTACCTCACCGGTTAAAATTGTGGTACCGAAAAGGTTATCGAAACTACTGAAATACAAGTTTCGCTTTTTGTACTCGTTGTATTGCGTAAAGCTGCTGCTGTCCCAGACTATTTCAGAAATAGCATGAATAAACAGCTTCGATGCATCGCCTTCACCTTTCATTTGCCCAATGAAAGCGAACTGACTATCCGAGATATCAATAAGCTCGGGTAATACCGTTTGGCAGGCCATGGTTAAATCGTTGTTCTGGAGATAAGAGGCACGGGTTTTATTTATAAATTGAAGTAGCTGGGTTTTCTTTTTCTCATGAAGCTCACTTTCCATTCTCTGCGTGATGTCGCGATGAATACCAGCAACGCGAATAGCCTTACCCGCATTGTTAAATTCTACGGTTTTTCCGTAGGTTTCAACCCAAACCCACGCGCCGTTAGTATGTTTCATGCGAAACGTGGTATTGAAAACCTTGCTTTTACCAATGATGTGCTCGTTTAATTGCTTTTCTACTTTTACATAGTCCGCGGGGTGAATTAACTGCCTGAAAAAGCGAGAGCTGGTGTCATAGTACTCATATTCCAGACCGACGATATCACACCAACGCTTGTTTACTTGGTTTACGTCAGCGGCCAAATTCCAATCCCATGTGCCCAATTCAGAGGCTTCCAATAACAGCCGCATGCGCTGGTTTGTTTTGTTGAGCTTGTCTTCCACATATTTTTGGTCGCTGGTGTCAAATAAGAACGCCTGAACTGAAGACAACATACCGTCTTCACGGAAACTCGCCGTAGAGATCATACTTACCCAAATGGTACGTGTGGGCGTGGCTATTTGAAGACGACAGGTATGCGTTTCCACGCCCTCCATATGCGCCTGCATGGCAAACGTAAAGTCGCCCTCAGCGTCTTGTGTTAAAACATCGCCAAGCTCAACTGCACCGCTCAGTAAATCTTGGGACGATATGCCCAAAACGCGCTCACTATTATTTGAGATATGAACCAGTTTGAGCGACGTAGTATTTCGCCACGTAGCCAGAACAATAGGGGACTTTTCTATTAGCCCATGCTCACGCTTGAGTGCTTCATGCTCTTTAGAAAGAGAAATATGCTGGCTAACAAGCGCACCAATTCTATTCAGCACTTCAAGATATTTGGCATCAATTTCTCGAGGAACAGTATCGATAAGACAGACAGCACCAATAATCTCATCATTAATTTCAATGGGAGTTCCTGCATAAAAGCAGATGTGCGGCTCGCCCGTGACTAATGGATTATCTTTAAACTTGGGGTCCTCGTGGGCATTGTTAACAACAACTTGTTTGCGCTCTTCTACAACACGACTGCAAAAGGCATGCTCACGGCTCACTTTAGAAAGTGTAGTTCCATATCGCGCTTTGAATGTTTCTTCAAATTCACCAACAATTCCTATTAGCGCGATAGGCACCTTATATGCCCCTGCTAACACAACCATAAGGTCGTCAAGATCTAACGGCACCTCATCACTGAGCAAAAAGTCATCAATCGTCTTTAACCGGTTTTGTTCATCCACTACTACATGCTCATATTCATTAACCCTTATAAAAGTAGTAATTATCAAAGCTTATAGCAATTTAAATACTTCTAATGTTGCATTGCTAAAAGGGTCAGTGAGCCTTACCCTAAACAAAGTTACGAAGATATAAAAATACAGGCGCTTATGAATTTCATGAACTTACCGCTAGGTAGGGAGTCTGTAAAACAAGCAAATCAATAACAATGGCTCGTCGCGAGATTGTGACGCGATTGTGTTACACTTCACCCGTTTTTATTTCATAGGATTACATAATTCATGTCGTGGATGCGAAAAGCCCTTCTGTCGGTATTTCATTATCCTGTTAAGTTACTGGTTAAAGCTCACAGTATTCCAGTTAACGTTGAAACCGAATTAGGAATAGATAAGAGCAAGCCTATTGTTTATCTACTTCCCACTAACTCAGTGACCGACCAGCTTGCGCTGAGAATGTCGACTAAATACCTAGGCCTTCCTAGCCCAACTGACACGCTTACACTGGCAGGTCGAGAGTACTCATCGACTCTATTTTTACGTAAAACTCAGCCTCTTTTTCGCTCATCAGCCAAAGATACGGGCATTGAAGACGTTTTCACTGACCTTTTCCATTTGCACCGAGACCACGAAAACCTCGATCTACAGGTAGTTCCTGTTTATGTAACCTGGGGTCGTGCACCAGGGCGCGGTAACCCAGGGTTGAGCGACCTAATTGCTGATAACGCTGCACCGAGCTGGCTACGTAAACTTTTCATCGTGCTGTTTTTAGGCCGTGATAACTTTATTAATTATTCTAAAGCTGTCTCGGCGCGCGCCATGTCAAATCAGCATGGTAGTGACCAAAGCATCGCACACAAACTTGTACGCGTAGCAAGTACTCACTTTCAACGTAAACGTCAAAGTATGACTGGCCCTACGCTGCTAGAGCGACAAGAACTCAATAACAGTGTATTGGGTTCAGATGCCGTACGTCGTGCGATCGCCGAAGAGTCAAAAAGCAAAAAGGTCACACACGAAAAGGCCAAAGAGCGGGCTCAAAGCTATATCACCGAGATTGCTGCAGATTATCGTGAAGGGCTTATCCGTTTCGGTGACAGATTGCTGACACGCATTTGGAACAAGATTTACAACGGCATTAGCGTAGGTCATGCAGAGCGTATACGTGAGCTGGCCGCTAACGGTCACGAAATTATCTATGTGCCTTGCCACCGCAGTCACATGGATTATCTGTTATTAACTTACGTGATTTATCACGAAGGTATGGTAACGCCTCACATTGCAGCGGGTATCAACCTTAACTTCTGGCCTGTTGGAAAAATGTTTCGCAGAGGAGGTGCATTCTTCCTACGTCGTAGTTTTGCAGGCAACAAGCTCTATACCGCGGTATTTAGAGAGTATTTAGAGCTGCTGTTTAACAAAGGTTACTCTGTAAAATACTACCCTGAAGGTGGACGCAGCCGTACTGGTCGCCTAATTCCACCGAAAACCGGTATGCTGGCCATGACAATTCAAGCCATGCTTAAAGGCGTTAACCGTCCAGTTAGTATTGTTCCTGTCTACATTGGCTATGAAAATGTGATGGAAGTGAAGAGCTATTTGAACGAGCTTAAAGGCTCAAAGAAGAAAAAAGAGTCTAACCTTCAGGTTTTCTCAGCCATTCGTAAGCTTAAGAATTACGGGCATGGATATGTGAACTTTGGTGAGCCTATCGCTCTTAATCAGTTCCTTGAAAGCCATGTGCCGAACTGGCGCGACTGTCGCGATGCCGAGCCAGAGAAAAAGCCTGCTTGGTTAACGCCTGCCGTTAATGAGTTGGCTAACAACGTCATGACGCGCATTAACCGCGCTGCGGCACTTAACGGCATGGCATTAGCTTCGCTATGTCTACTGTCTTCTAAAAGGCAGACCATGAGTGAGATGGAGCTTAAACAAGCCATGGATGACTTCATGAACTTGTTCAAAACAGTGCCCTTCAGTGATGACGCCACTATTCCAGATTCATCAGCACAAGAATTGCTTCGGGATACATTAAAATTAGGTCGTTTTGATGTTAAAGAAGACGATTACGGACGTTTGATCAGCCCTCAGCCTAAATCTGCTGTATACCTAACCTATTATCGCAACAATATTTTGCATTTGTTCGCCATACCCGGCCTTATCATGGCGTCTATCTTCGCTAAGAAGGGCGCAACCAAGAACAGTATTTTCCAACTCATTGCAGCACTTTATCCTTTGCTGCAAAAAGAACTGTTTTTGCATCTAACACAAGATGAAGCACTTGCGCATACTGATGCGTTGATCACCGCGATGTTAGACAACGGGCTGTTGCGCCAAAAAGACGGTGAACTTTTACCCCCAGATGCACACTGCAAACAGTTCCATTCTGCTTGGTTATTAAGCCGCTGTATGCAAGAAACATTGCAGCGCTATGCCGTAGTACTGACTATTCTTGATAAAGAAAAAGTAATTAGCCGCAGTGCATTAGAGCGAGAAAGTAAACAAGTCGCTGAGCGATTATCTGCCCTTTACGGATTAAGTTCTCCTGAGTTTTACGATAAGAACGTATTATCTAGCTTTATCGGCGCATTAAAAGATAATCATTGGTTAGATTCAGAAAAAGACGGCAGCTTAAAATACTCGGAAGAGTGTGAAGCCTTGCGGGCTGACGTAATGGCGCTGATATGGCCTGAGATGATTCAGCATTTAGAAAATGTTGCGCTTAACACGGCAAATTAGCTTTGTAAGCAACGAAAACTATCGCTTTGTTAAAAGCGTAAAAAAACCCATGCATCCGCATGGGTTTTTTATTGGGCGTATTTCTAACTTATGGGGTCTCTCAGTAACTATATTTAGATAGGCACTGAGCCAATCTTCCATAGAGGTTGATATAGTAAAGTTGAAATAGTGCCGCTTTGTATCGCTCCTCGGTAAACCTGCGCTTAACGTGAAGCAATACAAAGCGAAAAAAGTTTAAAACGAGCTAAGTTTCGCTTTTGAATGTATAGCTATCAAAGGCTGTTCTGCATAGCCGATAGGATTTTACGCTGGTTGCGACAGGAAAAAGCGATATGCCGGATTATCCGTTACTTCTTCAACCTTATAGCCTAACTCGGCAACATGCTGGTTAAAGTCATCTCGGCTTTCTGGCGCAATATCAAAACCAGCCAATACCAAGCCTTCCGCCGCACCGTGGTTACGATAGTGGAATAAAGTAATGTTCCACTGCTCGCCCAATGTGTTTAAGAAGTTCAGTAGTGCACCTGGGCGCTCCGGGAACTCAAAGCTGAACACCTGCTCGTTTAAAATGGTCGGCGGGCGGCCGCCTACCATGTGTCTGACATGAAGCTTCGCTAACTCGTTATCCGTTAGGTTAACGCAGTCATACCCTTTACTTTCAAGGTCGCTTTGAAGTGTCGCGAATTCTTGCTGACCGCCTTTTAGCTTAACCCCAACAAAAATATGGGCTTCGCTCTCACTTGCATAGCGATAGTTAAATTCAGTAATCGCTTTTGCCCCAACGCATTCACAAAACTGTTTAAACGCGCCTTTAGTTTCAGGAATTTTAACGGCAAAAACGGCTTCTTTCTGCTCGCCTAATTCACAGCGTTCCGACACGTAGCGCAAGGTATGAAAGTTAATATTTGCGCCACATAAAATACCGCCTAACTTTTTACCTTTAAGGTCGTGTTGCTTGGCATATTTACGAATTGCCGCTACAGATAGTGCACCAGCAGGCTCGGCTATAACGCGGGTATCATCGAAGATATCTTTTATAGCCCCGCATATTTCATCATTGCTAACCGTAATGGTTTCATCGACTAAACGGTTACACAGGCGAAAAGTTTCTTGCCCCATCACTTTAACAGCCACGCCATCGGCGAAAATACCTACGCTTTCCAGCTCTGCAGGCTCGCCTTGCGCTTTTGCTTTAATAAAACAGGCCGACTCTTCTGACTCAACCGCCACAATCTTTATACTGGGTTTGAGTTGCTTTAAGTACACCGCAATGCCCGCGGCTAGGCCGCCACCGCCAACAGCAATAAACAAAATATCCAAATTTGGGTTCTGCTCCAACAGTTCTCGTGCAACCGTACCTTGTCCGGCGATTACATCGGGGTTGTCGAAGGGAGGCACAAAAGTATAGCCGTGGGTGTCACATAACGCTTTTGCATGGTTGCTTGCCTGGTCGAAGCTCGTGCCATGCAAGACTACATTAACGTTATCACCACCGAAGCGACGTACAGCATCCACTTTAATATCAGGGGTGGTTTCGGGCATCACGATAGTTGCTTGAATGCCCTTCATTTTTGCACTGTATGCTAAGCCTTGTGCATGGTTACCCGCTGATGCGCCAATAACGCCAGCTTGCAGCTGTGCTTCACTTAATGAGCAGATGCGGTTGTAGGCACCGCGCAGCTTAAAGCTTTTCACTGGCTGCTGATCTTCTCGTTTCAAAAAGATCTCATTGCCAAGCTCAGCTGAAAGCAAAGACATATAAGAAAGTTCACTAGCCACCGCCACATCGTAAACGGGAGCGAGTAATATCTTTTTTAAATACTCGTGGTCGCTAACGTGCTCGTTTTCCATTACAAGTCTTCCAACTTACTGACATCGCGCACTGCACCTTTGTCGGCACTGGTTGCCAGCGCTGCAAAGGTCTTAAGTGATGTAGACACTTCGCGTACGCGATCTTTTGGTTTCCAGGGCTTATCGCTTGCTTCCATTTTTGCACGGCGCTCGGCAAGTGCTTCATCTGAAATAACGATGTTGATGCTTCTGTTAGGGATATCTATTTCAATCTTGTCCCCGTCTTCAACTAAGCCAATACCGCCACCGCTGGCTGCCTCTGGTGAACAGTGTCCAATAGACAAGCCGCTTGTACCACCACTGAATCGCCCGTCGGTTACTAGTGCGCAGTGCTTACCCAGCCCCTTCGATTTCAAATACGACGTTGGATATAGCATTTCCTGCATGCCTGGACCACCGCGAGGGCCTTCATAGCGAATAAACACGACGTCACCGGCTTTTACTTCGTCACCTAAAATACCTGCTACCGCATCATCTTGGCTCTCATAGATACGGGCAGTGCCGTTGAATTTTAGTATAGATTCATCCACACCCGCAGTTTTTACAATGCAGCCATCTTCGGCCAAATTGCCGTATAACACCGCTAAGCCACCTTCTTGGCTAAACGCATTCTCAATAGAGCGAATGCAGCCGTTTTCACGGTCGGCATCGGCCTCATCCCAGCGACAATCTTGGCTAAAGGCTTTAGTAGTGCGAATACCCGCAGGACCTGCACGGAAAAAGGTTATCGCATCTTCGTTTTCAGGGTTAGTGATGTCCCACTCGCTGATAACCTCAGTAAGCTGTTTGCCTAAGACGTGATTAACATCGGTATTTAGTAAGCCCGCTTTATTTAGCTCGTTTAAAATACCTAGTACGCCACCGGCACGGTGAACGTCTTCCATATGGTATTTAGGCGTAGACGGCGCCACTTTACATAAGTGAGGCACTTTGCGAGATAAGCGATCGATATCATCCATAGTGAAAGGCACTTCACCTTCCATCGCTGCCGCTAGCAAGTGCAAAATGGTATTGGTTGAACCACCCATGGCAATGTCTAGGCTCATGGCGTTTTCAAACGCTTTAAAGTTAGCAATATTACGTGGCAATACACTTTCATCATCATCGCCATAATAACGCTTACAAAGCTCAACAATTTGCTTACCTGCTTGCTTAAATAAGCCTTCACGGTCGGCGTGAGTGGCCAGCATAGAGCCATTGCCCGGTAGTGATAAACCTAACGCTTCAGTTAAGCAGTTCATTGAGTTTGCAGTAAACATACCTGAACACGACCCACAAGTAGGGCAGGCAGAGCGCTCAATTTCGTCAGTGTCGGCATCGCTCACTTTATCATCAGCAGCCGCTACCATGGCGTCAACTAAATCAAGTTTAATCAGCTGGTCTGAAAGCTTGGTTTTACCCGCTTCCATTGGGCCGCCAGATACGAATATAACGGGCACGTTCAAACGCATAGACGCCATTAACATTCCCGGGGTGATCTTGTCGCAGTTAGAAATACATACAATGGCATCCGCGCAGTGTGCGTTCACCATGTACTCCACTGCATCAGCAATGATTTCACGAGACGGCAAGCTATATAGCATGCCGCTGTGTCCCATGGCGATACCGTCATCTACCGCTATCGTATTAAATTCTTTGGCGACACCACCGGCTTCTTCCACGCTGCGCGCTACTAGCTGACCAAGATCTTTGAGGTGAACGTGCCCAGGTACAAACTGCGTAAATGAATTAGCAATAGCAATAATAGGCTTGCCGAAATCAGAATCTTTCATTCCGGTTGCACGCCATAGCGCACGAGCACCGGCCATATTTCTACCTTGTGTGGTAGTTGCAGAACGTAACTTGGGCATAAATCCTTCCCGTTAATTTTAGGTGCTAGGGTTTAATGCTAGACCTTTATGTGAAACTTAAAAACAGTGGTAAACCAGTAATGCTTTGGCTTGTTTTCCAATACGCGCTGTTTTACTCAAAATTGCATGTCATACTGATGATGTATTAAATCATCTTAGGTCGTTCAAGCGAAGGGCGACAAAGCCTTACTGCTTACAGATCAGTAGCGCTTTGTTTTATATGATATCTTTGACTTACAATGCCGTATTCCTTTGGCATTATAAAAATGAAATGTTGTTTGTTAGGGGCTATGGCTTTACCCCTAAACGCAATGCGCGCTAAACCGCGAATTGGTATTGGGCAAAGAAATAGCATGAAACACACGGTTTGATCAAGTTTTTGCGGTAGAAATAGCGAGTTCTTAAAAGTAGTAAAAGGGTAATAAGCATGTTCGATTGGTTTCACTGGTTAAACCTGGCAGGCGTTGCCGTGTGTGCAATTTCAGGCACCCTTATGGCTTATCAAAAACGCATGGATGGATTTGGCGTTGTAGTGCTTGCCAGTGCTACAGCCATTGGCGGCGGTACCTTGCGAGATGTGATGCTAGATGTGCCCGTGTTTTGGATTGCCGATACCGATTACTTGTACACCACGCTAATTGCCGCCTTTATTCCCATTGTTTGGCTGCGAATTAGCCCACGCTTCCCTTTTCACTACCTGTTAATCGCCGATGCTTTTGGGCTAGCACTCTTTAATGTCGTGGGCATAGAGAAAGCCTTAGCCAACGACACAGGCATGGCAGTGGCGGTAGCAATGGGCACTATTACTGGTGTATTTGGTGGGTTATTACGAGACGTCATATGCCGCGAGGTGCCGCTGGTACTAAACGGCGAGCTTTATGCGATGACCTGTATTGCTGGCGGTATTGTATATGGCATCGCACTTGAATTTGACCTTGCTACCCAATGGTGTGGTATTGCAGCCCTTGCAACCACGGTATTGTTTAGATTAGGCGCCATGCGCTGGCATTGGCAGCTACCCGTATTTTACAACGACCATCATTAGCATCTAACCTTCGTTGCCGAGCAAGGTAATCAATGGCATGGCTCGGTGAGTATTGGCGATAAATCCCGTCGTTAGTACAGTTACATCTTTATCCCACTCTCTCTAGAGTTTATGCCCAGTGCGTTGGCTATTTGGCCGCGCCTAAGTTTTGAAATTTTAATTAGGCAAAAAATGAGTGGGTAAGAAGAGAGGGTGTTCACAATATGGGAATGGCTGTTGTTAAAACCTTTGCAGGGCAGGGGGTGTCTGCTCCTGAGGTAAGTGTGGAAATCCACTTGGCTAATGGCCTACCTGCTTTTCAACTGGTCGGTATGGCGGAAACCAGTGTGAAAGAAGCTCGTGAGCGAGTACGCAGCGCGCTAATTAACAGTGGTTTTGAGTTTCCTGCCAAACGAATAACGGTTAATTTAGCGCCGGCTGATATTCCAAAGTTCGGCGGGCGGTTCGACCTTCCTATTGCCATTGGCATTTTAGCAGCATCGGGCTATATATCTGACATTAGCCTGTTAAACATTGCCTTTGTGGGCGAGTTAGCGCTCAACGGTGAGATTAAACCGGTTAACGGGCTTATTCCTGTAGTGATGACGGCAGCAAACGAAGATATAGCCCTTGTGTATCCGGGAGATAACGACGTTGAAGCAGCCTTGGTTTCCCACGCCACACGGTTTCCCGCATTTGATCTTCTATCTGTCTATGAACATCTTACCGGTAACAAAAAGCTCGCCAAAGGCCAGCCTTTCACTTCTCATTCATCACGTAACTCCCCAACAGGTTGGGACGATATTATCGGCCAAGAGCAGGCTAAACGAGCTCTAATTGTTGCAGCTAGCGGGGCTCACAACTTACTGATGGTAGGCCCGCCAGGCACAGGTAAAAGCTTGCTTGCCAGTCGAATGTTGTCGCTATTACCGGATATGAGTGAAGAAGAAGCCTTGGAAGTCGCTGCTATCCATTCAGTGAAAGGCGAAAAGCTAAATGCTGAACGTTTTCTAACCCGCCACTTACGCTCGCCCCACCACACAAGTTCTGCCGTAGCACTTACGGGCGGGGGCTCTACTCCAGTGCCAGGTGAAATTTCGCTGGCCCACAACGGTATCTTGTTTTTAGACGAACTCCCCGAATTTGGCCGAAAAGCGCTGGATGTATTGCGGGAACCGCTTGAAACCGGTGACGTGCATTTATCCCGTGCATCAGGAAGTGCAACGTATCCCGCAAATTTTCAACTCGTAGCGGCCATGAACCCCAGCCCTACTGGAGATATCGAGGACAACCGTCTAACACCTCAGCAGCAGCTGAACTACTTGAACCGTTTGTCAGGCCCGCTGCTAGATAGAATAGATATACAAGTCGAGGTGCCTAGGCTTCCAGACTACGACTTGCCAGAGCGGGGCAATAGACCTGACGACTCGTTACATGACATGCGGGAAAGGGTGATAGCTGCACGGCAAAAACAAGAGTCTCGACAAGGCAAGCCCAATGGCGCTTTACACGCGGGTGAACTTGCCGACATCTGTTTGCTAGATGACGCAGATCTCCTCTTTTTACGAGCAGCCGCGAAACAACTTAATTTATCTATGCGCGTATTTCACCGCACGCTGAAAGTGGCTAGAACCATTGCCGACCTTGAAGAAGAAAATGCCGTATCCAGAGCTCATATCGCAGAAGCGCTGGGCTATCGTGCTCTCGATAACCTTATAAAGCAGCTCAGTGCTAGCTAAGCGCAACTAATAAAGTAACCTACCCTCGAGAATGCAAGTTTAGCTGCATAAAGGCGTTGATAAGCGGTTCGTTTTGCTTATCTTGTAAACAACATAGGCCAAGGGCATAAGGCTCGATATCTTCAACCTGAATTTGGGTTACCGCATTAGCCATACTGGAGTGGTCGAGCACTACCTTTGGCACAAAGCCTACACCACACTCTAGCGCTACCATGCTTACAATTGCTTCGTTACCGCCTACATAGGCATAAACATTCGGCCGAATACCGTGCTCGGCAAACCAGTGATAGGCAGTGCGTCGCGTTGGCCCTGTTTCAGGCATTATCACCTGATGCTTGGTCCAATCCAGCTGGTTTAGCTGAGTAAGTCGCCATTCCTTTGGCGCAATAAGAACCAAAGGTACGTTATCAAGAGCAGTGAAATGCAAATCTGTCGGCATGTCAGGGGTATAGATAGCAATAGATAAATCACACTGCTTACTTTTAACTTTTTCTATGGCAAGAGCAGGGTCACCGGTTATTAGGCGTATATCGACCCCAGGGTGTTGCTGCCTAAACTGCCTTAGCATAGCGGGTAAATGGCTTTGACTGGCAGTTACCGAGCAAAATACACTTAGTTCCCCCTGAAGTGCATCGCTATCTTCTTTTAAATCAATTTTTAATTGCTGCCAATCAGCTAACGCGTGTTTTGAGAAGGACAGTAACTTGTGCCCGCTATGGGTGAGCGCGACTTTACGGTTATCCCGTTTGAACAAGGTGCAGCCCAACTCGTCTTCAAGACGCTGAATTACACGGCTTAACGTAGATGGCGATACATACATGGCTTCTGCGGTGACGCCGAAGTGAAGACTGGTAGCCAGGTGGTTAAAGAGCTGTAGACTGCGAAAATCCATATATATTTCACTTTATGCAATATTATCTTGCAAATATATCATTTTCCAAAACAAAAGAAATCTTTTAGTCTCACTACCAAGTCGTCATAGACGAGGTCTGTCAACGCCAAGGTCGGTGTTTGATATTGACAAAAATGAATGTTGTTCGGAAATTTTTATGGCTAATTATTTCAACACCCTGTCACTTCGCCAGCAGTTAGACCAGCTTGGCCGCTGCCGTTTTATGGCACGCGATGAATTCGCTGACGGTTGTCAGTTCTTAAAAGGCAAGAAAATTGTCATTGTAGGCTGCGGCGCGCAGGGCCTTAACCAAGGCCTGAATATGCGTGACTCAGGGTTAGATGTTTCTTATGCGCTGCGTCAGGCAGCGATCGATGAGCAACGCGACTCTTACAAACGCGCTTCAAGCAATGGATTTACTGTTGGTACATATCAGCAGCTTATTCCAGAAGCTGATGTAGTTTACAACCTAACACCTGATAAGCAGCACGCAAGTGTAGTAGAGGCAGTTATGCCGCTTATGAAAAAAGGTGCAACGCTAGGTTACTCGCACGGCTTCAACATTGTTGAAGAAGGCCAGCAAATTCGTAGCGACATCACAGTTATTATGTGTGCGCCGAAAAGCCCAGGCTCAGAAGTACGCGAAGAATATAAGCGTGGCTTTGGTGTACCAACACTAATAGCTGTGCATCCAGAAAATGACCCTGAAGGTAAAGGTTGGGATCAAGCCAAAGCACTGGCAAGTGCAACTGGTGGTGACCGCGCAGGTGTACTTGAGTCTTCATTTGTGGCTGAAGTTAAATCTGACCTTATGGGTGAGCAAACCATTTTATGTGGTATGCAACAAGTTGCAGCAGTACTTGCGTTCGAGAAAATGGTTGATGATGGTATTGACCCAGGTTATGCAGGTGCGCTTATTCAGTACGGTCTAGAAGCCATTACTGAAGCACTTAAGATTGGCGGTGTAACTAACATGATGGACCGTCTATCAAACCCTGCAAAAGTGAAAGCGTTTGAGCTTTCTGAGCAGTTAACTGATTTACTTCGTCCGCTATTTGAAAAGCACCAAGACGACATCATCAGCGGTGAATTCTCTCGCACCATGATGGAAGATTGGGCAAATGGTGATGCGAACCTACTTAAGTGGCGTGAAGAGACCGGTGAAACCGCGTTTGAAAACGCACCTGCTTACGAAGGTGAAATCAGCGAACAAGAATTCTTTGACCACGGCATCTTGCTAGTTGCCATGATCAAGTGTGGTGTTGAAGTTGCGTTTGACGTAATGGTTGAAGCTGGGATTCTGCCTGAGTCTGCGTACTACGAATCACTGCATGAAACACCGCTAATTTCTAACACAATCGCACGTAAGCGCTTGTATGAAATGAATGTGGTAATTTCAGACACAGCAGAATACGGAAACTATTTGTTTGCTAACGCAGCAATTCCAATTTTGCGTGAGAAATTTATGCCTGCTATTGATACCAGCGTTATCGGTAAGGGTTTGACTGCTGCTTCTAATCAAGTAGAGAACAAACGCCTTGTTGAGATTAACGAAGCCATCCGCTCACACGGTGTGGAATCAGTAGGTAAGACCTTGCGTGGCTACATGACTGACATGAAAGCCATCATAGGATAGGACAGTTTCTGTCGTTAGGTGCTTAACTAAGCCCTCTTGCCCGACCATTTTGGTCGGGCTTTTTTATACCTGTAACTCAGTGAGTCACATATCCTTTTAAAGCGTACTGCTTAGCTAACTCAAAGCAGTAACTAACAACCACTTATCTCTCTAAGAAACAGCCACTTCCCGAACACGCTCAGCGTAGCGAACTGATGCATACGCCAGCGAAAAAAAGATAAGAAAGCCCCAACCAATGGGCATCAAGTTTCCATTCAAAAAACTATCAACGATAAGGGCAACGGGCACAGAGAATAAGCTTGAAAAGCAGCCAATAATTGCGGCACCTAAACCAGCCATATCGCCAAGAGGCTGCATTGCCATAGCGTTTAAATTGCCAAACAGAATACCTACAAAGAAAAAGCCAACAAACATAACGGCCACGGTCGGAATTAATGGCGGCAGACCATCGTAGGCAAACAGCAACGCTAAATAGACCACCGCAAACCCATTTACCCCTTTTAGCGCAAAGCGACACAGCTTGCGCATGCCAAAACGCATGACCATTTTACCGTTGAAGTAAGAAGCAAGCCCGATGGAAAAGGCAAGGGTAGCGAAGATATACGGGAACCACTCTCCAACATTGTAAAACACAGTAAATATGGTTTGTGACGCGCTTAAATACGCCAAAAACGCCCCGAAGATACAACCCATGGCAAAGGTATAACCCATAATTTCTGGATGGGTCAGAATAAACTTTGATGATTTAAAAAAGTGTGCCCGCGAGAATTTTCTGCGCTTTGCACGAGGCAAGGTTTCGCCTTGACGAGAAAAGAACCAAATCCCCGCCATAGTAGCCACTATGAGAAACATAGTGAAAATGTGAAACCATGACGTCAATTCCATCACAGTTTGGCCAATAATTGGAGCCAACATAGGCACTAGGATAAACACCATCATGATAAACGACATAACTTTTGCCATCGCATCACCTACGTAGAGGTCACGTATAATTGCCATAGAAGCTATACGAGGGCCAGACACCCCAAACGCTTGAATAACACGCCCCACCAGCATGGTTTCAAGATTAGTGGCAAGCATACATACAAAGGTTCCCAACGCAAAAATACACAGCCCCACTAAAATGGTAAGACGACGACCACGGCTGTCTGAAAAGGGGCCAAAGAACATTTGGCCAAATGCCATCCCTAAAAAGAATACGGTGACTATCAGATGAGTCTGATGCGCCTCTTGCACATTAAGTGATTCACCAATTTGAATAAGTGCGGGCAACATAGCGTCTATACTAAGTGCCACCAGCGATGTCATGGTCGCCATCAAAGCAACAAATTCAACAAGGCCAAGAGCGGGCTTTTGCACAACTGCAGTATCATCAGATACGCCATTAGATGTCTGGGGCATAAAGTCTCGAATATGAAATAAAGTGAGGGAATTAAAAAAGGCGCGAAATCCTCGCGCCTTGGTAAGTATACCTGAAACTTGGTTAAAAAGCCGTCAAACTAGGCTATCTTATCGTAAATACTGCCCTCTTTAACGAGTGTTACTCCTCTGACAGACTAGCTGCTACCGCCTCGCCGTTTTTGGTCGGTTTCAAGTATTGATTTAAAAAGCCGTCCATTTCTTTAAAGAATAGGTGACGGTTGCGCTGAATAGAAAGGTTATGGTCTCCATTTTCAAGCTCTACGTATTTAAAAACTTTGTCGTAGCCTTCTAGCTCGTCAGCCATGTAACGGCTGTGAAGAGGTGGAACAATACGGTCTTCTTCACCATGCACAAGTAGAATAGGCGTCTTGATCCCTTTTGCATTGTAATAAGGCGAGCGAGCTTCTAAATCATCGTAGTCGTCACCAATTTGATTTTTAACAAACTCATTATTGAGAAAGCGACGAGAGTGAATGATAACGTGTTTAAGCGAACTCACTCCCGCAAAACTTACGGCGCATTGAAACAGTTCAGGGGTTTTAACCGTTGCCATTAACGCGGCATAGCCACCGTAGCTTGCTCCCACTATGCACATATTATCTTGCTCTGCGTATCCCTTTTCTACCATCCAACCTGCGGCGTCAGTGATGTCGTCTTGCATAGCTAGGCCCCATCCTTTCATTTGGCTTTGCGCAAAACTATACCCATAACCTCTTGAGCCTCTAAAGTTTGGCCTCAACACCGCGTAGCCTTTAGAGGTGAAGTATGCAGTCCAGTAGTCGAAACCGCTGAAATCACGAGCCCCTGGCCCGCCGTGAGGATGAATAATGGTTGGGAAGGGTCCGTCCCCCTTAGGGAGCGTCAAATATGCTTCAATCTTGATACCATCTCTGGCTTCATACTCAATAAGTTTATGCTCGGATAGTTTCGTCGAGTCTATTTGGCTGTATTGCTCAAATAGCATGTTCAGCGTGCCTTCCTTGCGATTACCCAATAAATAAACACCAGGCAATACATCAGACTCAGAATAAACAATATATGTTTGCTCATCGTCACTGAAACTAACTAACGTGTTGTTATAATCTGGAAGCCCTTGGTCGATACCGTTTTGAAGTGCAACATAGCGTTCATCCCAATAAAAACGACCATCGTGACGCACACCGATAGCATCTCGCGTTACTGGTGAGTAAATAAGACTACCGTTTACGTCGTACCCTTCATCAGCATAAACTTCAGTTCGCTCATTGGTTTTAAGGTTTAGGGTGTAAAGTGCGCGGTAGTCACCTTTGTAGCCTTTGTAATAAAGAATGTTTGGGTCTTTCGCAAACCCCACAGGGTATTCCCCTTTCTCTGTCATGGCGTTATAGGCAAACAAGGTTCGCCAGCCATCTTCTTCTTTTAGAAAGACCTCGCGCTCACCACTATCATAATTAAGTGAAACACCAATACGGACGTTACTTTGTTGATCGGTAAGCCAATCTCTGATGCGCTTTTTACCGCGCATAATGCGACTTACCCCTCCAGTGTTGACATTGACTTTATACACTGAAGGTAAACCTAGCACCTCGGCATCGATTGCTATAAGCACATGATCTGGGTCATCAGGTAGCCAATCGATAACCTCATCTTGAAATTGAGGAATGTGGTTAGGATTACCGGCCCGACGCTTAATTCGTTCCCATTCAACCATATTAAACGCGCCGCCCTCGCCATCGAATTTAATACTTAACAAGCGGGTGTCATGCACTTTTGTGGTACCACGGCGAGTTTCATAGCGCGCACTCACCACGACACGTTCATTGTTCACCCACTTGTACCAATTAATCTTTACACGCTCATTGTCAGAGCGAAGTAGGTAATGCTTTTCACCCTTTACCAAGTCGAAGGTGGCGAGCATGGCAAACGCCTCTCCTTGTTCAACATTTTGAACAAAAGCGATTTTTGTTCCATCGGGCGACAAAGATGGCGTCCAATAGGTTGGCAGCGTACTAAAAGCATCGTAGGCATTTTTTTGAGTAGCCGGCTCAGCGTTCGACGTAGTCGAAATAGCTAACAATAGTAGGGCAATAAGCGTAGCTGGTGAGAAAGCCTTTTTATAAGACATAACATTCCCTTGTAATTTTTATTTTGGGCGGAACTTAGCTAATGAGTAAACCTCAAGCTATGTTAATTCAAGTATACAAATTTGTGACACAATGTACAAAAAACCACCCCATACGGGGTAATATAGATAATATTGACGCAATAATTTGATCTCTCGTCGTACTTTGCGAATACAAAATGCAGATATGGTACTATTAACCACAGACATAATATGGATTTTACCCTAAACCAGTAAGCTTCTAAGCCCAGCGTTACCTTAAGGATTTAGCCTTTTCATGCCTTCAACTTGGAGCGGGCTTGCCACTTTGCAAGGCCTATTTTCCCGACAATTAGTGCGCAAAACATCCAAAGCATGCTCTTTATTAGCTAAGGCTTTGTTGTGCGTGCAGCTGTGCTTGCTGTGCACGACATCTTTGGCTCAAGAGTCAATTACCTACGATGTTCAAGGTGTTGAAGACGGGAAGCTACGTAACAACATCCGACTGCATTTAAGCGGACTTGATGTGGAAAAAGCACTTTTAACTGACCCTTATTGGCAAGACGAAGTAGCAGAAGCGGTGGCGACGGCGGTACAACCCTATGGCTTTTACAACAGTGAAACCAAGGTACGCATACAAGAAGGGGACAAGGTCACAGTAACGGTTGCGTTGAATGCCCCTCTTACCATCAACAAAGTTACCCGAGAAATCATTGGTGCTGGTCGTGAAGATAAGGCATTTAGAGAGCGTTTTAACTCACTTAAACTCAAAGAAGGTGATGTGTTAAATCAGACCATCTATGAGTCATTTAAATCTTCTATGTTTAACTACGCTCTCTCAAACGGTTATTTTGACTATTTCTGGCAAGCAACACGTTTAGATCTAGTACGTGACGAAAAACAAGCGAACGTGCTGCTAATTGCGCAAAGCGGGCCTCAATATAAGTTTGGGGAACTTAAATTCGTAGGTGATGATAAAGCTAAAGCGATTATTGAGCGCCTAAAACCTTTTAAAACTGGCGATGCCTATTCATCATCAGTGTTAGGCGATTTTAACAGACGTTTAAATCAGTCGGGCTATTTCAACCGCGTTATAGCAAGGCCAGTAGTCAGCGACGCAGAAGGTTTACTGGTTCCTATTGAGGTCTCGCTTCAACACAGGCCTACCGATGCATTTAATGTCTCGGTCGGTGCGGCTACCGATACAGGTCCGCGAGTACGGTTGGGTTGGGAGCGTCCTTGGGTTAATGACAAAGGGCACTCGGTTTCATCAGATATTTTTATTTCGGAGCCTGAGCAATCGGTTACCGCCGACTATCGCATCCCGATGAAAAATATCACCCGTGACTATGCCAGTATCGAAGCGGGCTACCAGTTTATTGAGTACGCCAATACCTCTTTTGAAAGCGAAACCCTTTCTTTGTCGGCACATAGGTACACGCAACAAGATGGATCGCCCTGGCAACATGATTATTCAGTAACCTACCTTAGAGAAACTTACGATCAGGGGGACCTTGATACCAATACCACGTCGTTAGTTTTACCGGGCTATTCACTCACCTACCGAGATAAAGACGACGAACTAAACATTGGCAACGGCACCTATGTTCAAGTGCTGGCTCAATATGGCAAAGAGGGTTTTGGCTCAGATATTGACTATGCTAAAACTGCCGTTGAAGGCATGTTAATTCGTACATTCGCTAATAAGCATAGAATAACTTTACGCGGAGAAATTGGAGCAATTAAAACAAATTCTTTCGATGATGTGCCAGCTTCGCTTCGCTTTTACGCTGGAGGAGACCAAAGCGTTAGAGGGTTTAAATTTCGTGATTTGTCGCCGAAAGCAGATGTTATTAACCCAGAGACTGGCGAGCTTGATATCGAATCTATTGGGGGGAAGTACTTAGTCACATCAAGCATAGAATACGCTTACTCAATTGCAGACAACTGGCGAATAGCCGCTTTCGTAGACGCGGGTAAAGCAGCCAACGATATAAGCGACTCACTCGCTTATGGTATAGGCCCCGGGGTTCACTGGCTGTCACCTATTGGCCCTGTAAGAGTATACTTAGCCAGAGGGCTATCAAAACAAGGAAATGATTGGCGCATTCACATCATTTTAGGGCCTGAGCTATGAGAAAACGTACGCTTTCGGCCATTTTACTCTCACCTATACTGCTACTGGTTGCCATTTACGCGCTACTTATTAGCCCATTGGGCGGCCCAACGGTAAAACTTATAGCAAACAGCTTTGTTACAAACCTTTCCATTGATGATATTGAGGGAAGTTTTGCCGATACCCTTGAAATACGCGATTTACACTGGGAGAACGCGCAGTGGCGCGTGGCATCGGAGTATGCCTATATTGATATAACGTGGCGTTGTTTCTTTGAACCAAAAGTCTGCGTAAATGAACTCACGCTTGAGAATGCCACGTTAATGCAACTCGCTGCTGCTCCTGAGACTGATGAAGAAACAGAGGCTAGCGATGAATTTTCTTTGCCTATTCCCATTGAGGTAGGGTATCTAGCGCTTGCAAACATTAACGTTGAGCTTCTTACCACAACCATTAAAGTCGATGAGCTAGAGCTTACGGATTTTAGTGGTGACCAAGCGCTAACGCTTGGCGGTTTAGCCACTAAAGGAATTCGTATAGCTTTAGTAGAGGCAGATGAAAACGCTAGTTCACCAGCGGCAAACACGGCTTCTCAAGCTAAATCATCCCAGAGTCAACAGCCCCCTGTTCAAGACACCGATAAAACAGCAAACCAAGCGACCTCGAGTGAAGAAAGCGCCTTGCCTAAGTCATACTCGCTTAGCTACGAGGTGCCTGAATTACCAACAATCACCGCTCCAATTCCCATATCGTTTGGTACTTTATTGGTTGAAGACTTACACGTTACCCAAGGCGATAGCACACAACAAATAGCATTAGTATCGCTGCTTGATGCACAGTTCAAAGACAGTGATATTGCCATTGAAGAAATGGTTGTCGCGCATGAACAAGGGGAAGTAAAAGCAAAAGCGAGCGCCACCCTTAGTGGGAACTTCCCGCTAAGTATTGCAGCTAGAGCAAAGACAGTCCTTGATGATGCCCCCCTTACCGTAAACTTAAACGCGTCGGGAGCACTTGATGACTTGGCCCTTACTCTCAACACAAAGGGGGCTGTAAACGCAGACGCTAATTTGGCGGCAAACGTTCTTAATACCGAACTCCCCATTAAACTTACTGCAAAGTGGCAAGAACAACCCATTCCAACAATGGAAAACGCCACGTTAAAAGCAGGTACGCTGTCACTTGAAGGCACTATGGGCGATTACCTGCTAAAAGGCGCCGGTGCAGCAACCTTGCCAGACATAGGCAATGTGCCTGTATCACTGGATGTTGTGCTTAAAAAGAACAATATCTATGTCAATCAGGCGAATATTGAGGCGCTAGAAGGTAGCTTAGTCAATACAGGTACCCTTTACCTAAACGAGAGTATTGCTTGGGAGGGAAAAACCACGCTTTCAAACGTGTCTGCACAGCGTTTCAGCGCTTACGCACCTGAGAACTTAAGCGGCCAGATAGAGAGCATTTTACAGTACTCAGAGCGTGGCGGGCTGCATATGAGCTTTAAAAATATGCAGGTATCTGGCGTGCTACAAGGTGAACCACTAGAAATAAAAGGCAACGCCGTGTATGCCGGCCCAAGTGACTTATTCGTTACTAACGTAAACATCGTGCAAGAAGGGGAAAATGAAAAGAACGTTATTCGAGCTATTGCACAAGTCTTAAACAAGCGTCATTTAAACGCCGATATTACTATTAACGCCAACACAATAAATAATCTTTACCCAGAAGTATCCGGTGCGATAAATGGTAAAATATCTGCCTCTGGTCCGTGGCAAAATCCACGTGCTAACGGCACATTAGAGTTATCCAACATCACTATATCTCCAAATTTAAATGCCTCTGCGGCGCAGCAAGGGCCAATGAGCGGCGAGATAAGACTAGATGGCACATATAAAGACCACAAAGCGCAGCTAGACCTTTCTGTGCCGGATAATCAAGTCGCCTTCAGCCTTAAAGGCGCATGGTCAAACAATCACTGGGTAGGTGAAATAAGCGATACCCAGCTAGAGCTTGCTAATATGCAATGGGCGTTATCAAGCCCGTTCACACTTGATATAGGCACTGCACCTGTTACGGCCAAAATAGGCCAGCACTGTTGGACATCGCGACGCGAAGGAGAGCTATGTATCTCGAACGTGAATTACCAAGACAGCAAAGCAAGTTGGGATATTAAGGCAACGTCACTGCCTGTGGGGCTGTGGGCAAATGAACTAGTGCCGACCATGGTTTCAGCGCCCTCTGAAGCGACGTTGAGTATTCAAACAAAAGGCAGCTATTCACAACAAGATCCTATTGACGCCACTTTTACCGCGTCAATGAGTGCAGCCCCGTGGCAATTAGGCGAAACCAGACCATTAACGCTTACCATTAACTCATTTGAAACTAGCGGTAAAATAAAACAAGGGCTGCTAGAGTCTACTTCACTGATCTCTAGTCAAGATATCGGTGATGCAACACTTACGTTAAACACCCGACCGTTTGAAGAGGAAATACCTTTGGAAGGTAAGTTGGTTATGGAGGGACTTGATGTAGCGCCACTGAAACCTCTTTCTCCCGCTATTCGCACCTTAACAGGGGTGCTTAACGGTAATATTACTCTTAGCGGATATGTCAATGACCCATCCCTAAATGGCGAGCTTACCGTTTCTAACGGCGCAATAGATATTCAAGATACGCCTGTCACATTAGCCGACTGGAATCAAAAAGTAGTGCTTAGCGACCAAACTGCAGCGCTTGATGGCAGTTTTATACTCGGTGGAGGTAAAGGTACGCTAAAAGGTGAACTCGACTGGTCATCAGAGCCTAGCGCTAACTTTAAGTTAAAGGGCAACAGCTTTGAAATAAGACAACCAAACATTCGCCTTAAGGTATCGCCTAATATTGATGTTGCCGCAACTAAAGAGAAGGTCGATGTTACGGGCGATATTAATATTCCGTGGGCCCGAATTGAAGTAGAGTCCCTGCCTGAAAGTGCAGTTTCACCATCAAAGGACGTGCACTTACGCGGAGAACCAGACAAAGAAGAACCACTGGATATTGTTCATGCATCTGTGTTGGTTAATATTGATAAAAACAAAACAGAAGAAGTAAAGCTTGAAGCCTTTGGTCTTACAGCCAGCTTGTTCGGCGGTATACGAGTGAACACTCAGCCGGCGTTAGTTGGCTATGGAGACCTGCAAATAATAAACGGTCGCTACAGCGCCTATGGTCAACAATTAATAATTCAAACCGGCGAAGTACAGTTCAATGGCCCAATCGACCAGCCTTTGTTACTGGTAGAGGCTATAAGAGACCCGGCGAAAACCGACGATGATGTTATAGCAGGTATTCGTATTGATGGAGCCGCCGACGCACCGAGCATCAACCTTTTCTCTGAACCCTCTATGGACCAGCAGGGCGTATTATCTTACTTATTAACAGGGTCTGGACCAGATTCAGGCAGTTCAGCAGATCCTAACTACGCAGCTCTGCTATTGGGTTTTGGGCTTTCGAACACAGAAACCCTTACTGGCCAGTTAGGCAGTGCTTTAGGCATTGATGACTTTAGCCTAAGTACCAATGAAAACTTGCTTTCTGTTACCGGCCAAATCAATGACCGGCTTTCGGTGGAATACAATGTGGACGTAGGCATAAAAGATAACGATGCCAATAGCACCTTGAGACGTCGACAGCTACCACCTGATTTGGCGCTTAAATATCAGTTACTACCGAGCCTGTATTTAGAGGCAATCCAAACCACACTGGAAGACCAATCAGAGTTTGCCTTAGACCTCTATTATGAGTTCTTTTTAGGTGATAACAGAACTCGCAAAAGCGATAGCGCTGATGACGACAGTGATGATACTGATGAGGCAGATAATAATTCAGAATCATCACAGAGAAGCAACGCTGATACCTCAAGTGCTAGCAAGGACAGCTAAACGCTCCATGTTGATGCTTTGATTAGTTAGGCCCTAATTTCTAGCACTGCTGCGCCATACTTTCTAGCGTTTTGAGCTGCCGCTCGAAGCGCTTTTGTCTTTTGTGTGCCCATACATACCAAATCAACATTCCGATAGTCATTAAGACCATTACAATGGACATCTTAATGATCTTTTCAGGTGTAAGATCGCCGAAGAAATAACGCTCTAGAATAAAGGCAATGCCAAAAACTACGGCTACCCAGGTTGAGTGTTTGGTAATGAATGCGATTTTTACATTGTTTTTAATTTGCTTAGTGAGTCGAGTAAGGTGATTTGCTGTCTGGCTATCTTTGTAGAAAGCCGCCACTCGTCTTAGCCACAATTGATATATAAGTAAAGGCAGAGAGGTGACCAACATAAAAAGAAACATCATTTGTGCTATAAGCGTCATATTTCCCCAATATTTGTTCAGAATGTAAATAGCGGGAATTACCATTAAGGAATCGAATACCATATACCAACGCTGCTTTGTTCGTTCGCTGCGCAAACTGAACTTTACTTCCTCAACATCGATAGTCGTAACTGGCTGAGTTTGCCATAGCGCAGATAGGGCCTCGTTTTGTTCGTTACCTACTGATATTGGCGGCGTCTTTTGATTTTCTTTATCTGAATTATGCATGCGGTTGCTCCTGCATGATACTTTGCTTGGCGCGTTTTAATATCACACCAACATGGTTTTTTGTCAGACCACATACGTCTGCTATTTCGTCGTAACTTAAGCCTTCAAGAGAAAGGGTAAGCACCTGCCTTGGCTGCAGTGGCAAGGCTCGTACAGCGCGCAATAGGCGTTCTAAAGACTGATGTTGGCTAGACATTTCTTCTGGGGAGTGTGTGTTACTCGCGTACCCGTCAGAGCCCGTATCATCGTGGTCGTATTGGTGAGTATCAACACGCTTCACTAGACTTGCTACGTGAGTCACAGCGCGGTTGTGGGCTATTTTCAAGATATAGGTTTTTACGCTGCTATCGCCTTTAAAGCGAGACAGTCCTTGCCAAACTGCAATAGCAATTTCTTGCAATAACTCTTGCTGCATCGCTTCGTTTGCCTCATAGCTGTTAGCTACACGGCCCAGTAGTGCTCCGTATTGCACAAAAACATCTTCAAAACCCTGGCCCAAGGTCACATCCCTAATAGCAAAAACTGTTGTTATTTTATTGTGTTACTTCTATCAGTCTGCCCACACCAGTTTTTATTACAAACTTTTTTCGATGAAGCTGTAATTTTTTTGAACAGCTCCCGACTACTTAACAAAGGCAGGAAATAGAAGACGAAGTAACGGGCGGTAAGCGCACTTCTCCTAGAAAGCTTTAACTTTAAATTTTGAAAATTAAATGAGGAAAACACTATGTCTACGTTAAGTTTAGTTTTGTTAATTGGCAGCATCACATCGCTTGTGCTTTTGGCAAGTTACTTAGACGCAAAATTTCAGTGGCGATTGAACGACTGGATGAACGGCGAGTGCAGTAATCCATTTGTAAAAGCCGTTACTGACAAACAGCAGCAGCGATTAGAAGAAAAAGATGCGCAAATTGAAACTTTGATGAAGCGTATTGAAACCCTTGAAACCATCGTCACTGAGCCTGCTTACGAGCTAAACAAGAGAATCAATACACTTAAGTAAACGTGCTTATCAGGGATTGTCGAATTAATGCATAGTAAAGTTCAACAGACACTAACTAGATACGGATGGGCGACGCATAAAGCGGGGAACTTTTCCCATTGCAATGGCGTTACCCACCAGCACAATTACTACGCCAAGTACTGATAACACGCTCCAAGTGTAACCTTCAAAAAATGTAGAAATAACCAGTGCTACCATGGGGTAAACCAGCACTACGTAAGCTGCCTTGTCTGCGCCCATCTGCTTTAACAGTTTCATATATGCGCCAAACGCGAACACAGAGCCAAATATTGCCAAGTACACGAGTGATAAATAAAACTCAATGTGGGTAGGTATCTTTAATTCTCCAGGCATAGCCAGCGAGGTAACAAAAAGCAGCGCCATGGCGTAGCTCATGGCATAGAAATTCATTTGAATAACAGGCGTCCCCGAAGTCAGAATACGCTCGGAAATAACGTTGCCCGTTGAGGCACAAAAAAAGCTGACAAACGCGATGGCAAGACCGGTGGCAAGCGCTGCGTCCATGGATACTTTTGAAAACTCAGGCACGAATAGACACACAATGCCCAGCAAGCCAAAAGTGGCCCCAACCACCACTTCTTTTCTTATGGGCTCTTTTAGCCACCAACGGCGAAGTACAACGTTGATATAAATAATGCAGGAGCTCATAAGTGCCAATAGCGCACTGATAATATGCGCCTGCGCAATATACAGCAGCGTGTAATTCAAACTGTATAAGAAGAGCCCTACTGCCGCCATTTTCACATGAACGTGTAAGGGGAGCTTTAGCGGTAAACGTTTAATAACACAGTATGCCCCTAAACAAGCCGACGCTAAAAAGTAGCGAAGCGCTATAGCAAACGTCTCTGATGTGTGCCCGATTTGATAGGTGATTGCTATCCAAGTCGAACCCCAAATCAGGCAGCACAGAGCAAATAAGGTCGCGTTATTCATCGCCGCGCTTTAACCCAAAAAATCTTTTAAATGGGCAAGGGCTTTATCAAGCAGTTTTTGCCTTGCACTATTACCAATCCAAGCATTATGTGGCGTTACCAGTAAATTAGGTAACGGCTCCTTTAGTAATATGTGATCAGCGGGCGGGGGCTCTATGCTAAGTACATCCAACCCTGCACCACCAATTTTATTTTGTTTAAGCGCATGGTAAAGCGCCTCTTCATCAACCAGTCCGCCGCGAGCGGTATTAATAAGAAAGGCCGTTGGCTGCATCAATGACAGCGTATCTGCGTTAATAAGCTTTTCGGTATCTTCAGTAAGCGGGCAATGAAGGCTTATCACATCAGCACTGGGCAAAAGGGACGCAAAGCTTGGGCGAGGGTCGTCTTGTTTACCGGGGCGAGCAGCAATACTCACTTTCATCCCCATAGCTTTGAATAATGCTTCTACACGCTTACCAAGTTCGCCGTGACCCACAATCACCGCGTGTTTACCTGCAAGCTCAATCACTGGGTGATTAAGTAAGCAAAAATGAGAAGAAGCGGACCATGCCTGATTATCCATATCACGCTGATATGCCACAAAGTTCGTAGCCAGGTTCAGAGCTAAGGTTAACGCGTGCTGCGCCACACTATCAGTGCCGTAGCCCTCTACATTTTGAACAGTAACACCCGCTTGTTTACAGTAATCATGGTCGATATTGTTCGTACCAGTAGCCGTTACACCTATATAACCAAGCTGTTCTGCCTGCTTTAGATCTTCAGCTTTTAGCACAACTTTATTGACTAAAACCGCATCGGCTGCTCGAATACGCTCGGCAACTTCTTCAGCACGAGTCTGCTGATAAAGTGTGACGTCGGCATAAAGACTATCGAGTACAGAAGTATCAAGGCTGGGTAAATCCATTGTTTCAGCGTCTAGGAAGACAACTCGTTTTTTTTGACCGTTGCGCGACGATTGTGTTTGGTTATCTTCAATTTTACTGTTTAAAGCATCGTTTTTTGTCATTGTCGATAGGCCTACATTACTTCCACAATAGATTCTAACGCCGCTTTCACGTTTACAGGAATCGGAATAGCTTTATCGGTCTTCCTATCTACAAATACATGCACAAATTGACCATGGGCCACGCGTCGCTTATTTTCGCCTGCATACACAGATAACCCATAGGTCACTGAACTTCGACCTACTTTTATTACCCGTAGCCCAACAAAAATGTCTTCTGGGTATGCCGCCGGAGCCACGTACTGGCATTGACTGCTTACCACATACGCAACGGTTTGCCCGTTGTGTATATCTAAATTGCCTTTCTCAATCAGAAAGCGGTTTACCGCGGTATCAAAAAAACCGTAATACACAACATTGTTGATATGACCATATGCATCATTGTCTTGCCAGCGGGTGGCAATAGTGACGTTATAAGGGTAGTCGGCAAGTGTCGGTGTAATATCAGTCATGAACAATCCTTGGCATATACATTTGGGTAAGTGTTGCTGCCCAAAAAGTGAACAAATATAGCGCCTAAGCGCTATATCGTATTTCAATGATAGTGCTATGAATAAAGCACCATATCGTCACGGTGAACGGCAACATCGCTTGTTTCATAACCTAACACACTGGCAATTTCTTTCGACTTTTTCCCTTTTATTAGGATTAAGTCTTTTGCGTTATACAAGCAAAGACCTTTAGCGATAATTTCTCCATCGCACATCACTTCAACGGCATCCCCTTGTTCAAATGAACCGCTCACATTCACAATACCCGACGGCAGCAATGACGCGCCTTTTCTCACTAGCGCCTCTTTAGCACCTATATCTACTTCTATTCTACCAGCGGTTTTGAGCGTGTGAGTAAGCCAAAGCCTTCTGGCGCTGGCCGGTGTGCTGCTAGCAGTAAACAAAGTCCCCGGCACCTTGCCTTCAAGTAAAACATCGAAGGTTTCGCCTTTTCGCCCATTAACAATAAGAGTTTGGATACCACTACTGGTGCACTTGTCTGCCGCTTCAATTTTTGTGCGCATGCCGCCAGTTCCTACCGCAGTACCTGCGCCCCCCGCTAGTCCGTAAATAGTAGGGTCTATTTTATCCACCTGCGGAATGAGTGTGGCGTTGGCGTCTTTTCTGGGGTCAGCGGTAAACAAGCCATCAATATCAGAGCAAATAATTAAAGTGTCAGCCTGCGCAACCAATGCCGTGTAAGCACCCAAGTTATCGTTATCACCTACTTTAAGTTCGTTGACAGCTACCGTGTCGTTTTCATTCACAATAGGTAACGCGTTGTGATTCAAAATTTCACGTAAGGTATTTTTGATATTTACGTAGCGGGTTCTGTCACGCAAATCATCTGCGGTTAGCAATACCTGCGCGCAGGGGAAATCAAAAAAGCGCTGCCAGTTGGCCATCATTAAATTTTGACCAATCGCAGCCATGGCCTGCTTCTCTGCAATAGACGCGTTGTGGCGAACTTTAACTTGGCTACGACCTGCCGCCACACTGCCAGATGAAACTAAAATCACTTCTTTGCCAGCCTCTCGGCTTGCGGTAATGAATCGAGCAAGAGATAAAAGGTAGCGTCCGCTACACCCATTGCCTTCAGGTGCAATAAGGGCACTGCCAACTTTTATAACAGCACGTTGCCAATTAAAACAGTTCATAGGGGGAAGAAAAAAGATAACAAGAGCTTAAGAATACGACAGTTAAAGCGTATAACAAAACGTTCTGTTACAGTTTTTTTGCGTTAAAACATGGTTAGTTTACGGTCAAAAAATTGGATTGTGTGTGCCATGCTTATATACTAGCAAGTGTTATCTTATAACAATTCTAACTTACAAGTTGCAAGGAACCTGCATGAGCACCGCAAAACGACACTTTTTCTGGCTAGCGCCAGTGTTGTCTATGCTGATTTCTCTTCCTAGTACCGCCGCTATAAAACAAACAAAAGGCGACTTTGAAGATAAATTCCGTCAGCTAGATGAAGTACTTCCTACTCCCAATGTTTATCGCAACGCCGCTGGTGAGCCTGGTCATCAATACTGGCAACAGCAAGTAGATTACGATATCGACGTAAAGCTACTTGAAGACGAGCGCCGTATCGAAGCAAGCGAAGAAATTACGTATTACAACAACTCGCCCGACACCCTTAAGTACCTTTGGGTTCAGCTAGATCAAAACAAATTCCGTGACGACTCAATGTCTGCGCTTACTACCACTTTCGGTGGCATTGGTAACCGTGGACCAGGCACGCAAGCCGCAAGTGGCAATACGCCCGCTAAATTAAGCATGGGTGCATTGCGCCGTCAGCAGTTTGTTGACGACAACGAACTGGGCTACACCATTTCTCGCGTTGAAGACAAAGCGGGCAATGATTTACGCCACACCATTGTCGGTACCCTAATGCGGGTTGACCTAGCTAAGCCACTAAAGCCAGGCAGCAAAGTAACCTTTGATATCGACTTTGCCTTTAATATTGTTGAAGAAGATGCGGTTTCAGCACGTGCAGGTTACGAGCACTTCCCAGATGATGAGCGCGAAGGCGGCAATGATATATTCTTGCTAGCACAGTGGTTCCCACGCCTGGCGGCATACACTGACTACGAAGCATGGACTAATAAAGAATTTATTGGCCGTGGTGAGTTCACCCTAGAATTCGGTAACTACGAAGTAGATATCACGGTTCCGGCTGATCACATCGTATCGTCAACAGGTGTGCTTCAAAACCCGAAAGATGTGTTAACTAAAACACAACGGGATCGACTGAAAAAAGCAGAAAAAGCTGACCGTATCGTATTCATCGTTTCTCCTGAAGAAGCTATTGAAAACGAAAAAGAAGGCACCTCTAAGCTTAAGACTTGGACCTTTAAAGCGGATAACGTACGTGATTTTGCTTGGGCTTCGTCGCGTAAGTTTGCATGGGATGCACGTGGCTACCAGCAAGGTGGTGACACTCAGCCGCTTGTAATGGCAATGTCCTTCTACCCGAAAGAAGGTGGTGAGCTGTGGCAGAAGTATTCAACAGAGTCAATCATCCACACTATGGATGTTTACAGCCGTTTTAGCTTCGATTACCCCTACCCAGTAGCCCAATCAGTAAATGGTCCAGTTGGCGGCATGGAATACCCCATGATCACCTTTAACGGCCCGCGTACAGAACTTCGTGATGACGGTTCACGCACCTACTCGCTAGCTGAGAAACGCTTCCTAATTGGCGTAGTTATTCACGAAGTGGGCCATATCTACTTCCCTATGACAGTAAACTCTGATGAGCGTCAGTGGACATGGATGGATGAAGGTCTTAACAGCTTCCTAGATGGCGTTGCTGGTCGCGAATGGGACCCAACAATTCCATGGGGTGTAGAGCCGCGCGATATTACAGGCTACATGAAGTCTCAGACTCAGGTGCCAATTATGACGCAATCTGACTCGGTACTTCGCCTTGGTCCAAATGCTTACACCAAGCCTGCGGTAGCGCTCAACATCCTTCGTGAAACTATCCTTGGCCGCGAGCTGTTTGACTTCGCATTTAAAGAATACGCACAGCGCTGGATGTTTAAACGTCCGACGCCATCTGATTTCTTCCGCACTATGGAAGAAGCCTCTGGTGTAGATCTAGATTGGTTCTGGCGCGGTTGGTTTTATACCACAGACCACGTAGATATTAGCCTAGACAGCGTACACAAGCTGCGTTTAGACACTGAAGATCCAGATATCGACTTTGCTCGTGAGCGCGAAGCGGAAATGGAAAAGCCTAAGTCACTTACCGATATTCGCAATAAAGAAGAAGGTAGAAAGCTGTGGGTAGACCGCTTTGAAGATATCAGCGATTTCTACGATGAAAATGATCGCTATACCGTAACCAACAAAGAGCGCAACAAGTACAAGAAGTTCCTTGATAAGCTTGAACCTTGGGAGCGTAAAGCCTTTGAACGTGCGGTAAAAGAAGACAAAAACTACTACGTGCTAGATTTTAGCAACAAAGGTGGTTTGGTAATGCCGATTATTCTTGAGCTAGCCTTTGAAGACGGTACGAAAGAAGAAATGCGCATTCCAGCAGAAATCTGGCGTCGTACACCTAAAGCCGTTAGCAAGCTTATTGTTACCGACAAAGACAAAGAGTTGGTAAGCGTGACGGTTGACCCGCATTGGGAAACAGCGGACGTAGATGTGGAAAACAACCACTACCCACGTCGTATCATTCCTTCGCGTATTGAAGCGTATAAGAATAAGCCGCGTAACACTTACGAGTACCGCGACCTTATGCACGATTCAAAGACCGAGCTAAAAACTGACGACGAGGATAAAGATGACGAATAAGTTGTCTTTAGCCCGCCTGCTGCAGAGCTCTCATGCTCTGCTTGCAAGCGTTGGTGGGTTAGCTATTGCGGCTGCGCTACTAGTTAGCGCAATGTCGTTCAGCACGACTGCTCAAGCGCATCAAATAAAAGCCGCGATTACAACGGTACTGTTCAACCCTAGAACAGAAAATATTGAAGTGATGCACCGCTTTAATTTGCATGATGCTGAGCACGCGGTTAAAGCTTTGTTCGACAAGCATGCAGATATTATGGATGACGTTAAAACGCAGCAGCGGTTTGCCGATTACGTTGCTAAGCATTTCGCTATCTTAAACGCGGCAGACGAATCGTTAAAACTAGCTGACGTGGGTTTTGAAGTTGAAGGTAAGCATTTTTGGGTTTATCAGGAAACCGCTGAACCGCCCGTGCTAGAAGGTATTAAAATTCGCCACGATGCATTGCGCGACTTATGGCCGAAGCAAGTAAATACGCTAAATGTAGAAGGCAAGGGCGATATTAAAACCCTCACCTTTGCTGATAGCGTAAATCTGCTGGAAGTGAGCTTTAAAAGTCAAAGTAGCGACCATCATTAATATTTAGCTGAGTAACTTGTGAACAGCCCACCAGCATTCACCGTCGATCAACGATGAAAGCTGGTGGGCTTTTTTAATGACTAACTTTTTAGTTCCCTAATTCGAATACCCCTGACTCAAATGCCCTTTGATTCGAACTGAGTTGGCAAATACCCATATCGACTGCGCAAAAATCCGCTCTTTACTCTTCGTATGAGAAGTTTTACTCAATGATGTCGATGTGAGACCGAAGTCTTATAGTCATAGCTTAAGGCATGCTCTACCTTATCAGTAGACAAATACGTTACTGACACCTAATTAATGAGGTATATCATGACCAATAGCGCTGCAGCACCGTTGCCTTCACAGGTCAAGAAACCCCAATCAAGAAGCGAGCGCCGCGCTAGAAAAATGCGTACTGCTAACGCAGCAGAGCGCGCTGAACAAAAGGTAAATGCAGAACTAACCCCAGATGCTGATTTAGCAAAAGGTAAAAACAGCAATGCGTTCGCTGATAAGAAAAATATCATGTGGGTGCTGTTGAGCGGTGCCATGGCACTGACATTTATCGTAATGCTATTTCTGCCCGATACAGGCATGGGCGGGGGCCTAATATCAACTTATTCTGCAATGCTATGGTGCGGATTCTTTGGTGCTGCGCTTTGGCGTTACAGAACAGCAAGCGGATGGGCTGGGTTTGCTTATGGCAGTGTCATTGGTCTAGTGCTTCAATTTATTTCTCAAATCATCTAAATATATAGCACTGTGTAATCCGCACACTTATGCAGTGCTCAATCTTATTTTTACACCTCTTCCTGATTCTATAATCTCAACACTACTATCAAGCAATTCATTTAGTTATTTGGTGATTTATGGCTCTTATACCCGATCCAGCCATCGTACTTAAATGTATAAAGGGTCAGAGTACTTTTTAAGCTATGCTTTAAACCATAAAAATTAATATTCCTTTCCGTCTTCAATAAAACAGAGTGAACCTATGGCAGAGAAGCCGACTAAATCTTCCGAGTCGCCAACCCGTTCGAGTAAGGCTGTACCCTCGTCTCGTTTATCGCGTATAGGTCGTTTAGGCACGTTAGCAGGTAGGATTGCAGGTAATGTGGTTTCTCAGGGCGCAGGCCAGTTGCTAAAAGGTGAGAAGCCGGTCCTATCTTCGCTGCTTTTAACACCAAAGAATATTTCAAATATTGCCGATCAGCTTGCCAGTATGCGTGGCGCTGCAATGAAACTAGGGCAACTCATTTCCATGGATGCAGGAGACTTTTTACCCGAAGAACTCGCCGCCGTTTTAGGACGTTTACGAGACGATGCTGACCCCATGCCCAAGGACCAGCTAATAGCCACGCTAAATCAGTCTTGGGGCGACAGATGGCAAGATGACTTACTTTACTTTTCCTTTGCCCCTGTTGCCGCAGCTTCCATAGGCCAAGTTCACAAAGTTATTACTATGGACGGCATAATGTTAGCGGTAAAAGTACAGTACCCAGGCGTGAAGAAGAGTATTGATAGCGATGTGGATAACGTAGCAACACTTATAAAGCTTACTGGCTTGGTGCCAAAATCATTAGATATAGGCCCGCTGTTGCAGGAAGCCAAAGCGCAGCTTCACCAAGAAGCGGATTACGAACGAGAAGCCGATATGCTAAATCGTTACCGCAACCTAGTTGAGGCCACTGAAATCCGATGTGAAGAACAAAGCGCGTTTATTATTCCAAAGACCTATGCACCGCTTACCACAAGCACGGTATTAGCCATGGACTATATCGAAGCGAAAGATTTGGATGTGCTATTTGATGAGCCTCAAGAAGTTCGAGATGCCGTGATGACAGCGTTAATGACGTTGTTTTTTAATGAAGTTTTCCACTTTAAGCTGCTGCAAAGCGACCCTAACTTAGCCAACTATCAGTTTAAACCTGATACCAAGGAAATCGTGCTGCTAGATTTTGGTGCCACTCGCGAAGTGCCTGAAAATATATCTCAGCAATACCAAACTTTACTTAAGAGCGCCGCAGACAATGATAAAGCACTAATGAAGCAAGCTGCATACAATATTGGGCTTATTGATGACAGACATTCTAAAATGCAAGTTGATGCAGTCATAGCTATAGGCATGGAAGCCTGCGAAGCCATTCGCTTTGAGGGGGCTTATGACTTTGGGAAAAGTGATTTAATCGCAAGACTTCACGAAAAAGGAATGGCGCTTACAATGGATCATAACTTTTGGCACACACCGCCGGTCGATGCGCTCTTTATACATAGAAAGCTCGGAGGTTTATTTTTGTTAGCGAAGCGGTTGCAAGCTAAAGTGGATATGCGCGAGGCCGCGGGCAACTGGCTTTGCTCTTAACAAGGTTTAATCCCATCTTACGATAAATCCTACCGCGGTTTATGCTGCTTGTTTGAGTGCAGCTTGTTTTAATACTGCTTGTTTAAGATTGGGATTATCGGAAAAGGACGAAGACTTTGCTTAATGCCTTCGCCCAGTTTTTACACTTCTCATGGCACTGAGCCGGCAGTATTGGGTAGATAGCGTTGCGTTTAGTAGGGCAGTTCCATACTAAAAGGTAAGGCCATCTGCTCTTTGCTTTTCGGCGGGTTACCTATCATCTCGTCGTACGGTGTATCGTGCTTCATTACAGCCTGCTGAACGCGACAATGAGCGAACGCTTCACGAATGTGCCCGGCACTAAAAAAACGCATTGGCTTGTCTTTATTGTCGTAAAGCATACCGCTTTGTTTATCGATAGTCAGATAAACCAAATAGACATTCATTTCATAAGACTGAACTTCTAAGTAATCGATAACCGTCGGCGACTCTTCAATATCCCGAAAATAAAACTTATGCATTTTCCTACCTCATGAAATCAGCGTGCGCATTACGCTCGCCCTGCTTGATTTTATATACATTGATTTTCAGGACGAGATAATGACAGTTATACGCTATGCGAGGTTTTCAGGTTCATTCACAAGATGAAGTGGAGGGCGGTGATTTTTATATCGCACTGCGTTGGCTAAAACCAACAACGAAGCAATAGAAAAAACGGTGTACACAAGAGCAGCGACCCCCATTCCAGTTGCTATCCATAACAGTGGGAAAACCAGCAACCGAGGCCCTTCTACAGCAAGTGCAACTTTTGCTCTCGACAAGATAAAGCCATTTTGTATGCCCATAACAACCACGGTTATTACAGTAATTAGTTGATGATGCGGTGGCAGACTATGCATATTCAAAAACAGGTAAAGCATTATCCCTAGTGCAATAACGTATTGTATAGCAGTGTACCGTGTAACGGCTCGGTGTAACTTTGGATGATATGATTTGAATTTACTCACGCTTACTATCCTACAAGGGCACATTTAGGTAACACTGGGACTTAAGGACTCAAAATGTTAGTTAATTACTGTAAATAGCAGTGCTCTAGCATTTGCTTTTCAATGATTAATCAACACATTAGTACACAAAGCTCCAAATGTTAAACAATTGTTTTAAAAATTACTTTCACGTTTACATTGTATGGCGAACTGGAAGATCAAAAAAATGGGGAGTTCCCACTAATTTTTGGATGAAAACAAATCGGAAACTGTCTTTTAAACGTTAAAATCTGTTCAGAATAAGGAATTTGAATTTTGAGGGAACATTTCTCTTGATTGATTTTCTAATTTTGGGTGTTATCTCTGGTAGTATTACCGAAAGGATATTTTTGTAGCGGAGTCATTATGAGCGAATCGTCAGAAAAGAAATCGTTAGGCCCACATTTTATTATTGTCGGCATCCTTCTTATTGTTATTCTGGCTGTAGTTTTTTGGCCAAGTGACGAAGAGCCTGAGCCAGTCATTACGCCTGAACCTGAAGTGACCGAACCGGAAGTCACAGCACCGGAAGAGCCAGAGATTTTTGAACCTACTCAACCAGCACCCACCGTTGAGCTTGAAGAAAAAGACGACGTTGAGCCACTTCCAGAGCCCGTTGAGCCTGATCCAGAGCCATTAGATACTAGCGATCCAGCAGTCAAAGCGTCATTAATTGAAAGTTCTTCTGCAAATGAAGAAACCGTAAACCGTATGCTGGTTAACGAAGGTCTTATTCAACGGTTTGTTGTCTCTGTAGCTAATCTCGCGAATGATGAGATGGCGCCAAACCATCAACTACTTACGCCGCCAGAACAAAACTTCCGGGTTTATTCTCAAGCGGGAAAACAGTGGATTGATGCTGCAAGTTATAAACGATATACGCCCTATGTAGATATGCTGGAGTCGTTCGATAATGAAGCGCTGCTTAATATCTACGGTATTTATAAAGACGATATCCAAGCGAAGTTTGCAGAAATTGGTAGTCCAGACCAAGACTTTAACAGCGTATTACTAAACGCCATCGACCAGTTACTTGATACACCAGAAGTACCTGTTCCTGTCGAGGTATATACAGATTCGGTAGCTTATAAGTATGCAGACGATCGTTTAGAAAGCCTTAATGAGCCGCAAAAGCAGCTACTGCGTACCGGACCAGACAATATGCGTCGTATTAAAGCGAAACTACGCGAATTGAAAGTTTTGGTAGAAGAGCGTGGATCTAACTAGGTTTCAACATCAGCTTAAGGGCACGTCTTCAAAGGCGCGCCCTTTGCCCCCCGTTGACCAATGGAATCCAGATTTTTGTGGTGATATTAATTTGACGATAGCCCTTGATGGCCGATGGTTTTACGAGGGCAGCCCGATAGGGCGGGCAAGCCTGGTCGAGCTTTTTGCCTCTGTTCTGAAGCGAGAAGGCGATAAGTACTTTTTAGTGACACCTGTCGAAAAGGTAGGGATCACTGTTGAAGACACGCCCTTTCTCATTACCCAGTGGCATATAGAAAAGAATAAATGCGGCAAGGCGAGTGAAGTTGAGCAAGAAGGTGAATCTGCTAGCTGCAGCACCTATGTGTTTACTACACAAACCGGCGACATTATTCCCTTAGAGTGCGCAGATCAGCTAGAACTTCGAGTTCCACCAAAAGCTATTCAGGACCCCCAGGCAACACCTATTCCTTACATTCGCGTTCGTAGAAACCTATGGGCAAGGCTACATCAAAACACTTATTACCAGCTGTTAGAACAAGCCGAAGAGTCATCGGATGGTTCGAATACGCAATTTAGTATTCAATCTAGCGGTACGACCTTCGTATTGGGCGAAATACTTCAAACGCCCTAATTCGCGTTTTCTATTCTCACGTTACTGATGGATAAGCAACTTATGGTTACGCTACTAATGTTGCACAACTATTTTGCGTCTGTAACTTGGACTTACTATTAAAATATTTGTCACCATCAAGATGTCATTAACAGCACTTTATTTTGCGTTATTTCTTTATGTGCATTACATTCGATGTAGTCTATAAAACAATCAAAAGAAGACCTACATCATGAAAAAGCCTTTGCTCACCCTTGCGATTACCAGCGCACTAATCTCATCACCTTTTTCTGCGGTTGCCGATACCCTTATACATGCGGGAAAAGTGTTTACTGGCACCTCAAAATCACTTCAAGAAAAAATGACCATTGTTATTGAAGGCAACAAAATAGCAGAGATAAAGAAAGGGTTTGCTAAGCCACAAAAAGGCGACACCGTTATCGATTTAAGCGCTTCAACGGTTATGCCCGGTCTAATGGATATGCATGTTCATTTATCGTCGCAACACGGCGGGCCGCAAACCTACTTAGAGCGTTTTTCACTTAATGAAGCCGATTACGCATTGCGTGCAGCAAACTACGCAGAAATAACCCTAGACGCAGGCTTTACCACAGTGCGTAACCTTGGTGATGGCTATAACGAAACCGTGGCTTTAAGAAATGCTATTGCGAAAGGCTATGCTACCGGCCCACGTATTTACACGGTAGCTAAATCTATTGCGACTACAGGCGGACATGCTGACCCAAGCAACGGTATGTCTCACTTACTTCGACCAGATGTAGGCCCAAAGCAGGGTGTAGTTAACGGCGAAGTTGAAGCCCGCGAAGCGGTACGTACCCGTTATCAAGATGGTGCCGACCTAATTAAGATTACTGCAACTGGCGGCGTACTAAGCGTAGCCAAAAGTGGCCAAAACCCTCAGTTTATGACCGACGAATTAGAAGCTATTGTCGATACAGCAAAAGATTACGGTATGACTGTGGCTGTGCATGCTCATGGTAAAGAAGGCATGAAACGCGCAATAGAAGCAGGAGTAGATTCTATTGAGCACGGTACCTACATGGACAATGAAATTCGCAAGCTAATGAAGAAACACGGCACCTACTACGTGCCTACTATCTTGGCTGGGAAGTTTGTAGCAGATAAAGCCAAGATTGATGGCTTTTTCCCTGAGCTAGTTCGCCCTAAAGCAGCAGCCATCGGCCCCTTAATTCAAAATACCTTTGAACAAGCGCACAAAGCGGGCGTAAAAATTGCTTTTGGTACAGACAGTGGTGTATCGGCCCATGGCGATAATGCACAGGAATTTTCTTTAATGGTTGAAGCAGGCATGAAACCCGCTGACGCACTTCTTAGTGCTACCGTTAATAGCGCAGATTTACTGGGTATAAGCGACATTTTAGGTACGTTAGAACAAGGTAAGTTAGCAGATATTGTTGCTGTTCAAGGCGACCCGCTTGACGATATATCACTTATGGAAAGCGTGTCTTTTGTGATGAAAGACGGGGTAGTTTACAAGCAGTAAAACAATAAAAGTGGTAGAGGTTACATGGCACTAGGTAAAAAGGTTAAGCACAAAACCAAAAAGCTTATTGACTCTAAACATATGTTAAAGGGCATTACCTTAGCGTCATTTTTAGAATCGACCATTGTTCCTATACCGCTTGAAGCTGTTATGGTGCCGTTAATGCAAGCTAGACGAGAGTCGCTATGGAAAATTGCATTAATGGCTACCGTGGGCTGTGTGATTGGCGCTGTTTTCGGCTATGCTCTTGGCTATTACCTTTTCGACCTTGTTGGCCAGTGGGTGATTGATACCTTCTTTAGTCAAGATCAGTTCGACAGCGTTAAACAACAAATGCAAAATCAAGGCTTCTGGTTTGTGATGACGCTAGGCATTGCGCCTATTCCTTTTCAAGTGGCCATGTTAGCTGCTGGCGCCACCCAATACTCACTCCCGCTATTCCTTTTAGCCACGGTTATTGCCCGCGCTATTCGCTACTTTGGCCTTGCGGTAGTGGTGTATTACGCAGGTGACAAAGCCGAGCAACTTATAAAACGCTACAAGATGAAAGCTGTCTTCGCTATTACGCTGGTGGTAGTTTTATTGTGGTGGCTGTCTAATATGCTCTCCTAATTGAAGAGCCTTTTCGATTTGAGGGCGCTAAAGCTATCAAAATAGCATCAACCAAATCGTGTGAGCTCCCCCTAAATCCCCATTTCAAATTACGCTAATAGATTTTTTGAACTTTACATTTGATAATGATTCTTATTTGCACTAATGTTATAAAAAACAGGAGGTGCTTATATGAATGTTCAACGTTTATGCCCAGTTTACAGAAAGTGGCTACAGCTAAACCCTTCAAGCGCACGAGAGCATCGCTTAGCAATGCAGGCACAAACGCAGAAAGCCCATCAACAGGGTAAGTTAGATTATGCCAGAGAGTTAGGTTATCAAGCCTTTGAAGCGGCTAAAGCTATTCTCAACGCGCTGCAGCCCACATCCTCTCAAAAAGTGAGCGCTGTGCAAGAAGATGTACTCGCGTTTGGCACTATGGGCATGTACTTATCTTCTTTACTTGCTCAAGAGCACAAAAAACAAGAATCTCACGCAATTTTGCAGGAGTGCCAACAGCAGCTAATTGCCATACTGCCTTTGCATGCCACTAACCCATCTGTATGCAGGCTTATATCCGCCATTCAGCACACGCTTGAGCAAACCTATGAACCTCAAATTAGCAGGCAACTTGCGTCTGCTGCCCTGCATTAAATAAAAAGTTGAAGGAGAGAATGATGATGTCGAAACAAATCCCAAATGAAGACGGCTTTGTCTCTTTAAGCGTAAGAGCATCTGTTCTTCAAAAAATGCTTAAAGGTGAAGTTCTGCACATGACAGACGTTCACTGCAACTGTGCTCACAGCAAACGTACGCTTCAAAACCTGCTGCTAAAAGCCGTTGCAGACAGTTCAGAACGTTAACCTTAAACGCTAGCTAGAAAGCGTAAAATACAGACGGGAGCAAAACGGAACATAACTTGATATAGGATAAATAACTAAGCCGTTTTTATTTTGCAATTAAGCTATGAGAGGACACCGTGGAACCTTCGTCTAAATGGAAAGAGATAACCGCTAGAGCGGGGTATAGCGCCAAGACAGTCATGTACGTTATGCTTGGTGTCTTCATTCTTACATCTGTATTTACTGCGCTTAACCGTGAAAAAGCCTCTCAGTCCAATGTCTTTCTTACACTTAAAGAGCAACCACTCGGGCAGATCTTATTAGGCATTCTAGTTCTTGGCTTAGCATGCTATGCCTGTTGGCGTTGGCTTCAAATTTTTATTACCGACAAATCTGACGACGACAGCTGGTTCATTCACATCATAAATAAGCTGTTCTTCTTTATATCAGGCGCGTTCTATTTTGTTGCGGCTTACGCGGGAGGTAAAACCTTATTAGAAATACAAAGTAGCTCATCATCGCAAGGGAGCGGAAAGAAAGTGAGTGAATTTCTAATGCAATACGAGTGGGGCCTGTGGCTTGTGGCCGCAATCGGACTTTGCATCATCATATTTGCCGTTATGCAGTTCAAACATGCTTACACTGCTGACTTTCTAAAGAAATTTTCACTACACGCTTTAAATCAGCGCATTAGAAAGAGTGTGAAAGTAACCGGTCGCCTAGGGTATACCGCAAGAGGGGTCGTTTATTCCTTAGTAGGTGGCTTTTTTATCCTTGCCGCCATATTAAGTAACCCATCCCAAGCGGGTGGATTACAAAAAGCACTAGAAACCTTGATGAAGCAGCCCTTCGGCCCTTATCTCATTGCCGCAGTAGGCGCAGGCTTTGTTATGTTCGGCCTTTATTGTGCGTTAGAGGCGAAATACAGAAAGGTAGAGTAGGAAATTTAAATGGAAGGCGCTAAGAGCCTAAATTTGAATGATAAAAGGGCGCTTAAGCGCGCCCTTTTTTAATAACATATTGATAAGGCAAGGTCTCTGTTTGAGACGCTACCAACGTATGGTCCATAAAACGGCAAAAGCTAGGAATATCTCTTGCCGTTGAGGGATCGTCAGCCGTGACCGATAAGGTTTCCCCATCGGCCAGCTTACGAATATTTAAACGCACCATCATCACTGGCTCAGGGCAACGTAAACCTAGCGCGTCTAAATGCTGAGTTGCCGCGCTGAAGGCGCCATCAAAATCAGATGCCATAGTTTTCACGGTAGGCGTTAATGGCACTGATTTCATTTTCAAAACCGCCTTTCTCAGTCAGATAAGCCACCACATCGGCCAGCGATACGATAGAAATCACCTGAGTGCCAAAATCACGTTCTACTTCTTGAATAGCTGACAGTTCACCATTACCGCGCTCTTGTCTGTCTAATGCGATCAATACGCCAGACAAACTTGCCTGCTGCTGTTCAATTAATGTCATCGATTCACGAATAGCGGTACCCGCTGTGATCACGTCATCCACCAGCATAACCTTGCCTTCTAGTGGGCTGCCAACTAAATTGCCGCCTTCACCGTGGGTTTTTGCTTCTTTACGGTTGAAGCAATAAGGTACGTCAAGGTTGTGGCTATCGGCCAGTGCTACGACAGTAGTCGTCGCAATAGGAATGCCTTTATACGCTGGACCAAACAGTACATCGAACTCGACACCTGCATCCATTAGCGCATCAGCGTAAAAACGCCCTAGCTTGGCCAAATCGCCGCCGCGATTAAACAAGCCTGCATTAAAAAAGTAAGGGCTAACGCGGCCAGACTTTAAAGTAAATTCGCCAAATTTTAGTACGCCACGTTCAATGGCAAACTCGATAAAATCACGCTGAAACGCTTTCATGATGACCTCTTAATTACTAACTAATACGTAGGCGTTAAATACGCTTAATTGCCTCGCTTACGCAAGCGCCGCTTTTTGAATATCGAATAATTCGCGTAAGCCATGCTTACCAATTTTCAATAATTCATCAAGCTCTTCAAACGAGAAGGGTTCACCCTCAGCAGTACCTTGAACTTCAATCAGTTTACCGGTTTCGGTCATCACTATGTTCATGTCTGTTTCAGCTTCAGAGTCTTCAGTGTACTCAAGATCAGCGATTGGCGTACCTTCATAAATGCCCACCGAAAGTGCAGCAATCATGTGCTTAAGCGGGTTAGTTTTGATAATGCCTTTTGCACGCATATAGGTAAGCGCATCAACAAGAGCAACACATGCACCAGTAATAGAGGCCGTGCGCGTACCGCCATCGGCTTGAATAACGTCGCAGTCTAACGTAATGGTGTTTTCACCAAGAAGTTTTAAATCAATCGCCGCGCGAAGTGAGCGCGCAATTAGACGTTGAATCTCTAGCGTACGACCACCTTGCTTACCACGGGCCGCTTCACGACCGCTACGCGTATGGGTTGCACGTGGAAGCATGCTGTACTCTGCGGTAACCCAACCTTTACCTTGGCCTTTCATAAAGCGTGGTACACCTTCTTCCACCGTCGCATTACACAACACCTTAGTGTTGCCAAACTCTACTAAAACAGAGCCTTCTGCATGGCAAGTGTACTGGCGAGTAATAGTAACAGGGCGAATTTGACTGGCGGTTCTGCCGCTTGGACGCATAGTGTTCTCCACAACGTAAATGCTTAAAAAAGGTAGCGCTTTACAGGTTTTTCGTGCGATATGGGAATAGAAAGCTCAATTCGCGGTCAAACCCTGTAAATTCGATGTAGCTACGAAATTGCGCCTAAGTATAACGCATTACCCGCAGCCGTTAAAAACGAACTTTACATGTTTGCTTATTGAATTACCTAAATGTGCGCTAATATACAAAATACAAGAAAACCTGCTGTAGAAATTCACGTATACAACACGACGTTCGGGTTGTTTTTGCAGGCTTTCAGTTAAATTTAAAGGACATTTATGATTTACAGCATGACAGCGTTTGCACGCGTAGAAACGAAAAAAGAGTGGGGCTCAGCCGTATGGGAAATACGCTCGGTAAACCAACGCTTTTTAGAAACCTATTTTCGCTTACCGGAACAGTTCCGCTCGTTAGAGCCGGTTTTGCGCGAGCGTTTTCGTAAAAAGCTAGCGCGAGGCAAAGTTGAATGTGCACTTCGTTTTACTGCTAACGATGCTGCTGTAACCAAGTTAAGCCTAAACGAAGAACTGGCTAAACAAGTGCTTCACGCTGCCGACTGGGTGCAGTCACATGGTCAGTCTACCGGCGTTAACCCGCTTGATGTTTTGCGCTGGCCTGGCGTAATTGCTGCTGAAGAAACTGATATGGATACCATTCACGGCGACGTAATGGCAGCGTTCGATCAAGCGTTAAACGACTTCATCAGTGCTCGCGCTACAGAAGGCGAAGCCCTTAAAGGTATGATCACGCAGCGCCTAGACGCCATTGAAGTTGAAGCGGAAAAAGTAGCTGCCCGTATGCCTGAAATTATGGTGTGGCAACGAGAAAAAGTGCAAACCCGCTTTGAAGAAGCAAAGGTAGAGCTTGAAGCAGGCCGTTTTGAACAAGAAATGATTATGCTTGCGCAAAAAGTGGATGTTGCCGAAGAACTAGATCGCCTAAACGCCCACGTCAAAGAAACACGCAATATCCTTAAAAAGGGTGGGGCAGTGGGTCGCCGTTTAGATTTCATGATGCAGGAATTTAACCGCGAATCAAACACATTAGGTTCAAAATCTATCAGTACTGACATCACACAATCGGCAGTTGAACTTAAAGTATTGATTGAGCAGATGCGCGAGCAAATCCAGAATATTGAATAGGTTCGTGGGTAAAAAGCTACCCGACCAAAGACGTCTTAAAAGCCCTGTTGTTTGCTTGTAAATACAGGGCTTTTTTATTTTTCCCGTCCAAATCGGTTTGCAGATGTCCGTCTTCTCGAAACTCGGTTTTGGTAAGTCGTTTGGATCGGGTGTTGATATGTCGAGTGTATCGACACACAAGAAAGTCATGTCGAAAAAACAGAAAAAAATCGACATAAACTGACCCGATAGTTCATTTATGTCGATAAAAATGTAATCCAAGCAAAACTTTTAAGTTAACCGGTACACAAGGCTCTTCAGCGCTAGAGCAAACCAATATTTTGATGCCTTTGTATTACACGCAGTATTTACCTGAGAGATGGTAAAAGCGAGTTGCTAGGCTCACTGTTAACACGCGACCTGTCGCCAACAACCAACGCTCCTAATAATTCATTTTAAATACTGTGTTAAGAAGGCCTCGTGCGAGGGGAGTTTAGCTACAAGGTTTTCCACCTGCTGCTTTAAACCCGCCATAAATTGCTTAAGCGACTGTTCACTCATTTCATCGGCAACGCGGTGATATTGCTTGGGCGTCATACCTTGGCCCATCAATACTTGCGTCCAAGAATCGACACGAAAAATGTCTCCGTCGTCTAAAAACACGCGGCCAGACTCGGCAAACAAAGCTAATTTGTGTTTGAGTGACGGCGGAATATCCATGCGCTGACACTGCTGCCAAAAAGGGCTGTCCTCACGCTGTGTCACCTTGTAATGCATAACAATAAAATCGAGTATGGCCGACATTTCGCTATCAAACTTGTTGTTGTATTCATCGATTGCGCTTTGGGTGATACCATCAAAAGGGAATAAACGCATTAAGCGTATAAGGCCAGTCATGATTAAATGAATGCTGGTCGACTCCAGTGGCTCAATAAAGCCACTGGATAGCCCTAGCGCTACGCAGTTTTTATTCCAACCACGCCTACGTTTACCAGGCGTAAAGCGAATCACTCTCGGCTCATTAATTGGCGCACCTTTTACCTGCGATTTGAGTGTATTAATGGCGTCCTCATCGCTCATAAAGCGGCTACAAAATACCAATCCGTTACCCATGCGCTCTTGAAGCGGTATCTGCCAACGCCACCCCGCTTCGTGCGCCACACTTTTGGTGTATGGCACAGGTGGGGCAGGAAGCTCTGTTTGCATGGCTACTGCTCTATCGCAAAATAAATAGTGCTGCCAATCGTCGTATCCAGTATGAAGAGCTTGTTCAATAAGCAGTCCTTTAAAGCCTGTACAGTCGATAAAGAAGTCACCGTTTACCACTTCACCGCTTGCTAATTGTAGGGACTGGATGTTGCCTGATTGCGGGCAAACAACGACCTTTTCTATGTCTCCTTCCTTGTGCGTTACCCCAGCTTCGCAAGCTAACGATTTTAAAAATCGACCGTAGGCGACGGCGTCAAAGTGATAAGCAAAGTTAAGCGGCATAGCTTCTGATGTAGCAAATTTATTCTGCTTAGCGGCAATCAGTTCAGGGCAATAATCACCAAATTCACCACCAAATCCGTACTCTTTAGCCCGCAGCCAAAAATGGTGAAACTCGCCAGCCCAACACTCTCTTCCGGTAATACCAAAAGAATGGATATAGCTGTGACCTTGTTCACGCCAATTTTCAAACTCTATACCCAGTTTGAACGTAGCTTGGGTAGCGCGCATAAAGGCTTTTTCGTCTATACCTAGCAACTTATGAAAGGTTCTAATCGGCGGAATAGTAGCTTCGCCAACGCCCACAATACCAATATCTTTTGATTCGACTAGCGTAACCTTTATCGACTTACCCAAAAGCCGGGCCAACGCCGTGGCCGCCATCCATCCTGCAGTACCGCCACCTGCAATAACAACGTTCTTAACGGGCGTTTGATTGTTACTGCTATCTAAACCCGATACGGCCATATGAGGTGTCCTTTTTATCTGAAGAGGAATTGTTATTTAAATTTGTAGCGCGATCACTTTCACTTGAAGCGCAAGTGTGGCCATTGTCCTGACGTTGAGTATGCGAGTGAAGATGCTTCTGCTCATTGTAATAGCGCTTTGCAATATCTTTGAGCAGCGCATTATTAGTCGGTAGCCCCTGCAGATAGCTATTTTTAGTCTGTTGTAACGTTTCACTAAGATGCAGTGCTTTACACTTATCTTTTTCGTTTAAACGTAGTGGCGGCCCAAACGTAGTAAAGCCCATCCCGTACAACACGTATTGGTAGCTGGCAGAGGGAAAAATCTCTTCGTTCTCGATAAGATCTAAGCGTGAAGGTCTTTGATACTTCCATAGTTTAAGCAGCTCAGCAAGTGAGTCAGGAATTGAAGCATCACTTCTCTGTGCTACCCAATAAGGCTCTTCTCTATCGCTAAGCACATAATGTAGCTTCAAAAAGTCGATGACTCGCTGCCAGCGGTATTCAAAGCGCGTGTTGTAGCGTTTACTAACTATTTCCATGTGATCTTTATTATGCGGAAAAGCTTCACATAGCATACGTAAGCCAAGCTCAACCATTGCAATGGCTGATGCTTCTAGCGGTTCAACAAAACCCGAAGACATACCCAAACTTAAACAGTTTTTTACCCAGAACTTTGACCTGTAGCCAGGCTCGAAAGATAGCTTGCGAAAAGCAAGTTCATGCTTGTCTGCACCAGGGTAACGTTCACAAACATAGTCAATAAGGACCCGCTTTGCCTGTTCTTCATTTGTGAATTGGGAAGAATAAACCAGACCGGTACCTCGCCGATGCTGCAATGCAATATCCCACGTCCACCCGCAGGTTTGTGCAGTAGCCACAGTGGTACTTTTTATTTCGTTATCATTTTCTGTGTAAGGAACTTGCAAGGCTATAGCTCTATCGTTAAGCATAGCGTGCTTGACGGGTATCCACTGAACATTGAAATGTTTATCAATAAGCAAACCGCTGCTTCCGGAACAATCGATAAACAAGTCGCCGAACACCTCTTGCCCACATTCTGTTACTACTTTTTCAATGTAGCCATTTGGATGTGAAGTGACCGAGGCAATATGGCCTATAACGTGTTCAACGCTCAGCTTGTCTACACAATGCTTTTTCAATAAATCAGCGAGCTTTGTAGCGTCAAAGTGGTAACCGTAGTTAAGTACATGAGCATAGTCGGGCGTGGCAATTTGTTTGGGCGCCTTGCCTGCTGCACACATTGCCGATTGTAGCGAAAAGGCATCTTCGTATGGCATGTCGGGCGCAAGAGCTTGCCAACAAGCATGAATATCAAGTTCGTTGTAGCCCGTTGGAATAGTGAATGGGTGGTGATAGCGGTGTCCGCCTTTACGCCAATTCACAAAACTAGAGCCTTGCTTAAAAGCACCTTGGCATAGGGTTAAAAACTCAGATTCATTAATGCCAATATCCAAAAGAGTATCGCGAAGTGACGGCCATGAACCTTCACCAACGCCGATGGATGAGATAGTAGGAGATTCAACAAGGGTAACCGAGTGTTTTGCGCTAAGCTTCGCTGCAAGAACGCCAGCAGCAAGCCACCCTGCAGTACCACCTCCAACAATGACGACCCGATGTAGGCCGCATTGGTTTTGTGAATTACTCATAAGACGATAACCACGCTATCTTGAAAAGCTCAGTTTCTGTCACGTGCCGAAGCTGTTTGTATACTATTCAAACAGCACTATGACAAAAAAGCCCGCTAAAGCGCAACCCTAAGCGCTATAGCGGGCAAACACACCCCAATTTTTAGAATGTATATCTAGCACTTAGCGCATACCTTGCACCAAACTCATCCAAGTTCCAAAGCATTGCGCTGGTGCGCCCATGTCGACGAATATTCTCTTCAGTAATATTGATACCTTCGAAGGCCACTGTTAAATCTTCGGTTATATCGTAAGAGATACTCAAATCAATTTGTGAATAGGCTTCGGTATAGCCCGGCTCATTAATATACTGAGACGTAGTGTCTAAGAACTTGTCACGCCAGTTGTATGCAATACGAGCTTGCAGCGCGTCTTTCTCGTACATGAATACTAGGTTTGCAGTGTCGCTTAATCCCACTAGCGCGAACTGAGTAATAGAGGGGGCCGCTTCATTGTCAAACCCGATATCACCTTTAACAGACGTGTAGTTCGCTAACACTCCAAAACCACTGTCGCCAAAGAAGTGTTGCGCAGCTACTTCAAAGCCATAGATATTTGCGGCTTTGTTGTTCACTGGCTTTGAGTTTATAAAAGTGATGAGAGGGTCATCGCTGTTCGGTAAAATATCGAACTGCTGCTCAAATTGTTCATCGGTTAATGAGTCATATTCAATACCGTTTTCTATGGCAGCAACCATATTAAACAGAGACGTATCGTTTACCGGTATTCCACGGGCTTCTAACTCTGCACGCGCAGCTTCTGCGCGAGGGCCATTTGTCACATCTCTTAGGCCAAATACGTTCTCTTCAACTTGTTCATTACCTATGAAGTTCTTAACTCGCTTGTCGTAAAAGCCCACAGATACATAGCTTGTTTCATCAAAATAGTACTCAACAGATAGGTCTAAATTATCAGACTCAAGCGGTATCAAAGATGGGTTACCAGAACTCGCCGTTGCAGTAATACTATCGGTAAGCAAGGTAGGTCCACTTTGTGGCGACACTGACGCAGCAGCACTTAGATTGTTATAGGTAGGGCGCGCGATTGTTTTGCTGTAAGAGAATCGAGCAATGACATTATCAATCACTTCAATATCGAAGTCTAACGCAGGAAGCACATGGTCATAGCTAGCTTCCACTTCAACGTCTTCCATTTCACTACCGAAGCGTACATTGAAATCATTATTTCCTTCCCATGCTATACCGCTGGGCAAACTAATATTTGCAATTGAAGTAACATCGGTATTTTCGTAGCGAACACCAGTAAGCAGGTTATACTCCATTCCGTTTAACTCGCCCGACAAATCTAGCTCGAAGTAGACGGCGGTAATATCTTCTTCAATAGTTCTGTTGGTAGCAAACGGGTTGTTAGCAACTAAATCAAATCCATACTGCTGCGCTGCAAATGCACCAATCTCAGCTACACTCCCAGTAAAACCTTGAGAAAACATACCATCGGTATTGAAGTCATCAAATTCGCTTGCTAAATCAAGAGGGGTTAGCGAGCCCGAAGGTAATTCACCAGGGTTTTCTATACCCCAATTACCCATGGTGTGGCGCGTTAGCGATTGAAGCGACGTACTTTCCATAGAGCGCGACTCTATACCGAAGTTAATACTTCCAGTATCCATTACGTAAGACCCATCAAGACGGGCTTGGGTAATTTCAGTATCTTGCGATGAAAAGTTCATATCCAAAATTGACGTGCCTACATCATCTTGGTCTAACACGCCGTTACCGTTCAAGTTATCTCGCGCTGCATCGTCAAAATCGACAAACATAACAGGGAAATCACCGCTAAAGTCGACGCCTTGTCCTTTAACCACATTCGCACCTAGACCTAAGTTTGTCCACGTTCCATAAGGGGCATCTGGGCGGCCTTCAGCTGACGAGTTATGAAGATCAAAAACCAGAGTAAAGTCATCATTAACGAAGTACTCAAGGTTTAGGCCAATCGATTTATTTTCGTTTACTTGGTTAAGTTCTTGTAGCGCTAAGCCTAAATCACGAGGAAGCAAATCCCGGCGCTCTTGTGAAATTAATATTGGTGTTTTAACCGCTTCATCATCGAAAGTTAGCTCAGCGAAATACCTATCGTCCATCCAAATAGACTGTTCAGCACGCGCTTCATAAAGATCTTGTTTCGAATAAGTATAATCAAGCGTAGCCGTCATTTTCTCTGAGGGTGCAAATTGGAACGTTAGTTGTGCATTGGTTCTCTCACGCTCTCGATCTGCCATGTAATAACGAAGGTCAGAAGGAATAGCAAACAGTTGTCCCATAGCTGGCGCATTATTTAATACAACAGGGTCACCGCTGTCTGGGTTCGCTGGATCTGGAGATTGAGGAACAGTTCCATCAAAAGGATTTACTCTCCATTGATTAACGAATGCACCTTGTGCTGCACTGTCGCGCTGCTGGAAAGAGCCCGTAAATGTGATGCCAAATGTATTATCGTCATTTAGATAGTTAATAAACCCTGACAGTTCTGGCGTAACGTCATCGCCCACGCGATTTGTTGTATCGTGCAAGGCTTTAGCACCAACACTAGCAGTTATACCGTTGTCTGCTGCATCGAATGGGCGAGCAGTCCGAATGTTAACCGTTGCGCCTATTCCTCCCGTTGCAATACTAGCTCTGCCGGTTTTATACACTTCCACAGCCCGTACACTTTCAGAAGCAAGGTCAGAAAAATCGAACGCACGAGAATTTGCCGTACCGCCGCCTCCAGGTAAAGCAGAGCCGGGCATGGTTCTTCCATTTAAAGTGACCATGTTAAAATCAGGGCCAAAACCACGAGCGGTGACTTGGCTACCTTCACCATTATTTCTGCTAATAGAAATACCTGTTATGCGCTGAAGGGATTCAGCTAAGTTAGTATCTGGAAACTTGCCGATGTCTTCCGCTGAGATCGCATCGACAACGCCCGACGAATCACGTTTTATTCCCATCGACTCTTGTACACTGCTTCTGATACCGGATACCTGAATGACTTCGATATCTTTTTCTGCTTCTTGTGCGGCGACCGGTGACATAACGCCACTGCTTAATGCGGTTCCTAGTATTAATGACAAGCTTTTTGCGATTTTACTTTTGTGTGGTGTTTTGTGTGTCACGATCGCTCTCTCTTTCATCTGTTATATAAGTGTGTTTGAACCTTAGCGCTTTTAGAAAGGGCTTTCTCAAAAAGTGGATGAAAAACCCTCAACAAGAAAGCGCTTTCCGAACATTAATTCAACAAAAGAATTAGATCAACACATTTTTTACAATAATTTCACAGGGAGTGTATTTCTTCAAACTGACAAGCAATAGCAAAAAAACTAAAAATCGCTAACAATCATCAACTTAAAACAATAAATCGCCTTTCCCTCACTATTTTTTATACATGTCAGATAAGTGACCACTCCTAACTCTGCTAATTAAAAAATGACATTTTATTGAGAAAGCGCTTTCTAATTGTTTTTTATTTGTGCTATAAATCACCTCTATTAAAAATTCATCTTACTGCTTTCCTGCGCAATGTGGCCCTTGCACAGGAAGAAAAGAGGTTATCTATTATGCACAGTATTTCTCTACCCGCTGACAGTCCTTTGTTAAAGCAATCATTTCTTTATGGAACCGCTACTTCAAGCTTCCAAATTGAAGGTGATGTAGAAAATCGCTTAGAGTGTATATGGGATAGATTTTGTGAACGTCCTTCTGCCATCGCCGATCATTCAAATGGCGACGTGGCCTGTGACCATATTGCGCGTTGGAGAGAAGATTTCGAGATTCTGTTAGACCTTAATGTAGATGCTTACCGCTTCTCTATTTCTTGGCCTCGCGTTATGACGCAAAACGGTGAGTTAAACCCTAGAGGCGTAGCCTTCTACAAAACATTAATTGATGCCCTAAACGAGAAGGGCATTAAGCCATTCGTAACACTTTATCATTGGGATCTGCCGCAATATTTAGAAGACAAAGGCGGATGGCTATACAGACAGACGGCTTATGAGTTCCAAAACTATGTAGATAAAATTTCCCGAGCTCTGGGTGAAAATGTTTTTTCTTACGCCACCTTCAATGAACCATTCTGTAGCGCTTATCTCGGGTATGAAATTGGCGTACATGCACCGGGTAGAACAGGAACGAAGAATGGGCGCACTGCAGCTCACCACATTTTACTGGCTCATGGTTTAGGTATTAAAACACTTCGACAAAACGTTCCAAACAGTGAAGCCGGTATAGTATTGAATTTCACACCATGCTACCCCGCCACACAAAAATCAGAAGACTTATTAGCCACCCGCAAAGCTGATGAATATATTAATCAGTGGTATATGCAGCCAGTAATGGAGGGTAACTATCCGGAAGTCTTATTTGAACTAGACGAAGCAGACAGACCACCGATAAAAGCAGGGGATTTGGATATTATTTGCCAGCCTATCGACTTCTTAGGCGTTAACTTCTACACGCGTTTACACTATTCAGCGCCGAAGGAAAAAAACGCATTATTTTTCGAACACCCTCACCAAGGGCCGCTAACCGATATTGGGTGGGAGATCTATCCAAAAGCGCTTTATGATTTGCTTATGTCATTGAATGAAAGGTACACGCTGCCACCTATTTTCATTACTGAGAACGGCGCTGCTATGGCAGATAAATTAATAAATGGCGAGGTTAACGATGTCGACCGTGTTAAGTATTACCATGAGCATTTAAATATGGTCCATATGGCAGTTACCGACGGAGTGAAAGTAAGTGGTTACTTCGCATGGAGCCTAATGGATAACTTTGAATGGGCAGAGGGTTATGAAAAACGATTTGGCCTAGTTTACGTTGATTTTGAGACCCAGAAGCGCACACCAAAACTTAGCGCCAATGCTTACAAAACTTTGCTAGCAAGTCGAACATAGTAATATTGGAAAAAACGATGGACCATAAACTGACTATAAAAGAAAAAATAGGTTATGGCATGGGAGATGCTGCTGCTAACTTAGTATGGCGAGGCGCGCTCGCCTACCTTGCAGTATTCTATACCGATACCTTTGGTATTACTGCGGCCGCCGCTGCCATGTTGTTCCTCGTGGTTCGTCTTTCAGACGGTGTTACCGATATCATTATGGGGATGATTGCTGACAGGACGCAAACCAAAATGGGGAAGTTTCGGCCATGGATACTAGGCTCTACGCCATTTCTCGGCCTTTTTATGATCCTTTGTTTTACTACGCCAGAACTTTCTTACTCTGGAAAGCTTGTTTATGCCTACCTTACCTACATCGGACTTACACTGGCGTATACAGTTAATAATGTGCCGTACTCAGCGCTAATGGGAGTAATGACTACCGACGATAGGGAACGAACAAGTCTATCTGGATTTCGCTTTGCTGGCGCTTTTTTAGGTGGTTTAGTAGTTATGGGCTGCTTACCAATGCTAGTAGATTGGTTAGGAAAAGGTAACGATGCAACTGGCTATCAGTATACGATGTGGCTATTTGCTGCCTTGTTGGTTGCGTTGATGTGCATTACCGTATTTACCACAAAAGAGCGTGTGACCATACAAAAATCACCTCAATGCTCTCGCCCTTTATCATCTGAACTTTCTGATCTAGCTAAACAGCTGCCGTTAATTTTGATTCCACTTTCAGCGATAACAGCCTTTTTCTATTACCGCGATATATTAACTGGCGTGATTTTTATTGCGGTTATGGTATTTACCTCTATCGCAGTTAAACAGCTAACTCGTCGCTCAGAATCAATGAACACCCGCTCACAGCAGGATATTATCGATTTACTGTCAAACAAACCTTGGTTGATACTGTTGGGAATGGGTTTTTTAACCATGATGTTTAACGGTATCAAGTACGGCGTTATTGCGTATTACTTTAAGTATTATATGGGAAATGAGCTACTCACAGGGTACTTCTTTATTGCTCTTCTGGTAGTATCTATTTTTGGTGCGCTTGCTACGGCAAAGCTATCTTCAATAATCGGCCGAAAGAAGCTTTTTATAGTCGCGCTATTAGCGAGTAGCTTACTCACCTGTGGCATTTACTTTGTGCCCCAAGGTAATGTGAGTGGAATATTTATCCTTGGCTGCAGTGCCGAATTTTTTGCAGCTATTTTACCCACCTTATTTTTTTCTATGCTAGGCGACTCCGCGGACTATAGTGAGTATAAAACCGGACGTAGAGCGACAGGTTTGGTTTATTCAGCGGGCTCTTTTGTCCAAAAGACCGGGGGCGGCTTTGCAGGTGCTTTAGTACTATTAGTGCTAGGTAGCTACGGTTACAACGGGCTTGATGTAAATACTATCGAGCAATCTCTTCCTGGTATGAAGTCATTGATGAGTTGGATACCTGCATTATTCGGCTTCGCTGGAGCAGCACTTATCTGTTTGTATCCTTTAAATGACGAAAAACAGCGAGAAGTCACTAAAGCTTTACTTACTCGTCGTAGCGAACAACCGCCGATAACGGCATAATACAAAAACGTTAAGTGATTGTTTTAATAAACGAGGTTTTTACACGTGCCTACCATTTACCAAGTTGCCGAGCGCGCAGGTGTTTCTTTATCTACCGTATCCCGCGTTTTAAACGGAAAAGCCTCGGTAAATAAGGTGTTGCGAGAACGGGTGGAAAAAGCGGTAGAAGAATTAAACTACCGTCCAAATTCCGTCGCCCGCTCTTTGGCTAATAGCCGAACAGACAGCATTGGTGTGCTTGTACCTGAACTAAATGCTCCTTTTTTCGGCGACTTGATGCAGGCAGTAGAATCAACGTTACGCGCTGCAGATAAGCACGTCATCATTACTGTAGGGCGAAACTGCTTAGAAACCGAAAAAGATGCGGTCGAATTCTTAATAAGCCGTAATTGCGACGCACTTATCATGCACGCCGAGGCGCTCTCAGATGAATACTTATTAGAACTTAATCAGTCCAAACTTCCTATTGCTTTAGTTAACAGGCAAGTCGAGGGGCTCTCTGAAGCGTGCACTACGCTGGATAATGAAAAAGGGGGATACCTTGCCACCCGACACTTACTCGAATTAGGCCATAAAAACATTGCGTATATATCAGGTCCAATAGAAAAGCGCGACGCCAAACTGCGTTTGGAGGGGCACAATCGAGCGCTGTCTGAAGCAGGGCTCTTGGTTAACTCCGAACTCGTTTTTGAAGGCAATTATACTGAAGAAGACGGAAAGCTTGGATTATTGGAACTTATGGCTCGCGACTTACCGTTTACCGCATTAGTATGTGCTAACGATTGGATGGCATCAGGGGCAATAAGTTGCGCCCGGGATTTGGGCATGAGTCTTCCCCACGACCTATCAATTGTTGGTTTCGATGACGTCGTTTTCGCACATCATGTTTTCCCACGACTAACGACGGTAAGTAACCCTGTTGCTAACATGGCCGAGATGTCTGCAAAATACATTTTAAACAAGGTTTATGGGCAAGCTAACGACGTTCAATTGAGCTTCGAGCCCACGCTTATACTGCGTGAATCTACTATGAAGTATGATGGCTAAGATAATTTGTGAACCTTAGCAGCTGCAGTATTACAGAGGAAAATCTATTTATATATTGTAAGTGATACCCATCTGAACTGTAGCCCATATGGTTTGGGAAAATAGCGTATAGAGCGTGTTCCATGTGGAACATGGCAAAACGTTAGCATCGTTTATAAATTTCGCACGCCTTTGAACTATGTAACCCCCCTTGTAATTTGAAGCACATTTACACCTTCTAATTTAACGAGCTAAATCCTAAGCTACGCTTGTTGTTAAATTAAATGACAAATAAATCGCATATGCGTCAGGCTATCGAAAAATAGAAGTTTACTTCAGATGTAGCCACGTTAAATTATCAGCATACCGCGGAAAGTTTGGGGAAAAATCATGAAACATTTTTTATTGGGTTTGGTATTGCTTTGTTTAGGGGTAGGAACAAAGGCCAGTGCCAATACTGCCGAGGCCACTGTAAATCGAACCCTTGATGCGCTGCATCACAATGCGTCTGTTGCTAACTTTGAAGCGTATTTCAGCTTGTATCATAAAAACGCCATTTTCATTGGTACTGACGCGTCGGAAGTTTGGGATAAAGAAACATTCAAAGCCTATGCGAAACCCCATTTCGATAAAGGCACTGGATGGACATATCACCCTAGAGATAGGCACATCTATTTTTCGCCAGACCAAAATACAGCTTGGTTCGACGAGTTGCTAGATAATAAAAGTTTAGGCGAAACAAGAGGGACTGGCGTTCTGATAAAAATTGGGGAGGATTGGAAATTAGCACAATACCATCTAGCTATACCCATTCCTAATTCAATAGCTGACAGCGTTGCAGAGCAAATTAAAACAATGGACAACGAAAAAGCCCCGCATTAAAACGGGGCTTTTGGATCTTTACCTCACTTACTGGTCATTAGGTATTAGACTGGGTAAGCGGCTGTATTTCCATCTCAACGCGACGGTTCATAGAACGGTTTGCCGCACTGTTGTTAGGCACTTTTGGCGAGTATTCACCCATACCTACTGTTGTAATACGTGTTGGATTAACTGAATAGTTAATCAGTAAGTTTTTAACCGCACCTGCACGACGCTCAGATAAAGACTGGTTATACTGTTCTGACCCCGTATCGTCAGTGTGACCTTTAATCATCAATACGGTTTTCTCGTAGTTGTTTACGACTTTCGCAACATCTTGAAGCACTGGGTTAAAGTTAGGGCTAATGCTTGAGCTATCTGTGGCAAATGTAATATCACCTGGCATGATTAATCGCAGATTATCACCCTCACGTACCACCTGAACACCAGTATCAGAAAGCTCACTTCGAAGTTCTTCTTCCTGTTTGTCCATGTAATTACCTATTGCACCACCTGCGATAGCGCCTACCGCAGCGCCCCAGGCATAGCGACTTTTATCGTTGTCGCCAGTAGCTTTACCAAGTAATGCGCCAACTACAGCGCCAATAGCAGCACCTTTTTGCGTATTATTAGGGTCTGTTGCACAACCAGCCACCGTTAGTGATGCAGCAATCAAACTTACAGCAAGAGTCTTTTTCATAACTTCCTCTTTTTTCAATTGAAAGCTCAGCTTTGAGAAGCGTCAGATGTCCTTTGCCACTCTCAATGAGCTTTATATAAAAACGTTGTTAATTACTTAACTTTATACTTAAGGTTTGCAATTAACGTTCCACTCATTATTTGCGCTATAGTTAGCAGGGTGTTGATACTACTATCTACATTTTTAAATTTAAAAAATTATTGCTGTTAGATCAGTGATAAACGTCTAGCCCTTGTTATCATGATTAACTAATCTCGCTAAATTCTAAACGAAACATGCTGAACCCAAGCTAAACGGGTGCGTTTATTTTTACAGTAGAAGAGAAAAGAAGTGGAGTAACACAGTGTAAACTCTACACTGTGTTGCCAATAAGTAACGTATTAACCAACCGAAACTGAACGCTCGAAGAACGCATTTACATCTATTTTGTAGTCTGAAGCGATAACAGACTTAGTGATGCTTACGGTTTTATCTATAGATAGGTCAATATCTTTCGGTGTTAAATAATGACTGTTGCGAACGGAATAGAAAACCTTTACCAATGGTGTTAGAGGTGAACCTTTCTGTTCTAGTACCATAGCTAGTCGTTCATTAGACAGCAATACTAGGCTACCTACGGGATAAACGCCTAGGCATTTAATGAACTGCTGCACAAGCGACTTATCAAGTCGGGTGGGGGCATCATTCATTAGGATAGAGAATGCTCTTTGGCTAGACATACCTGCTTTGTAAACCCTATCCGCAGTCAACGCATCGTACATATCTGCAATAGCCAACATGCGTCCTGCTTTACTTATATCATTGCCTTTTGTTCCAGCAGGGTAGCCTAGGCCGTCTAAACGTTCATGGTGTTCACTAATTGCCTGAATAAGCGGTTGCGCTATGTCTGTCTCTTTTAGATAGTCTACGCCGTGTTTTACATGCCCCTTCATAATATCCATTTCGCTATCTGTTAAGCGACCTGGCTTATGAAGTATTTCATCTGGAATTTTTATTTTGCCTAAATCATGCAAAAAACCCGCGTAGGAAAGGTCTTGAACCTCTTCTTCTGACATACCTAAAAACTTGCCAAAGTTCGCCAAAAGAACAGCAACGTTAAGGGAGTGCTCTAGCAAGTAGTCGTCTTTCTCGCGAATTTTAGTTAAGCAAAGCAGCGCATCAGGATTTCTATCAACTGACTCCACCAGCTTGCTCGAAAATGCTTTTGGAATACTTGCATCAAAAGGCGTTTCCTTTTGAACACTAGCAAGCAAAAGCTTTTGAATCGCTTTGCCTTGTTCGTGAAGTTTAGATGCCCTGGTTAACTCATTTTCAAGGGAGACTTTTTTGGCTTTTTCAGCCTTATTCGAATTATTCGGCTTACTATTGTCCGTAGAAGAAGTTGAATTATTACTAGGATCAAATGCTTTCTCAGTATCGATAGCTAACGTTTTTACGCCTTGCTTCTTCAGTACATTAACGACATCGTTTGATATAACGCGCCCTTGGCTTTTAACCGTTAAAGTACCTTTTTGCTCTAATATCTGATGAACAAACATACCCGGTATTAGCTGATCTATCGTAATCTTTTTAATCATTCTAAATGTACAACACTATTTTCCAAATGCTATTACGTTGCTACAGAGCATTTACTAAACTTTCTATGGAACTAATACTCTAGCTCTAACAGTATAGTGTGTAAATCTGGCTTCCATGCGAATTTACTCATATTGACTCGGTAATTTTTAACTACTACACCTTCCGCAGTTAAACGTTGACGTTGCTCCTCTGCTTTTTCCGAACCAGCAGGAAAAGCGATTTTTCCGTCACTACGTAATACTCTATGCCAGTTACAGTCTATGTTTATCTCTCTTAAACGTTTCCCCATCATTCTTGCTCTGCCAGGTAACCCACATAAATCAGCGAGTTGTCCGTAACTAATTACATGTCCTGATGGTACGTAAGAAAGCGTTTTCTCTACTCTAGATTGTACGGCTTCACCTGCCATGTTGTATATTATCCTATCTGGTAAGTTGCGCTGTTAAATAGGTGATTGCGATAAATGAACGCAGTTAACATTGTAAAAAAAGGTAGAGAAATAAGGTAATGCGCCTTTATTGTGAAAAATGTGGATACCCCGAAGCAACGTGTATCTGCGCCCATATTAACACGGTGGATACGTCGTTAAATATCATCATTATCCAGCATGAAAAAGAAGCGTATCATGCGAAAAATACAGCAAGACTAGTTTCTTTGTGTATTCCAACAAGTCGTATTGTTCTTACTAATGATGCGCAAGCTATGGGTAGCTTGCCCAACGAGTGCTCTCTAGAACATACAGCACTCATATATCCCAGTGATACCAGTATGCCAATAGAAAGTACTGCTCGAGAAAGATTACATAAACTGTCTACCTTGTTGTTAATAGACGGGAGCTGGAAACAGGCATTCGGCATAGTTAAGCAAAACCCATGGCTTGCTACTTTGCCTTCATTTCACTTTTCATCGGCGCCAGCGTCTAATTATGCAATTCGTCACACAAAATTAGAGCACGCGCTCTCTACACTCGAAGCGACAGCCTATGCGATAAGCTGTTTAGACAAAACCGACGCATCTGCACTTCACAAAGCTCAATGCGCCTTACAAAAGCATTGGCAAGGGCCAATGTCCCATAGAAGACAAATCTAACGCTGAGAGGGTCACAGGACTATCTAAGTGTTCATAGGTACAAAGCCTTTGTGCCCTTTAATTAAACTTATCCAATGGCGAATAGCAGGGTATGCCGACAAGTCGAAGCCGCCTTCATGAGCTACATGGGTATAAGCAAACAGTGATATATCAGCTAAGCTAATGGTATCGCCTATCAAATAGGGTGTGTTGTTAAGTTGATGTTCCATTACCTCAAGCGCTCGGTATCCACCCGCTTGCTTAGACTCATATTCCGCTTTTCTGTCATCAGGCAACCCTAAATAGATATTGATGTAGCGGGCAACGGCAATGTACGGTTCGTGGCTGTACTGTTCGAAGAACTGCCACTGTAGCAGTTGCGCAAAGTGATAGGGGGAAGAGGGAACGTAGGGCGTATTAGAAGCAAGGTAATGCATGATAGCGTTTGACTCTGACAACACCCTTCCGTCATCGAGTTCAAGTATGGGAATTTTACCGTTAGGCGTTTTTTCAAGAAATGACGGCGCTCTGGTCTCTCCCTTCATTATATCAACATTAACCCATTCACAGGTTTTGCCTAACAAAGAAAGAAGCAATTCAAGTTTGTAGCAGTTTCCAGAACGTTTATCGCCGTATATTCGCACAGTGGTAATCTCAATACAGTTAGGTAGAAGGCATCATGCAAGCGTTTCAGCTTAAGCTCATCGATTCACTTAGCTACATTAACCTTTATATATACACGCAGTAAAATTAGAATTGCAGTATTTTTCTTTCATACTAAGTAAATATTCTATTTCTTTGCTTCTTTCTGACGTCACGCTTTCTTTGATTAGGCACTCTACCCGTCTATCTAAATCAGTCGCTAGTAACCGCTTTGTCATACTTAATCTACGATAATAATTGATTAACGGCGAAACTAGTAGGATTGCTAAAAACAGGCATAATGAAGATATAAAAACCATATCGAACAGATGAACCGATAAATTTATCCAAAATACTGGCATTATTAAGAACACCAATAATGTTGTGGCTATAGTGATAGCGGCAACGGTTATTACACTTTTATACATCTTTATTTTGACGATAAGCTCCATACCTTCAGTATTAAGAAATGTCCTTAGATGCCGGTTAACTGTCGTTATTTGGAAAATATATAGGGACATGAGTAACCAGAAAGGTATTGCTCCCATTGCAACGATAAAGACTTCTTTCTCGTTAATTCTTGAGATCAGTCCTTCAGTTACCATGTACAAAATAGGCATTATAAAACCTAAGGACACTGACCAAATCAGGTGTTTTTTAAATTGCTCCGACAAAGCTTTTCTATGTAGCCAAAAATAATGACGTTGTTTAGTTACATCAAGGATAAGCAAAAGATGCTTGGCCACACTTTTTTGGATGACTCTAATAGATAAAAGAAACGCACCACTAAGTAGTGAGGTTCCTATTGCCGTATTAAAGTCTCTTTGTGCATCCAGAGAGGCGATATCTAACAGTATTGTGCCACCAATAGTGTGTAGTACGATCATGGAGGTTACAAGTATTACGGGATACGTTAGGTTTTCTAGTAAATTAGCTTTATTCATAAGAAGAAATTAAGTGCAGGCTGTTATATGTGCCCTTTGAAGCTGTGGGAGAAAATTAAAACCATACCCCAAGATATAGCTATTAAGAGTAAGCAAGCAACAAGTCTCATTTTGTCTTTAAGTCCGAATAGGTTCATCGACAGTGAATCTATCCTTTCTAAGTCTTGCTCGCATTGCACTAGCTTTTCTGAAGACTTCTCGTTGTTCGCTAGTTTATTAAGCTGTTCGCGCTTTTTATTTTTACCGTTAAACCACTGAGAGTGTAACTTTAAAACAGGATAAAATAGGTAAAACGCTATAATACATAAAAAAAATAACGTCATAGCAATATCAAAAAAAGGAACGTTTTTATTAAGCCAAAAGATAGGGAAAAGAGAAAAAGCCCCAATGGATAAAGTCGCGTTAATCAAGGATAAACGAGCTAGAGAGGAGATAGAATTTAAATAGTCAATATAGTTTTCAGTTTGACTTAGTACGTGCTTTTTTAAATAGCTTACGTTTGACGTAGACTGAATTAAAAAGAGAAAAAACAAAAACCAAAAAAGTACCGCACATCCTGTAATCACGTATTGATACAACTTTACCTCGGAAAAAAGCAGGTTTTCTAAAATTACGTACATTACGGTCGTAAAAACAGCAGTAAAAAGGCTATTTATAGTATGTAGCTGGAATTTTGTGACAAGTTTTTGCCTATGCTGGCTCAAATGACTCAGCTGATTTGTTTTTACCAACATCGAGATTAATGTGCTTAGTACATTTTTATGATTTAGTTGTAAACAAAACCAAAAATACCCAGATAGCAAAGTCATACCAATTGCTGAGTTAAAGTCTCTCTGCTCGCGAACACTTCCGTTATTGCCCAGCGCTAAAGCACCACTGAAGTAGTGTAAAACTAGAAGAACGACAACCAATAAGAATGGATATAATCCTATAAATACACCGTTGTGCGCATTTGAATATGGATTTAGTTTCATTATTTATGATAATTATTTAAAGGTAGTTCTTCTTACTTTCAATTATTTTAATAAACTCGAAAGAAGCATTCCCATGGGCTACAGATAACACCTCAACCATAAGCGTTAAAGTCATCGTAAGCAATATAAATAAACGTAAGAGAATGTGAACGTTTACTTTTCGTTCGACAATAAAAAACCCGCCAGTTGGCGGGTTTTTTCAAAGCTGTGCTTTTTACTTGCGTAACTTCTGAATAAGGCGAAGTTGTGCAATTGCTTCTGCAAGCTCGTGAGCTGCTTCCGCATAGTTAAAGTCAGCGCCTGGGTTGGCGATGTGCTCTTCTGCACGTCGTTTGGCTTCTTGTGCTGCCTGCTCGTCAAGATCTTCAGCTCGAACCGCGGTATCAGCCAGTACGGTAATGTTGTTAGGCTGTACTTCTAGTACACCACCAGCAACATAAATTACTTCTTCTTCACCGTGCTGTTTAACCAAACGCACCATACCAGGTTTAATAGCAGAGATAAGTGGCGCGTGACCTGGGTTAATACCCAATTCACCTTCGCTACCTGTCACCTGAATCGATTCAACGCGTCCTGAGAAAATCGCTTTCTCCGCGCTTACTACGTCCAAATGTACTGTCATTGCCATGTGAACCTCCTGATTAGGTACGTTAGCATGATGCTAGGCTAGCTAATGCTAGCCCCGCTATTATGCTTTCTTGGCTTTCTCTAGCGCTTCTTCGATAGAACCAACCATGTAGAAGGCCTGCTCTGGAAGGTGATCATACTCACCGTCTAGAATGCCTTTAAAACCACTGATTGTGTCTTTTAGAGAAACATACTTACCAGGTGCACCAGTAAATACTTCTGCTACGAAGAACGGCTGAGATAGGAAACGCTGAATCTTACGAGCACGTGATACTACTTGCTTGTCTTCTTCAGATAGTTCGTCCATACCTAGGATCGCGATGATGTCTTTCAGCTCTTTATAACGCTGAAGAACAGTCTGTACGCCACGTGCTACGTCGTAGTGCTCTTGACCGATTACTAGTGGGTCTAGCTGACGAGACGTTGAATCTAGTGGGTCTACCGCAGGATAGATACCAAGAGAGGCGATATCACGAGAAAGTACTACCGTTGCATCCAAGTGAGCAAAGGTTGTCGCTGGAGATGGGTCAGTCAAGTCATCCGCAGGTACGTATACCGCTTGGATTGACGTGATTGAGCCAGTCTTCGTTGACGTAATACGTTCCTGAAGTACACCCATTTCCTCTGCAAGAGTAGGCTGGTAACCTACCGCAGATGGCATACGACCTAGAAGTGCTGATACTTCAGTACCTGCTAGTGTATAACGATAGATGTTGTCTACGAAGAATAGAACGTCACGACCTTCGTCACGGAACTTCTCAGCCATAGTTAGACCGGTAAGTGCAACACGTAGACGGTTACCCGGTGGCTCGTTCATCTGACCGTATACAAGCGATACTTTATCAAGTACGTTTGAATCGTTCATTTCGTGATAGAAATCGTTACCCTCACGAGTACGCTCACCAACACCTGCGAATACTGAGAAACCGCTGTGCTCGATTGCGATGTTACGGATAAGTTCCATCATGTTTACGGTTTTACCTACACCCGCACCACCGAATAGACCAACTTTACCACCCTTAGCGAATGGACAAACCAAGTCGATTACTTTGATACCAGTTTCTAGTAGTTCTACCGAGCTAGACTGATCTTCGTAGCTAGGCGCTTCACGGTGAATAGACATGCGCTCTTCTTCACCAATTGGGCCTGCTTCGTCGATTGGGTTACCCAATACGTCCATGATACGACCTAGTGTCTTCGTACCAACTGGAACCATGATTGGGTTACCGGTATTTTCTACTGTAAGACCACGTTTTAGTCCGTCAGTAGTACCTAGTGCGATGCCACGAACAACACCGCCACCTAATTGCTGTTGCACTTCCAGGGTTAGACCTGACAAGTCACCTTCGGTAACTCGTAGTGCGTCATAAACTCTTGGTACCGCATCTTGTGGAAACTCAATGTCCACAACGGCGCCAATGATTTGGACGACCTTACCTTGACTCATAATTTGTCCTCGTTATCTCTTTTAAACCTTTGCCTACACCGCTGCGGCACCGCTAACAATCTCACTGATTTCTTGTGTGATTGCAGCCTGACGCGCTTTGTTATATACCAGTTGTAACTCATCAATAAGGTTACCGGCGTTGTCGGTTGCTGCCTTCATGGCAACCATTCGCGCAGCTTGTTCTGACGCCGCGTTTTCTACAACACCCTGATACACCTGAGACTCAATGTAACGAACCATTAGTGCTTCCAAAATTTCTTTTGGATCTGGCTCGTAGATGTAGTCCCAACGATGTTGATATTCTTCGTCTTCTGACTTTGGCAAAGGCAATAACTGATTGATCACAGGTTTCTGTGTCATGGTGTTAACGAAGTCATTGAATACCAAGAATACTCGGTCAATTTGTCCTTCGTCGTACGCTTTAAGCATAACGCGTACAACACCCACTACATCGCTCACAGACGGCTTGTCACCTAAACCAGATTCAGCAGCAAGCAACTTGCCACCAAAGCGGTTGAAGAAACTGCACGCTTTAGAACCTAATGCAGCGAAATCCACTTCTACACCCTGTTCACGCCATTTTTTGACATCTTGGGTGACGAGCTTAAATTCATTGGTGTTCAAGCCACCACATAAGCCTCGGTCAGTGGAAATCACAATGTAACCGACGCGCTTGACTTCACGCTCTTCCAAATATGGATGGCGATATTCAAGGTTACCGTTTGCAATGTGACCAATCACTTTAAGCATATTTTGTGCATATGGACGGCCAGAAGCCATACGTTCCTGCGCCTTTTTCATTTTAGACGCAGCAACCATTTCCATCGCACTGGTAATCTTCTGAGTATTTTTGATACTCCCAATCTTACCTTTTATTTCTTTACCGCTGGCCATGACTATCTCTCCGATTACTCAACGAATTGCGCTGGTGGTTAAACACCAGCACCATTGATTACCAAGTTTGTGTCGCTTTAAAGTTTGTTAAAGCGTCGTTCAACTTAGAGGCAATCTCGTCGTTGTAGTTACCTGATTCGTTGATAGTCTTCATAAGGTCAGCGTGTTCGCTGTTCATGTAAGAGTGAAGAGCGGCTTCAAAATCTAGGATTTTGTTAAGCTCGATACCCTTAAGGAAACCTTTTTCTACCGCGAACAGAGATACACCCATGTTAGCAATTGATAGTGGAGCGTACTGCTTCTGCTTCATTAGCTCAGTTACGCGCTCACCGTGCTCAAGTTGCTCACGAGTTGCATCATCAAGGTCAGAAGCAAACTGCGAGAACGCCGCAAGTTCACGATACTGAGCAAGGGCTAGACGGATACCGCCGCCCAATTTCTTGATGATTTTAGTCTGTGCAGCACCACCAACACGAGATACCGAGATACCAGCGTTAACCGCTGGACGGATACCTGCGTTAAACAAGTCAGTTTCTAGGAAGATCTGACCATCGGTAATTGAGATTACGTTAGTTGGTACGAATGCAGATACGTCACCAGCTTGCGTTTCGATAATAGGAAGCGCAGTCAATGAACCTGTCTTACCTTTCACTTCGCCGTTAGTGTAACGCTCAACGTATTGCTCGTTTACACGTGCAGCACGTTCTAGTAGACGTGAGTGAAGGTAGAATACGTCACCTGGGTATGCTTCACGGCCTGGTGGACGCTTAAGTAGTAGTGAAATTTGACGGTAAGCAACAGCTTGCTTAGACAAATCATCATATACGATTAGCGCATCTTCACCGCGGTCACGGAAGTATTCACCCATAGTACAACCAGAGTAAGGCGCTAGGTATTGAAGCGCTGCAGACTCAGAAGCAGATGCTGCAACCACGATAGTGTGGTCAAGGGCACCGTGCTCTTCTAGTTTACGTACCACGTTAGCGATAGTAGACGCTTTCTGACCAACCGCTACGTACACACATTTAATGCCTGTACCTTTTTGGTTGATGATAGCGTCGACAGCCATTGCTGTTTTACCACACTGACGGTCACCGATGATAAGCTCACGCTGACCACGACCTACTGGGATCATGGCATCAACTGACTTATAACCAGTTTGTACAGGCTGGTCTACTGATTGACGTTCAATTACGCCAGGTGCAATTTTTTCAACTGGCTCGAAACCAGCAGCATCAATTGCGCCTTTACCATCGATAGGCTCACCTAGTGTGTTTACAACACGACCTAGTAGTGCGTTACCTACTGGTACTTCAAGAATACGGCCAGTAGATTGTACTTTATCGCCTTCTTTAAGGTCCGCATAAGGACCCATAACAACTGCACCTACAGAGTCTCGCTCAAGGTTTAGTGCAATTGCGTAACGGCTTCCAGGAAGCTCAATCATTTCACCCTGCATTACATCTGCAAGGCCATGAATGCGGATAATACCGTCAGTTACTGCGACGATAGTACCTTCATTACGTGCTTCACTGCTTACATTGAACTGTTCAATTCTTTTCTTGATCAGTTCAGCAATTTCAGTGGAATTAAGTTGCATGCTCTTATCCCCGTTATGCTTGCAACGCGTCTGCTAGACGGTTCAATTTCGACTTTACGGAACCATCAATTACTGTATCACCGGCATTTATTACCATTCCAGCGATCAGGGCAGGGTCCACGTTACAATTAAGCTTCACTTTACGTGCCAAACGTTTTTCCAAAGATGCTACCAATTCATTTGTTTGGGCATCAGTCAGCGTAGATGCTGAGGTTACGTCCACTTCTACTTCTTTATCGTAATCCGCTTTAAATGCGTCAAACAAAGTAGAAATTTCAGGCAACGCGGCTAAACGTTTATTCTCAGCCAGAACCTTTACTAGGTTTTGACCGTGTTCGTCGAGTTGCTCACCACACACATTATTAAAAATGTCGGCTAGCGTATCAGCGGCGATAGCACCAGTTAGTAACTGGTGCATATCTTCATTTACTGCTACTTCACCTGCGAAGGTGAGCATTTCTTGCCATTTTGCAACGGCATTTTTCTCGACAGCAAAATCGAAAGCAGCTTTAGCATAAGGACGAGCAACAGTAGTCAATTCAGACATGGCTCATCTCCCTATTAAAGCTCAGCGACAAGTTTTTCAACAATGTCGTTTTGTGCGTTTGCATCGATTTCACGTTGTAAGATTTGCTGTGCGCCAGCTACTGCAAGTGCAGAAACCTGCTTGCGCAAATCTTCTTTGGCACGATTGCGTTCAGCTTCAATTTCGGCATAACCAGAAGCGATAATCTTCTCGCGTTCCGCATGGCCTTTTTGCGTTTCTTCGTCAACCAATTGGTTGGCGCGCTTTTTGGCCTGCTCGATAATTTCAGCTGCTTGCGCTTTCGCATCTTTAAGCTGCTCTGTTGCTTTCGCTTGAGCTAGCTCTAGGTCTTTCTCTGCACGTTCAGAAGCTTCAAGCCCATCGGCAATTTTTTTCTGACGTTCTTCAATCGCTGCCATCAGTGGAGGCCATACATATTTCATGCAGAACACCACGAACACAGCGAAGGCGATTAATTGACCAATAAAAGTGGCGTTAATATTCACTATCGCCTCTCCTCATAAAAGTTCGCTAGAGTATGAATTAAAGTAGGTACTGAGGTGGAGCGAACAATAGGAATAGTGCGATACCAACACCGATCATCGCGATAGCATCGATAAGACCCGCTACGATGAACATTTTAACTTGTAGTTGTGGTGCAAGTTCTGGTTGACGAGCAGCAGACTCTAGGAATTTACCACCTAGAAGACCGAAGCCGATAGCGGTACCAAGAGCACCCATACCAATTAGGATAGCAACTGCGATTGCAAGCATGTTTAAATCTCCGATTTAAAGTTTAGTTAAGGTTAATGTTTAAAATAAAACTCGGTTAAAAACGGTACCGACAAACGTATTCCCGGTACCCGTTAATTCTTAGTGGTCTTCTGCCGCTAGGCTCAAGTACACGATGGTTAGCATCATGAATATAAACGCCTGAAGCGGAAGTACCAGAATATGGAACACAGCCCACATGAAGTGCAGTGGAAGCTGGAAGTAGCCAATCGTCGCGATAAGAATGAAGATTAGCTCACTTGCGTACAGGTTACCGAACAAACGCAGCGCTAGTGAAAGCGGACGCGCAAGCAAAGTAACGGTTTCAAGAATAAAGTTCACCGGAATGAAAAGCGGGTGACCGAAAGGCTGCATAGTAAGCTCTTTAGTAAAGCCACCAATGCCTTTCATCTTGATTGAATAGTAAAGAATTAGGATGAATACACCCGCTGCTAGTGCAAACGTAAGGTTAAGGTCAGTGGTTGGTACCGCCTTCATGTATACATCGTGAGGGTCCATACCAAACGCTGAAGAACCAATTAGGCCCGCGATGGTAGGTAGCAAGTCAACTGGAACAAGATCCATAAGGTTCATTAGCAATACCCATACAAAGATGGTCAGTGCTAATGGCGCGATAAGTGCGCTTTTACCGTGGAAAGTGCTTTTAACGTTGTCGTCAACAAACTCAACAACAAGCTCAACAAACGCCTGCATTTTTCCAGGTACGCCGGTTGTCGCTTTTGAAGCAACGCTTCTAAAAATGATTAGGAAAAGTAAACCAAGACCAATAGACCATGCCAACGTATCGACATGCCATGCCCAAAAACCAGCATCAGAACACGCTTTGTTAAAAGCAATTCCGTTGTCAGTTGAGCACATGGTGGCATTGGTCAAGTGGTGCTTGATGTATTCTGAGGTAGTATATTCAGATGCCATTGTTTAACCCAAGTTGTAAAGTGTAAAAATTTGGTGACTGGTTCTTTAGTCTCAATCGGTCGATTACGTTATTTTCGTTATCGCAACGCCTTGCGTTGTCTTTATTCTTTCGTACCGTAATGAAACATGGCTAGCGCATGGCTAGCAGTTGTAATCACGAACGCTGCGAAAATCTCAAGCGGCGTAGCATTCAAGCCTTTAAACGCAATTACAAATAAAATGATTGTCAGTGCCAGCTTCATTTTTGAGCCTTGGCTAAAACTTCGTGCAACAAGGTCGTTTTTGCTAGCGCCTGCATAGCGAAATGCAAAGCCAGCAAACACTATCGCAGGCAAAATGCTAATTAAAGCCCCTGCCGCTGCCGACATAGCGGAATGACTTCCTCCTGCAGCACCTGCGATGACCGTAACGAATAGGGCCGTGACAGCCTGAAAAAGTAGCCCTTTCTTGGCGAGGTCTAACCCGCGTTTTGCTAACTTGTTCGTCACTTTTACTCGCAGCTTGTTCACGTCTTACAAAAAGCGTCAGAAGTATACTGTTTTACCGACAATTTTCAACAGTACAACGCTTTTTGAAAGTTATTCTGAAAATTTTCTATTGCTATAACCGGAAAGGAGAGTGTCCGCTGCTAGTGTCGGACAGCATGTCAATTGCGGGTAGGCAAGGGAACCACTTCGGCCGTTATTAATATAAACTATTGAATTTTAGAGATAATTCCATCTAATTGTTCAAGGTCACTAAAACTTATCGTTAGCTTACCTTTGCCTTTAGCGTTATGGTCGATGACCACAGGCGTGCCTAAATTTTCTGAAAGCCGAGTCATAAGATTTTGAACATCAGGATCAACTTTCTTCTCAGGCTTTGGCTTCGCGGGCTCTAATAGCTTTTTAACGAGCTTTTCAGTATCGCGAACGGTAAGACCTTTACCCGAAACCACTTGCGCTGTTTCTGACTGAGTTTCGCCTTCTAAAGCTAAAAGGGCGCGGGCATGTCCCATCTCAATATCACCGTGCTCAACTAACAGTTTTACATCGTCGTTCAAATTGTTCAGACGAAGTAGGTTAGTTACGGTTGTACGAGATTTACCCACCGCTTCTGCCACTTCTTGATGAGTTAACGCAAATTCGCTCATTAAACGGTCTAGCGCCTGAGCCTCTTCCATTGCATTAAGATCTTCACGCTGAATATTTTCGATAAGAGCAATAGCAACGGCAGCTTCATCAGGTACGTTTTTGACTAAACACGGCACCTCGTCTAGTTGTGCTAATTGTGAAGCGCGCCAACGACGCTCACCGGCGATAATTTCATAACGGTGTTCATCCACTTTTCTCACAACAATCGGCTGAATAATGCCCTGTGCCCGAATAGATGAGGCTAATTCTTCTAATGCCTCAGGTGACATGTCTTTACGAGGCTGATATTTGCCTGGCACTAAGTATTCAATAGGCAGTTTACTTAACTCACCGTTGGTTGAATTTACCTCGGCGACATCTTGTTCTTTTTGAGCAGATGATTGGCTGGTTGCGAGTAGCGCATCTAAACCGCGGCCAAGGCCTCTTTTACGTGCTGACATAGTGTCCTCTATGGCATGTGCTGATGGTATTCAGCTTATTGTGTTTAACTAGCTTTTGCCTGTTTAGGCGATGTTTTGTCCCTACGGCGCAGTATTTCACCAGCCAATGCTAGGTAGGCTTTAGCACCTGTCGATGACTTATCATAGTACATCGCTGGCGTACCGAAGCTCGGCGCTTCAGCTAGGCGAACATTGCGCGGAATAACCGTACGATAAACTTGTTCACCAAAGTGGCGCTTCAATTGTTCTGAAACGTCGTTAGCAAGGCGGTTGCGCGGGTCGTACATAGTACGCAATACGCCTTCAATCTTCAATTCAGGATTCACCACTGACGCTAATTTTTGAATGGTATCCATAAGGGCCGTAAGACCTTCAAGTGCATAGTATTCGCACTGCATGGGCACCATTACCGAATCAGCTGCAGCTAGGGCGTTCACGGTTAATTGGTTAAGTGAAGGCGGGCAGTCGATAAAGACAAAATCGTAGTAGTCCATAACTGGCTTTAGCGCATTACGAAGCCTTACTTCACGAGCAAACATTTCCATCAGCTTAATTTCTGCTGCGGTCACGTCACCGTTTGCAGCGATGAGGTCGTATTTGCCGCTTGTCGCTTTAACGATGACATCGTTAATGGGCTTCTCTTCAACTAACAACTCGAATGCCGTAGATTCAACGTCGTATTTATCAACGCCGCTACCCATGGTGGCATTGCCTTGTGGATCGAGATCAATTAGCAATACCTTGCGTTTGGTTGCTGCCATTGACGCTGCCACGTTAACTGCGGTGGTTGTCTTCCCAACACCACCTTTTTGATTCGCGATCGCGATTACCTTAGCCACGTTAGATCCTGTTTTCGTCTTTTTCTATTTTTCGGCTATTTCTTTTTTAGCCAAACCAGATGTCGTTCGCCTACTAAATTTGGCACAGTGAGGTTTTCCGTCTTACTCACATGGAAGTGATCACTCACTTCTTCTATTTCATCTTTTGGAAACTGACCTTTAAGCGCCAAAAATTGTCCTTCAGAATCTACCAGATGCTGACACCAGTGCAACATATCTTTTAGCGAAGCGAAAGCTCGACTTAGCACAATATCGTAAGGTCTATCGCCATTGTGCTCTTCTACGCGGCTTTGCACAGGAGTCACATTAGTTAAACCAAGCGTATGCACACATTGGGTCATAAACCGTACGCGTTTGCCTAATGAATCAAGTAGCGTAAAAGATTTATCTGGAAACGCGATGGCTAACGGCATACCTGGAAGGCCAGGGCCTGTACCAACATCAATGATATTGTCACCCTCAAGAAAGGGGACAATCGCTAACGAGTCCAGAATATGTTTTACCATCATTTGCTTTGGATCCCGAACGGAAGTGAGGTTATACGCCTTATTCCATTTATCCATGAGCAGCACATAGTCAATTAACTGCTGCTGTTGCTTATCACTTAAATCTAGTGAAAGGGCATCAAGTCCAGAAACCAAAATGGTATGCAATTCTTGCTTTATCGTCATTGAAAAATCTGTCTGTTCGCGTTGAAGTCTTAAGCTTAACTTAGTCTTTGACATAAACATTAGCGGCGAACCGCAATCTGTTTTATGCATTTGTTACACTTCCATCGCCGCTAATCATTGCGACTTATTCACGTACGAATCAAATGTACGTTAAGTAAAAGCCGCACGACGCTAGTGAAGAGGAACAATAGAACTGTATGGTAAGCACCTAGTTTTTCTAGCTTTCGCATAGCTAAGGCAATTATGACTAGCATAATACGCGAATAAACAGGAAAAACTAAGCGCTGCGAGTAGCCTGATGAATTAAGCGCGTGTTTTACGCACTAATTTTCTCTTGCTTGCGTAACATGCCGTGTTTTTTAAGATAAACCAGCAGTAAAGAAATGGCCGCCGGGGTAATGCCCGAAATGCGCGACGCTTTACCGATTGTTTCCGGTCTGGCTTCGGTTAATTTGGTAACCACCTCATTCGACAGGCCAGAAATCTTGCTGAAATCCATATCCACCGGCAACAACGTATTTTCGTGTCGCTGCGTTTTCGCAATTTCATCCATTTGACGGGCAATGTAGCCAGCGTACTTAATTTGAATTTCTACTTGCTCTGCAGCAATCGGATCTTCAAGGCCTGGGCCTATACTCTCAATTTCCATTAACTGACTGTACGTCATTTCTGGTCGGCGTATCAGTTCTTCAAGAGAATGTTCACGACTCACCGGATTTTTCAGCATAGGATTGAGTTCAGGTGTAGCTGCATGATCAGGGTGGATCCACTGTCCGCGAAGGCGCTGTAGTTCACTTTCTACCGCCTCCATCTTATCGTTAAATTTCGCCCAGCGCGCATCATCAACAAGACCAATCTCTCGGCCCATCGCGGTTAAGCGGCTATCGGCATTGTCTTCACGAAGCAGAAGTCTGTACTCAGCACGGCTAGTGAACATGCGGTACGGCTCTTTCGTACCCATGGTGGCTAAGTCGTCGATAAGTACGCCCATGTATGCTTGGTCTCGGCGTAAAATCAACGGGTCTTTTTCTTGAACTTGTAGCGCTGCGTTCGCGCCCGCTACTAAGCCTTGCGCACCCGCTTCTTCATAGCCAGTGGTACCGTTAATTTGCCCTGCAAAGAACAAACCTCGGATGAACTTAGTTTCCAATGTTTGTTTCAGATCACGTGGGTCAAAGAAATCATATTCAATCGCATAACCCGGGCGAACAATGTGCGCGTTCTCAAAACCTTTGATCGAGCGAACAAGATTCATTTGCACGTCAAACGGCAAACTGGTTGAAATACCGTTTGGATAAACTTCAATGCTGTTTAAGCCCTCTGGCTCGACAAAAATTTGATGCGAAGTCTTGTCGGCAAAACGTGTGATCTTATCCTCAATGCTTGGGCAGTAACGCGGACCAATACCCTCGATAACCCCTGTAAACATGGGTGAGCGATCTAATCCACCGCGGATGATATCGTGAGTTTTTTCATTGGTATGCGTGATGTAACAAGGGATCTGCGTAGGGTGCATACTTCTATCACCCATAAACGAGAATACCGGCGTTGGATTGTCACCAGGCTGAGGTTGCATCACAGAAAAATCTAATGAGCGTGCATCAAGTCTTGCTGGCGTCCCTGTTTTTAAACGCTCAACGCGAAATGGAAGCGCACGAAGTCTTTCTGCAAGAGCAATAGACGGAGGATCGCCCGCACGACCGCCGCGATAGTTCTCAAGACCAATGTGAATGGTACCGCCAAGGAAGGTGCCTACTGTCAGCACGACTGACTTAGCTTTAAATTTCAGGCCCATTTGCGTAACAACGCCACACACCTGATCGTTTTCAACAATGAGATCGTCAACGCTTTGTTGAAACAAAGTTAGGTTTTCTTGATTTTCTACAATGTCACGAATGGCGTTTTTATAAAGCGTTCTGTCAGCTTGTGCACGAGTAGCACGTACCGCTGGGCCTTTTGAAGAGTTCAGTGTTCTAAATTGAATTCCACCTTTGTCGATAGCCAGAGCCATAGCACCGCCTAACGCATCGATCTCTTTTACAAGATGCCCTTTTCCGATCCCGCCGATTGCTGGGTTACAGGACATCTGACCGATCGTTTCGATATTGTGAGTTAGCAAAAGCGTATTTGCTCCCATGCGAGCAGCTGCAAGTGCCGCCTCTGTACCTGCATGTCCACCACCTACAACGATGACATCAAATGCTTCAGCATAAAACATGGTTAAACCTCACTATTAACTTACGATAAGCCGATTAAAAACTAATTTTTTTCACGCAGAGACTGCTGAAAAAAGGGCGCGTATTCTATCTGACTTATTGAATAAAGAAAATGATTAAATTTTCCTCAAAACGAGTTTTTGAAAAGGTGTGATCGAATTATAAGATCTTAAGATCTCTTTTAGATCTGTTTATTTTTACTTTTATTAGGATCATGAAGATCTGTGGGTAACCGATCAAAGCACATTAAGATCATCAAGTTACGCGATCAATAACATTGGGAAACCCCGATCCATAACCCTACCTCAAACTTGTGTATAAATGGCCTTTTTATCCACACCCCGAATCCTTTGAAAAGTTATTCTTTTTTCGATCAAAGCTTATGCACAGTGGTTTGTAGGATCCTATCCACAGGGGTGATCAAGATGTGATCCAACTGGGGATAAAATGTTTGCTATTTATGTATTGCGATCAAAAGATCGTGTTATTACGTGCGTTATAGCGTGATCACATTGTGGAGGAGATCTTTTTCAAAAGCTGTGATTAGATCGTCCGATCACATTAATGTGTCTTTTTAAAAAAGTGCGTAACTTTATTAACAACGAAATTATTTTCTTCAAAATTAGCTATTTCTCACAATAAAAATATCAGCACTGTCCGAAATACAGTCACATTTTAAACCATAAAGTGAAGCAGTAAGGTGATTCAATCGTATGAATGAACGGGATCGATGTGTGTATCTACGTATTGGAACAGTATTATGTGGTTAAACCAGAGATCAACAGATTGATTGATCCACTCTCAATTAACACAGACTGTGAAGAGAATAAGCGTTTCTAAAAGATAAAACGAAGAATGGGCAATGGATTAAAATGGCGTAAACCAGGTGCTGTTAGCGCACCTGGTTAGGTTGATAGCGTGGCTGTGCAACAGAGCCTTGCATATCTTCTTGTTCGATAGTTAGGCCTTCACGGCGGCTTGGGCCTTGGAATCGCACTTTGTACGTGTCGTACTCTTTAATCGATTCGAAACAATAACGGCCAAGGGCATTTTCAAGTTCGGCTAAGTTGTGATTAGTGATTAAGATACAGTTTTTCTTATTCACTAAGCGCTGTCGTAGCAAGTTCCCAAACCAGCTCTGTGCGTTTTTCTTAAGTGCAGACTCGTTGACACAGACCTCATCTAAAATAAGCAAATCTACGTCTAAAAGCTCTTGGTTAATTTCTCTGAAACGCTGACTAGCATTATCGGTAGCAGAGAAATCAAAAGAAAAGTTGCGCATTTCGAGCAGAGTTGAAAGCTGACGGTATAGCACAGAGATCTCATATTGCTCGATAAGTTGATGGGCAATAGCGCCTGCAATATGAGACTTACCGCGACCATAATCGCCGTAGAAAATCATCATATGAGAGCCACTTTGGCGCCACGCTGGATCATCATGAGCAGCAATAAACGACTGTGCGATAGAAACAGCTTCTATAACATCGTCACTGTCTTCCACTAAGTTGGCAAACGTCCACTTTGGATTTAAGTCAGAACGGCCATGGATAGCTTCTACACGCGCTTTCTTACTGCGCTGCTGTAGTTGTGACACTTCCTCGTTAGCTTTCGCTTCATACTGCTTGCGCAGCGTTTTGTAGTCGATGTACTCACCATTGGGATCGACATCTTTTTTAAGCGCTTTGGCAAGATTAGCAATTTTGTCAGTTATACGATCCATAATGAATTAACTCTTCTTTGTTGCGGCATACTTTTCCACCAGCTTTCTAGCATTATCATCTGCTTCTATGCCGGCTGCAACTTTCACTTGCTGAGTACCTACCACTTTTGTTGGAGCATAGCCTGAAGCCAAGCGCTTTCGCTTGATATTGTTGGCAAATTTTTGCGTCCATTGAAATTCACTAAACACAGAACTCGGTCTTCCCAACCAGTAGGCGATGAATTCACCCACCTCATTGTCATCAAATGTCTTATCAATGATACCGAGTAGCGAGGCCATCTCTTCAAACAGCGCTTTATTAGGTGTCCAATTAGCTGTCATTGCACTATGCCGAGCATGCAGTTGATCAAAGTCTGACTGGGGCTCGCTTAGAAGTGGAAGAAGCAGGGTTTTTCCATTAATCGTGTGTTCAAGATCAAGTTCGATGGGCAGGGCGACCAACCCCACTTGTTCAAGCTGCTTCACCAAGCTATTGATCTGTCGGCCACGCTGATAGGGTTCTTCTTTGTCGTCGCCGTTTAGTAAATTTAATAGCTGCTTGTAATCAATAGGCGCAGACGATGTCGTTGCTGAATTTGCACCTATTCGAAGCCCCAGTAAATAAAGCACCCGGCAATCGTTAGAAAGAGGAGATTGCAACGCCGCTAGTTCAGCTTGGGTAAGATTGCTGTTCATAGTGCAATGTCCACATTGATGGTGTTGTTAAGCATTGGCCAGCTTTTCTTCAAACCATTCTACGGCGGCATCTTCAGGAATAGGATGTTCAAGCACATCAATGTAAAGGGCATCAGTGATTAATGTGCCACCTGCGTTTTTTATCTGCTTCTCCATTTCTTTCGCACCGAAACAAAAGGTGTCGTAGCTTGTGTCGCCCAATCCAATAACGTAGGCGTTCACTAAGCTTAAATCAGCATTTTCTAGCTGTTTTGCAAACGGTTGGATATTGTCAGGTAGTTCGCCTGCTCCATGGGTAGACGTGCACACGATCCACGTTGACTCTGTTTTTATCTCGTCCAGATTAGGTTCAGCGTGAATAGTGTGGGTGTGCCCGCTCGCATCAAGCTTTTCCGCAATGGCATCTGCCACGTATTCTGCGGCGCCTAACATGGTGCCAACGATGATTTCAAAATGCTTGCTCATTATTGGGTTGCTTCTCTATTTTCGATTATCGTCTTAACGTAAGTAAGTCTTATCCGTTAGGTTATTCACCTTCTTACTTATCACTTTGTTTATTACGCTACTTGCCGATACAGAATGATGAAAAAATCTTGCCAAGGAGATCGTCGGATGTGAACTCACCCGTTATCTCACATAGCGCTTGATGCGCCAAACGTAACTCTTCAGCCAATAATTCACCGGCCATGGCGTCATGTAGCTGCTGTTCACCAGTGCTTACATAGCTGTAGGCTTGATCAAGTGCATCTATGTGTCGTCTTCGCGCAATAAACTGACCTTCGGTGGTCGTATCAAAGCCCATTGTTTTTGCCAGATGTGCTTTTAGCGTATCGACACCGCTACCTTCTTTAGCAGATAAGTTGATAACCGAGATATCGCCTTGTTCGGTAGCAACCTTACTTTGTCCGATATCTAAGGTACTTAAGTCCGCTTTATTGCGAACTACGGTAACGGGAATGCCTTGTGGCAAGCGCGCCATAAATTCTGGCCAAATCTCGTAAGGGTCGATAACTGACGTTGCGGTAGAATCTACAACAAACAATACATGGTCAGCTTCGTTAATAGCTTGCCACGCACGTTCAATGCCTATTTGCTCTACTTTATCTGGGCTTTCACGAAGACCTGCAGTATCAATAATATGCACCGGCATACCATCAATGTGAATGTGCTCTTTTAATACATCGCGTGTAGTACCGGCGATATCAGTAACAATAGCGCTATCACGTCCTGCTAGGGCGTTTAATAAGCTCGATTTACCGGCGTTAGGGCGCCCCGCTATAACCACCTGCATACCTTCGCGCAACAAGGTTCCTTGTTTAGCCTGCTCGCGCACTTTAGTAAGACTTTGCATGATGGCGCTTAAATCACCCGATACTTTTCCATCAGACAAAAAGTCGATTTCTTCTTCAGGAAAATCAATGGCGGCCTCTACGTACATACGAAGGTGTACGATTTGGTCGGATAGCGTTTGAATTTGTGTGGAAAACTCACCCTGCAGTGAACGCAGCGCACTTTTGGCTGCCTGTTTAGAGCTTGCATCAATCAAGTCGGCAATCGCCTCCGCTTGCGCAAGGTCTAATTTATCATTTAAAAAAGCTTGTTCACTGAATTCACCGGGGTTGGCAAGCCGGGCATGGCCCGTTGCAAGCACGGCATCAATCAGCATGTCCATCACTACTTGGCCTCCATGGCCCTGTAACTCAAGCACATCCTCTCCGGTAAAAGAGTTTGGCCCTTTAAAAAACAGTGCAATGCCCTGGTCTATTACGCTGTTGTTAGCATCAACAAACGGCGTGTAGGTCGCAAGACGTGGTGTTAGTGCGCTTGGTACTAACGCCTCTGCGATGGCTTTAGCCTTAGGACCTGAAACACGCACAATACCTACGCCGCCACGACCGGGCGCTGTCGCTTGTGCAGTAATAGTGTCGGTAGAAAGGGTGAGTGATTCCATAATTAGTCGCGGAAGTTCTTAAATTGGAAAGGTTGGCCTAAGTTCGACTCTTTAACCAGCGAAATTACTTGCTGTAAATCATCGCGCTTCTTCCCAGTTACGCGAAGTTCTTCACCTTGAATAGCGGTTTGCACTTTGATTTTTGCGTCTTTCACAAGCTTTACAATTTTCTTTGCCGTGGGTTGTTCAATACCTTCCTTAAACGCAATGGTTTGGCGATAAGTTTTACCGTGAGCGTCATAAGGCTTCACGTCCATTGATGAGGTATCTACATTGCGCTTAGACATCGCCGTTCTAAACATACTTTCCATTTGCTGAAGTTGGAATTCAGCCTCGGCTTTCATAACCACGGTTTTATCTTTGTATTCAAAGCTGGCATCGATGCCGCGAAAGTCAAAACGCGTTGATAGTTCGCGGCTGGCGTTCTCGGTGGCGTTACGAACTTCTTCCATGTTGATTTCTGAAACAATATCAAATGATGGCACAGGTTAATCCTCTATCTTTTAAGACAAAACAGCCCGCATAGGCGGGCTGTATAATTAATTGATCAGCGTGTTATTTACTGCTGATGCCCCGCTTCTCCATGGAAGCATAAATCATTTTGGCTTGAACCAAGGTAATCACGTTACTAACTAGCCAGTATAGTACCAGACCTGCAGGGAACCACAGGAAGAACACGCTCATTGCTACCGGCATCCACTGCATGATTTTTTGCTGCATTGGATCAGTAATAGTGGTTGGCTGAAGTTTTTGCAATAGGTACATACTCGCGCCTGTTAGAATAGGCAGTACAAAGTATGGGTCTTTTGTAGAAAGGTCAGTAATCCAGAGCACAAAGTCTGCATGGCGTAGTTCAACACTTTCCATCAGTACCCAATAAAGGGCTAGGAAGATAGGCATTTGTAGAAGAAGGGGTAAACAGCCGCCCATCGGGTTTACTTTTTCTTTGCGGTATAGCTCCATCATGGCTTGCGACATTTTCTGTCTGTCATCGCCAAAGCGGTCTTTAAGCTGTTGCATCTTAGGCGCTAGGTTGCGCATGCGCGCCATTGATTCATATTGCTTCTTGGTTAGCCAGTACATTGCGCCTTTCACTACAATAGTGATAAGGATAATTGCCACACCCCAGTTATTAACTAAGCTATGCAGGAACGTAAGAAGGGCAAACAGCGGTTGTGAAATCCAAAATAAAATACCGTAATCGACAGTCAGGTCTAAACCGCGAGCAATCTTGGCAAGTTTATCTTGGTCTTTCGGGCCCATGTATAGGGTAGACGCAATAGTTTTAGTTTCACCTGAGGCAACGCTTTCAGAAGGTGATAATACACCAATGACTGCGTACTGATTTTTCAAGTTACGTGAATAAAGCGTATTGGTTTGTTCTTGTGAAGGTACCCATGCTGACACAAAATAATGCTCAAGCATGCCTACCCAACCCGCTTTTGTGGTTTCACGAAGGTTGTCATCTTCAATCTCGTCAAACGAGTATTTCTGATAGCGGTCATCTTCCGTTGAATAAGCGGCACCACGGTACGTTGGCATAAACATGTTGCCGTCATCTTCAAATTCCATCACTTGCTTAAGCTGCGCGTACGGCTGAACCGTTGCTGCGCTGCCGGTACCATTTTCAACGCTATAGCTTACGTTTACGTCGTAATGACCTTTAGTGAAAGTGAAGGTTTTGGTGATAGCCAGGCCCTGATTGTTTTTCCAGGTAAGAGGAATAACAAGGGTGTCGCCCGTCATTTCATAGAATTCATTTTGCGCGTTGTAAACAGGGCGACCACTGCTGCTGGCATCTGGACCCTGTGCGCCAATAAGACCGCTTTGGGCAACATATAGACCATTGCCAGAGCGAAGCAGGCTGTAAGGAATGTCTGAACCTTGCTCTACTGGAAACTTAAGTAAGTCTGCTGATACTACATCACCGCCTAACAAATCGATGCGTAAATCTAGCGTATCGGTTTTTACTTCAATAATACGGTTTGTATTTTGCGCCGCAGCAATAGGCTGTGCAGCGGGCACGCTATCACTGCTAGGTACATCTTCACTACCATTGTCATCAAATGAAGGTACACCTTGTGATGTTTCTTGCGTTTGTTGTTGCTCAACAGGCACAACTGGCTGCGGCCCATAATCTTTTTGCCATGATTGCCAAAGCAAAAAGCTAACTAGCGCAAGGCCAATTATCAGAAAACTACGTTGCGATTCCATAGAGGTCTCTTTATTTTGAGTGTTTATCTTGTTGTTTTTCCGGCACCGGATCATATCCGCCGGCATGCAAAGGGTGGCATTTTAATATGCGTTTAATAGATAACCAACCGCCTTTTACTAATCCGTGTGTTTTTAATGCATCTATAGCATACCAAGAACAAGAAGGATGAAAACGACATCGTTGCCCTAATATAGGGGAAATGAACCATTGATAAAATTTTATCAAGGCCAAAGGCACAGCAATTAAGAGTTGCCGCAACGCTTGTTTAATTTTTTCCATAGCTTGTCCAATGTAGCGAAAACTTCTTGGTTGCTAAGGTTGTCAGCGCCTGACTTGCCAATAACGATAATATCAACATTGGGTAAGTTGTGCTGCTTATGCCGAAAACTTTCTCTGACTAATCGTTTTAATCGATTTCTATCGTGCGCTTTACGAATACGTTTTTTAGCGAGCGTAATACCCAAACGAGGATTAGAAAGTGTATTTTTTCTAGCTAGAACAGTAAAAGAGGGGGATACAGCAGGGGTTGCGTCATCAAACACATAGGTAAAGTGGGTGGGAGTTAACAGACGTAACTCCCTTGAAAAATTATTCTCACCCACTTTTGGCGTCTTTCTAATTAAGCAGAAAGACGAGCGCGGCCTTTTGCACGGCGAGCTGCTAGTACTTTACGACCATTTTTAGTCGCCATACGAGCACGAAAACCGTGAGAACGCTTGCGCTTTAGATTGCTCGGTTGAAATGTTCTTTTCATGACCAAAGTCTCACTTATATTTAGTTAAACATAGGCGTTTTTGGTAACACATTATACTGTTGCCAGAACAATGTGGTGTTTTCACCAGAAAAGCCCATCGAAAAAGGACGCTGAATTCTAGAGATCTCGGGGCCTGCTGTCAATGGATATTCTTGCTTTTCGGACGAATAAGTGAACAATTTATGCTGTTTTTTGAACGATAACATTGTTTTTTACACAATTTAGTTGTGAATAACGCATAAATTTGACTCAGGTTATCCACAGCTGATTGTGAAAAACATGATGTTAGATATAAATTGCAAGGTGATCTAGTGGTTTTCTTAGTGAAATTTAGAATGATTTTTTCTTCTTATAGTTACATTTGATCTAAAGGTTAATGTGTTTAAATTCAATGGCTTAATATTTTGATCGAAAAGATCGGTCGGGATCACCATTTACATTGTGTTGATAACGTAAGATAATCCACAGCGATTAAAACGAAAACTTAAATTTCTCGCTGCTACTCTACACCTCCAACGCTATTTTCTTCTAATGGCGCGCTTCAGTGCCTGCTATTCTATGCTTGGCTTTCAAAAGAGGGTGGTTTTTAGCGAGTTACGGGAGCTAACAACGTACCATGTCCTTGTGGAACCAATGTCTTGAAAGACTGCGTCAAGAACTACCTACGCAGCAATTTAGTATGTGGATACGACCGCTTGTTTGTGAAGAGCAAGACGGTGTTGTAGCGCTATACGCTCCTAATCGTTTTGTGCTTGATTGGGTAAGAGACAAGTACCTGAATAATATTACTGCTCTGCTAAGGGAATTTGCTGGAGCCGATGCACCTCAGTTGCGTTTAGAGGTAATGAGTCGCAATAGCGTAAACCGTTCTCAGCCGGCTACGGGTAATGCTGCTGGTTCAGTACATAGTTCAAGCGGTGATAGCTACACCAATAGTTCTACTACTGTAAATTCTCCGAATCACGGACATAATTCAAATTACAGCGCGCCACAATTTACTAACCGCAACGACGAGAGCCAGGTTCAGCATTCATCGTATCAGCGTCAGCCCACCATACCTCAAAACAGTAATGTGGCTAGCGGTAGCGATCACTTTAATTATAAAGATCAAAATAAGGATCTTGGTGCTTATTCACAGCAAGCTGATCAGAATAATACTGCTGCAAGAAATGTAGATCCTAATGGTCTGAATCGTTACGGAAATCATGCGCCACGATCGTCAACGCCGCCAAAGGTGATCCCGATCCCTGAAGCGATGAAACATAAGAGCAATATTAATCCGACGTATCAGTTCGATAATTTCGTCGAAGGTAAATCTAACCAACTAGCACGCGCGGCGGCGACTCAAGTTGCGAATAATCCTGGCGGTTCTTATAACCCATTGTTTATCTATGGTGGAACAGGTTTAGGTAAAACTCACTTATTGCATGCGGTAGGCAATGGTATTGTTGCAAACAATGGCGATGCCAAAATTGTTTATATGCATTCCGAGCGCTTTGTGCAAGATATGGTTAAGGCGCTTCAAAATAATGCTATAGAAGATTTTAAACGTTTCTATCGAAGCGTCGATGCGCTACTTATCGATGATATCCAATTTTTTGCAAACAAAGAGCGTTCGCAGGAAGAGTTTTTCCATACGTTCAACGCGCTTTTAGAAGGTAACCAGCAAATTATCTTAACCTCTGATAGATACCCCAAAGAGATTGACGGGGTAGAGGATAGATTGAAGTCGCGTTTTGGCTGGGGCTTAACAATTGCTATTGAGCCACCTGAGCTTGAAACCCGAGTTGCAATCTTGATGCGTAAAGCAGCTGAAAACCGCATACATTTACCTAATGAGGTAGCGTTCTTTATCGCTAAGCGTTTACGCTCGAATGTACGTGAACTAGAGGGCGCTTTGAATCGAGTTATTGCAAATGCTAACTTTACTGGCCGTCCTATCACCATTGATTTTGTGCGCGAGGCGCTGCGCGATTTATTAGCACTTCAAGAAAAGTTGGTTACTGTTGATAATATTCAGAAAACTGTCGCCGATTATTATAAAATAAAAGTAGCTGATATTTTGTCTAAACGCCGTAGTCGTAGCGTAGCACGTCCTCGCCAAGTAGCGATGGCGCTGGCTAAAGAGCTAACTAATCACAGCTTGCCTGAATTAGGTAATGCGTTTGGTGGGCGAGACCATACTACCGTTTTGCATGCGTGCAGAAAAATAGAGCAGCTAAGAGAAGAAAGTCATGATATAAAAGAGGACTATAAGAACCTCATTAGGACTTTGTCTTCCTAACAACACGACTTTGAGAGGCGAGATAGCACAGCGATGAAATTTTCTATAAGCCGCGAACAATTTTTACAACCCCTACAATTAGTGTCAGGTGCTGTTGAGCGTCGACATACGTTGCCAATTCTTTCTAACGTTCTTATTAAAGTTAGTGAGGACGCACTTTGGCTTACCGGTACAGACTTAGAGGTTGAGCTAATTTCTAGTGTAAAGCTAGAGGGCGAATTCACCGAAGGTGAAATTACTGTTCCAGCTAAAAAGCTGTTTGATATTATCCGCGGTATTTCTGAAGGAACAGACATTCATTTTTCCTTAGACGGAAGCAAAGCGCTTATTCGTGCGGGTCGAGGTCGCTACACACTTTCTACGTTATCTGCTAACGACTATCCTAATCTTGAAGATTGGGAAGGTGAGGTCGAATTTGAATTAACGTGCAGTGACTTGAAACGTCTTATCGATGCAACCAGTTTTTCTATGGCGCAACAAGATGTGCGCTATTATTTAAACGGTATGTCTTTAGAAACTGAAGAGAATATCATTCGAACCGTTGCTACTGACGGTCACCGATTAGCCCTCTGCCGTTTGAACTATGAAACTGCGTTACCGGCTCGCCAAGTAATTATTCCTCGTAAAGGTGTATTAGAAATTTCTCGTCTTATTAGCGAAGATGACAAATCGCTTAAAGTACAAATTGGCGCCAATCACCTACGCATATTCTCAAACGATTTCATTTTCACTTCAAAATTAGTAGATGGTAGGTTCCCAGACTATCGCCGTGTTTTGCCTCAAAATGGTGACAAGGAAATTATTGCGAGTAAGGCGGTGCTAAAAGAGGCATTTTCGCGAGCTGCAATATTATCCAATGAAAAGTTCAGAGGTGTACGATTAAACCTCTCTTCCGGTGAACTCAAAATAACCGCAAATAACCCAGAGCAAGAAGAGGCCGAAGAAATCGTTGATGTTCAATATCAGGGCGATGATTTAGAAATAGGTTTCAATGTTGCCTATCTTATAGATGTACTGAACGCATTAGGGTCTGATGGCGTAAAAGTAAGTCTGTCTGATTCCAATGCGAGTGCGCTCATTGAAGATGATGCTGATGATGCCGCGTTATATGTAATTATGCCAATGCGACTATAGTTTACTCTATAAAAGTATTTGCCCTTTTTTCTTGTAACGGCTGTATTTTGCTATCTACATATTCAATCCAAGAAGCGATAAGTTTAGTTATTTATCGCTTCTTTTTTATCTTTAGTGTGGCCTCATGAAACTGGACCGAGTCCAGATTACTCAGTTTCGTAATCTTACTTCCGTAACGCTTTCTCCTTCACCTTCCTTAACAATAATTAAAGGTGCAAATGGCAGTGGAAAATCATCACTAATTGAAGCGCTTTACTATTTAGGGTTTGGTCGTTCTTTTAGAACGAATAAACACAATTCAGTTATTCAGAACGGGCAAGACAGCTTTAGCGTTTTTGCTTCCTGTAAAACTGAAACAGAAGAAAAACTGAAGCTCGGTTTTCAAAGAAGTAAAAACGAAACATTTACCTGTAGTATTGATGGCGAACACTCAAATAAATTGTCTGACTTAGTCAGCTTAGTTCCTATTCAACTTTTTACGCCTCAAAGTACAGACCTCATAATAGGCTCGCCATCTGAACGTCGACGTTTTTGTGATTGGGGGTTGTTTCACGTGGAACATCAATTTCAATCTCTTGCTAATCAGTATGGTAAGTTTTTAAAACACAGAAATGCTCTATTAAAGCAGCAAGCTAACTTGTCCGCACCACAAAACCAATATTGGGAAACACAGTTTTCCGAACTGGGAGAGACGTTAACGTCTACTCGACAAAGCTATGTCGATAGACTTACACCTATTTTTAAACAGTATGCAGAAGAATTTCTTCCAAACTTTGATGTGGAATTAAGTTACTATAAAGGGTGGGAAAAAGATGTCGCTTTATCAGAAAGCTTAGTTAAAAAACGCGAGTATGATGGTAAAATAGGACATACCTCTTCTGGGCCTCACAAAGCAGATTTAAGGCTTAAAGTGAATGGTGTTAATGCCCAAGAGCTTTTATCGAGAGGACAGCTTAGAATGGCTGTGGCTGCATTACAAATGTCACAGACAAAGCTTTTCAATTCGGCAACCCAACGGAAAAGTATATTTCTACTTGACGATGTAGGTGCTGAGTTAGACGCAGATAAAAGAGAACAATTTATTGATGGGTTGCTCGAAATGGATACGCAGGTTTTCGTTACTGCAATTGAGTCCTCGCAACTCGCATTTATACAAAAATACAACGAAAAGAAAATGTTTCACGTGGAACATGGAAGCGTGAAAGAGGAGTAAAAGCTAGTATGTCAGAAGAGAACAACTACGACTCGTCCAGTATTAAAGTACTTAAAGGATTAGATGCAGTAAGAAAGCGTCCGGGTATGTATATCGGTGATACTGATGATGGTACCGGATTGCACCACATGGTATTTGAGGTAGTCGATAACTCTATCGATGAAGCACTGGCGGGACACTGTTCTGAAATAACTGTGCAAATCCATAGTGACGGATCAGTTTCTGTGTCTGACGATGGACGTGGTATCCCTACAGAATTACACCCTGAAGAGGGTGTGTCTGCAGCTGAAGTTATTATGACGGTGCTTCACGCAGGCGGTAAATTCGATGACAACTCATATAAAGTTTCCGGCGGTCTTCACGGTGTTGGTGTATCGGTAGTAAATGCACTTTCTAGTCGACTGAAGCTGCGCATTCGTCGCGCTGGCAAAGCTCATGAGCAAGAATACCAACATGGTGTTCCACAAGCTCCTCTTGCAGTTACTGGCGATACAGACAAAACAGGAACAATGATTCGTTTCTGGCCAAGCTCTGATACATTTACAGATACACTGTACCATTACGATATTCTTGCTAAGCGCCTTAGAGAACTTTCATTTTTGAATTCTGGTGTGTCAATTCGTTTGAAAGACGAACGCGACGGTAAAGAAGACCACTTCATGTACGAAGGTGGTATTCAAGCCTTTGTTGAATATTTGAATGAAAAGAAAACGCCTGTACATCAAAAAGTGTTTCACTTCGCCAGCGAGCAGGAAGATGGCATTGCTGTAGAAGTTGCAATGCAGTGGAACGACAGCTTCCAAGAAAATGTTTTCTGTTTTACCAACAACATTCCACAGCGTGATGGTGGTACTCACTTAGCAGGCTTCCGTGGAGCGTTGACGCGTACGCTGAACAACTATATGGAAAAGGAAGGCCTAAATAAAAAGGCTAAAACCAACGCCAGTGGTGATGATGCTCGTGAAGGTCTTACAGCTGTAATTTCAGTAAAAGTACCTGACCCAAAATTTAGCTCACAAACAAAAGATAAGCTTGTATCTTCTGAAGTTCGTCCTGCGGTTGAATCTGCGATGAATGAAAAGCTTGCCGATTTCCTATTAGAAAACCCAGCTGAAAGTAAGATTATTGCAGGTAAAATCATCGATGCTGCGCGAGCGCGTGAAGCTGCTCGTAAAGCACGTGAAATGACACGCCGTAAGGGCGCACTAGATTTGGCTGGTCTGCCAGGTAAGCTTGCTGATTGCCAAGAAAAAGATCCTGCACTGAGCGAACTATACATAGTGGAGGGTGACTCAGCGGGCGGTTCAGCCAAGCAGGGTCGCAACCGTAAAAACCAAGCTATTTTACCGCTTAAAGGTAAAATCCTTAACGTTGAGAAAGCACGTTTCGACAAGATGCTTTCTTCACAAGAAGTTGCAACGCTTATCACAGCATTAGGCTGTGGTATTGGCCGTGACGAATATGACCCAGAAAAGCTACGCTATCACAGCATCATTATCATGACCGATGCTGATGTGGATGGCTCTCACATTCGTACGCTTCTACTAACGTTCTTCTATCGTCAAATGCCTGAAATCATCGAACGTGGTTATGTTTATATTGCTCAACCTCCACTTTATAAGGTGAAGAAAGGTAAGCAAGAACAATATCTAAAAGACGATGATGCTTTGACTAATTATCTTACAGGTATCGCTATTGATGGGGCATCATTGCACACTAGTGATGACGATCCAGGTATCAGCGGTGTAGGGTTAGAAAACCTAGTTAAGCAATATCAGTCAGTAGAGAAAATGATTGCCCGTATGAAGCGCAAAATGCCTTCAGCGATTCTTTACCGCATGCTGTACACGCCTACGCTTAACCTTGAAGATCTGAAAGATGAATCAGCTCTGGAGCACGTAGCGAAACACTTCGTAGAGCAGCTTACAGAGCGCGAAAACGATGGTGCAACGTACCGTTATGAAATTCGTACTGACGCAGAGTTAAGCGAATACTACATTACGATTATCATGCGTATGCACGGTATCGATTATGAGTACATTATCGACCATGAATTCATTGAGTCGTCTGAGTACCAGCGTCTGAAAGAACTTAACTTAGCTATCAATGATATGATGGGTGTAGACGCTTACATTAAGCGTGGTGAGCGTAAGCAGCCAGTAGAGTCTTTCAAAGACGCTTTAGAGTGGTTAATGAATGAAGCGAAACGTGGACAATACATTCAGCGCTATAAAGGGCTAGGCGAGATGAACCCGGAGCAGCTTTGGGAAACTACCATGGACCCTGAAAGCCGTCGTATGCTTCAAGTTACTATTGAAGATGCTATCGGTTGTGACCAATTATTTACAACGTTAATGGGCGACCAAGTAGAGCCGCGTAGAGAATTCATCGAAGCGAATGCGCTAAAGGTAGAAAACCTAGACGTGTAGTAGATAAAATCTGCTGAAAAGAAAGCGACCACATGGTCGCTTTTTTTATGTATAAAGAACGAGAAAATTCGCTACAAGACAGTAACGTTATAGTGTGTTTACCGTAGTGGATAAAATGATTAATGATATATGTAAAAAAATGCCGCTTCAATGCGGCATTCTTTTTAAACTTTGGTCACTATTAATGCGACTTCTCCTGCACTAGCAGGGTTTACTGTAAAGCGATAAGTGCCAGTAGTAGAGGGGGTGAATTGTAAGTTCTCTGAGCCTTGCTCACAGACTAAATAGGCGGTAGAGCCTAGCATCACAGGCTGGCCTTTATATTTGCCTCCACAGCTCTGTGAGGGCGTCCATTTTGCATCAGATAATCTGAAATCGTAAGGTTGTCCGTCGGCAATCAGTTCAACATCTACTGCCCAACCTGAATCTGACCTTTTGAACTTATAGCTTGCATCGGCTTCCCACCAATTAAACACGCCTCTTAAAAACATGTTTTCAAATTGAATACGTGGCACTTCCGGTGCTATTTCTGGGATCTTAAAGCTTCCACTGCTTGAGCATGCTGACAGGGCTATGCACATAGAAGCAATAGTTAGTAACTTTTTCACAGTTTCTCCCTTTATAAAAAAGCCCAACGTAAGGGTTGGGCTTTCATTTATTGCAGCATTAGACTGCATTAACGTTAACTAGCCTTATGACTTCGCAAGGATTGAAATATCTGCGGTAGTAAGGAAAAGTTGCCTTAAAAGCGACAGTAAAGCAAGTCGGTTATTCTTAACCGCTTCGTCATCAGCCATAACCATTACGTTATCGAAGAAGTTATCGATTACATTACGCAGCGTAGCAAGTGCCGACAGAATGCGTGTGTAATCATGCGAAGGTAGCGCGCTATCAACTTCTTTTTGTGCGGCTTTTAAGTCAGCGTAAAGCGCTTTTTCAGCGTCTTCCACTAGTAACGATTCATCTATATTCGCCGAGTTAGTCACATCTACTTTTTGCTTAGCAAGAATATTGGCTACGCGTTTATTAGCGGCGGCTAACGCCTCTGCCTCTTCTAATGCCTTGAATTTATCTACCGCATGGACACGAGCTAGATAATCAGAAGGCTTCGTAGGGCGACGGGCTGCTACGGCCTGAATAACGTCAATGGCGATAGCTTGATCTTGTAGGAGGGCATTGAAGCGACCTAATACAAAATCAACAACCTGCGTTTGTGTTTCAGCATTTGTTAATTTATCGCCATATACCTCAATTGCTTTGCTCACAAGTGTTTCGAGGTCTAAAGGCAAAGATAGCTCGGTAACAATACGTAAAACACCAATAGCTGCACGACGAAGCGCGAATGGGTCTTTATCACCTTTTGGCAGCTGGCCAATACCGAATATACCAACCAGTGTATCAAGTTTGTCAGCAAGGGCTACTGATGCGCTTACGCCAGAACTAGGAAGTGCGTCACCAGCAAAACGTGGCATGTACTGCTCATATAAAGCTTCCGCTACAGGTGCATCTTCACCGTCGTTTAGCGCATAGTATTTACCCATAACGCCCTGAACGTCTGGAAACTCCATAACCATGTTCGACATTAAGTCGGTTTTAGCTAGAAGACCTGCGCGCGCTGCTTGTGTTTCATTTGCGTCAATTTGCGAAGCGATAAATGCCGATAGGGCAGATATACGTTCAGACTTTTCTTTAAGCGTACCAAGCTGCTTTTGGAATAACACGGTTTCTAAGCTTTCAAGGCGACTTTCTAACGTTGTCTTTTTATCGCTATTAAAGAAGAACTCTGCATCGGCAAGGCGAGGGCGTATAACCTTCTCATTACCTGAGATAACCTGAGATGCGTCATGGCTTTCAATATTCGTTACAAACAAGAAGGTATTAGAAAGTGCGCCATCACTATCAAGCAGCGGTACATACTTCTGGTCGTCCTTCATTGTGTAGATAAGCGCTTCTTTCGGGACTTCTAAGAAACCCTTATCGAATCCTGCTTGCAGCACAACAGGCCACTCTACCAGGGAAGCAATTTCCTCAAGCAGTTCTTCATCGTAATCTGGCTTAAGCGATAGGTTTTTAGCTGCGTCTTCTAATTGCTGACGCACTTTATCTTTGCGCGCCTCAAAGTCTGCCAGCACATATTGTTGCTCTAGTGCAGAGGCGTAGTTGTCAGCATGATCAAGCTCAAAGCGACCTTCGCCGTGGAATCGATGACCTTGAACAACGCGGCTGCTTGCTAGGCCCAATACTGAAACGTTAACCACTTCGCTTCCATAAAGCACACAAAGGGTGTGCACAGGGCGAATAAACTGAGTGTTGTAGTTACCCCAGCGCATAGGCTTTGGAATAGGTAACTTGCTTACTGCTTGATTAATCAAACCTTCTAACAACTCAGCAATTGTTTGACCAGGCACATGTGCTTTATGAAGAAGCCATTCACCTTTATCTGTAACCAAGCGCTCCGCGTCAGAAACGTCGATACCGTTACCGCGTGCCCAACCTTGAGCTGCCTTAGTGGGGTTGCCACCAGCGTCAAACGCCGCAGATACTGCTGGACCGCGTTTCTCTACTACTTTATCAGCTTGGCCTTCAGCAAGACCTGAAACGTAAACCGCTAAGCGGCGAGGGGCTGCAAACCAGCTAACTGAGTCAAAACTTAAGTCAGCTTGGCTAAGTGCTGCTTCAAATTGTGTGGCGAAGGCTTCGCCCAAAGACTTAAGTGCTTTTGGTGGTAACTCTTCAGTACCTAATTCAACTAAACAATTTTCTGTACGCACGCTTATGCCTCCTTGTTACATAGTGGGAAGCCTAGTGCTTCACGTGCTTGGTAATAGCTCTCTGCACACGCTTTGGCAAGCGTACGAACGCGAAGAATATAGCGCTGGCGTTCTGTTACTGAAATAGCATGACGTGCATCAAGCAAGTTAAATGCGTGAGATGCCTTCATAACCTGCTCATAAGCGGGTAGCGGAAGGTTGTTCTCAATTAGCTTTTTACTTTCGGCTTCACACTCGTCAAAAGTTCTAAACAGGGCTTCCACGTTGGCGTGTTCAAAGTTATACGTAGATTGTTCTACTTCGTTTTGATGGAATACATCACCATAGGTGACTTTACCCATTGGGCCGTCAGTCCATACTAGGTCATAGATACTATCTACACCTTGAACGTACATAGCTAGTCGCTCTAAGCCGTAGGTGATTTCACCAGTAACAGGCTTACATTCAAGGCCGCCTACTTGTTGGAAGTAGGTGAACTGAGTCACTTCCATACCGTTAAGCCATACTTCCCAACCTAGTCCCCACGCACCAAGCGTTGGTGATTCCCAGTTGTCTTCTACAAAGCGAATGTCATGAACCAGCGGATCAAAGCCTAACTCTTTCAAAGAGCCCAAGTACAACTCCTGAATATTGTCAGGTGAAGGCTTAAGCATTACTTGGAACTGATAGTAATGCTGTAAGCGATTTGGGTTCTCACCGTAACGACCATCGGTGGGTCTACGGCATGGTTGAACATAGGCGCTACTCATTGGCTCTGGACCTAAAGAACGTAGGAATGTCATAGGGTGAAAAGTACCTGCACCCACTTCCATATCCAGAGGCTGAATAATAACGCAGCCCTGACGCGCCCAATAATCTTGTAGCGCAAGGATCAACCCTTGAAAGGTTTTAATATCGTATTTCTGCATACATCCGCTGCTTATTAGTTAACTGACTTAAAATTGAGGTGGGATAGTATACAATTTGTGAGGCATAGTATGTAGGTGTAAAGGGTGAAAAAACGTCACGAATACAGGCAATATGCCACTTCACAACAAGGATTTAATCTTAAGCCATGAGCAATCAATTAAAAACAGCACAAAATACGCCATTACACCGATGCGGTTGGGTGAGCAATGACCCTATTTATCTGGCTTATCATGACAACGAATGGGGTGTACCTGAGCTAAATAGCCGAGCGCTGTTTGCTAAATTATGCCTAGATGGTCAGCAAGCAGGCTTGTCTTGGTTAACTATCCTTAAAAAGCAGCAGAATTTTGAGCGGGCATTTCACCAGTTTGACCCTGAGAAAATCGCGACGATGGGCGCCGCTGATGTCGAAAGACTAATGCACGACAGCGGTATAATCAGAAACAAGCTTAAAATAGAGTCTGTTATTAAAAATGCTAAAGGGTATCTGGCCATAGAAGAAACACAGCCATTCAGCGAGTTTATTTGGCAATTCACAGGCGGGCGTACTGTGATAAATGCTTGGGATAACTTTAAGCAGGCCCCCACCTCTACCGACGCATCGAAAGCGATGTCAAAAGCATTAAAAAAGCATGGGTTTAATTTTGTTGGTGAAACGATTTGCTACGCTTTTATGCAGGCAGTGGGAATGGTTAACGATCACGAAGTAGGGTGCCACTGTTATCAGCGTACCTGTGACTTAGCGATAAAGTAGTAGGGAAAGCGACATAAAACGCGGATATAGAAAGCAATCGATAGAAAAAAGACCGAGCACCCAATGATGATCGGTCTTTTTTAAATACTGCCTAACGCTTCTTTTTTACGCCTTATCACTACGTTCTATTGAGCGCTTATCAAGGTTTCACAGTAGGCTTTAAGCGGTGGCAATTCATCCAATACCTTAGACTCGTATTCAGACTCAATTTGCTCTCGTGCGATATCCTGTTTTCTTCGCTCATTTTTGGGAAGTTGTTGTCTTGCCTCTAAAATCGCAAAGCCACTGACCTCGGTGAAAAGTGCATGAACTTGCGGATACTGCGCTTTAAAGTCAGGTGGTGAATTAATAGGAAGGGCGTTAAGCAAGTTAACGATACGAATAACACCTTCTGATAAATCACACTGCTGTTGCTCCATCGCTTTAGCAATCACTATGATGCTGTCAGTGATATTAGCAATGCGAGATTGCCTTGCGGCTTCCTGTCGCGCTTTCTGCTGCTTTAGCATAAACAGCAGCTTACCTGCGTAAAAGCCAAGCCCAACAATGATTAGTAGCGCAATGCCTGAAAGTACTGCCCAAAGCATAACGTTTTCCTGTTTCTATTAATGCTTAAAGTCGTCGATGTTAATAGCGTCTAAATCGTTAAACGGATCCATATCGTCGTCTTCATCATCTTCTTCCACTATACCTAGTAGGTCACAAAGGATGCGGTGGCGTGCCATTTTTTCGTCTACGTACGCTTGTTGCTCGCGAGTAAGCGGCTTGTCATCATCAAGCTTATCAAGTAAATCTGTTAAACGTTGGTCTGCTTCTAGGGCTGCCAACTCTTGGGCTGGAGTTGCGTACTTCTTCTTTTGAGCAGGGGTTGGCGTTACTGTTTTTACAAGCTGAACAGGCTTCTTACTGCCGTGACGAGGATCTTTATTCTCAGCACTCTTTTTGCCAGTTACTTTTTTCTGTTCAACATTGTGGCGGCTACCTGCAGGCTTACCCTTGTGCTTTTTAGGGCGAGGTGAGTCTGATTTACGGTTTTCGCTAGGTTTAAAGTCTGGGTCTTTACGAACGCCGATTTGACCGACTTTACGAGATTTCTTTGAACGTGCCATAATTTCCAAATAACAAAGAGAGTGAAAAAACAACGCTATTATAGCGCGAATTAGTGCCTACGTATTGATCTTTGGGTGTGCGGTTAAAAATCAATATGCCATAAAGGTAGTGATAGATAATCTATTTCAGCGCTTCTTCATTAGCACAACGTCATTTGCTGGGAATTTAACGTCATAGCCGTCTCTTTGTGCTAAATACTCAAAGGTTTTTTCGCTGAAGAAGCTTACATGTGTGATGTCGTTTTTATAATGCCAATTTGCAAAGCGGGCTTTATCGAGCACGCGTTTTGTCATGATGGCAAGAACCCCGCCAGGGGCAACAAGTTTGTTGAACAGCGCCCATTCCACGTGTGGGGAGTGAAAGTGCTCGATAGCTTCAGTACAGGTTACAATGTCGTAGCTTCTCTCTAGTACCTTTAAGTTTGGGGCATAGAAGGGGTCGTATGTAGTCATATTCACTCCTTCTTCTGACAGCATGCTTGCTAGAACAGGTGCTGGACCGCAGCCAAAGTCTAGTCCAGAAAGCTCTCCTGCGTTAGTTGCTTTTATAAAAGGTGAGAGCGGGGTTAAAACCTTTCCTAAAAACTTTCGATATCCTTCATCTTCGAAGCTGTTTTCGTGAAGATCATATTCCTGTTTTTCTACTTCTTTTGACGGCAGAAACGCAGGAGAAACATAAACAAGTTCGCATTGACTACACTGGAGGTATTCCCGCTTTTTATCAGTGTGGTAGTGAGATGATGTATTAGCGCTTTGGCATAAAGGACAAGACATAAAAGGCGGATATTAATAAAGGGGCTAAAAAAGAAAAAGGTGATGGTTTTCACCATCACCTTACATTGTATGAGTGTCAGATGACACCTCTCCCGTTATACACATCTATGTGTAGCTGGCTTCCCTAGCTGTGCTCCCCTTATTTTTATTTTTAGCAGAGCTGTATTGTTGTTTTTGGCCCTCGTGGCTCTTTATCCCGTCTTCCATGCTGCATTTTTATTATTATTCTTGTTGTTTAGTTTGTAGATTTTCAAAGGCACCTACAAACTACGCCGTTAGATTACACGAATAATTTTAAAATACAACTTTTATGGTAACAAAATTTTAACAACAGTGTGTAAAAACGGTACGGCTTAGTGTAAGCCTGCGATATAGTTAGATAAAATTTCGATATCTTCGTCGGTTAATTTCATCGCAATATCACGCATCATGCCATTCATATCGTTGTGACGTTGACCAGAACGGAAAGCCTTTAACTGAGATGCAGTGTAGGTAGCGTGCTGTCCACTGATGTCAGGGAAGCCTGCTAATGCCATACCGTTACCTTTAGGTCCGTGGCATGCGATACATGCTGTTACGCCACGCGACTCGTCACCACCTTGATAAAGTGCGCGTCCAGCTTCTACATATTGCTCAGGCGTTTCGCCCGCTTTAGGCTCTTGGCTTGAGAAATAAGCAGCTAGGTCTTTCATGTCTTGCTCTGATAGTGGAGCAGCCATGCCGTTCATCACAGCATTGTTACGACCTTCCTCGCCACCCGTTCGAGAAGCAAGTTTAAATTCGGTTAATTGCTTAACAATGTACTTCTCATGCTGGCCAGCAAGTTTTGGGTTCATGTCAATCATGCTGTTACCATCAGGACCATGACAGGCTGCACATACTGCAGATTTCGCTTTACCTGCCTCGGCGTCGCCTTCTGCCATAGCAGTTGCGCTCAAACCCAAAGACATACACACCAACAAACACAGTTTTTTCATAATAAATCTCTTAAATGGATCCAACGGCTCGCGTGATATACGTGATATCATGCGTATTTTACACATTTAACGCGTCAGAAAAACCTATTCCATGATAAAACTATGGTTTTTAGCTGGTTTATTCATTAAAAAACTGTAAACCAAAGGTTGAGACGCATGTGGAGGTAAGTCTAGATGTCGTATTACACCAAAGCAAAATTCTTTACGAGTGCACCTGACATTCGTCATTTAAAGAATGACAGCGGTATTGAAGTTGCGTTTGCGGGTCGCTCGAACGCGGGAAAGTCGAGTGCGCTTAACACATTAACCCGTCAAAGAAACTTGGCGAGAACCAGTAAAACACCAGGTCGTACTCAATTAATCAATGTATTTGAATTAGAGGAAGACTTGCGCCTTGTCGATTTGCCGGGTTACGGATTTGCTAAAGTCCCGGTGGCGATGAAAAAGAAGTGGCAAGCGTCATTAGGTGAATACCTTCAAAAGCGTAAGTCGCTAAAAGGTTTGGTGGTCCTAATGGATATTCGTCATCCTTTTAAAGATTTAGACCAAGACCTCATTCATTGGGCTGTGGCGTCGGATATCCCTGTACTCGCTCTTCTTACAAAAGCCGATAAACTGAAAAGCGGAAAGCGCAAAGCACAACTTTTAATGGCCCGTGAAGCTGCTATGGCATTTATGGGTGATGTAACGGTACAAACCTTTTCGTCATTAAATAAACATGGTTTACCAGAGCTAGAGCGTATTTTGGATTCATGGTTCGGGTTGGACAAATCAGCTGATGAAGATACTTCCGATAGTGAAGTCCAATAACATTAACGGTGAATTTCACTTGTGCTGACTTGGTGTATTTAGTGGGAAAGCTCGATGCGCTAGAAAAAAGAACGCCCCGCATAGAGCGAGGCGTAAACTGAGAGAAAACACATAAAAACCGTAGATATAGAGTAGTAGTAATCAAAGAAGTTCAGGAAAAATAGAAAGAAAAATCACTTAAAGTGTTATGTGTTTGATATTTAACAGTTATTTATTTTCTGCAGATATAAAAAAACCCCGACAAAACTGTCGGGGTTAAAGCAAAGGTTTGAAAACAGCTTTCTCACCTCTGTACCCTACATGCGTAATATTACAACAAAGCACAGAAAAGGCAAGGGCATTATGTAATTAAATTACCAAATTTAATGTAAATAACTCCCAACTGGGTATTGAAACTGTAATCTAATTACCAAACTAATGTGCTTCATCCCAATTTTCGCCCACACCAGCTTCAACAACGAGCGGCACATTAAGTGTGGCTGCGCTTTCCATAAGTGCTGTAATAGTAGAAACATAGGTATCTACTTTGTCTTCTTTAATTTCGAAAACCAGTTCATCGTGCACTTGCATCATCATGGTTACATCATCGGATGCATTTTTTCTGATCCAGTCGTCAACTTTAATCATGGCCATCTTAATAATGTCTGCCGCCGTACCTTGCATTGGCGCATTGATTGCTGCGCGTTCTGCACCTTTTCGGCGTGCGCCATTACTTGCTTTAATATCAGGCAGGTATAGCCTGCGACCAAATACAGTTTCTACATAACCCTTTTCCTTTGCACTCTCACGAGTAGAGTCCATATATTCAAGCACACCAGGGTAGCGCTCAAAGTAAAGGTCCATGTATTTTTGGGCTTCGTTACGTGGAATATTAAGTTGCTTAGACAGTCCAAACGCACTCATACCGTAAATTAGGCCGAAGTTAATCGCTTTCGCGCTGCGTCGCTGCTCGGTTGTTACCTCATCAAGTGGTACGCCGAATACTTCAGATGCCGTTGCTTTATGAATATCTTTGCCATGAGCAAAGGCATCGAGTAGGCCTTTATCACCAGAAAGGTGGGCCATGATACGCAGCTCAATTTGAGAGTAGTCAGCTGCGACAAACTTATTTCCTTCCCTTGGAACAAAAGCCTGGCGTACGCGACGACCTTCTTCATTGCGAATAGGAATGTTTTGTAAATTAGGATCGGTTGAAGAAAGACGCCCTGTTGCCGTTACCGCTTGGTGATAAGACGTATGCACCCGACCTGTGCGATGATTGATCATCTTAGGAAGTTTATCGGTGTAGGTATTCTTGAGTTTAGTTAAACCGCGGTATTCCATGATCTTTTTAGGTAGCGGATACTCAAGTGCCAGTTCTTGAAGTACATCCTCAGAAGTAGAGGGCGCGCCTTTTGGCGTTTTCTTAATAATTGGCAGCGACATCTTTTCAAATAGAATATGCTGAAGCTGTTTTGTTGAGCCTAAGTTAAATGGCTCGCCCGCTTCCTCATGAACCTCACTTTCAAGTTCGGCAATACGACTAGCAAGATCTTGGCTTTGTTGACTAAGTCTCTGGCTGTCAATCAGCACGCCTTCTTGTTCCATGCGAGAAAGGACGCACGCAAGGGGAACTTCAACGTCTATCAACAAGTTTTTAAGTTCTGGAATATCTTTTAACTTAGTCCAAATAGCGTTATGTAAGCGAAGCGTTATATCAGCATCTTCCGCTGCATAAGGGCCTGCTTCTTCTAGGTCAATTTGGTTAAAGGTAAGCTGTTTTGCGCCTTTGCCAGCAATTTCTTCAAAGTGAATGGTTTTATGACCAAGATAAGCTAGAGCTAGCGAGTCCATATCGTGGCGCTGGGCGGTGCTGTTTAGTACATAGCTTTCAAGCATAGTGTCAAAGCCAATGCCATTTAAGGTTATGTCATAGTTCGCTAGTACATTTTTATCGTACTTAATATGCTGGCCTACTTTGATAACCTTGTCTGATTCCAAAATAGGTTTTAATGCGTTTAATACGAACTCTCGTGATAGCTGTGCCGGCGCATCGGGGTAATCATGGGCTACAGGTACGTAAGCTGCTTCACCTTCTTCTATACAAAATGAAACGCCAACTAATTCGGCATCCATGTAGTTAAGGCTAGTAGTTTCGGTATCAAAGGCAATTAGCTCAGCTTTTTCAAGCTTAGCGACCCAAGCGTTAAAGCGCGCTTCATCAAGTACGGTTTCGTATTTCGATTTGTCGATATCTACCGATGTACTTTGCTCACTTTCTTGTGCACTGCTGCTATCTTCACTGCTAGTCGTGTCGCTATTTGAGGTATCACCGCCCGCCACAAGCGCACTTACTTCTGTATGCCAGCGTTTGAATTCATACTCAGCGAATAGATCGCGAAGTTGTTCATTATCGGGTTGGCTAGGCATCAAGGCTTCAACATCATACTCTAGGTCAAGATCGATGCTAATAGTGGCTAGGGTATAAGAGAGTCGTGCTTGCTCCTCGTACTCCTGCATTTTAGCCGCCATTGACTTGCTACCTCTAAACGATAGATCGGCGATTTTATCCAGGTTCTTATAAATATCGTCGATACCGCCAATACCATTAAGTAAAGCTTGAGCACTTTTATCGCCTACACCAGGTACGCCGGGTATGTTATCTACTTTGTCGCCTTTTAATGCGAGAAAGTCGATTACAAGTTCAGGAGGTATGCCAAACTTAGTATTTACGCCTTCAACGTCCATTACTTGATTGGTCATAGTATTGATCAAGGTGACATGTTCATTAACCAATTGCGCCATGTCTTTGTCGCCAGTGCTGATAAGGGTATCAATTCCTTTCTCTGTCGCATGTTTGGCTAATGTACCTATAACGTCATCTGCTTCTACTCCGGACTCTACGATAACCGGTAAGCCCATCGCCTTAATGATGGTATGTAATGGTTCGATCTGACTTCTTAGCTCATCCGGCATAGGCGGACGATTCGCCTTATACTCTTTATAAATGTCGTCTCGAAACGTTTTTCCTTTGGCATCAAAAATTACTGCCATGTGGGTAGGGTTGTATTGCTTGATCAAGCTTTTAAGCATGTTCACAACACCATAAATGGCACCGGTATCTTGGCCTTTTGAGTTCGTTAAAGGGGGTAAACCGTGAAAGGCACGAAAGAGATATGACGATCCATCGACAAGAATAAATGGAGGCTTTTTAGAATCTGGCATAGCGGGCGATTTTCCAATATACAATATGAGCGCAAGGATGCCACAGGCTAGGGCAGATCGCCATATCATGAAGGAAGATTAAACGTGACAGCCGATCACATTTTGCCTGTGGATAACTTTGTGATCTAAAGTTTCAGGCACAGTGATCCGGATGATCTTTGTCAAGTTAAAGATCACCATCTAAATCAAGAAAAATAAGGGAATGAGACTAAGGTGTGAAAACAGCGTACCTGCTACTAATCATTCCATTTTGTGTGGATAACTTGGTGTACGTTTATTTTTGGTTTAACCAAGTTGGTCAAGTAATGTAGCATAACCGTTAACATTGTATACACGTATTTATAAGAACTTTTTTTGTACACTTGTGTGTTTAATAGCCAAATTTTGAATAAGTAGATGGCATAACGTCTAGGAGGACAATATGAAACAAGTAGCCGTTATTTTAAGTGGTAGTGGTGTGTTCGACGGGGCAGAATTACATGAGGCGGTATTAACGCTTCTAGCCATTGAGCAAGAGGGGGCATCTTATCAATGTTTCGCGCCCGATGTAGAGCAACTTCACGTGGTCAATCACTTAACCGGTGAAGTGGCGGAAGGGGAAACCAGAAACGTATTGGTAGAGTCAGCCCGAATAGCCAGAGGCAATATAAAGCCTGTCACTGATTGTGACGTTAATGCATTTGATACACTTATACTGCCCGGCGGCTTTGGTGCGGCGAAAAACCTTTGCACCTTTGCTGTAGACGGTGATAAATGTACCTTTAACGAAGAGGTTCTTGAGGTCTGTAAGGCATTTGCACAAGCTAAAAAACCTGCAGCTTATGCGTGTATTGCACCAGCTTTAGCCGCCAAAGTGTATAGCAACAAGACTAAGCTAACTATTGGCGACGATGAGGCCACGGCTTGCGGCTTGAATGCCTTAGGTGCCACTCATGTAGAGTGCCCAGTCGATGAGGTTGTCGTGGATAATGATGCGAAGCTGGTAACTACACCTGCCTATATGCTGGCGCAAAGCGTTAGTGAGGCGAATGCGAGTATTAGCAAAATGGTCAAGACTGTACTTGCCATGAAATAGAAAACTTGGGGCTGGCTTTTCTGAACCGAAAAGTTAAGCGCCATTCTATATAATTAGCTTAATAATGTGGGGAGACAAAGGTTTCCCCTTACTGATTATAGTCCTATAATCAAAACCCTATACGAAACACATTGAGTTTTACCTTTTTTGTTTGAGGTAACGACGTTTGTTTTTTTGAAGTCAGTTCAAAAAATCATTAAAACTAGGGCGCTTAAGCCCTTATGCGCGCTATAAAAATAAAGGCATAATAAACAATGCACTACCGTGCCATCATACGAATACTCGGGTTACTAATAGCGCTTTTTAGCGTAACCATGATCCCACCAGCTATTGTGTCGTTGATTTATCAAGATGGCAGCGGTCTTCCTTTCACTCTCGCTTTTATATTCTGTGTCATTGGCGGCATGGCCTTGTGGTATCCCAATCGTCAGCAAAAAAATGATTTAAGAGCGCGAGAAGGGTTTTTAATAGTCGCGCTGTTTTGGTCAGTACTGGCAAGCGTGGGTGCAATTCCACTTATCTTGCTTGAGCAACCTAGCATGACAGTAACCGATGCTTTTTTTGAATCGTTTTCTGGCCTGACGACCACAGGTGCGACGGTTATCGAAGGGATAGATTTTCTCCCTCATTCAGTACAATTTTACCGGCAGCAACTTCAGTGGCTAGGCGGCATGGGTATCATCGTACTTGCCGTTGCCATATTACCTATTCTTGGTGTTGGGGGCATGCAGCTGTATCGAGCAGAGACACCCGGCCCGGTTAAAGATAATAAGATGACACCGCGTATTGCCGATACGGCAAAGCATCTATGGTATATCTACCTAACTATAACCATTGCGTGCGCGGGAGCATATTGGCTTTCAGGTATGAATGTATTCGATGCTATATGCCATGCATTCTCAACCGTAGCCATTGGTGGGTTTTCTAACCATGATGCGAGCTTAGGGTACTTCAACAGCCCAATGGTAAACGTGGTTTGTACGGTCTTTTTACTTATTGCTGCGCTGAATTTCTCGCTGCACTACGCCGCGGTAAGTTCACGCTCAGTGAAAGGCTACTTTAAAGATCCTGAATTCAAAGCCTTCTTTATTATTCAAGCGTCGCTAATTGGTATTTGCTTTCTAGTACTCACTCTATCAGGCTACTATAGTTCAGCAGAGCAAGCTCTAGATCAGGCTATGATTCAGGCAGTGTCCATTAGCACCACGGCCGGATTCGCCACTACTGACTTTTCTGTATGGCCTACGTTTTTACCCATAATGCTTATTTTTTCTAGCTTCATAGGCGGTTGCGCCAGCTCCACAGGTGGTGGCTTAAAGGTAGTACGTGTGTGCTTATTGTTTTTACAAGGCAAGCGTGAAGTAGACAGACTTATCCACCCTAAAGCCGTGTACAGTGTTAAGTTTGGCGACCGTGCTATGCCCGACAGAGTGGTAGAAGCTGTATGGGGTTTTTTCTCGGCTTACGCCGTAGTATTTGTGGTAATAATGATAGGTCTAATTGCTACAGGTTTAGATAACCTCAGTGCTTTTACTGCAACGGCAGCCATGCTAAATAACTTAGGCCCGGGCCTAGGCAGTGTGGCAGCAAACTATGCCGATGTAACTGATGCAGGCAAATGGATCCTAGTAACGGGTATGGTGTTTGGTCGACTAGAGGTCTTTTCATTACTGGTACTGTTCTCGCCTACGTTCTGGCGAAGCTAATATCTAGAAAAAAGGGCGATAATAATCGCCCTTTGTTCTATGAGTCTATATTCGAATCACTGTACTCTGATATCTTTGCGAAGCTTTATTAAAGAGGGGTATAGCGCTAGCCAAAGAAGAATGCACTGGGCTGGAACAGCTTTTCTACATCATTGATGTACTTCTTATCCACCAAGAACAAAATAACGTGATCGTTAGCTTCTATCTTGGTATCACTATGAGCAATAATCACCTGTTCGTCGCGAACAATAGCACCGATAGTCGTACCTGGAGGTAGCTTAATATCGCCAATTTGTCTGCCAACCACTTTAGACGTGTTTTCATCGCCATGGGCAATAGCTTCAATAGCCTCTGCTGCGCCGCGACGTAATGAGTAAACGTTAACAATGTCACCACGGCGCACGTGCGTAAGTAGTGCCGAAATAGTGGCTTGTTGTGGTGAAAACGCAATGTCTATCTCGCCACCCTGAACGAGATCTACATAAGCACTTCGCTGAATAAGTACCATGGCTTTTTGCGCGCCCATGCGCTTTGCCAGCATGGCCGACATAATATTCGCTTCATCATCGTTGGTAACCGCAATGAATGCATCGACCTGTTCGATATTTTCTTCGCTAAGCAATTCAGGATCAGACGCGTCACCACTGAAGACAATGGTTTTATCTAAGTTGGCAGATAAATACTTTGCCCGCTCCGGGCTGTATTCAATAAGCTTAACGTTATGATTGTGTTCAAGCTTCTTCGCTAACCCTGCGCCAATTAAACCACCGCCGGCTATCATAATTCGCTTGTAGCTAGACTCGAGCTTTTGAAGCTCACTCATTACTGCACGAATATGCTTGGTGGCGGCAATAAAGAATACTTCGTCATCTGCTTCTATAACCGTTGTTCCCAGTGGTCGAATAGGGCGGCCGCGACGGTAAATAGCTGCAACCCTGGTTTCCACATTAGGCATGTGATCTTTAAGTGCAGATAACGCGTGACCTACCAATAAGCCGCCGTAATAGGCTTTAACGGCTACCAAGCTTGCCTTGCCTTCTGCGAACTCAACAACCTGAAGGGCACCGGGATAATCGATAAGACGTTTAATTGCTTTAGTTACCAGTTGCTCTGGGGCAATAATGTGGTCTACCGGTATGTCTTGCTGCTTATATAGCTGCTCTTGATAAATAATGTATTGTTCTGAGCGTACGCGGGCAATTTTTGTGGGCGTTTTGAAAAGGCTATAGGCAACCTGACAGGCAAGCATGTTGCTTTCATCACTATTGGTTACGGCTATCAGCATATCAGCATCTTCCGCACCGGCTTTGCGCAATACATCTGGGTGTGAACCTACACCTGTAACTACCTGTAAATCAAGACGGTCTTGCAGCGCGCGCAGAATAGTGGGGTCAGAGTCAATAACGGTAATTTCGTTATTTTCACCTACTAGGTTTTCAGCAAGAGTTCCGCCTACTTGTCCGGCCCCTAAAATGATGATCTTCATCGTTATTATTTTGCCTTCATATCTGTGCAGGTCATAACTATGTAACCTGCACAACTATTAAACTTAGTCTGACGACTTTACCAGCCTCGCATAATAGAAACCATCCATTTGTTCTTCCCCCGGCGTTATCTGACGTCCAGGTTTGTCTATGGTTTCTGTTTTCACTACAGGCGATAACTTGGCGTTTGGCGTGTCGGCTAGAAACTGCTGTATTTGCGCCATGTTCTCTTTTGGTAAAATAGAACAGGTTGCATAAAGCAAGGTGCCGCCTGGTTTTAATAGGCCCCATAGCGTATCTAATATGCGGCGTTGTAGCAGCGCTAAATTGTCGATGTCATTGGATTTTCGAAGCCAGCGAATATCTGGGTGACGTCGTATAACGCCAGTAGCAGAGCAGGGGGCATCCAGTAATATTCTATCGAAGGGCTTTCCGTCCCACCAAGTTTCTGGATTAGCTGCATCACCCTGCTTAATATCCACAACGTGTTTAAGGCGCGTCATGTTTTCTTCTACGCGTTTTAGGCGTGTAGCGTCGGCATCAAGTGCCAACACGTACTCAGTATCCGGTGCGCACTCAACAATGTGCCCTGTTTTTCCACCTGGTGCGGCGCAACAATCTAAAATACGCTCACTAGCTTGCGGCTGTAAGTAGTGTGCGGCTAATTGAGCTGCACCGTCTTGCACCGCAAAGTGCCCTTTATCAAAGCCAGGCAGGGCAGTAATGTCTTCACGCTTAGTTAAAATTACTGCATCTGCGTGATTGTCGCTAAGGGTATATTCTACGCCAACATTATCTAGCGCCTCGGTGAATGCTACCAATGTTGTTTGCAGCTTATTTACACGAAGCCAGATGGGAGCCATAGCGTTAGTTTCGCTACGCACTTGGTCGGCATCGGCGCCATAGGCGGTCTCTATTGCCTTAAACAGCCACTTAGGTAAACCGCTGTTTATAATGGCATCATCAACGTTTTTGTCGGCAAGGTTCTCTCGCTGAAAATTGCGTAATACCGCATTTACCAAGCCTTTAAGCGCTGCTGCATTTAAATAAGACGCTGCAGCAACGGTTTCACCTACTGCAGCATGGTTACTAACTCGTGAAAAGTTAAGCTGGTACAAGCCAAGAAGTATAAGGTGCTCGATAACCTTTTTATTTCCCTTTAAGGGTCTATCTAGCAAAGAGCGTAGCCAGTGTTGCAAAAGGGGAAGGCGACGCATTACCCCTAACGACATTTCTTGAATCCATGCGTTATCTTTGGCGTTGTGTCTGCGCTGAACGCGTTCTAGGCATTCACGCGATGACTTGCCTTGCTCTAAAATTTGATAAATGACCCACGCACAATCTGCGCGCAGGTTTTTTTGCTTGGGAAGGGGTAATGGTTTCACGTTTAGTCCGTTTGTGTCAGACAACGACCCACTTCAAACCACGTTTGGCGAGCATTGATGACGTCTGACGCTGGTAGCGCCTTTTTACCTGGAATTTGAAGTGATGTGATGCAAAGTGCATCGCGCCCTGTTGCTATGGTTATGCCTTCTTTATTAGCACTGATTATAGTACCTGGCTTAACCTCTTTATCTAGTGTTACAACGGTAGCTGACCACACCTTCACATTCTGATCTTCTACCTTCATCCACGCTACCGGCCAAGGGTTGAAGGCGCGAATATTTCGTTCTATTTGCTCGGCATCGTCTGCCCAATTGATAAGCGCTTCTTCTTTAGAAAGCTTTTTCGCATAGGTAGCCAAAGAATCATCTTGTTTGGTGGGCGTATAGTTTTCAAAGTTATCGACGACTTCAGCTAACGCTTGTGGCCCTAGTTCTGCAAGCTTTTCATACAAAGTGGCGCTGGTGTCTTCAGGTGTAATAGGTAATGTGGCTATGTGAAGCATATCGCCGGTATCTAAACCTTCATCCATTTGCATTATAGTTACGCCGGTTTCTGCGTCACCCGCCCATATAGCGCGCTGAATTGGAGCTGCGCCACGCCACTTTGGCAAAATAGAACCGTGGACATTAATACAACCTAGTCTAGGTGCATTAAGCACAGCAGTAGGCAATATTAGGCCATAAGCAACCACCACCATTAAATCGGCATTTAGCAAGGCTAACTCTTCTTGTGCGTCTGGCGCTTTTAACGACTGAGGCTGATACACAGGAATGGCATTTTCTTCAGCGAGCACTTTAACTGGACTGGCTGTGAGTTTCTTACCTCGTCCGGCGGGCCTATCAGGCTGAGTGTAGACAGCAATAACCTCGTGCTCACTCTCTAGCAACGCCAATAGGTGTTTAGCTGCAAAATCCGGAGTACCGGCAAAAATCACTTTTAATGGAGTTGTCACGTTATTCCCTAGGCTTTTGCGGCAAGACGCGCTTCTTTCTCAAGCTTCTTACGGATACGTTGGCGCTTAAGTGGCGATAGATAATCGATAAAAAGCTTCCCTTTTAAATGGTCGAGCTCGTGCTGAATACAAATCGCTAACAAACCTTCTGCATCCAACTCAAAGCTTTCGCCATTTTGATCTAGCGCTTTTACTGTAATTGCTTCGGCGCGCTCAACTTTGGCGTAATTACCCGGCACTGATAAACAGCCTTCTTCGCTAATCGTGGAGCCATCTTTACGAATGATTTCAGGGTTGATAAATACGCGAGGCTCGTTTTGATCTTCCGATACGTCCATTACAACAACTTGAACGTGGCGATTAACTTGCGTCGCTGCAAGGCCAATACCGTTCTCGTCTTTCATGGTTTCGAACATGTCCGATACCAACTGTTTGATTTCGTCGTTAACCTCTTCTACGGGTTTAGCTACCGTGCGAAGACGTTCATCAGGAAAACTTAATACGTCTAAAATTGCCATTTCTCGCTTACTTCACCTTTTCGCTGTATAAATTCATATACGATCTAATTGCCAGCACGCTTTACAGTGCTTATTAAGTTACTATTCTAACGTATATCGGGTGGTTTCGTGCAGTTTTTTGCCTAAACCCTATAAGAATACGTACTTCTGCCGATATAGTGCTATTGTCTGAAAAATCAACAATAAATGACAGTGAATAATTTGCAGGTGGTCAATTTGAAAAAGCGATTAACATACGCGCGTCGTGCAGCAATATTTATTCTTGGAGTGCTTTTGTCTTTGCCTGCGTTCGCGCTTCAATTAAAAGACACTGCGCCTGAAACCTATACGGTGAAGCGTGGCGACACCCTATGGGAAATTGCGAGTATTTTTCTAAACGAGCCTTGGCTATGGCCAGAGCTATGGCGAACGAATACGCAAATAGATAACCCTCATCTTATCTATCCCGGTGATGTCATCGTTGTAGGTTACATTGATGGTAAGCCTGTCTTAAGCGTAAAACGCGACAAGCTAGCCTACAACCTGTCTCCGTCCACCGATAAGCGAATAAAGCCAAAACCTGTTGACGTCCTGTCTTGGACTACTATATCTCCTTTTGTTAGACAGCATATGTTGCTAGACGAAGACGACTATTCAGCCTTACCTAGACTCCTAGGTAACCAAGACGGAAATGTAAGGTTTGCTTCAGATGACTTTGTGCTTAGCCAGCAACAATTCAGTACTGACGATCAGTACAGAGTGATTAGAAAGCACGCTACTATCAAAAACCTAGATGGAGAAACGCTGGGCATTCAGGTCACTCATATATCTAATGCTTCGTTGGTAGAGAAAGACCAGGCAGACGATACCATGCTGCTGTTTATTGATGACGCCAATCAAGAAGCAAAACGTGGTGACAAATTGATGGCCGGTGGCTTTACTCATCCAGAAGGTTTCGAGCTTACGCCTGCTACCTCACAACGAGGAGCAGTCGTGGGTGATTTGCATGATCACGACTTACTTGGCAAATATGACGTTGTCATTGTTGACCTTGGTGCAATGGATGTAGCACCAGGCACAGTATTGGGGCTGTATGCTCAAGGCCCAGCCATTATTGATGAAGATAGCCCGCGTTACGTGGATGAACCCGGTGCTAAAAACGGTGGTGAGTGGTTTATCGATACGGTAGCACAACCCGCGCTCAAAGTAGGTGAAGTGATTGTTTTTAAAACATTCGATGCGGCAAGCTATGGATTAATAACACGAGCGAATAGAGGAATTAAGCGCGGCTTTATTGTCGCTAAGCCTTAGACGCTATAGGTTTCATTGTCGCTTTCAAAGGAGCGACAATGAAACAGCATACTTCTCAATCAAACAGCGAGCTATTTGCATGGATAGCACTAGCATCGGCTCAGGGCATCTCCCCTAAAATCTGGCTACAGTCCCTTGAACACTATCAACTATCTCCTGCTGATTTAGTCGGTAATGCATCATCGCTTCCCGACGATGTAAAACAGCTCGTAAATCAAATATCAAAGCCCCTTATTGATGCTGCCTTCTCATGGCAACAATCGGCTGATAATAGACACATTATTTCTTATTCGTCTTCATACTACCCCCAATGGTTAAAGCAACTGGATAGTCCACCCCTAGTACTATTTGCCACGGGTGATAGTACTTTGCTGCGAAGCCCACAAATTGCCATTGTGGGCAGCAGAAGGGCTAGCATACAGGGTAAGCGTATCGCCAGTGAATTTGCATTAGGGTTGTCTAATAACGGGGTTGCAATAACAAGTGGCCTTGCTATGGGCATTGATAGTGCCGCGCATCAAGGCGCTTTGTCAGGAAATACAGGAACAGTCGCAGTGATGGGCACGGGGCCTGAAAAGGTCTACCCCGCTAAAAATCACAAGCTCTACGAGGAAATAAATAATGACAAGGGCGTTACCGTCACAGAGTTTTTTCCAGGGCAGGGGCCTAAACCCTGGCACTTTCCCCGCAGAAACCGAATTATCGCTGCGTTATCACTTGGAACCTTGGTGGTAGAGGCAAAAATTAAGAGTGGCACCTTGATAACTGCGAATTTGGCCGCAGATATGGGGCGAGAAGTATTCGCTGTGCCTGGTAGTATCTTTCACGCGTACTCAGAAGGCTGCCATTGGTTAATCCAACAGGGCGCCAAATTAGTAATTAATATTAACGATATTCTTGATGAAATTGGTTTTCAGCCTGAGCAATTGGGCTTGGATGTAAACGAGCAAAACGAAAAAAGTGCAGCGAATAGCTTGGCAACCGATAAATTATTAGCTAGTGTGGATTATGACATCACCGCTATTGATGTTATAGCCCAGCGTAATGCCTTATCAGTATCGCAAGCAATGGCATCATTATTAGAATATGAGTTGCGTGGTTTAGTAGCCGCTGTCCCTGGTGGTTACGTTAAATTGAGGGGAAAATAATATGTTCGATATCCTCATGTATCTGTTTGAAAACTTCATTCACAGTGAAACGGAAATTCGTGTTGATCAAGACGAGTTAACGGAAGAGCTTGTGCGCGCAGGTTTCCATCACGATGAGATTTATAAAGCCCTCGCATGGTTAGAAAAGCTAGCGGCTTTGCAGGAAACGGATATAAAACCGTATTTTTGTAAAGGGATTAGCACCAGCTTAAGCCGCATTTACACCCACGAAGAACAGATGCGTTTAGATGTGGAATGTCGTGGTTTTCTTATGTTCTTAGAACAGGTCAATGTACTAGATGCGTCTACACGTGAAATGGTGATAGACCGGGTTATGGAAATCGATTCCAATGAATTCTGTTTAGAAGACCTGAAGTGGGTTGTGCTAATGGTACTATTCAACGTACCTGGCAAAGAGAAAGCCTACGCTCAAATGGAAGATCTTTTGTTCGAAGAGCCAGATGGCGTGCTGCATTAATGCAGTCATAGTCACTGATATTTGAATCTTTACTTACAAAATGCGCTGTGAAATCGCAGCGCGTTAAGGCCTTAACGTCTAATACATGTCTAAAATAGACCACTCACTTTTTTCAGCACACGAGCATGCTCTTGATGATAACTTCGGAGACTGCCCCGAGTGCGGCAAGCCCCTTCATATAAAGAACAGTAAATCAGGCCCGTTTATTGGGTGCACAGGCTACCCGGAATGTAACTTCAGTAAGCCGCTACACGATAAACAAACTACCATTCTTAAAACCTTAGATGGCATAGCTTGTCCCGAATGTGATTCTGACCTTGCTATAAAAAAAGGGCGATTCGGTATGTTTATTGGCTGTACAAATTTTCCTACGTGCCATCACATAGAGCCTATTAAAGAAAAAGAAGACACCTTGGTAGATTGCCCAAAATGCAAGAAAGGGCACCTGATCTCGCGTACTAACAAATACGGTAAACAGTTTTTTGCGTGCAACCATTATCCACAATGTCGATATGTGCTAAATTTCACGCCGGTAAATGAAAGCTGCCCAGACTGCGGTTGGGGAGTATTGATAGATAAAAAGGGACAGTTACAGTGCCCTCAGCCTACTTGTGGCTTTAAAAAGTAACTATACAAAGAACTACACGAAGAACTATACGTAGAGATCAAAACCATGTCTGATACCCAAAATGGGAACGTGAATACGTTTACACCCGTTGAGGCTAATTCGTCTGAAGTAGACCCTGTTGTTGCCGCTTTTGAAGCGGGAAGTTTAATCGTTTATCCAACCGAAGCGGTAATGGGCATTGGATGTGACCCGGACAACGAAGCAGCGGTAAATGCGTTGTTAGAGATAAAACAGCGACCGGTAGAAAAGGGCGTTATTTTAATAGCTGCTAATTACAGTCAGCTATTGCCCTATGTTAACGACAATGCCATCCAACCTCATCGTCGTACCGATATTTTCTCTAGCTGGCCTGGCCCTAACACTTGGCTATTACCTAAGTCGTCATCGGCGCCTGTTTGGTTAACCGGTAAGCATAGTAAAATAGCAGTGCGCGTAACTAATCATCCAGTAGTAGTAGAGCTGTGCAATAAGTTAGGGAAGCCACTTGTTTCTACAAGTGCTAACCTAACCGGTCAACCGCCAGCCACCACTACTGAAGAGGCAAAAGCCGTATTCGCTGATTCCGTTTTCTACGTTGACGGTGCAGTAGGTGGTGCAACTAAACCCAGTACCATTCGCGATGGTGATACAGCAGAGGTAATAAGAGCATGACATCAGCAGAATTAGTGGACGGTAAAAATGCCGCTGAAGTAATAGAGCAAGTAAAAAGCTATCTACTAGGGCTTCAGGACACCATTTGCCAAACCCTCGAGCTCGCCGACGGAAAAGGTCAGTTTGTCGAGGATAGTTGGCAGCGTGAAGAAGGCGGCGGGGGTCGCTCTCGAGTTTTAAAAAACGGTGCTGTGATTGAGCAAGGCGGCGTTAATTTTTCACACGTGTTTGGCAGCCAAATGCCTGCATCAGCAACGGCAAATCGTCCTGAGCTTGCGGGAAGAAATTTTCAAGCAATGGGCGTGTCACTTGTTATTCACCCCCATAACCCTTATGTCCCAACGTCACACGCTAATGTTCGCTTTTTCATTGCGGAAAAAGAAGGTGAAGCACCTATCTGGTGGTTTGGTGGTGGTTTTGACTTAACGCCGTTTTATCCGTTCAAAGATGACGTTGTGCACTGGCATGATACCTCGAAGAAATTATGTAAGCCGTTTGGCGATGATGTTTATCCTAAGTATAAAAAGTGGTGCGACGACTACTTTTACTTAAAGCATCGCAATGAAACTCGCGGAGTGGGCGGTTTATTCTTTGACGACCTGAATGAATGGGGCTTTGAACAGTCATTTGCGTTTATGCAGGCTGTTGGTAATGGCTTCATCGACGCTTACGTTCCTATTGTTGAACGTCGTAAGCAAACCGATTTCGGCGAAAGAGAGCGTGATTTTCAACTTTATCGCCGAGGTCGCTACGTCGAATTCAATTTAGTATTCGACCGGGGTACCCTGTTTGGATTACAAACCGGAGGGCGCACAGAGTCTATTTTAATGTCGATGCCGCCGTTAGCCCGCTGGGAGTATTGCTATACACCCGCACCGGGTAGCGCTGAAGCTAAGTTAACTGACTGGTTAAAGCCTACTGACTGGTGATCAATTAGTTAACTAAGGCTGCGCTTAAATTCTAAAGCGTACCGTCTATAACAGCACTCATCTTCAATGACTAAAAAACGCCGCATTAACATCAATGCGGCGTTTTTTTGATCTGCATCAAGTCCGAATATCATCTTTGTTTCAGTGAGTTATCAAGCTTGCGCTGGATCAATGTTTCTCTTAACCAAGGGCGTAAAGTAGCGCCATCTTAGTTAAACACAAAAGAGACACATCATGCGCAAACACTTTTTATCTGCATCTGCACTTTGTCTTACACTTGCTGCACTTTCACCTCTAGCTAACGCTCATCAACAGGGCGACTGGATTGTTCGTGGCGGTCTTACTACCGTTGCTCCTGACGAATCGACTTCTAACATCGTAGCGGGTGGAACTGATCTTGGCGTGGCCCTTAATATCGATAACGATACTCAGTTAGGTTTAAATATAGCGTATTTTATTACCGATAATATTAATATTGAGCTGCTTGCCGCAACGCCCTTTAAGCACGACGTTAATTTTTCTGTTGCTGATCCCTTAGGGACGGGTAATCAGCTTGGTGAAGTCACACATCTTCCACCTACGCTTACCGCAAACTACTATTTTAATGATGCCAGCTCTGCATTTCAGCCGTACATTGGTGCAGGTATCAACTATACCTTTATCTTTGATGAAGAGTTTACAGGTGCGAATGAAACAGCTGGCTTAAGCGACCTTTCGCTTGATAATTCATTTGGCTTGTCAGCTCAGGTGGGAATGGATTACCAAATTGATACCAAATGGCACGTCAATGCATCGGTTCGATTCATTGATATAGATACAGAAGCCACCTTTAAAGTGGGAGATGCTGCTGGAAAGGTAAGTGATATTGAAATAGACCCTTGGGTGTATACCTTATCGGTGGGTTACACATTCTAATTATTAGTTTCACGCCTTACTAACTATGAGGCTTTCACAATTGCACTACTTTATGCGCCATAAAGAGCGTAGACAGTAACAGGGGAGTTGCGCGTTAAAAGGTTAATCCTTTCAACGCGCTTTTTTATTTTGTATTCACCATGTGATTGGCGAGTTGATCAAGTGCGTCTATCAACTTTTGAGCTAAAGCGATATCTTCTACCGTTTTAAACATGGCTTTTCGCATACAATACATCCACTGTGCTTTTAACTCTGGTGTTACTGTGTAGGGAAGGTGGCGTGCACGCAAACGGGGGTGTCCAAATTGCTGCTGATAATCATCAGGACCACCCAGCCATAAACTCAAATATAAAAAGAATACATGACGAATTCTGTCTAATGGCTGAGGGTGAATAGCAAGTAGTTCATTTGCTAATGGGTCGGTCTCCATAATGTCGTAAAACGTATTTGCTAATTCCCGTACTTTCTCCTCTCCACCTATACGCTCATATGGTGTACTCTGCGAAGCACGACTATCGCTTTTCTTCTTTATATTAAATAAGTCTCGTATTCCCATGAAAAAATTCGCTGTATTCGGAAATCCTATTGCACAGAGTTTATCACCAACTATTCATCAAATGTTTGCTGATCAAGTTGGAGAAAAGATTTCTTATGAAAAGATACTTGCGCCTGAAGATGGTTTTATTGAAGCTGCTAAAGCGTTTTTAGCTCAAGAAGGTGTTGTAGGTTGCAATGTTACCATGCCTTTTAAGCTTGATGCCTTTAACTTAGCAAAGGTAGATGACCAAGCAGCTAAAGATGCACAAGCTGTTAATACCCTAATGAATAGTGACACTTGTGAACTATTAGGGTTCAACACAGACGGTGTTGGGCTAGTAAACGATTTACTAAATAGCGGCGTGGAGATTAAAGATAAGCGCGTGTTGCTTATCGGTGCCGGCGGTGCAGCCCGGGGTGTGATCACTCCGTTATTAAAAGCGGGCGCTGTTTCGCTAACCATTGCTAACAGAACGAAAGCCAAAGCTGAAAAAGTAGCAAACGCTGCATCGAACCCAAAAGTGCAGGTGGTTGCACTTGAGGACATTGCAACGATAGCACCTCATATTATTATCAATTCAACAGCTGCTAGTCTAAGCAACGAGTTGCCGTGTAGTTTAACTGATGGTGTTTTACAACACTGTGAAGTGGTGTACGACATGGTATATAAAAACTCGCCCACGCGGTTTATGAGAGATGCGGCCGAGCTTGGTGTCAAAACGCAAATAGATGGGTTAGGGATGCTGGTTGAGCAAGCGGCAGAAGCTTTCTATATATGGACACAAAAGCGCCCCGATACTTCAGATATTGTAAAACGTGTCAGGGCTATCGTAGAGCAAGGCGAGAAGCGAAACTAGTTCGCTTCTTCTAGGTACTCATCTTTTAATACCACATAGTTCACGGCAGACTGTTTTAGAAATGCCATTTCAGCGTCGTTGAGCGGTCTTTTCTTTTGCATGGGGTTTCCAACGTAAAGAAATCCGCTCTCTAATCTTTTGTTTGGCGGTACTAATGTACCTGCGCCAATGAACACATCGTCTTCAACAACAACACCATCCATTACAATAGCGCCCATACCGACCAGAATACGATTACCTAATTGGCAGCCATGCAGCATACATTTGTGCCCAACGGTAACGTCGTCACCAATAATAAGTGGAAATCCATCAGGGTTTTTCTCTGATTTACGTGTAACGTGCAAAACACTGCCATCTTGAATATTAGAACGGGCGCCAATACGAATTTTGTTCACGTCACCGCGTGCAGCAACCAATGGCCAAATACTGGCATCATCTTTTAATACTACATCACCGACTATCCTTGCCGAGTCATCAATATAGACATTCTTTCCTAAAGTAGGTGAGACACCTTTGAAACTATCAATTGGTTTATGCATTAGCGCAACTCTTGTTTATTACCGTTTTAGTGTGATGATTCTTCTATTCCTACACGTGCCTTTATTACTTTATTCTTCTTTGTATCTTCACGTATTGCTTTGCTTCTCTGTAGCATTTCTGGCGTAACATATCCACGTTTATGATCAAGGTGTATGCACACAGCGGAATAACGTATGCGTTTAGCTTTTAGGCCATAGTTAACTAATCGATCGCCAAATTCACAATCTTGACCACCATATTGCATAGTTTCCTCAAAACCGTTTACGGCCAGAATGTGCTCTTTGTAACATGAAGCGCTATGTCCATTCCAAGTCGGGCGAGCTGGGCTTATCTTATTTAAAAACTCTGCCCAGGCTCCTCTTGCAGTGAGCTTCATCGTTTTATGCGTCTTTTTTAAACCTTTACTAACTAACCAATCCACATTGAATGCTCGCTGACTTACGATATCCTCACGTGTGATTGCTTTACTTACACTCATGGGTAATTTGAAATACCCACCAGAAAGATAGGTATTTTTCTCTGATAGTCTTAGATGTTGCTCTACAAAGTCGTTTCGAGGAATGCAGTCGCCATCTGTGAAAATTAAGTATTCGCCCTCAGAGGCTACAATGGCTTTATTCAGAATACGGCACTTTTGGAAACCATCGTCTTCTTGCCAAACGTGTTTGATAGGTATATCTGTTTCTTGCTTAAGACGTTGGATAAGTGCTTTAGTGTCTTCACGAGAGCCGTCATCCGCAATAACAATTTCGAAATCATCTGCGGTTTGTTCGAAGAACCCCCATAGTACTTTCTCTAACCACGCGGGTGAATTATAAGTTGTAAAAATGACGCTCGTTTTCATAATGCGTGATAGACCTCTATATAATGTAGTTAAGCAATATTTGGTATTACGTTTCCAAGTCCCGCTAACAGATGCTTATATACTGACAAAATTGAAAGCAAGTATCGGCAGGTTATTGTCCGTAGTTTATCTAAGTGTGGGGAGTAATGACACTGCCGCTGTTAATCATTATGAATCATATGACTGATTAAAAAGGATTATGGCATACGCATGAAGTTATTTTTTTCTAACTTAAAGCTAATATCAGTATCCGAACGGGCATATACCACAGTTCGATAAATACATTCTTATAGTTAGATAGATACCAGTCCTTTAGCTTGAGAGCTTTAAATTGTTCAAATAAAGTTCATGTTGCGGGTAATTTGAGCGTTCAAAGCTAATATGACACTTTTTTTAAAATAAGTGTTGACGTGAGCGCTCATTTCCCTAAAATGCGCATCCGCTTCGGGGGAAAAGCAAAACAGCAACCCTCCTGAAGTAAGTCTCTACTACCTATATAGGCCAGTAAAGACGGGAGTTTAGAAGAAACGCTTCAGAAAATAAATTTTCAAAAAGTGTTGACAACAAAAACTTCCAGCGTATAATGCGCACCTCACTCGAACAGGGTGAGTCACTAAGAAGCAACGGCTTCTAGTGAATTGCGACGAAGTCGCAACGTTCTTTAACAATTTAGACAAGACAATCTGTGTGGGCACTCGTTAAGAGTGTCACAACGACGATTCATATTTCGATATATTTAATTGAAGAGTTTGATCATGGCTCAGATTGAACGCTGGCGGCAGGCCTAACACATGCAAGTCGAACGGTAACAGGAAGTGCTTGCACTTCGCTGACGAGTGGCGGACGGGTGAGTAATGCTTGGGAACTTGCCTTTGCGAGGGGGATAACAGTTGGAAACGACTGCTAATACCGCATAATGTCTACGGACCAAACGGGGCTTCGGCTCCGGCGCAAAGAGAGGCCCAAGTGAGATTAGCTAGTTGGTAAGGTAAAGGCTTACCAAGGCGACGATCTCTAGCTGTTCTGAGAGGAAGATCAGCCACACTGGGACTGAGACACGGCCCAGACTCCTACGGGAGGCAGCAGTGGGGAATATTGCACAATGGGGGAAACCCTGATGCAGCCATGCCGCGTGTGTGAAGAAGGCCTTCGGGTTGTAAAGCACTTTCAGTTGTGAGGAAAAGTTAGTAGTTAATACCTGCTAGCCGTGACGTTAACAACAGAAGAAGCACCGGCTAACTCCGTGCCAGCAGCCGCGGTAATACGGAGGGTGCGAGCGTTAATCGGAATTACTGGGCGTAAAGCGCACGCAGGCGGTTTGTTAAGCTAGATGTGAAAGCCCCGGGCTCAACCTGGGATGGTCATTTAGAACTGGCAGACTAGAGTCTTGGAGAGGGGAGTGGAATTCCAGGTGTAGCGGTGAAATGCGTAGATATCTGGAGGAACATCAGTGGCGAAGGCGACTCCCTGGCCAAAGACTGACGCTCATGTGCGAAAGTGTGGGTAGCGAACAGGATTAGATACCCTGGTAGTCCACACCGTAAACGCTGTCTACTAGCTGTTTGTGACTTTAAGTCGTGAGTAGCGAAGCTAACGCGCTAAGTAGACCGCCTGGGGAGTACGGCCGCAAGGTTAAAACTCAAATGAATTGACGGGGGCCCGCACAAGCGGTGGAGCATGTGGTTTAATTCGATGCAACGCGAAGAACCTTACCTACACTTGACATGCAGAGAACTTTCTAGAGATAGATTGGTGCCTTCGGGAACTCTGACACAGGTGCTGCATGGCTGTCGTCAGCTCGTGTCGTGAGATGTTGGGTTAAGTCCCGCAACGAGCGCAACCCTTGTCCTTAGTTGCCAGCATTAAGTTGGGCACTCTAAGGAGACTGCCGGTGACAAACCGGAGGAAGGTGGGGACGACGTCAAGTCATCATGGCCCTTACGTGTAGGGCTACACACGTGCTACAATGGCATTTACAGAGGGAAGCGAGACAGTGATGTGGAGCGGACCCCTTAAAGAATGTCGTAGTCCGGATTGGAGTCTGCAACTCGACTCCATGAAGTCGGAATCGCTAGTAATCGCAGGTCAGAATACTGCGGTGAATACGTTCCCGGGCCTTGTACACACCGCCCGTCACACCATGGGAGTGGGATGCAAAAGAAGTAGTTAGTCTAACCTTCGGGAGGACGATTACCACTTTGTGTTTCATGACTGGGGTGAAGTCGTAACAAGGTAACCCTAGGGGAACCTGGGGTTGGATCACCTCCTTACCATTACGTCGAAAGACGCACTTGATGCAGTGCCTACACAGATTGTTTTGTTTATTTATAGACTCGCTTCGCGAGTGTCGCGGTAAATTGCTTAACCGGAAGGGGACCTTCCTGACAATTTACTTGCTCGCTAAAGTGGTAGTTGTTTTGACATAGAATGCTAATTAATGATCGCATCATTAATTAGTGTTTTTAGAAACACTAATGTTCTTTAACAATTTGGAAAGCTGATATTAATAGTAATCAATCAAAATTGAGTAACTGAGAAATCGAAAGATGAACTTTTTACTCTACTTGACTGAATTTCTTGTTATCAATTTATTGATAGCAAGGCAATTCTTCCGATTAGCTTGTCATGCATGCAACATAACTTAGACAGAAGTCAAAAGGCTGTTTGGGGTTGTATGGTTAAGTGACGAAGCGTATACGGTGGATGCCTTGGCAGTTAGAGGCGATGAAGGACGTGTAAGTCTGCGAAAAGCTGTGGTGAGCCGACAAAATGCATTTGAGCCACAGATGTCCGAATGGGGAAACCCACCTGTTTACAGGTATCGTTAACTGAATACATAGGTTAACGAAGCGAACGAGGGGAACTGAAACATCTAAGTACCCTTAGGAAAAGAAATCAATTGAGATTCCCCTAGTAGCGGCGAGCGAACGGGGAGCAGCCCTTAAGCTGTATTGAATGTAGTGGAATCCTTTGGGAAGAGGAGCGATACAAGGTGATAGCCCTGTACACGACGCAATCTTTACAGTGAAATCGAGTAGGTCGGGACACGTGTTATCTTGACTGAATATGGGGGGACCATCCTCCAAGGCTAAATACTCCTAACTGACCGATAGTGAACCAGTACCGTGAGGGAAAGGCGAAAAGAACCCCTGTGAGGGGAGTGAAATAGAACCTGAAACCGTATACGTACAAGCAGTGGGAGCCCTTCGGGGTGACTGCGTACCTTTTGTATAATGGGTCAGCGACTTATATTTAGTAGCAAGGTTAAGCGAATAGCGGAGCCGTAGCGAAAGCGAGTGTTAACTGCGCGTTTAGTTGCTAGGTATAGACCCGAAACCCGGTGATCTAGCCATGAGCAGGTTGAAGGTTGAGTAACATCAACTGGAGGACCGAACCCACTGACGTTGAAAAGTCAGGGGATGACTTGTGGCTGGGGGTGAAAGGCCAATCAAACCGGGAGATAGCTGGTTCTCCCCGAAATCTATTTAGGTAGAGCCTCGGACGAATTCCATTGGGGGTAGAGCACTGTTAAGGCTAGGGGGTCATCCCGACTTACCAACCCTTTGCAAACTCCGAATACCAATGAGAACTATCCGGGAGACACACGGCGGGTGCTAACGTCCGTCGTGGAGAGGGAAACAACCCAGACCGCCAGCTAAGGTCCCAAAATATTGCTAAGTGGGAAACGATGTGGGAAGGCATAGACAGCTAGGAGGTTGGCTTAGAAGCAGCCACCCTTTAAAGAAAGCGTAATAGCTCACTAGTCGAGTCGGCCTGCGCGGAAGATGTAACGGGGCTAAGCAATATACCGAAGCTGCGGCAGCATGTTTACATGCTGGGTAGGGGAGCGTTGTGTAAGTGGATGAAGGTGAGTTGTAAAGCTTGCTGGACATATCACAAGTGCGAATGCTGACATGAGTAACGATAATGGGAGTGAAAAACTCCCACGCCGGAAGACCAAGGTTTCCTGTCCCATGCTAATCAGGGCAGGGTAAGTCGGCCCCTAAGGCGAGGCAGAAATGCGTAGTCGATGGGAAACGGATTAATATTTCCGTACTTATATAATCAGTGATGGAGGGACGGAGAAGGCTAGGCAAGCTTGGCGTTGGTTGTCCAAGTGAAAGTGCGTAGGCTGAAAACTTAGGTAAATCCGGGTTTTCAAGGCCGAGACACGAGACGAGCTCCCAAGGGAGTGAAGTTGTTGATGCCCTGCTTCCAGGAAAAGCTTCTAAACTTATGATTATATGAACCGTACCCCAAACCGACACAGGTGGTCAGGTAGAGAATACTAAGGCGCTTGAGAGAACTCGGGTGAAGGAACTCGGCAAAATTGTACCGTAACTTCGGGAGAAGGTACGCCTCTGTTTGTGAACACTTTACGTGGTAAGCAAATGGAGGCCGCAGTGACCAGGTGGCTGGGACTGTTTATTAAAAACACAGCACTCTGCAAACTCGTAAGAGGACGTATAGGGTGTGACACCTGCCCGGTGCCGGAAGGTTAATTGATGGGGTTAGTTTTCGGACGAAGCTCTTGATCGAAGCCCCGGTAAACGGCGGCCGTAACTATAACGGTCCTAAGGTAGCGAAATTCCTTGTCGGGTAAGTTCCGACCTGCACGAATGGTGTAACCATGGCCACGCTGTCTCCACCCGAGACTCAGTGAAATTGAAATCGCAGTGAAGATGCTGTGTACCCGCACCTAGACGGAAAGACCCCGTGAACCTTTACTACAGCTTGGCACTGAACATTGAACCTACATGTGTAGGATAGGTGGGAGGCTTTGAAGCACAGTCGCTAGATTGTGTGGAGCCGTCCTTGAAATACCACCCTTGTATGTTTGATGTTCTAACATTGGTCCCTTATCGGGATTGTGGACAGTGTCTGGTGGGTAGTTTGACTGGGGCGGTCTCCTCCCAAATAGTAACGGAGGAGCACGAAGGTTAGCTAATCACGGTCGGACATCGTGAGGTTAGTGCAATGGCATAAGCTAGCTTAACTGCGAGACAGACACGTCGAGCAGGTACGAAAGTAGGTCATAGTGATCCGGTGGTTCTGTATGGAAGGGCCATCGCTCAACGGATAAAAGGTACTCCGGGGATAACAGGCTGATACCGCCCAAGAGTTCATATCGACGGCGGTGTTTGGCACCTCGATGTCGGCTCATCACATCCTGGGGCTGAAGTCGGTCCCAAGGGTATGGCTGTTCGCCATTTAAAGTGGTACGCGAGCTGGGTTTAGAACGTCGTGAGACAGTTCGGTCCCTATCTGGTGTGGGCGTTGGATGATTGATGGGAGCTGCTCCTAGTACGAGAGGACCGGAGTGGACGAACCGCTGGTGTTCGGGTTGTGATGCCAATCGCATTGCCCGGTAGCTATGTTCGGAACGGATAACCGCTGAAAGCATCTAAGCGGGAAGCCGGCCCAAAGATGAGTCATCCCTGAACTTTAAGTTCTGGAAGGGTTGTTATAGACGATGACGTTGATAGGCAGGGTGTGGAAGCGTTGTAAGGCGTTAAGCTAACCTGTACTAATTGCCCGAGAGGCTTAACCATACAACGCCCAAGAAGCTTTAGGCTTTTGGAAGTGTTGTAGACAAGCTAAGCTCTGATAAAGAGCAGCAAGTAGAGTGAAAAGTAGTTACTCACTGATTGAATTAATATCAAACTTTCCCAAATTGTTACCAGTTTTTTCCTGGCAGCCATAGCGATACGGTACCACCTGAATCCATTCCGAACTCAGAAGTGAAACGTATTAGCGCCGATGGTAGTGTGGGGTTTCCCCATGTGAGAGTAGGACACTGCCAGGTCCCATTAAAAAAACCCGCCTAACGGCGGGTTTTTTGCTTTATATAGAAGCTATAGCATCCATGTATGTAAGCTAGCAGAATTCAGTGAAGTTGATAAATATCAGCTTTACGCAGTAAACGCTACTGCAAACCAGTTTTTCCTGGCAGCCATAGCGATACGGTACCACCTGAAACCATTTCGAACTCAGAAGTGAAACGTATTAGCGCCAATGGTAGTGTGGGGTTTCCCCATGTGAGAGTAGGACACTGCCAGGTTCCATTAAGAAAAACCCGCCTAACGGCGGGTTTTTGCGTTTAGACGAAAGAAAATAGTGGGGTCAGAGCCACGACACTGACCCCATTTCTTTAAAAGTGGTAGGCGTAGGATAGGTTTAGGAAGTCTAATCCTGGGTTATCGTTGTTAAAGCCACCGTTTGAAAAGTGCATGTAACGCAGCGCAACATGTTGCTTCTTATCGATCTCTACAAACACACCTAATCTGTCTTCAAACTGGTAGTTAGACCCAATATCTTTACCAGCCACTTTTTGATCGCCAATGTAGCTTGCGCCAATACCTGCTTCTATATATACAGGATACTTGTCATATAGTGTGGTTACCTGTTTCATAAAAACAGGCGTCAGTGATGCGCCATAACTAGTACTATGTGTATCGTTCTCGCCATATTCCCAAACAACGGCGCTCACTTCCCAGTAAAGCTTAATGTCGCCAAACCAATCTGTCGCTAATGTTTGTTCAAGTGGTCTGTATGCGAAGCGCATACCGTCGATATCATCAAATCCGTGCATATAGTCGACACTGACAGTTTGCCTTGCCTGCGCGCTATTAGCGCTAAAAATGATTAAAAAAGAAAATAAAAGTAGTGATAAGTGTTTCATAATTGCTCCTTGATCTGGTAATCAACAAGCAAAAAATTATCCAACCAAAAAAAGGTTGTTATTTCAGTCGGATAGGGCTCTAGAATAAGAAGGGATTAAGTTTTATAAAGTCTACATTACTGACATTATTGAAGTTTTTACAAGGGTTTCCATAGCGCGTTTTTATTATTTCCAAACCTCTTCAATTTCCAATCCTTGTTCGTTAAGAAGCTGATGAGACAATTGCTTAAAAGGCGTTATTCCGTATTTCGCTTTTATACTATCAATTAATTCGGGGTTTGAGGATATGAAATCATTCAGTTCACTAATAATGTCTTTATGATAAAGAGTAGATAAAGAAAAAGGGATTTCGTTATGAGGAAGCGTTAAATCTAAAGTAAACGCGTCTTTCTCATACGCTAGCGGTGCGGATCTTTGACTAACAAAGTATTCCAAATCTAACCCGTCGACGCGCTCTTGGTATAGAAGGGCTAAGCCCTGTTGTATATTCGTAACCCAAGTAATTTTTGTATGTTTACTGGTGTGAAACCTAGTGGCATGGCTAGATGCTTTATCTCATCAATACCTTGTCCAACATTTTCCTGTTTAACGATAGTTCCTGTTACTGCATTGGTTAAGGGAAGTGAAAAATGCTTATCGCTTGATGTGGTGATGCTGTTATACCAGCCTCTGTTATCAGGGTATACAAAATCAACATTACCTTTAACCAACTCGAGTTGAAGCCGTCTTATAGGCAAACTCAAATAAATAAATTCGTGCCCAGAAGCTTCAGAAAACGTTTCTAGAATTGACCAGGCTACGCCTTTATCTACAGGCGAAGAAAAATCGTAGTGAGGGAAGTAAGCTAAATCTTGTGCGCCAACTATATATTTATCTGCGTAAGTATTAAGACTAAATGAGAAAATAATAAAAAGCGCAATCCATCGCATCATTTAATACTCCAAAAATGACAACAATTATCTACAGGTAAAGCAGAGTTATTCGAATGTTGCTTCACGAAAAGGAAGTTATTAATTAAACAATCACTATTATCCACACCATAATCTATTACTTTGCCGCTGTAAAAAATTCAGTGAAAATCTCTAGAGTTTAATGTCAGCTTTTCGAGCCAAGGTGTACGGTCGATAAGCTTACCCGCTATAATGTGAATAACCCCCTCTTTAGAGCGTTCAATAATGCCGTTAACTTGAAGAAGCTTAGCTTTCAAGAAAGTTTGTTGCTGAGCTCGCGCCGTAGCTTGCCATACCACAACATTCATATTGCCTATATCATCTTCTAAAGTTAGAAAGGTAACGCCTGCGGCAGTACCTGGGGCCTGTCGACCAGTTACTGCCCCAAGTACTTTAATTAATGACTTATTTTTTTTGTCTTTAAGTGAATTTGACCAGCTTATGTCTTTAAGCTCATGTTGTTGCCTAAGCAATGAAATAGGATGGTTATTTACAGACAAGCCTGTCGAGGCATAATCTTCAAGTAAGTTTTCTGCTTCAGAAGGTTTAACGCCAAGGGGGGCGGCACTTTTATCTGCATAAAAATCATCGGTATCAAATAGCGGTAAACGCGTTTGTGTATCCATAATTCGCCAGCGAGTTTCGTACCGGTTCCCTGAAATAGTACGAAGCGCATCGGCGCTGGCAAGTGCCTCTAGCTCATTACTTTTAAGCGAAAGCTGCTGTAACTGTTCAACGTTGTTGTAGCCTTTTGCTGTACGGTTTTCCACAATAATCTGGGACGACGCTTCACTTAAACCTTTAATAAGCTTAAGACCAAGTTGTATGTACTTTTCTTGGCCTTTTACAATCAAAGTGTGCTCTGTGTTTGACTGGTTCACGCAGGGCGCCTCCACCCGTATATGATGGCGCTTAGCGTCTTGAACTAACTGAGAAGGAGAATAAAACCCCATGGGCCAGCTATTTAATAGCGCCACGTAAAACTCTACGGGGAAGTAAAATTTCAACCAGCAAGACACATAAGCCAATACCGCAAAAGACGCTGAGTGAGACTCGGGAAAACCGTACCCTGCAAAGCCTTTGATTTGTTCAAATAAGTTATGAGCGAACGTACTTTCATAACCTTTATCCGTCATACCCTTAATGAGCTTATCTCTGAACTCAAAAATTCTGCCGTCTTTTTTCCAGCTAGCCATAGCGCGTCGCAACTGATCGGCTTCTCCGCCACTGAAGCCAGCGGCAACCATAGCAAGTTGAATCACTTGTTCTTGAAAGATAGGCACACCCATAGTGCGAGAGAGCACCTTTTTCACATCTTTAGATGGGTAGCTAATGGTTTCGTTGCCGTGGCGACGTATCAAATAAGGGTGGACCATATCGCCCTGAATCGGGCCTGGCCGTACAATGGCTATTTGTACGACCAAATCGTAATAGCGGCGGGGCTTTAACCTTGGCAGCATAGACATCTGAGCCCGTGATTCTATTTGAAAAACGCCTACGGTATCGGCACGACAGATCATATCGAATACCTGTTTGTCATCTCCGAGCTTAGTGATAAATGGAATACTGGTTTCAACAGAGTATTGTTTATTGATAAGAGAGAATGCACGACGAATAGCGCTTAGCATCCCTAGCGCCAGCACATCTACTTTTAGCAAGCCCAAGGTTTCAATGTCATCCTTATCCCATTGAATGATGGTACGGTCTTCCATTGCGGCGTTCTCAACGGGTACAAGGTCGTAAAGCGGTCCTGCGCTAATAACAAAACCGCCTACATGCTGCGACAGATGTCGGGGCGTGCCTAGTAAAGCTTCGGTAAGGGTAATTAACTGCTGTACTCTAGGCTCCTCAGGGTTTAACCCAAGCCCCGCTAGCTGAGATTTCCACGGAATAACGCTGTCTCGACGATTGATTTGTTTAACTACAAAATCAAGTTGTGACTCGCTAAAGCCAAGCGCTTTACCCACATCTTTAAATGCTGATTTAAAGCGGTAGCAAATAACGGTAGCCGCGATAGCGGTTCTTTCTCTGCCGTACTTTTGATAAATGTATTGAATGATCTCTTCACGGCGCTGATGCTCGAAATCCACATCAATATCGGGCGGCTCGTTACGTTCTTTAGATATGAAACGCTCGAACAGTACGCTTATTTGCCTTGGATCTACAGCCGTTATCTCTAGGCAATAGCACACTACAGAGTTAGCTGCCGACCCTCGTCCTTGGTACAAAATGCGCTGCTGCTTAGCAAATTGAACAATGTCGTAAATGGTTAAAAAGAAATACTCGTATTCTTGTTCGGCAATAAGTGTTAGTTCTTTTTCTATAATTTGGCGAATTTCAGAGGTTATACCTTCAGGAAAGCGCACTTTAATACCGGCTTCTACGCGCTCCCGTAAATACGATGTGGGTGTATAGCCCTGTGGCACCAGTTCCGAAGGATAGTGATAGCGCAACTCTTCTAAAGAAAACGTGAATACCTGGGCTAGGGCATTGGTATTGGCTATCCATTTCTCAGGGTAAAGCTTCTTAATTTTTTGTACGGTTCGCAGACTACGTTCTGCGTTACTCAATGCTTCCCGGCCTATTTTATCTACACTGGTATGCTGTTGTGTAGCATGTAAAACATGTTGAAGCGGTAGCCTGTCAGCGTGATGCATAAGTACACCGGTACAGGCAATAACCGGAAAGGGGTAGGCAGACTGTAAATGGTTGTAGTGCGCAAACCTCTGATGATCCTGCCCGTCTAATAGACGCTGAGCACCGATATAGGCATCAATGCTAGGGTGTTTTTGCAGCCACTCAGCCCAATGTTTGTCGTGGGCTTCTTTTCCGCTAGGTAGCCAAATGAATTTGCAGTGACGAATGGTACGTAAGTCCCACTCGGCCAGTTGATACTCTCCTTTTTCAGAGCGACGTCTCGCGTTCGTTATAATTCGGCACAGTTCGCTGTAGGCTGGTTTGTTCGGGCACAGCAGTACAAAAGATAAGGTGTCATCAAATACAAAGTAACTGCCAACAATAAGCTTGATAGGTAGACCCTGATGCTTAATTTCATCGAAAGCTCGTACCACACCCGCTACTGAGCATTCATCGGTAATGGCAAGCGCGTCGTAGCCAAGAAAAGACGCGGTGGTCACAAGCTCTGCAGGAGAGGAGGCTCCACAAAGAAAGCTATAGTTACTTTGGCAAAAGAGTTCGCTGTATTTCATGGTTTCGCTTTTACCTTTTCTTTAACCGCATACGGCTAGCAAAAAAGTCCATGCACCCACCAACGGCTTTCTTCGTCTTTAAATACTAAGAGCCTTACACATTGCTCAGTCTGGGCGATGAAATAATCTCGCTTTGTTGGGCTGTCATGCCACCACTCGCTGTGTAATCGCACAGGGCCAAAGCAAATATGGGTCGCCTGAATAAGCGGCTTAGGTGTATCAAAGGTAAAGGTGGGCGTAATGTCACTGCTATAAACATAATTATCGGCGCTCGGCTCGTTCACCGTCATATATTCAAACTGATGGCTGTCGGCAGCGCGAGGTTGAAACGTACTGTTATCACCTAGTTTGGCGTTTAAGCGGCCAATCAATTGCTTTTGTGCAACGTCATTAAACCTATTGCTAAAAAAGTCGCCATTCTGCGAATCTATTTCTTCAAACTGCTGACAGGTAAGCGCAACCGCTGTGGCAGGCTCAGGTAACTCCAAGCTTTCAGTTTTAAGGCTAAATAGTGGTAGCCAACTATGCACCGAAGACTGAGGCATTGCAGAGCGAATATTAATATCCAATACAGGTGCTTCTCTGAAATGAATATGCACGCTTATGCTTGATGTATATAAGTTCCTGGCCCGTAAATAGTGAGACAAATGCTCAAACTGCTGTGTGACAAAAGGTGTTAGGTGCTGCGTGTTTTCAATATCAAAAGGCAATAAAGTAAAGTTGTCAAAATGCTCTAAAGGCCTAAATAGCGTAATGCGGGGAAAAGTTTCTCCTCTGAGCGCAGTAAGATACATAATGGTGTTATTGTCGAAGCGCCGCCCCAGCTCTTGTACCGGCATGGCCAACAGTTGCTGTACACGGGTAACACCTACCCTTGCCAAGGCCTCAATGACTTTAGATGACAAAGCAGTAATAGAAAGCGGGCATGTACTTAGCGCTTTTTTTATATCATCTGGCGCATGCATATAGGTATTGTGTTGATGAAGGGCTAATACCTTTGCAGCCTCAATCGTCCATGCACTAGCAAAATGATAGCGAATATTTGCCTCTGCGAGTGCTTGAGTTAGGGTTTTCCACAGCGGCTTATGCCCGCCATAGTAATGGATTAGGTTATCTAGCCTTACTGCCAGACCATTTACGCCATTCGAATGAATGTGGCTGTCTAGTACGATGTCAGAAGCAAGAGGATACAGCCTATGGGCTAGCTGCGTCAGTATATGCTTTTCGGCTTCTTCACTGAAAGGCAGAATATGCACGTAGGGGCACAGCGCCGCGGCTTGGGCAAGTCCATGACCAATTTCAATGCCTTCTTTTTTCGCAATATCATTACACTGCGTAATTTTGTTGGTTTTACTGCAATATACTGCAAAGGGAGTATTCGACGCTAACGCTGAATACTGGTTGTTAGTTTCGTGCTTCGACAACTGGCGATGTGCACGCTTACTTCTAGCCGCTTTGATATGGCTGTCTAAAGTTAGTTGATAGCAGTAAATATAAGCCCACAGCATCATTAGCTCACAGAGTGTAGCGCCTTGTCGGAAAGCGTGTTGTGTGCCATGGCCCATTTAATGGCCTGATTGTCGGGTGTCCACCGGTGGGAAATAACAATGTTATCTTTGGGCCACCCATGACGCTGCTTGCGTATGTTCACTGCTAAAGCGTGGGGTTTACCTTTTAGCGCAATATCCAGAGTAATGGGTAATGCACTGTCGCTTTCATTCGACAGGTTGGCTTGTGAATCGCTCCCCATGTCGGCCTTTGGGTAACCTAACTGTGAGGCCTGCTGTTGCGGTGGAGTATACAGCAAGCACAGCGCATCATTATGCGTTGCTGCTACCTGTAGGCGTCGTGCTTCTTTTTGATTTACAGCATTACTCCACAGCACTACGCAATGGCAAGCCGTACTTTTTAAACATTGCTCTGCTGCCCACAACGACTCTTGTTCAGAACCTGGTTTTACTACCAGAACTTGTTGCGCTTTAAGCCCCAGATTTTCTAACCACGGCGACTGTAGTTGCCCTGGAGGGTTAATAAATACCACCAGTTTATGCGTGCGATGTTGGCAAATAACCTGTTTAAAGAGCGAAAGCTCACCCACGCCGGTTAGTGAGGCAATACGTACAAGCCCCGTAGAGGCAACGCCACCGTTAAGCGCTTTATCCAGACGCGGAAAACCTAGCGAAAACTTGGCTTCACTTTGCTTCTGATCTCTGGCCCGCCAAATATGCGGGTGGTTGTTAAGCACGGATAACGATTTGTTCATGGCACTCAAAATAAACTGTATTTTTATACAGTATTATAGTGCAGCAATAACCCTTTTCAAGACAAAAGGTTTTTGGCTTGTTGTTTTAAGCGCTAACTTACTGATTAGTTTGGAAAGGTAAAAAAATTAAACTTTTAAAAGAGTAGTGATATAGACGAGGGCCGCCAATCCTAACAACACAGTAAAGCGGGCGACCCTAACATGGGGATAAGAGTAAGAGGCTACTCTTGTGATGAAGGTTCTTTTTGTGATTTTGCTGCAGTACCGCTTACGGTTGCTGTAACGGTTTGGCAAAAAGCAATAAAACCATCAGCGGTATTTTTTGACCACACCATACGCACGTTGCTAGGAAGTGCTTTCACCACCTCACGAATTTCCTCAAGCGTCACTTCTTCATTCTGCAATGCTTTATTTAAAGACTCTTCAAGAGACATGCCTTTTTCACAACAAGCCATAATAATGGTTGAAAAGTTGCGCATAAGCGGGTGCAGCGCATTATATTGAGTTTGGTCGATAAGACGGCTTTTATAGGCACTTTCAATACGCGCGGTAAGGTTTTTTTCCAACGCATCTGTAACAAGAACAAGATTGCGATAAGCATACGTTACCTTGTTACTAGTCTGCTTATTCGAGTGGCGCAACAGCGCCAGCTCTTTCTGTAAGTTCTGCGCTCGCAGCACAAAGTAAATTAAAAACAGGATAAGTAATCCAATAACACCAAATGCAACGATCATGTTTATTGTGCCTTTTGTTCTTCTATAAAGGTGTTGATGTTTTGTTCCAATATGAAAAGTGGAACTGAGCCATTTTCTAACACTGCGCGGTGGAATTTGCGCACGTCAAAACGCTCACCTAAAGCAATCTCTGCTTTTTCGCGAAGGCCTTTTATTTTGATTTCACCAATTTTGTATGACAGCGCTTGCGCTGGCCAAGAGATATAGCGGTCTATTTCCGTATTAACGTTGTGTTCTGAAAGCGCGGTGTTTTCCATCATATAGTCCACCGCTTGCTGACGGCTCCAACCCATTGTATGCATACCAGTATCGACCACTAAGCGACACGCACGCCACATTTCGTAGCTTAAGCGACCGAAGTTGTCGTACGGCGTTTCGTAAATACCTGCTTCAATACCTAAAAACTCAGAGTACAGTCCCCAGCCTTCACCAAATGCTGAAATATAGGTGTTACGGCGTACCATAGGTAAATCTTCAAGCTCTGCTGCTAATGAAATTTGAAGGTGATGCCCTGGAACCGCTTCGTGTAATGTCAAAGCAGGCAGCGCATATAAAGGGCGTTTATCAAGGGCGTAAGTATTTACCCAGTAATATCCTGGCTGATCATCGCGGCTAGGATGGATGTAACGGCCCGTTGTATATTTAGGTGCAATAGCATCTGGCACGGGTGCTACGCCGTAAGGCGTTCTTGGTAGATACTCAAAAAGAGAAGGGAGTTTCGCGTCCATTTTCTTTGCAATAAACGACGCCTCTTTCAGCAAATCTTCAGCGCTGGTGGCATAAAACTGAGGGTCTTCGCGTAAAAACGCAATAAAGTCGTTAATGTCGCCATCAAAGCCAAGCTCATCCACAATTTGCTGCATTTGCGCGCGAATACGTTTTACTTCAGACAAACCTAAATCGTGGATTTCCTGAGGGGTCATATCTGTTGTGGTGTAATGCTTGGCTCTATTAGCGTAATAGGCCACACCATCAGGCCAGTTTCTTGCGGCAATATCTTCACGGGCATTAGGAATGTATTCCTCTACCATGAAGTCGTAGAATATTTGATACGCAGGCAACACGCTGCTGTTTATGGCTGCTTTGCCTTGCTCTGCTAACGCTGCCTTTTGCTCGGCAGTAAAGTACTCTGGAAAGCGGGTAAACGGAGAATAAAAGCCACTGTCCACTGCATTTTCAACAATATACGACGCAACTGAGTCTTCAAACCCTTTCAGCACGACTTTGGGCTGCGTGTAGCCTTCTTTTAACGCCTGCTTCATATAAGTAATTTGCTGGTTAAAATAAGGCTTAAGTGCGTTTAAGCGGCTAATGTATGCCTGATAGTCTTCTACACGCTTAAACGTAGATAAGTTAGGAAGCGAGGCCATGGCACCGTGAAAGCCGTATTCTGAGTTGATGGGCACCAAGTGCGCGCGATAGGTATATTCATCCACATAGTTGGCTAAACGGTATTGCTGCATTAGCAAAGCAATATAAGCGTCAGTAGAGATAGAGTCTTTTTCGTACTGACTTAAGGCTTTTTGAAACACACGCCACTGTTCATTTTGTGCTTTAAGTGCTTCTGGTGAAATATCGGGTAGCACATGGGCCAAGGAACTATCGCCTTGGCGAGACGCTAAAAGCGGGGAAACCGAAAGCTCATACTGCCAAATGTCATCAAGTAGTTGATACAAGCTTTCATCGTCAAGGCTCTTTGCAGATGAACTAACGCTGCAAATAAGTAGTAATGCTGCTAACAGATAGCGATACATAAGGGTCTCCGGTAACCTTTACCGGATAGACTCCGGCGGCTACTCTTTCGTTGGTGTATATATTGGACTAGGGAAAGCCGTTACTTTATCAGATTTATTTTCTAATTTAGTAATTTTGGCTGTTCCTTTTTTATTTACGGCGTCAATGCGTAAAACGTTGTGCATAGGAATATAAGTTTTTGTTACTTCTGAAAATTCAGCTTTTAACCTTTCATGGCTAGGATCTACAACAACGCTCGTATGGGTATCCCATACAAAGTCACCTATCTCGATGAAGCCAAACAAAGCGCCCTGAGTAAGGGCTCTAACGTACAGTTCGTAACGTTCTCCATTGCTGATGAATTGAACGCGGTAAAGAATATCGTCTTTCGACATGGATGCTGCTCTTCACTAAAAATATAAATACTCCCGGAATCTACACCGGCGTTTAGCTAACAATTTTACCTTGCTCCTAAAATGCGAGCAACGGTAGGAAACACATGGTAAACGTATGCAGTTTAATGGTATTTCGCCTATTAACTGCGTTACCATGTCGCACACTTAGTTATACGGTGAAATTACAATGATAAAAAAACTACTAATAGGTAGTGCAATGACAGCAATGACCTTTGCTGCTACTGCTCACAACCATGCATCGACAGACAATGCTTTTAACCCTGATACACAGCGAATTAAATCACACCTGTTTTTCTTAGCTGATGACTTACTTGAAGGTCGTGATACTGGTTCTCGCGGCCATGAAATTGCGGCGCTTTATATTGCTACCGAATTTGCCAAATATGGTTTGAAGCCGGCAGGTACAGACGGTTACGTACAAAACGTATCGTTTCGTAAAGCCAATCTGGTTCAAGAGTCTCCTAAGTTTACCTTCACCCAAAACGGCGAGACCATTGATTTTGATTATCCAAAAGAGTACTTAGCTAGCCCGAGTTTGCTCAGTACTGAGGGCAATGTAAAAGGCGAAATGGTATTTGTCGGCTACGGTATTGTAGCTGATGAGCTATCTCACAACGATTACAAAGACCTAGATGTAGAAGGTAAGATTGTTGTGGCCCTTGCTGGTAAGCCAAGCGACTTTCCATCAGAAGAGGGCGCTCACTTTGCATCTGGCTATCAAAAGCAAAAGTATGCGGTAGACAATGGTGCTATTGGCATGATCACTATTACTACGCCCAAAAATGAAAAAGTGCGTCCTTATCAAAGCCGCTTGAACTATATTCATACACCGCGTATGGCTTGGTTAGACGACAAAGGTCAGCCTGCAAATAGCTTTTCTCAACTGAAAGGTGGCGCTTATATGAGTGAAGGCGCTGCGCGTAAGTTATTTGAAGGTGCTGAAAAGAGCCTTGATGAGGTTTATGCAGTTCTTGAAGCTGACAAAGTACCGCAAGGCTTTACGCTTAACGGTGTGGTAGATATCAGCAAGAAGAGCGTGCACGACACCATTACAAGCCCGAATGTCGTGGGTGTACTTGAAGGTTCAGACCCAGAGCTTAAAAACGAGTACGTGGTTTTCTCTGCTCACTCTGATCACATTGGTTTTGCCAAAACAGTGAAGAAAGACAACATTAACAATGGTGCTATGGACAATGCGTCGGGCACATCAGTGATGTTAGAAACTGCACGCCTGTTTAGCGAAATGAAAGAAAAGCCAAAGCGCTCAATTCTGTTCGTGTCGGTAACCGGTGAAGAGAAAGGCCTGTTAGGTGCAGACTATTTCGCTCGTAACCCAACCGTACCTGTTACATCAATGGTGGCGAACGTAAACTTAGATATGCCAATTCTAACCTACGAGTTTGCAGACGTTATTGCCTTTGGTGCGAACCACAGCGATTTGCAAGAGTCAGTGGAAAAAGCTGCAGCTAATGCCGATATCGAGCTAAGCCCAGACCCATGGCCTGAGCAGGCGCTGTTTACTCGCTCAGATCACTATGCGTTTGTAAAACAAGGTGTACCCTCAGTATTTATGGTGCCGGGTCTTAAATCAAAAGACCCTAACGTAGATGGCAGCAAGGTGTTTGGTAAGTTCTTATCTACGCACTATCACAAGCCTAGCGATGATATTAACCAGCCTTTCAACTGGAATGCGGCGGAGACGTTTACTAAGGTCAACGCGCAAATTGGTTGGACACTAGCAAACCAAAAAGATAAGCCTAAGTGGAACGATGGTGACTTTTTTGGTAACACGTTTAGTAAGTAAACGGCTATGCTTGAGCTAGCAGGTTACTGCTAGCTCATGCGTTTTTTATAGCTTTCTTTTAAGCACGGTAGAGCTAACGTTGGGTGTATAATCGAAATAGACCATGTCACAAGTCACGCTAGGGTATTTTCCTTTCCAATCAGAGCCCACTGAAATCGCATCAATATTGTATTCATCTACCACTCTTTGTTTGTTTTTATCCACCTGAGGGATAACTTCATCCACATATCGGTTGGACTCGAGGATGGAAATTCGTTCTTCAAACGGGATAAGCGGTGGGCGTCCTTTAGACTTCTCGATAAGCTCGTCGGTAGAAACACCTACAATCAAATAATCACAAAGCGCTTTTGTCTTCTTCAGTATATTTAGATGACCTTGGTGGAAAATGTCAAAGCAGCCTGACGTATACATTCTTTGATATTTTTTACCTGTCTCGGATGCGTTCGTAGATGAAAGTAATGCAAAGTCAGCGCGTAACGTTGCTCTTAATTCAGCAAAATAATCATCATCTAATTCAAGCTTTTCGCTTAAGACAGGTGGCTTGGGCCAGTGCTTGTCTTCAAAAGATTCTTCGCAAAAAATCACGGGATGTTCATAACGAGGAATAACATGAAAATGGACAGCAGGATCCACCATCATTAACATTAAATAGTTTATTTTGCAGAAGTTGAAGCGTTTTTTGAGCACCTTTTCTATATCTGCAACAACGATCTTTTGTTCTCTAGCCGCCTCTTCTGAAATATCAGAATAGTTAAAGACATTTTCCTTACATATAAGAACTAATGAACCAAGAGTTACCTGTCCAGGTCTGAGTAAAACATGCCAATAATCGTATGTTTTTATAAGATTATCAGGATAACCGAATTTAGATAGGGTAGTGTTAAGCATAAATTTTATTCTATAAATGATACTGTTCACACTGTAATACAAATTAAGTATTACGCCCAGTCGCTTATTTTTTTGATACTAACAATAAATAATTATAAGAAATTTTATGAAGATAGCTTTTGACACTGTCAATGTGTATTACTTACCTCAATTTATTCCTATATGTGAAGAACTTGCTAAGCGCGGTCATAAAGTTAAACTCGTTTGCTATAGCAATAAAAACAACGTTCAGAAATTCGAACAAGTTTTATTGTCGCTAGGCTATGAGTTTTGCTGGGTAGATGATGATAAAGCCGCCAGAGACTTTTATTTGAAAGAGTCCCCTGACTGGATTTTCTTTGGCAATGGCTTTCCTTACTTAGATGATATTCACAAAGCCAGTAAAACCGCACAACTCGGTCATGGTATTGGGCCTAAACCTAGCTACTATCACAAATCCGCTACGCCTATGACGGTTAGGTTTATAGAGGGTAAACTACGTCTAGCAAAGATTAGAGAGCTATATCCGAATGACGAGTTTGTTCAGGTTGGCTTTTCCAAGCTCGACCCCTTATTTAACAATACAGAAACAGGTTTAAAGTACGCTGAACTAGGTTTGGATGAGAATAAGCCGACCCTATTGTTTGCCCCCACTTTTAACCCAAGCTCACTTGAATGTTTTCCTGATAATTGGCCAAGCCACTTTCCTGATTTCAATATTATTATCAAGCCGCACACTTTCACCTACTCCCGTGAAGCTTACAAAAATCAGCGGAAAAAACTGAAAAAGTGGGGAGAGTTTAGTAACACCTATGTAGCAACCGAAACAGACATATCTTTACTTCCTTTTATGAAAGAAGCAGATATTTTAGTCAGTGAAGCATCGAGCACACTCTTTGAGTTTGTCGCGTTAACTAAACCTGTGATCGTATGTAACTTCTTTAAATTGAAGTGGTCATATCGGGGAATTTTCAAATATCGCTTTAAGAAGCGCTTTGGTAAAGATAACGTGATTTATCAAAAAATCGGGCTTCATATAAATAGCTATAAAGAACTACGTGGCGCGATAGAAAAGCAATTAGAAAATAGGGATTTATATAAAGAAGAGCGTAAGGCATATACCGAAGATCACGTAGGTCCTACTGATGGTAAAAGCTCGCTACGCATAGTTGATTATATTGAGAAAAACTAACTGCGAATAGTAGTGTTGAAATGAGCCAGAATAAAGCATCAGTAATATGCAAAAAACTGATGCTTAGTTTAAACCTAGCGCCTTACACAAACATTTGCTTAAACGCGGCCCATTGTTCATTGAATTGCTCAGTGGGTTTGCGGGTAAAGCCGCTGCGAATAAAGCCGTTGATACGTCCATCGGTATAGCAAATCATCATATTGGCGATGATCGCTTCATCAGCGGAAAGGGTTTTCCCTTCACGCAGCTTGCGCTCTCTTAGCACTTGTTTAAGCTGGGTTTCTAAACGTTCAAAAAGCTTGGCGATACGCGCACGTAGTCGGTCTTGCTCACCCATTAACGCATCGCCGTTTAAAATACGGGTTATCCCTGGGTTCTTCTCTGCAAAGCCTAAAATAAGGTGAAGAATTAGCTGACAGCGCGTGAGCGAGTCTTTTTCTTCATTAACTATTTTGTTGATACGCGTAAAAAGCGTTTCTTCAATAAATTCGATAAGCCCTTCAAACATTCGCGCTTTACTGGGAAAATGACGATACAGTGCTGCTTCAGACACACCGACTTTTTCCGCTAACTTAGCAGTAGTGATACGTTGACCTGGGCTGGTTTCTAACATTCCAGCAAGTGCTTGCAGAATTTGGGCTCTGCGATTTGTTTTTTTGACAGCAGGCATGACGAAAGTGGTTCCTCCGCTACCGAGTTATAGCAACCCGGGCTCCATGTTAAGTTGGCTTACGCCAAAGCGTTTATATTTATCGTTTTTATTATCGACACTTAATAAGTATCTGTTAGTTTTTGTTGTTTAAAGCGCAACGTTCCGCAATGAGCACGAGCAGCTGCTCGGCTAGTGCATTTTTGCTGGTGGCAGGCAATCGTTTATCGCCGTCTTGCCATATTACATGCAGCGCGTTTTTATCGCTATTAAACCCCAGACCTTCAGCCGTTATATCATTTGCCGCAATCATATCTAGCTTCTTTTTAGCAAGTTTGCCGCGGGCATAATCTTCCACATTTTGGCTTTCAGCTGCGAAGCCTACGCAAAATGGACGGTCTTGTCTGTTAGATACCGTTGCTAGAATATCAGGGTTTTTAACAAAAGTAAGTGTTAACTCATCACCTGTTTTCTTTATTTTATTGTCCGCCACTGAGCATGCCTTATAGTCGGCAACCGCGGCAGTGCTGATAAAAATATCTGTTGAAGGTACAAGTTTTTCACAAGCCTCAAGCATTTCATCTGCGGTGGTGACATCAATACGGTTACAGAAGGCTGGCGTTGAAAGTGCCACCGGCCCTGCAACTAGTGTTACGTTCGCGCCCGCTTGAGCCGCGACTTGCGCAATAGCAAACCCCATCTTTCCAGAGCTGTGATTAGAGATATAGCGTACGGGGTCTAACGGCTCTCTGGTTGGTCCTGCAGTAATGGTTATTTGTTTTCCCGCTAGGTTTGTTAATGCTAATGCCAACTCTGAAGTCTTATCTTCATTTTCATTTAATACACTGGCGATATCTACAGGTTCGACCATGCGGCCTGAGCCTACATCACCACAAGCTTGCTCACCACTTGCTGGGCCAATAAAAGTTACACCGTCTTTTTGAAGTGTAGCAATATTGCGCTGTGTCGCCGACGCTTTCCACATTTGCTGGTTCATTGCTGGGGCAACAAAAAGCGTAGCGGTTGTGGCCAAATAAAGCGTGGTTAATAAATCATCTGCCATGCCGTGAGCAAGTTTAGCGATAGTGTTTGCTGTGGCTGGCGCGATAAGTAGGATGTCGGCCCATTTTGCTAATTCGATATGACCCATCGCAGCTTCAGCAGCTGGGTCTAGAAGGTGCTGATGCACCGGATTTCCTGACACAGCTTGGAGCGATAAAGTGCTCACAAACTCTGCGGCAGAGTCGGTGACAACAACACGTACGTTTGCACCTAATGCGGTGAGCTTGCGCACTAAATCTGGAGCTTTATATGCGGCAATACCACCCGTCACGCCCAGCAAAATGTTTTTATTAGCAATAGACATAAAAGAACACGAAATCTAAATATTAATATTAGCCTACCATGGTGACAAAAAATCGGATAGCTGAACAAAAGTCGATCTTGGCGTTTAGATACTGTTTGTCTTTTATCTGTTCAACTTCAAAAGAAGAAACCCGCCTTTTATACAGTCGTTAATCTCTTTCAATTCAACTATAACCACTGTTTTATTGAGTTAACGGACCAAGTACATGTCGATAAAAGTATGGCCGATAAGTGAAAGGCCAAGAGAAAAGCTACTACAGCAAGGTGCAGAAAGCTTAAGTGATGCTGAGTTGCTCGCTGTGTTGCTGGGCAAGGGGGTTAAAGGAAAGAGCGCCTTATCTGTAGCGCATGAATTGTTAAACGAACTCGGATGTTTGCGAGGAGTGGTAACCGCAACGAAAGAGAGCTATTCAAAAGTGTCAGGTATTGGGCCGTGTAAGTATGCCCAGTTCCAAGCAGGGTTTGAAATCTTTAAGCGCAATTTAGAAATAAAACTTAAACGCCAAGATGTATTTAACAACGTAGATGACACTAAGCGTTACTTACAGGCCAAATTAAGAGACTGCGAAAGGGAAAAATTTGCGCTTTTGATGCTTGATAGCCAACATCAACTTATCGCCTTTCGTACCATGTTTAACGGAACGATCAATAGCGCTGCAGTGTATCCGCGAGAATTGATCAAGCAGGTTATGATCGACAATGCGGCGGCGATCATTTTGGTCCATAATCACCCTTCAGGCGTAGCAGAACCAAGTCATGCAGACATTCGGCTAACAGCCGAGATCAAAAATGCCATGGCATCGATCGACGTGCCTGTACTTGATCATTTTGTGGTTGGAGATAAAGAAACCATTTCATTTGCGCAGCGTGGCTTGCTAACATAAGATTCCTAAGTCATTCGTCGATTATAATCTAGTCAAATGGTTGAAAATGATTTAGCATAGGACCTAGTGGGTAATTTTTTTAAAGGACTGTTATGAAGAAGTCAATTATTGCATTGTTTGCAGCTGCTACTATGGTAGCTGGTGTTAACGCACAAGATAACGAAGGTGGAACTTCAGGTATCGGTGGCGTAAGTGGTGGCATGATCGCTACTGGTGTTGTTGCTGCTGGTATCATTGCTGGTGTTGCAAACAACAACTCTGCAGACGCGCCAGGAAATGGTGGCACTACTCCAACTGACCCAACTTGTGAAGGTGACGATCCACTAGTAGACGGCGTATGTGTTGGTACAACTAACACTGTTACCGTAACTACTTCTGGTACTGTAACTCAAACAATTACTGTGCCTGTTACATTTACTTACGCGCCGACCGTACAGTAAATTTAAGAGTATTCGAAAAAGCCGCTTTTTTTAGCGGCTTTTTTTATTTTTACAGCAAAATTTAATTGTCCTTAGTTTTTGTCGGCGTACCTTAATGAAACTACACATTCTATCAGCCATTATTGGCTTTCTTTGCCTGTCTCTATCGGGTTGTTCTACAACAACCGTTGCCTATTACAATACACTAAAACTAGCTTTAAAAGACCGCACAGTGACTTACACCGTCGATGAAATTGCGGCGAGTAAATCAGATATTATGCAAATTAAAGCAGGGGAGCGGGATACTGCGTCTCTTGCGTTAGCCTATATTGATGGCGATAAATATAAGTGGGTATCAGGTGATAAAGTTATTTTCACCATGCATCACGGCATAATTGTAAAAACTGAAGGTTTAGATAACGACCTCTTTTATACAGGAAATTTGCAGCATAATCCGTTAGCCACCAACGATGTTTTGCCTTTTAGCTGGAAGCGTAAAGTGGACATCGACGCAATTGGCTATGGTGTTCCAGTAGACTCTTCATGGCGAATTGTGGGCGAGGAAACCCACGAATACCTAGGCTTTACTGTGCCCCTTATTAAAGTCGTAGAAACCGTAGACTTTTCAGAATATACCCCGTTTATCGACGTGGGTCTGTCGTGGGAAAATACCTACTTCTTGCACAAACATACGAAAGAACTGATGGCCACAAAGCAACAGTTCAGCCCTAAGGGAGACGTGTACGACATGGTTTATCTAAGCCGTGTAGTCCGTGAGATGAACAAACAAGGAGTAACGCAATAATGAAGTTTATTTCTACGCTTTTTATTGCCTTGGGTCTTATTACATCTACTAGTTTATATGCCAATGACGGTCTTGTAAGCGTTATGGTGAACAAGCAAACTTATCAGTTCGACCGACCAATCAGGTTATCAAGTGTGTTGTCTATAGTGGCTGATAATGGCGATTGGTATTGGCCTACAGCTTCTGCATTTGATTTAACCAACCCAACAGCTGAAAGAGAAAAAGAGATTGCGCTGTCGCAAATAAGGGAACTGCTGGCTAGCTTTGATAAAGACTCAGACACTCACAAAGCGCTACGAAACCTCTTTGATCAAGTATCTTCATGGACGGTGTCTACACGTATCGATATGCCTATTTCTTACAATCGAGCTAGGTTGTTCTTCGAAGACAACCCTATGTTCCAGCCGGGTAAATATTGGATCCGTTTGAATGGGCGCCCTAACGTAGTGCATTTCTCGGGCGCGGTAATAAAGCCAGGCGCTTATCAACATCAAAGCGATACCTCAATTTACACGGCGGCTCATACGGTTAAAAAGGCGGTAGACGCCGACAGAAGCGTTGTTTACGTTATTGATCCCATGGGCAATATAGAAGAGAAGGGTATTGCTTACTGGAATTTAGATTTTGCTCAGCTTATGCCGGGTAGCCAGGTTTACGTGCCTATTTCTTCAGAGCTTTTCAGCAATAAACTTAAGCAATTAAATGAGCGGGTTGCCGCGTTAGCTGTACATAGGGTCTTACCTCAATGAGTGCGCCAATATTTCAGAAAAAAGTATCTAAGAAAAAAACACTCGCGCTGGTAATTGGCAGCGCATTGTCTTCTGCCACGCTTGCCGATACTCAACTTCGCGTTACGCCTTCTCAAATGGTGCAAGGCGGTAATGGCCTAATCCAAACGCCAACCGCGCGTATGCGAGACGAAGGCGGAATGGCCATCAACTACACCGATAACGGCGAATATCGTTTTTGGTCAGTTAATATCCAGCTTTATGATTGGATGGAAGCGACCGCTCGCTATACCGACGTACGTACACGTTTATATAGCCAAGTTGAATCATTCAGTGGCGACCAAACCTTAAAAGATAAGGGCCTAGACGTTAAATTCAGGCTATGGAAAGAAAGTTATTACCTACCAGATATTAGCGTTGGTTTTAGAGACTTCGGTGGCACAGGCTTCTTTGAAAGCGAATACGTAAACGCCAGTAAATCGGTGGGGCCGTTTGATTTCCATTTAGGCTTAGGCTGGGGATATTTAGGAACAGCTGACGATATCACTAACCCATTTTGTGAGGTTAGAGACAGCTTTTGTGAACGCCCTGGCGGGTTCTCAGGCCGTGGTGGTAAGGTCGATTACGATCAATTTTTTAAAGGTACTACTGCCTTCTTTGGTGGCGTAGAGTACCAAACGCCGTGGGAACCTTTAACGCTAAAGCTAGAGTTTGAAGGGAACGATTACTCACGTGACAGAGCCGGTCAGTTAGAGCAAGATTCTCGCTGGAATGTAGGCGCGGTATATCGCTACAAAGACTTTGATTTCTTGTTAAATTACCAACGTGGAAATACCATTGGTTTTGGCGTGACATATCGCTTCAACATGAACACAGCATCACAGATCAAATTTGACGATGCGCCGCGAAACTTAATGGGAAGAAATGCGCCATCCAATATTAAAGATGTAAATAAATCACGTCTTTATAATGACCTTTATAATTCAGGCGGTTTTGTTTTGTCCGATGCTGAAATTAAAGAAGACAGTGCAATTTTCTATGGAACGCAGGTTAAGTATCGCGATCAAGATGAAGCTATTGAGCGCGTGGGACGCGTAGCGGCTTCTGAGCTTCCTGATAGTGTTAAAACTTATCATATGGTAGATAATCGTGGCGGCATTCCTATGGTCGATACACAAATAGATGCTGAAGCCTTTATCTCTGCCGCCCGCTATGAGTCAGTGGATGCTGAAATAACAGAGACTTACATAAGAACGTCACCTTCTGAAGAAGTGATGGACGCTTACGACCCCGAAAATACGTCAGGCTTTTTCTATAGCACCGACTTCTTTTTCACTCAATCGTTTGGTAATCCAGAGGACTTCTACCTTTATCAAACTGGGCTATTACTCAACGGTGGCTATGCGTTTAATGAAAACTTCTCGGTGGTGAGTAGTGCACGAGTGACGCTTCTTGATAACTTCGACAAGTTTAATTACCTCGTAGATGGTGAAGACGTGTCTTTACCTCGCGTGCGTACCCGGGTACGTGAATATGTGTCTGAAAATGATGTATGGTTAGATACCGCGTTTTTACATTACAAAGACGATATCGCTGACGACCTTTATGCTCAAGCATACGCAGGTTATCTTGAAACCATGTTTGCTGGTGTAGGTGGTGAAATTCTTTATCGCCCTGTCGATAGTAATGTCGCCTACGGCATCGATATCAACTACGTTAAGCAGCGTGATCCTTTCAGCCAAACAGGCTTAGAGGATTACGATACGATAACCGGCCATGCAAGTGTCTATTGGCAGCCTGAATTCCTAGATGATACGCAAATTACGGTTAGTGCAGGTCAATTCTTAGCGAAAGATAAAGGTGTAAATATTGATTACGCCAAACGCTTTGATAGCGGCATTATAGTAGGTGCTTACGCTGCCTTCACTGATGTATCGTCAGAAGAATATGGAGAGGGCAGTTTTACTAAAGGCTTCTATATTTCCATTCCTACCGATTTGTTCTTGCTAGAGCCGTCGAAAGGGCGAGGATTATTCCCTTGGGTACCAATCTCTCGTGACGGTGGGCAAATGTTACGCCGACCTTCAAGATTGATAGATTTAACTGAAGTTAGGTCGCCTTTTTTTGACTAAATAGAAAAACGCCACGTGAATGTGGCGTTTTTTTGCCCGTAGATATTTTAATTCAGCTAAGAAATTAAAGTGTAGATTAGGTATTTATTCGTAGCGTAACTGCGAAGAGAAAAGTACAATACAGGCCGTGAAAAATGAGTGCTGGTGGTATTTTGTGCAAAAATAGTACGTAAAAGTAACCTTTTTGTACTTTCTTATTGAAATGATCCTGCCTTTGCTGTATAAAATGCGCCCTCTAATTTATAGTAATACGTCATTTGACCCAACCACTGTTTGAGCGCTTGGGATTAACTGACGCGACAGTTATCGTTGTTCTGGAGACAAATACAATGTCAAGAGTATGCCAAGTAACAGGTAAGCGTCCAACGGTTGGTAATAACCGTTCACACGCACGAAATGCGACTCGTCGTCGCTTTTTACCAAACCTTCAAACACACCGTTTTTGGGTTGAGAGCGAAAGCCGTTTTGTAAAACTACGTTTGTCTGCTAAAGGCATGCGTATCATCGATAAGAAAGGTATCGATTCAGTACTAACTGACATCCGTGCCCGTGGTGAGAAAATCTAAGGAAGCCGACAATGCGTGATAAAATTAAACTAGTTTCTTCAGCAGGTACAGGTTTCTTCTACACCACTGATAAAAACAAGCGTAACATGCCTGGCAAAATGGAGATCAAAAAGTATGATCCCGTTGTGCGTAAGCACGTTATGTTCAAAGAGGCCAAAATCAAGTAATTAGCTTGCTTTTGTCTCCACGAAAACCCAGCCTTTGCTGGGTTTTTTGCTTTAATATCCTTTGCAATTGCTCGTATAACTCTCAGATCTCAGCGAGATCGCAACGTAGCGCACAAATGATCCCAAATAATTCATAGGCCAATAATGGCCTTGTCTATATCAGATCAGACGTTGCCATCAGCCTGAAAAAAGTTTGCTTCTAAAAGTTCAAGACACATAAAGCTAGGCACCAAACGCTAAGCAGCACTATGGTTTATGTAAACAAACGCCCATACATTTTCAAAGCCATCTAAAAATATTGAGTTAGCTTATAAGAGAGTGAGGTATTACTATATTCCGGTATTTATAGTCGACCACTTTACAGGAACAAGGCGTGGCAAGAATTTCTCAGCGGGCAATGAACAATGTGGTTATCGTTGCGATGCTCATTATGATTGCACTGTTTAACTTAGACAGTTTGCTACCGAAGAAAAATACGATACAAACACTTAGTTTGTTACCTGAAGATGCTTACGTGCTAAAGATAGAGCATGATAACAATAGCCTGGAACGTGTCGGGCAACAATGGCGTCAAAAAGGTCTTAACACCAGCCTCGCTGTAAAGCCTGATGAGCAGTTTTCACATTGGCAACGGGCAATGTTGAATCCAGCGACTGAAGTGCCTGAATCGGTTTTGAATACACAGCCGCTTATTGTAGTGGTGTGGCTGGCGGGTAATAGCGACGGCAAGGTTTACGCTATTTATCCTAATACATCACCGGTAGTGATCAAATTCGAAAATAACTGGTACACATTAACCAATACCGACCTTGATAAATTATTACCTTGGACACTATAAATGCCTGAATTACCAGAAGTTGAAGTAAGCCGTTTGGGCGTATCACCTCATCTAATCGGCAATACCATTACTCAAGTAGTGGTAAGAGAACGTAGAATGCGCTGGCCCATACCAGAGGAAGTCTCACTGGTTGAGGGACAAAAGGTAATAGCGGTAAAGCGTAGGGCGAAATACCTGCTGATTGAAACAGCCACAGGTACACTGGTTTTACATCTGGGTATGTCAGGCAAACTGCGGGTTATTGACGCAAGTACACCTATTGTGAAACACGACCACGTGGATATAGTTTTAAATACTGGTAAGTGTTTACGCTTAAACGACCCTAGACGCTTTGGGGCGGTTTTATTTCAGGCGCCCGATACACAACAAGCAATGTTTGACAACTTAGGCCCTGAACCCCTTACAGACGACTTTGACGATAAACGTTTGTTCAGTTTATCGCGCAACCGCAAAGGTCCGGTGAAGAACTTCATTATGGATAACGCTATCGTTGTTGGTGTGGGCAATATCTATGCGAACGAAGCTTTGTTTCTTGCAGGTATCGACCCGAGAAGAGCCGCGGGCAATATTAGCGCCGCTCGTTACAAGTCACTTACTGCAACAATAAAACAAGTGCTCGCTAAAGCTATCGAGCAGGGCGGCACTACGCTCAAAGACTTTGCACAAACCGATGGTAAGCCAGGCTACTTTGCACAGCATTTAAATGTGTATGGAAGAAAAGGTGAGCCTTGCGAAGTGTGTGGCAAAGCCATTGAAAGCAAGGTAATAGGACAGCGAAACACCTTTTTTTGTACTCGCTGCCAGCGCTAATAGCTAAAAAAGAGTCACAACTAGAAAGGTTTACAGCTAGAAGGATAGCTTAAAGCAACACAACTCTGTAAACCTGCTGTACTGGAAAGCGCCGGTTTACCTAGCTCTTCTTACCTAGCCTGTCTCTTAACGCTTGCTCTACTACCGGGTGGCAAAAACCACTTACGGCCCCGCGATGCAAGGCTACCTCTTTCACTAGAGTAGAAGAAATAAACGAGTTTTCTTCAGCTGGAGTTAGAAATACACTTTCAAGCTTCGGGTTTAGGCGTCGATTCATATTGGCCAGCTGGAATTCGTATTCGAAATCAGATACCGCGCGTAAACCACGAATCAAAATAGTCGCGTTTTGTTCATCCGCAAAGTCCGCTAGTAAACCAGTAAACCCTACTACTTCAACATTAGGCAGATCGGCGGTAACTTTCTTTATCATTTCTACCCGTTCCTCTAGCGTAAAAAGCGGTTTTTTACTGGGGTTAGAAGCGATAGCCACAATGACGTGAGAGAATAGCTGAGACGCCCGCTCAATAAGGTCTGCATGACCGTTAGTAATTGGGTCGAAAGTACCTGGGTAAAGTGCTCTAGTGTGCATAAATTGAATCTTATTGTCGTATAGGGTTTATAGGTTCAACTGGGCTACTGTACCACATTAACGAGTAATGCTAAGTACTGCTGCAATTATGTTTATTATTCGCGGTTTTTAACGCTTCACCAATTCGTTATAGCCACCTAAGCACGCCGTCCAATCGTCTTTTTTCCAGTGAAATACCGGGTTTTTCGCTTGCTCTTTATGCAAAGAGCGCAATAGACGATCTAGGTTACTTTGTTTCCAGCTATCCCCTTTACGTTTCGAGCAGCGGTCAAAGTCGATTAGCCAAATTTGCTTATCGCTATCAATCATAATATTTCGAACATTCGCATCGTGATGATAAACCTGGCAATTGTGCATTCGAGCCAGCGCTCGCCCGACTTCATGCCATTCGTTTTTTGATAGTGGCTGCTGGCACAAAACGTGGTGCAGGTCTTGGCTATTAGGAATGTTAAGGGTGATAATATCGCCCCGATAAATCAAGCCTCTGCGGTGGATACGAGCAGCGACAGGAATAGGTACCAAAAGACCTTCACCTCGCATGTATTCGAGCAATGCGAATTCTTCGAAAGGTCTAGAACGTTCAATGCCATTAAAAAAGTACTGGTCACTGAGTACCTTGCCTACCAGTCCGCCACGCATAAAGTGCCGTAAAACCCAGTGTTGACCTTCATGCTCAATGAAGATGGTTGTACCACGCCCCTTGGCTTGACCTGTTATCTTGTTTTGTAGCTGCCAAAACTCAGGGCTAAACATTTCTGTATTAGGCTGACTGACTAAGGTATTGTCGAAAATAAAGTGGTGCCCAGCACCTATGTCTCGTCGCATTGTCGCCATGTTGCCCACAACTTATGGTAAATTTCATATTCTAATGATTTATTTTGGTTTTTCAGCAACGAGAGAGCTTCTGTGGGAAAAAAGATTTGTTTAATGCGCTTATCGGCCATTGGGGATGTATGTCATGCTGTTGCTATGGTTACTCGAATTCAATCACAGTGGAACGATGCTGAAATTACGTGGGTAATAGGGAAAGTGGAGTATCAGCTTGTGAAGCTGATGCCAAACGTACGGTTCATTATTTTTGATAAATCAAAAGGGAAAGCTGCAGTGGAGTCGCTTAAAGCAGAAGTCGCCGGTGAAACCTTTGATGCTTTATTAATGATGCAGGTGGCATTACGGGCAAACTTAGCTTCGCGAGTGATTAAAGCAAAACAGCGCATAGGTTTTGACTGGGCGCGAAGTAAGGAGCTGCACTGGTTGTTTGCCAATAAACGGGTGGCGGCTACAAAGCACGCTCATGTGCTTAAAGGTTTTATGGATTTTGCCGATGCATTGGGCGTACCTGAGCCAAAAGCTGTTTCTTGGAGTATTCCTGTTGCATCAGAAGATGAAAAGTGGGGAGAAGAACAAGCTAAAACCTTGGGTAAATATGTCGTTATTTCACCAGCGGCAAGTAAGGCTGAAAGAAATTGGTTGCCGCAACGATACGCAAGTATTGCTGACTATATCCAAGAGGCCGGTGTCACCGTGATATTATGTGGCGGTCCAGGAGATTTAGACCGCAAAACTGCTGATGCAATTAAAGCGAGTGTGAAATATCCGCTTAAAGACTTTACTGGGCAAACAACATTGCATCAGCTGCTTATGTTACTAAAGCATGCTCACCTAGTTATTGCACCAGATACTGGGCCTGCTCACATGGCAACTACCGTGGGCACGCCTGTTATTGGGCTATACGCACATTCTAATCCACGTAGAACAGGGCCTTACAACAATCTTGAAAGGTTGGTGTCGGTTTATGATGAATGCATAGAGGAGCAAAAAGGGAAACCTTGGAGCGCCTTACCGTGGGGAACGCGAGCCAAAGGGAGCCAGTTAATGGAAAAAATTACCGTAGACATGGTTAAGCAAAAAGTTGCGCCGTTCCTCGTTTAATTTTTTTATCGTAAGGTAAAACTACCAACTATTATCTACACTTAGCGTTGTGCTGTGTACTTCTGTTGAACAGGGAGTCGTTACTTAATGAAAAAGCCCGCTTTGCGATGGCTGTCCGAGATTCATTCTTTTGCTGCATTTAGAAAAGTACTGCTAACACTAGCAGTGCTATTCATGTGCTTGCCTAAAGTAAATGCATCGGAACTTAACGTCATGGTGAACGAAAGTGTAATGGTTGAAGAACTTAGTCGCTCCGAACTGCGTCAGATCTTTACAGGGCAGCGCCAGTATTGGGAAAATGGCACTAAAATTACCGTTTTCGTACTTCAAGACAGCGACGAGCTACACCGTCAATTTTGCCGCGATATTCTTCAAATGTTCCCTTATCAGCTGTCTCGTCTTTGGGATCAAATTACCTATTCTGGCCAAGGTATCACCCCTATCAGAGTAACCTCTTATCAAGCGCTAGTGGATGCATTGGAAAACACGATAGGTTCTATCGGTTATGTTGAGCGGACCGATATCGTCAAGCTTAGACGCGTTGAGGTAGATTTAAAATGAAAATATACATCGCTTTAGCGCTTGGGCTATTTAGTTCGCATGTTATTAGCGCGCAATCAGATTTTACATGGCATGGTTATGTTTCACAGGGCTTAACCCAGTCGAAAGACAGTAGCTTTATAACTGATGACAATAACGTGACGGGTGAACTCACCGAAATCGGTTTAAACGGTTATTATCAGCTTGCTGAAAATATATCCATTGCAGGTCAAATAAACTATCTAGAGGGTGGGAATCGCTTCGAGCAAGGTGCTCGCCTCGATTATTTATTTGTTGACTGGAAATTACCTGACTTACCTGGCGGGTGGCAGGGCCAAATTCACGCAGGACGCTTTAAAAACATCCACTGGCTTTATTCATCAACCAGAGATGTCCCTCAAACGCGATATACGTCAGTACTGCCTCAGTCGGTATATTTTGACGGATTCCGCGATGTTGCTTTGGGCAGTAACGGAATACTAACCAGTTTCTCTCGCTATGGTAAAGAATTTACGTGGGAGCTTAACTGGAGCTATGGCCGCTCGAACATTAATGACTCTCAGCGCGATTTTCTCTTAGGCGATGCAGCTGAGGGCAAAATCAAACAAGATTTCGTGCATCAAGCTAGCGTATTTTTGCAGCCCTCATCAATGACGTGGAAGGTAGGCGCGAGTTGGCTTAATTCCGACTTCAGGTACACACCATCACAAGACGATAACCGTTTGTCTGGTGGAGCTAATGTTGAGCGCTTTATGCTGTCCGCCCAATATTTTGCTGAGAAGTGGGAAGTCACTGCAGAGATACTTCGTGAAAAACAAGACAGCCAAGGGTTATTTTCCCCTGACTTTGCCGAAAAACGCACCGGTGAAGGTGGTTTCGTTCAATTTAGATATTTGTTTAACAACGAAATCAGCGGTCTTATTGGCTACGATACTTATATCAACGATACCTCCGACAGTGACGGTAAAAAACTAGAGGCAAGTACTGGAGGGCTTATCCCTGCTTACTTTGGCTACCAAGATACTTATACGGTGGGGTTACGCTGGGATATCGCGCCCAAATGGCGATTACAGGGCGAATATCACTGGGTTGAAGGTGCAACGCGTGTAGTCAGCTTATTAAACCGTGATGTGGCATCCCACGCCGATAAGCATTGGGAAATGTGGTCAATACAATTGATGTATTGGTTTTAAGGGTAAAAGATGAAGGTTCAGGTATCTTTTACCACGAAAACCATCGCTATTTTACTGGCAATGGTTTTAACCGTTACTATCGTTATATCCACCGTGCTAATTCAAGAGTCTGAAGCACAGGTTGTGATGCAGCAGCGGGAAAGCCAAATTAGCAACCAGCGTAGGGTTCAGCTATTCGAAGACATACTCCATAGCCGTATGATCACCCTCATTGATATCATAAGCCGTAAAAATGGCGCGTATTCTAATAACCTTGATAATTTACATAATACGCTAGATGACCTAAGCGAATACCTAACGCTCAATTTTCAGGTAGAAACCCTTTACTTATTCGATGAAAACGGCGTTGTTGGAAAGCCTACTTACCCCGTTAACAGCACCATCAAGCGGCTTGTAGATTCTACCCGGGCCTCATTTGAAAGTCGTTCGTTACTGGTTTGCGAGAGCGTATGCACGCACTACATTTCAATACCTATAATGGCATCAAGCGAAAAAGTGCCGGTTATTGTCGTGTCGACTTCCATGCGAGAGTTACTGTATTTATTTAGCCGCGCCACCGATGTATATAAAGTCGCGGTTGTTCAGGTAGATGAATCACAGGTTGGAAAACTTGCGTTAAAGGTAGCAAGTCAGGTTTCCGCTGCGAACAAACAATTTTTAAATTCGCTTATTAAGGCATTGCCTGAAAACTGGCGTGTTGACGACCTCGTAATAAAAGGGGTAAACGTAGAGTTAGAAAACCAGCAGCTTCTGGTTAGCCTTTTGCCTTTTGACCATGCGGCAGGCGATCATCCTTATTTGCTTATCGTTCAAGATGTCTCAGCAATGATACGTCAGAACGAGCAATATCAGTACGTGGTTATTTCAAGCGCTATCGCATTATTTCTTCTTTTTTCTTCGTTGCTCTATCTTTTCTTAAATCAATATCGCACACGGCTTTTAGACATAAGCGAGCGTCTGCCGATGTTGGCTGAGCATAAGTTTAGCGAATTCTATACGGTCGCAGCTAAGCGTCGAAAGCAGCCGGTATTTAAGCTAACCGACGAACTCGACGTAGTTGAGGAAGCGGCGAACGATTTAGCGCGCCAGCTAGAAAGCTTTGACGGACAAATGGCAATTAACACCGCTAAGTTAGAAAAAATGGCCATGTTCGACGTGCTGACAGGCCTACCCAACCGCAACATGTTGACCTTTCAAATTGAAAAACAACTGGCCAGCTCAATTCGAGATGACAGGCTAGTAGCGCTCATGTTTATGGATTTAGATGACTTTAAAAAAGTTAACGATAGCCATGGGCACGATGTCGGCGACAAGCTGCTTAAAGCTGCGGCAATGAGAATTTCCCGTCCTATTCGGGAGTCTGATATTGCATCGCGGTTTGGGGGCGATGAGTTTGTTATCTTACTGTCGAATATAGAGAGCAAAAAACATGTCGACACGGTCGCGCAAAAAATTATCGACGAGTTTCAAGAGCCCATTATTGTTGATGGCGTTACTTTTTATGTTTCAATCAGCATTGGCATTGCCATTACTAATCATTCCCGCGCTACGCCGGTAGAGCTGCTGCGCCATGCCGATATAGCGATGTACGAAGCTAAGGCGAAAAAAGGTGCTGAGTTTAGGGTATATGACGCCACTATGAACCTTAAGGTAATGCAAAAGGTTGAATTGGAGTCTGAAGCCCGCGAAGCGCTAAGAGGCAATCAGTTTAGCCTTGCCTTGCAACCCCAAATAGACATGCACAGCGGTAAGCTCATGGGCTTTGAAGCACTGTTACGCTGGTATCATCCTAAAAAAGGGCATATATCGCCAGGCGACTTTATTCCTCTACTAGAAAACACGTCATTTATGCTCGAGCTAGATTACTGGGTGATTACGCGTTCCACTCACTTAGTTAACGAGCTCAAAACCAGCGGCTACCCAGACATCAAAGTGGCAATTAACTTATCGGCCGGGCAGTTCCTCGACCCCAGTTTGCCAGAGTTTTTACAGCACCAAATTATTAAAAACGATATCGCTCCCGATCAAGTTTGCTTAGAGCTAACTGAAACCGTGTTGGTCTCTGATATCAAACGGGCTACGGGGATAATGCAAACTATACGTGACATGGGGTGCATGTTAGCGATTGATGACTTTGGAACCGGCTATTCATCTTTAAGTTACTTAAAATCATTACCAGCCGACTTTATAAAAATAGATCGCTCTTTCGTTGCCAACATCGCCAGTAGTGCAGATGACAGAAACATCGTGCATTCCACCATATCCATGGTGCGTAACATGGGCATGCAGGTGGTAGCTGAAGGCATTGAAACCAATGAGCAATACGAGTTGCTTTGCCATTTCGACTGCCATCAGGGCCAGGGCTATCTTATTAGCCGTCCTATACCTGAAGTAAACCTTTGGGACACATTAAGGGACAAAGTAGAAAACGGTTTTTGGAAAGACTTTGCCTAGGGCCTGTTGACCTTTGGTGTACGAATTTTGGTCTAAATGGAAGCCTTTTAATCGCGAAACAGTCCTGCAAGCCTAGCGGGCTAAGTTAAAGGACTGTGACAAAGAGTAAAAGGCTTCCATAACGACCCCTACGGGCAGCGCCTTTGTGCCATCTATACTGCGTTGAATGTTCTCGATTTAGAACCACTAAACCGTCAAACATTCGCCTTGTCTAGATGGCACACAGACCGCTGCAAAAATGTACAACAAAGGTCAACAGGCCCTAGCACTTAAAACAAATTAGCGTGATTTAAGCATTTTTTGTGAGTGTGCTGAATAATTTACAAACTTAGTCGACAAACCCATTAAATACAGCGCAAGGGTGTGTACCCTTTCATGCGCTTTCATTACACTAGCGGTTTTCATATACCCACACTTGGAGAATGGCATGTCTGCGGCATTTATTTCTCATTTGCAATCGCAAATTGAAGCCACGAAAGAAGATGGTTTGTACAAAAAAGAGCGTGTAATCACGTCCCAACAACAAGCGGATATTGGCGTTGCTGGTGGCGAGCACGTTATTAATTTTTGTGCTAACAACTACCTTGGCCTAGCAAATAATGAAAGCTTAATCGAAGCGGCGAAAGAAGGCTTAGATAGTCATGGCTTCGGCGTAGCATCTGTGCGATTCATTTGCGGAACGCAAGACATTCACAAGCAACTAGAAGCCTCTATCAGCGACTTTTTAGGTACAGAAGATACCATTCTTTATCCGTCTTGTTTTGATGCCAATGGCGGACTGTTTGAAACCCTTCTTGGACCAGAAGATGCCATTATTTCTGATGCATTAAACCATGCGAGTATCATTGACGGCGTGCGCTTGTGTAAAGCCAAACGTTACCGCTATGCCAATAACGACATGGCAGCGCTAGAAGAGCAATTAAAGCAAGCTGATGCCGACGGCGCGCGCTTTAAAATCATTGCTACCGATGGCGTATTTTCCATGGACGGCGTTATTGCCGACCTTGCTTCAATCTGCGACCTGGCCGACAAATACGGTGCCATGGTAATGGTTGATGACTGCCACGCAACGGGTTTCTTAGGCGAAAATGGTAAAGGTAGCCATGAATACTGCGGTGTAATGGGTCGTGTAGATATCATTACAGGTACTTTAGGCAAAGCCCTTGGCGGCGCGTCAGGCGGTTACACGTCAGGCAAAAAAGAAGTGGTTGAATGGCTACGTCAGCGCTCACGTCCTTACCTATTTTCTAACTCAGTCGCGCCACCTATTGTTTCAGCATCATTAAAAGTGTTTGAAATGATGAAAGAAGGCGATGAATTACGCGCTAATCTATGGCGAAATGCCAACCACTTCCGTAAGCGCATGGAAGACGCGGGTTTTACCCTTGCTGGTAAAGATCACGCTATTATTCCGGTAATGCTTGGCGATGCCCGCTTAGCCAGTGAAATGGCTGATAAACTGCTAGAAAAAGGCATTTACGTTATTGGCTTCTCTTACCCTGTTGTACCAAAAGGGCAAGCCCGAATTCGTACGCAAATGTCAGCAGGTCACAGCCTTGAACACGTAGATAAAGCCATCGATGCGTTTATCGAAGTAGGCCGTGAAATGGGAGTGATTTCATGAAGTCGCTGGTAAAAGCAAAAGCGGAAAAAGGCATTTGGCTACAAGACACGCCAAAGCCTGAAGTAGGGCACAACGACCTACTGATTAAAATTCGCAAAACCGCGATTTGCGGTACTGATATGCATATCTACAACTGGGATGAGTGGTCGCAGAACACGATTCCCGTACCTATGGTGGTTGGTCACGAATACGTTGGCGAAGTAGTGGGTATGGGGCAAGAAGTAAAAGGCTTCGAAGTTGGTGACCGTGTTTCAGGTGAAGGTCATATTACTTGTGGTCACTGCCGCAACTGTCGCGCTGGTCGCGTACACTTGTGCCGTAACACTGAGGGTGTGGGTGTAAACCGCCCTGGTGCTTTCGCAGAGTACTTGGTAATTCCCGCATTCAACGCGTTTAAAATTCCAGACAATATCAGCGACGACCTCGCGTCTATTTTCGACCCGTTTGGTAATGCCGTTCACACCGCGCTAAGTTTCGACTTGGTAGGCGAAGATGTGCTTATTACAGGTGCTGGTCCTATAGGTATTATGGCGGCGGCGGTCGCAAAACATGTAGGTGCGCGACACGTTGTTGTTACCGACATTAATCCTTACCGTCTTGAACTGGCTAAAAAAATGGGTGCAACCCGTGCTGTTGATGTAAGTAAAGAAAACTTACAAGACGTTATGGACGAACTGGGCATGTCAGAGGGGTTCGATGTGGGCCTTGAGATGTCTGGTGTGCCAGTAGCCTTCAGAGACATGCTCGACAAGATGAATCACGGCGGCAAAGTGGCCATGCTGGGTATTCCTCCGCAAGACGTTGCTGTCGACTGGAACCAGGTCATTTTTAAAGGTCTGGTCATAAAAGGTATCTATGGCCGAGAAATGTTCGAGACCTGGTACAAAATGGCGAGCTTACTACAAAGTGGCCTAGATCTTTCTCCCATCATCACTCATACCTTTTCCGTTGATGACTTTCAGAAAGGGTTTGATACCATGGGGTCAGGACACTCAGGTAAAGTTATTTTGGACTGGCAATAATGACAACATTCTCACACATTAGCGTAAACGACGTGGCTAACTTCCAAGGCGACGTAACTATTGTGGATATTCGCGATCCTCAATCGTTTGCTAATGGCCATATGCCCAATGCGGCACCGCTTAACAACGACAACTTTGGGGCGTTTATTGACCAAACACCCAAAGATATTCCAGTTGTTGTAGTGTGTTACCACGGCGTAAGCAGCCAGCAGGCTGCGCAAGTGATTGCTCAGCAAGGCTTTGAGACCGTTTATAGTATGGACGGGGGCTTTGAAGCGTGGCGACAGGCGAACCCGGTAGTAACCGAATAGCGATTTTATAAAGGTGCACAATGTGCACCTTTATTTTATGTTTTGCAGGTCTTTCACTATTTCAGTATAAAGAGTCAATGACGAGAGCTAGGATTCCGCGCTCTTGCACATCTTTATCGCTTCACACTCTTTTTTGCTTTTGGGGTAACAACTAGCTTATGGGTCATCCTTTAATTGCGTTTAATCAGCAAAGTCCAGCGCACCTTCTTGCCAACTACTTAACCAGTCAGCATATCAACGCCAACGTAGTACAGCACGAAAAAGAGTTTGTGGTTGTGCTGGATAACAATGAGCATGTTGACCGCGCAAAAGTTATCGCAGAAGACTTTATAGCAAATCCAACCAACCCTAAATATCAGCAAGCGGCATGGGACAGTGGTAAGAACGTACAGCTAGCCCCATCAGGTAGCGGCTTTTCGTTAAGCAAAATAATCTCTGATGCCGTTAAAGCGCCGTTTACTTCTGTGGTATTTGTGCTGTGTGCTGCAGTTTACCTATTGTCTTTATTTGGGTTATTTGCCCCCATTGCACAGCACTTATTGATGCAGCCGTTTTCTGTCTTGGCACAAAATCACGAGTGGTGGCGGCTGCTGGGCCCGGCGTTCATTCATTTCTCGGCACTTCATATCATATTTAATTTACTGTGGTGGGGCATGCTGGGGGCCAAAATTGAACGTACTTTAGGTATCAGCATGCTGCTTATTGTATTTTTAGTATCAGCCACAATTTCAAATGCCGCACAGGCGCTATTTAGCGACCCTGTACAAGGCAACCTATTCTTATTTGGCGGCTTATCTGGTGTGGTATATGCCGTGATGGGTTTTGTGTGGTGGCTGGGCTGGCTGCGCCCTAGTTGGGGGCTGTCGTTACCAAACTCTATTGTAGGCTTTATGCTGGTTTGGTTGGTTATTGGCTATGCCGACATACTGTGGGTGAGCATGGCAAATGCTGCACATACCGCAGGGCTTATTTCAGGCTGTTTACTTGCCGCCATACTAAGCTTGGGTTCTGCTAAGCGTTAGCAATTGTCCAGCGCAGGCCTTAGTTTGTATAAGTGCTAGAACGTGCAGGTATCACAACGAAAAGATAGGGAATAGTTAGCCGCGCTTACTTAGATATTTGGCGTATTACACGCTAATAAAAAACGGTAAACTACTATAGAAACAAAAAAGCGAGCTCAGTATTGAAGCTCGCTTTTTCATTAGGTTAGGCTGCAGTTATTCTGCTTAAGCACCCTGATATAAGTACTTAGTAAAGATGACGTTCTTAATCACTTCACCACCGGTTTCTTGCTGCATATGCTCTTGAAGAGCTTTCAATATAGCGCGGCGAATATCTTCACGACCGGTTAGCGACTTTACTTTTTCTGCGGGCTGCTGTCCGAAAATCTCAATAGCGGTAGCGCGTAGTAGTGGCATATGGTGTTCAGCAATTTCCAGTTGATTCACATCGTTAATCATCAACTCTACCGACACGCGAACGTAACCCAGCTTCTGTGCGCTGTCGCTAATATAGTTGGTAACAATTTCTGGCTCTAAGCCCAAATAAGCGTAGTTGGCTTTATCTTGTGCCAATGCTGAATTGCAACCAAAAACAAAAAAACTAACCGCAAATACACGTAAAACGAGTGACTTAAACATAGTGGAGCCTGAAACACCAAAGTAATAAATTCACTTGGTAGTGTAGCAAATCTCTAATCAAACACACTACTGCAAAAGTTTAACCAAGTGAAAATATTCTCACATGACGTGTTATCATACTAACAGATTCATTATTCGGGCTTTTCGTGTGAGTTTTAATGCCACTTTTCCAGTGGGTTTGGCGGTTGACTGGCAAGCACCTTCTGGCATCACAATTCCTAATGCGCAGCTAAAAAATTGGCTTTTAGACACAGGGTCGTTGACCGAGCGGGTGCAATCACTAAGCGATCATTTTTCGCTGGAGCTTATCGGGCAGAGCACGCAAATACCTCACGACAACGAGCTGTCGTTACTTCACAATAACGGTAACACCAGCTATCAAGCCCGTGAAATTCTATTATGTGGCGATCACCAACCCTGGGTGTTTGCACGCTCAATTATCCCCCAAGCATTTGTAGACAGTGAGCTTTCTGACTTAGGTCGCGAGCCACTGGGAAAACGCTTATTTAACGACGCGCGGTTCACCCGTTCACAGTTCCAATTGTGTACTGCCCAAGCCTCCCAGTTTGGCATCAATAGTAATCAAACCTTGTGGGGAAGGCGCTCGTTGTTTACGTTAGATAACTACAGCATGATAGTGGCAGAAGTTTTTCTTCCACATTCTCCGGCTTACGGTCAGTCAGCGACAAGCGAAAAGGAAAGCGAACAACAATTATGAAACACAATTGGAATGCATATGCGCGACTTATGCGCCTAGATAAACCCGTAGGTATTTATTTATTGTTGTGGCCTACATTGTGGGCACTGTTAATGGCGGCACAAGGTTTACCGTCTTTAGGCATTACGCTTATCTTTGTGGCTGGCGTAGTCGTAATGCGTTCAGCAGGCTGCGTTATCAATGACTATGCCGATAGAAAAGTGGACGGACGCGTAAAGCGCACAACCCAGCGTCCGTTGGCAACTGGTGAAGTTAAGCCTAAACAAGCGCTTCAGTTATTTGGCGCACTTATCGCTATTGCGTTTGTGTTAGTGCTGTTTCTTAACTGGCAAACTATCGCGTTATCTGTCGTAGCGCTTTTGCTTGCTGCAAGCTATCCCTTCATGAAGCGTTATACCCACTTGCCGCAGGTGGTATTAGGTGCGGCATTTGGCTGGGCGATACCTATGGCTTTCATGGCCGTGCTAGAAACTGTACCCACGTACGCTTGGTGGTTGTTTATTGCTAACTTACTATGGACAGTAGCGTACGACACCATGTACGCCATGGTAGACCGCGACGACGATTTGCAAATAGGCGTTAAATCTACCGCCATATTGTTTGGTAAAAACGACGTGCTAATTGTGATGTTGTTGCAAGCCTGCGCGCTAGCAATTCTGTGGTGTATAGGCGTAACAATCAATGCGACATGGCCTTACTACGCAGCCGTGCTGTTTTCTGCTTTGCTATGCGTGCGCCAATATCAACTTATTAAACGCCGACAGCGTGAAGGCTGTTTCACCGCGTTTATTGAAAACCACTACATTGGTTTAGCCATTACGCTTGGTACGGCGCTGCATTTTTGTTAGGTAAGGTAAAACTTACCAACAGCAAACTTCAACCTGTACCCACGTCCCCTTATAACTAATTTATAGCCAGTCTAAAGTATTCACTAGCTTATACAGGCACGCGCTTTAATCACTAAGTGTTTTTAAAACTGTGCACAAATTGTGCTACTAAGTGTTATACTTTGGGTGTCGAATGGAATCTATACGCATGTATAAATTGAAGTGATTCAAGAGGTGGGCGAGTAAGGAAGGTTTATCAGACAGCTTGTTAAAATTAGCAATTGCAGAAATGCAACAGGGATTAGTTGACGCCGATTTAGGTGCAAACGTGTATAAAAAGTGAGTACCTCTTTTGGGGCAAGGCAAAAGTGGAAGTCTAAGAACTCTCATAGCTTTTCAAGTGGATAATAAAGCCTTTTTTATTTACGGTTTTTCCGAAAGCACCCGCTCTAACATTAGTGTTAAAGAGATGAAGTCTTTAAAACTCTTAGCTAAAGAGCTACTGAACTACTGCGAGGAAAAGCTTAAGAAAGCTATTGATTCAGGCAGTATTGAAGAGGTGAGATAGCATGAAAGAAAGCATTTTAGATGTAGTACATAGTACGGCAAAAGATTTGAGCGAAGCTGGAGTAATGGATAAGCAGACTATGCATAAGTTTGATGCATTATGTTTACCCAAACTCAAACAATATGATGGACAGCGGATAAAAGCAATACGTGAAAAAGCAAGAGTAAGCCAAGCTGTTTTTGCTGCCTATTTAAATATCACGCCATCTACAATCAAGCAGTGGGAGCAGGGGAGCAAAAAGCCTCGAGGTACTTCTTTAAAGCTTCTGAGCCTTGTTGAGCAGAAAGGTCTAGAGATCTTGATGTAACGTTTCTTTTGTTCCGTGCTTTTGCAAAGACAGAAAAGCATTCTTTATCTCATCGGTTTCAACAAAAAAGCGCCATAAAGGCGCTTTCAGGTTTCTAGAAGTACCAAAGTCTACTTTTCTGCTAGTTTCGCTTCTAGCTCGGCTATGCGACTTTCCATAGCGTCTAACTTTTCGCGAGTGCGAATAAGCACTTGGCTTTGAATATCGAACTCTTCGCGAGTCACTAAATCAAGTTTCGACAGCTGCGACTGCAATACTGTTTTCACTCGGCCTTCTGCTTCTTCAGCCATGTTTTTAACGCCTGGTGGTACGGCATCAGCAATTTGTTTCGCTAAATCTTCGAGTTTCTTCGGATCCAACATGGAATTCCCTTATAATGCGCAGCTCAAAATATGAAAGCTATTCTATCGGTATCGTCGCGACATGCAATGAAAACCGTGTTACGCCCAAACGTACGTTGTTTTAGGAATTAAATGAAACTAAATGAAGCTCAAGAATCTGCCGTAACCTATGTGTCTGGCCCATGTTTGGTGCTGGCAGGGGCGGGCAGTGGTAAAACCCGTGTAATTACCAACAAGATTGCTCATTTAGTTAGAAACTGCGATATGCCAGCGCGCTATATTGCAGCGGTTACTTTCACCAACAAAGCCGCACGTGAAATGAAAGAACGTGTAGCGCAAACCTTGGGTAAGCCAGAAGCCCGTGGGTTAAAGGTATCGACCTTTCACACCATGGGCTTAACCATTATTAAAGCCCATGTAAAAGACTTAGGTCTAAAACCAGGATTCTCGCTGTTCGATGATAAAGACTCGTTTGCCCTGCTTAACGACCTAACGTCCGACACCCTCGATGGCGATAAAGATCAGCTTCAGCTTCTGCAAAGCTGCATATCGAACTGGAAGAACGACCTTATATTGCCTGACGCCTTATTGAAGTCAGCAACCAGCACGGGCGAACGCGAATTTGCAGAAGCCTACAAGCGTTACCAAGACAACCTAAAAGCCTATAACGCGCTAGATTTTGATGACCTTATCCTGCTGCCCACACTGCTTTTAAAAAGCAGCGAAACGATAAGAGCCAAATGGCAAAGCAAAATTCGTTATCTGCTGGTGGATGAATACCAAGATACCAACACCAGTCAGTACGAGTTAGTAAAGTTACTAGTAGGCGAGCGCGCACGGTTTACCGTGGTTGGCGACGACGACCAGTCTATTTACTCATGGCGTGGCGCGAAGCCGCAAAACCTACATTTGCTGCAAGAAGATTTCCCTCGACTAAACGTGATTAAGCTACAGCAAAACTACCGCTCGTCAGGTCGCATTCTACATTGCGCGAATATTCTTATTCAGAACAACCCGCACTTGTTCGATAAAACACTATTTTCAGAGTTGCAGTACGGCGAACCGCTTAAAGTGATAGAGGCAAAGAACGAGGAACATGAAGGTGAGCGGGTGGTGGCAGAATTGCTGGCGCATAAGTTTATGAACCGCACCCAGTTTAAAGACTACGCCATTTTGTATCGCGGGAATCACCAAAGCCGTATTTTCGAAAAGCTGCTAATGAGCAACCGCATTCCTTACAAAATAAGCGGTGGGATGTCGTTCTTTGGTCGAGCTGAAGTGAAAGACATCATGGCCTATTTACGGCTATTGGTGAATCAGGACGACGATAATGCTTTGCTGCGTATAATAAATACGCCCGGGCGTGGTATAGGCCGCGCTACGCTAGAAAAACTGGGTAACTTTGCCAATAGCTTGGGTGTGTCTATGTTTGAAGCCGCGACCCATCCTAACTTAAACAGCGTGCTGCCTGATAAAGCCTTTCATTCGGTATCGACCTTTGCCCGCTGGGTAGTTGAGCTGTCGGACAACGCTGAACGTGGCAACACCGCAGATGCAGTGCGCACCATGATCCGCACCATGGGCTACGAAGAGTGGCTATATGAAACCAGCGCCAGCCCCAAGGCCGCAGAAATGGCCATGGCCAATGTGAGTACGCTATTTGGCTGGGTTAACGATATGCTGGAAGGCAACGACCTAGACCAACCCATGACTTTAACTGAGGTAGTGAACCGCTTAATTCTGCGCGACATGATGGAGCGAGGTGAAGACGATGGGGAAGGGGACCAGGTTCAGTTAATGACGCTGCATGCTTCAAAAGGTTTGGAATTCCCTATTGTGTTCCTAGTGGGTATGGAAGAGGGCTTATTGCCGCACCAAAGCAGTATTGACGAAGATAACGTAGAAGAAGAGCGCCGACTTGCCTACGTAGGTATTACCCGTGCCCAGCGCGAGCTGATTTTTAGCCTTGCCAAAGAGCGTCGACAGTTTGGTGAAGTGATTAACCCCGAGCCAAGCCGCTTTTTATTCGAACTGCCGCCCGATGACGTTCAGTGGGAAAACCAAAAGCCAAAGGCAACGAAAGAAGAGCGCCAGCAAAAAGCACAGGTGGGTATTGCTAACCTAAGAGGTATATTAGGTAAAAAGTAGTCGGTAAGTATCTAACTCAGTTAGCTTTGTCAATGCAGATTGGTCGGAATAACCGCAGTGAGAAATTTTCCGGCTAGATGCCTCAAATATACACTTTCAAGGAAGTGAAAACTGAAAGTGGGTACTTACTTTTAGCTGGCTAGCAGTGCCATATCAAGCACTTTGGCGTGCTTTAATATCTTGCCCTGACCGTACGAACACTCAATTTCATTTAGGGCGTCAAGCTGGGCTTGAGAATCTACTCCCTCTGCGATCACCTTAAACTTAAGGTGTTCAGAAATAAGCATCACCGATTGAATAAGCTTTAAGTTACGCTGAGAGCGCGGGAGTGATTTTACAAATCGGTGGTCAATCTTGATGAAGTCGAAGGGGTAAGCAAACAGGTAACTTAGCGAAGCTAATCCACTTCCAAAGTTATCAAGAACAAGGGTTACGCCAGCGCGTTTGAGCTTTTTAATTGCCGGTAAGATAAACTGCGAACGTCGATTTAAGTCATTTTCATCAAACTCAAACACAAGCTGGCTTGGCGTAATGTCAGATGCCGCAATTACGTCTATCATTTGATTAACCATAGAAGCCTGTAATAAGTGGTTAATCGACACGTTAACCGCTATTTTGTTAATAGGCTCATCTGTATTCTTGTAGTGGTTTAGTAACTCGCATGCTTTGTTAAGCTGAAATAAATCAAGGTCTAGCGTTAGGCCGCTGTGCTCAGCCACTTCCCTAAACTGCTCACGGGCTATTTTGCCGTAGGCAGGGTGAGACCAGCGAATATACATTTCTTTATACAGCGTGCTCTTGTCATTTAAGTCAATCACTGGCTGCAAAAAGTAATCAAACTCTTCTTCACGCAGGGCGCGCCTGAATTCATTTTCAAGCTCCAGCTCTTCTATCAGCCTTTCGCGCATGCTCTTATCAAACATTACGTAACGGCCACGCCCCAGCGTCTTCGCTTGGTACATGGCTGCGTCGGCATCACGTAATACTTCGTCGGCGCTGCGATAATAGGTTTCTAAGTGGGCAATACCCACGCTGGCGCCGGAATACATTTCGCGACCATCCAGTAAGAATGGCTCTGAAATTGAAGAAATGATGCGACTAGCTACTTCTTCTACATCGGCTTCATCTTCGAAGTTATCCAGCAGTACAACAAACTCATCACCTCCTAAGCGGGCTAATAAGTCGTGACCGCGAATACACAGCGCAATGCGTCTTGCGACCTCAATTAAGAACTCGTCGCCCGCGTGGTGACCTAGCGTGTCGTTAATAACTTTGAAGCGATCTAAATCGATAAATAACACCGCGAACAGGTTGTCGCTGTAACGTTGCTTGCTGGCTACGGCTAGCTCCAACCGACTTGTGAACATAGCGCGGTTAGGTAAATCCGTTAACGAGTCGTGGTGGGCGTCGTGGATAAGCTTAAGCTCAATCTCTTTGCGCTCTTCAATTTGCTGCTTTAAAAACTTGTTCGCGCGGTTAAGTTCTGCAGTGCGCTCTTTCACGCGCTCTTCAAGCTCAATGTTATAGCGCTGCATCGACTCGGTGTTACGCTTGCGCTCAATGGCTACCGCAATGTGGTGCGATACAAAGCGAAGAAGCTCTTGGTCGCGGGCATTGTATTTTGCCAGTTTACCGTAGGTTTGAACTGCAATAACCCCGGCAATTTCGCCTTCAACAACAAGCGGTGAACCGAGCCAAGAGTTAGCACTATTTAGCATAGTCTGAGCAACAGACACATCGAGGTCTCCCGACTCGGCCAGCTCTAACACCTTCGGCGGGTTTACTAGCTCAGCTTGGCCTGTACGTAACACATATTCGGTAAGCCCTAAGCCGAGCGGCCTGGCACTAATCTCTTTGTTTTTGGTATCGCTGAAGTACGGAAACTCCAACATATCTTTCTCTTTGTCGAGAATAGCTATGTAACAGTTCGGAGCGCTAATAAGCCGCGCAAGAATATCGTGAAGGCTGGAGTAGAAGGCATCCATATCGCCTTCAAGGTTGGCCGCCAGTTCAGAAATTTCAAACAGCGCTTGCTGCAGCGACTCTACTTTTTGGCGTTCTAAAATTTCTTCTTGAAGATCGTCGTTCGTTTTTCGAAGCTGGCGGGTACGCTCTCGAATAGTGCGTTCGGTAAGCTCTCTGTTTTTTACTCTATCTACGGTAGTAACAATATGCTGGGAAACAAAGAGCAGAACCTCTAAATCTTCCTGAGTGTAGTGCACGCCCTCATCATAAGTTTGCACTACCATTGCCCCAATCACTTGGCTACCGCGTTTAAGAGGAACGCCCAGTAGCTCATAGGGCTGTGAACCTACCAGCTTAATGTCGTGCTCAGAGGCAAAGGTTTCTTCTTCATCGCGCTTATAAAATAAGTAGTTGCCAGTTCTAAGAATATAGCCGGTCATACCGTCCATTAAAGACTCGGCAGGAAGCTGAGGAACGGTTTGTTCGTCGAATTCATCAATAAAATAGGCAAAGTCGACAACGTTGCTTTCAGGTTCGTAAAAGGCAACAAAGAAATTGTCGGCGTTCATGAAATCGGCAATGATTTCGTGAATAGCGGAGTAAAGGCGGTTTAGGTGACTTACAGAGCTGGCAAGTTCGGAAATATCAAAAAGCGCCTTCTGAACACGTTCAGCGCGCTTATATTTGTCGGTGAGTTGTTGGAGCTGCGGTATAAGTTCGCGCAGTTCTTCTTCCGTCAACTCGTGTTGCGTCGAATCTTGTGACATTCCGCTCGCCAGTAAAAAAGTAACGTTTCCCAACCGGTTAACTTACCCGATTAGAGGGTGAAACGCTACTTTTTCCATCAAGTTGTTGTGATCGTGTAGGTATTAGATACCTTCAATCATATACTCAATAGCGGCTTTAATTTCGTCATCAGAACAGTTGCCACAAGTACCGCGAGGAGGCATAGCGTTGATACCGTTCAAAGCGTTTTGCCATACACCATCAAGACCGCGCTCGTCCAAACGAGGCTGCCAGTCGGCTGCAACGTGAACTTTAGGAGCGCCTAGAACACCTGCAGAGTGGCAAGCAACACACGCAGAGTTGTAAACGTCTTCGCCAGACTTTGCACCGCCAGCTGCGCCAGCGCTACCTTCTGCCGCTGCACCTGCAACATGTACCTGACCTACCGGCTTAATGCGATCGGCAATTTCATCGTTACTCATTTCTTGTGCTTGTGCTGCAAAAACAGTTAGCGCAGTAGCAGCAACAGTTAACCAAGTCTTTAATTTCACATCTGTCTCCAGGCAATGATGAATTTGTTTAAAATATAACTGGCCAGATTATAACGGTTAATTGGGGCTGAACAACTATTTGAGGCCAATTACCCATAAAAAGTAAGGATTTTTAACACTTCTGCCAAGCCATCTAAAGAGATTTTAATAAATGAGTTGAAGCCAGCCCGTGGCGTCAGTATTATTACGCCCCGTTTGCAGCATACGTGTAGTGACGTAGTTCATTGTGGTAAACGCTCGGTGATTATCTCACCGGTTCTACAAACCGCCCTTAGCTCAGCTGGATAGAGCGCGGCCCTCCGGAGGCCGAGGTCAGAGGTTCGAATCCTCTAGGGCGGGCCATTTTATTTGTGGTTTTTGCGGAAACTAGAAGGTGTATAGTGAGTCGCTTTCTTAAAAAATTTAGTGAAATGAGCTTGGTCTTGAAAACCCAGACGCTCTGCTACGGCAGAGATGTTGATATTCGAAAAAATCAAAAGCCTTTTCGCCTCATCTAATAAGTACCTGTAAATCAATTCTGAAGCGCTTGATTGAGAATACTGCCTGCAAATTACATTAAGATGAGCGCTACTTACTCCTATCTTATTCGCGTACCATTTCACTTGGTGTTGTTCGCAACCATACTTCTTAATTAGCATCTCGTAAAAGCGGACTTTGTGTTCAGATCTAGACGGCTTAAGCACAGGTTGACTTGTTGATGGCTCAACCCTACCGAGAATAATTAAAAGTTGTTGAAGTAACGCTATTGTCATAGCCCCGCTACAAGCGAAGACGTTCCGGGCTTCGTCTTCCAGCTTTTGGCACAAATAGACGATATCATGTATGTACTTTCCGTCTAAACTCCCTATTAATGCGTCGTCAATGAAACCCAAGGAATCTACATTCTGTGCTATTTGTTTTACCACGGGTGAAACAACAGATAATACATGCCCTTTCGACCCCACGTCCCAATCAAACCCATGAACAACATTTTCAGGTATAAAAAGCGCGCAGGGAGCGGTCACTATCGTATTTCTGTCATCGAGTTGAACTTTACAACCGCCGGTCGTGATAACAAAAATTTGGCAAAGCGCCTTGTGACGATGAGGTAGTACCTTCCACCCGTGTAGCTGACTACGAACGGTCAGTGCTTCGCCATGAAAGAAAGCTTCGAACTCGTCAAAGCTATTCTCTACATAGAGCTCGAGATTTTTAGCGGTCAATTTTGACCTCCGTCGTGAACCATTTTCCTGCTTTACGAGAGTTGATCACAATAGCGTCACTTTTGGTGTTGCTGTTACATTGCTTCAAGTGATTTGCCTTTCGTCTCTTTCACGAACTTCACGACAAAGAAAATAGATAAAAATGCAGCAAGTGCGTAAAGACTATAAGCACCAACCAAACCAATTGCTAAAAGTAATATTGGGAAGGTTATTGTAATGAGGAAGTTGGCGCTCCACTGTGCAAGGCCACTTATAGCTAAACCAGACCCCCTTACTTGATTAGGAAACATTTCACCTAACATTACCCACATCACGGGCCCCCACGATAAATTAAAGAAGAAAACGTAAACATTAGCCGCCACTAGAGCGAGTGTTCCCATATGACCCGGCAGCTGAAGCTGTCCTTCTATAAATTGTCCGCTTTGAAATGCGATAACCATTAACGCTAGTGCTGTTGCCATACCGACAGAGCCGACAGTGAGTATGGGCTTTCGGCCCCATTTATCAATCAAGGTAATGGTAATAATACAAGCAAAGATACTCAGCCCTGCACTGAGTATATTTATCAGTAATGCATCTGACTCTGTAAACCCAACGGCTTGCCACAATACGGCACCGTAATAAAACACCACATTTATACCAACAAGCTGTTGTAAAACGGCTAGACCAATACCTACCCACACAACAGACCTCACTTTGTTCGTTGATGTGTCGAAAATGTCTCGCATTGAAGGCTTATGATCAGCTTGCAGCGAGTTAGATATCTCGTTGTATATAAGATTGGCCTGCTGTTCTCCAAAAAGCGCACTTAACACGCTTTTGGCTTTTTCTTCTTTTCCAGAGAAAACTAAATATCTTGGGCTTTCTGGTATAAAGAACAGTGCGAAAAAAAACAAACTTGCTGGGGCAAGTTCTACCCAAAACATCCAACGCCAAGCTTCAAATTCTGCCCACAATATGTCAGTTGATTTGCCTGCCGATAGCGCCAATGCATAGTTGCTAACAAATGCCGAGAAGAGACCAGTAATAATGGCAACTTGTTGAATAGTCGCCAAAGCGCCCCTGTATCTAGCTGGTGCAATTTCTGCAATATAAGCCGGTGACATGACGGAAGCTGCCCCTACAGCTATCCCTCCAAGTACGCGGTATATAACAAATTCAATCGAGCTGCCTGCGAGCCCCGAGCCTAACGCTGAGATAATAAAAAAAACTGCTGCGACAATCAGCAGGCTTTTCCTACCAAAAATATCTGCTAATTTCCCCGCAAAAAAAGCGCCAATGGCACAACCTAATAGCATTGATGCAACGTTAAAACCTGTGCCTATATCATCGGCATTAAACGCCGATTGCAGTCCGTCGATGGTCCCATTAATCACGCCACTGTCGAAACCAAATAAAAAACCGCCAATAGTCGCCACCAAGCTGACCAGAATAATAGTGAATCGGTTTTCGTTAGTGTTTGCTTGTTGCACAAACTTTCTCCTAGTTGTTTTTATTCATACTTTCCATGAAGGGAAAGTAAAGCTCACCTTTTCTTTCCTTTTCTATCTTCAAAGGAGTATCAGGGAATAAGCCGTTGTATTTATCAAATCTATTAGGTTCTACTTTCCACCAATCGGGAAAGGGAGCCGCTTCTAAACCCTCTTTTTTGCGTAAATTCAACCCCTCTGAGAGGCGAGCGTTGAAAGGAACAGAAGGCTTTGCCCCTGTTGCTGGAAATAAAGATTGATAAAGCGCTTCGCGAAGAGGAAGCAGCTTTTCTGCGTAATCAGGGTGGCGAATTAAGTTTTTCCGCTCATCGGGGTCAGTACTTAAATCATACAGTTCTTCTATGTCCCAAACGCCGTGGTACTGAATGTATTTAAGGTTGCCTCGTCGTATTGAGAATGTGGTTGGGGTCATAGGAAATGAATATTCCCAGTAATACTCGTACACAAAATCAGGGGCATCCCACTCCTCTTCCTTTACCGCACCCGTGGCAACGGGTAAGAAGCTTTTCCCTTCGAAGTGACTTGGTGCCGCTATACCAGCAAGGTCTAGAAATGTTGGGGCTAAATCAAGGTTTCGCACTAATGTATGGTTGCTCTCTCCTTCAGGCAGCAAACCGGGAGCGCTTATAACAAGCGGTACCTTAATAGAGCTTTCATAAGCATTTCGCTTATCAATTAGTCCGTGCTCTCCAATCATAAAGCCGTTATCGCTGTAGAAAACAACCATAGTATTATCAAAGAGATTTTTCTTTTTCAGATAGCTAATAATTTCGCCTAAACCATCGTCTACCGCTGACAACGTTGCGTAATAATTTTTTAAGTAGTCACTCATTTTTCTGTCACTGGCATAGAAAAATTCGGCGCCATGCCAGCTATTTCTTTGATTGTGAACCCACATAGGCTTGTTTTTAGCATCTTCTTTTGTCACCTTTGCGCTTTCAGGCAATGTAAATTCGACATCCTTGTACTGGTCTTTGTGGCGAGCGGCAGGCGTTGCATCTGAATGCACTGCTTTATGGCTTAGATAAAGTAAAAATGGCTGTGTTTGGTCGATATCGCTATCTAGCCACTCAAGTGCATAGTCGGTTAACTCATCTGTGATATAGCCTTTTTGATCAACGTGAACACCATCCACATTTAGTTGGTTTACAATCCCTTTATTGCGTAATGGTGGAGGTACCCGGTCTTGCGGATAATAGGTGCCCTGACCGGTGAAACTTACCCATTTATCGAAGCCTTTACGGGGCATATCTGAGTGAGACCCCATATGCCATTTCCCAAAAAAGCCCGTTTGGTAGCCCGCGTCTTGTAAATACTGAGGGAAAAAGGTTAACCCCTCTTCGCTAGAATTATTATTATCAACGATCTTATGATTGCGAGTAGACATGCCTGTCAAAATTGATGCACGGCTAGGTGAGCACAAAGACGAAGTCACCAATGCATTTGTGAAGTGCACGCCGGTTGATGCCAAATCATCAATATTGGGGGTTTGGAGCGTAGGCTGAATGAAGCCCATTCCGTCATATCGAAGATCATCAACTAATACAAATACAATGTTTCGCTTCTGGCCATGCTCGCTTTCAGTTGCCGAGGCCTGGACAAAAAGAGTAAATACACTGCAAACCGTGATTAAAACCTTTAATGTGCGCTTCAATTTATGCTCTCCAAAAAAGTGCGCCACCTTAGCGGCTCACACTATTGCGAAACTTCACAGTCGTCTGATGGTTCAAGCGAGATGTAATGTGATCATGTCGAGGTGAAGTAAGATATGGAAAAGTAATGCGTGCCCCAATCAAGCGCTGAGCTACCTGCAGTGAATGTAACCTACGGCGTGTATTTCGTCGCTGGTCATGAAACAAATTACTTTTAACATTTCAGTAACTACCGATCCTAGAAAAAGCCGCGGTAAGGTAAAAATCGAAATTACAGATACTAAATATCTCTATACTCGATAGACGTTGTTGCCGTTATTTTTTTCGATGTTTAGTCGGCTCAATAAAGGAACGAAGTCCACGGGTTTAGCTGCGTTTAGAGCTCAGGTGTTAAACGTTTTGCTAAGTATCATAGTTTGCGATAGGTGGGTATCACGAAATCGGAGTGTTCAAACGTTTCTATTTGGTTAAATTCTTGTAAACCGTTGGGTGGCTAGATTCAAAGACCGCTTTGTGAAACTAGCTAGCACATAACGCATTTTAATAACGCGGCACAAATAACACTCTCGAATGACTACTGAGAAGAGGGACACATGAAAAGCACATCAAAATTTAAACAGTCAGCGCTGGTAACCCTTATTGCAGCTGTTTTTGCTCAATCAGCCGTTGCGCAGAACGCTGAAACCGAAGCCAAAGACTCTGAAGGCTTTGAAGTTATTATGGTTAAAGCACAGCGTACTTCGCAAGATATTCAGAAAGTACCGGTAAGTGTACAAACATTATCTTCTGACGATTTACAAAAACAAAGCATCAATGAAATCACTCAACTTTCAACGCTGGCGCCTACATTACAACTAGGGCAAGACAACACCTTTGCCATTCGCGGTATTGGCACTCAAGTGTTTGCAGAAACCATTGACCCGAGTGTGGCGTTGGCAATTGACGGCGTAAGCTTAGGACGAAATGCGCTTGCTGGCCAACCATTCAACGACATTGCCTCTGTTGAAGTACTTAACGGTCCTCAAGGCTTGTTATTTGGTAAAAACGCATCCGCAGGTTTGGTAAACATTACAACAAGAAGGCCTGAATTTGATGAATTCTCAGGTAATGTCTCATTAGAATATAACTACAGAGATACCACGCCCACAGATGCCAAAGGGCACATTATCAGAGGGACGGTAAATGTTCCTGTTTCAGATAATTCAGCGCTTCGTGTAAATCTGCTCAAATCGTCTCAAGATCCGCTTATCGAAAACGTGTTTCCTAACGACGATGTAAGAACAGACTTAGGTCAGGATAAATCGGGGATTAAAGTTAAGTACCTTTATGAAGATGGCCCCTTTTCTTTATACGCGATTGCCGATTACAACGAAAACGAAGGCACGGCTGAGCGCTACAGCCGAACCTATCGAACCGTAGATCCAAACAGTGAGTTATTGGACTTTTTTGAGCCAGACAATATTGTTCCAGGCCCTGAAAATATGACCAACAATTCAGATGGTGCAATGTTTAGCGACGTAGAGACAGGTGGAGCGCAAGTTGAGTTGGCGTATGAGTTTGATAGCGGTATAGAGCTCATTAATATTGCTGCGTGGCGTTACTTCGAAAGCGATACTAATTTGCACAATGACTTTGCATCTAGAAGAGACATTGTTGATAACCCAAATACCAACGACTACGAGCAATATTCAAACGAAGTGCGACTCGTATTCCCAAAAAATGACGATTATTCAGGGCAGGTTGGACTTTTCTACTTTAATTCTACCTCTGATATGACCAACAGCTTAGACGTTGAAGGCCCTCCTCCATTTGTTGCAGTTGGGTTCCCATTTTGCGTTGGCGCAGAGATTTCAGGACCACCGCCAGAATGCCCGTATAGCAATGACGTTTTCTTAGGGAACGACAGCGATACTGAGCTAAAACAGGAAAGCTATGCTGTTTTTGGTCAGTTCGACTTTTACTTGACCGATAAATTTACGGCTGTCGCAGGTGCTCGCGTTACGCAAGACGACATTTCAACAGACGTTTTACAAATGCAGCGTAATTACTTTGTAGGGATAGGTGGCCCGCGTGGTCGATTCCAAGAATCAGTCGATAATACCAACGTCAGTTGGAAGCTGGGCGCTAACTATGAGTACACCAATAAGGTCATGCTGTACGCATCGATTGGGCAAGGCTATAAAGCACCTGGATTTAATACAGATAACCAAGGTAACCCTGATATTCCATTTGCAGTTGAAGATGAAATATCGACCACGTTCGAGGCCGGTGTAAAGAGCAGACTGCTAGATAACAAGGTTATCTTGAACGTGTCTGTGTTTAACACTGATTTTGATAACTACCAAGCGCAGTCGTTTAACCTAGACGCTCAAGCTTTCATTATTCAAAATGCGGCAAGCGTAACGTCCCGAGGTGCTGAAATTTCATTAAAGGCCATGGCAACTGAAAACCTCACGCTCCAATGGGACACGTCATTACTAGACGCAACGTTTGATAACTTTGAAGGTGCATCGTGTACGCCGGATTCTGAAGTTTGTGGTCCTGACGATGCGTTCTTTGATGCCTCGGGTTACACGCTTCCAATGGCACCTGATATTACTTCAACGCTGCAAGCAAACTATGAACAAGAGTTGACCGACAACATGTATGGTTTTGTGAATGCAAACGTATACTACCGCTCGGAAACGTCTTATGGAATTGGTTCGCCTCAGAGGGAGCTTGATGCAATAACAACTTTAAACTTGAGTGCCGGTATCTCTACCTACGATGGTTTAAACGTTTCTGTTTTCTGCAACAACTGTACTGATGAAAAGTATCCTGTTTCTATCGGCTTTGATGCAGGTGAAAACAATGAAGGGTTAGCCTCAACTGTACAGACATGGGGACTTAACTCAATGCGCACCATTGGTATAAGAGTATCTCAAGAGTTCTAATAATATAAAGCGCTAGGCCTGCGCCTAGCGCACTTTTCACTCATTAAAGACCCAAAAAATTCGATATCCTGTAACTATCGTTTTTAACGATAGTTATATATCCAAATTATCAACTATTTCTCACTTTGTGATTCTTTTAGCATAATTTGTTAATTTTGTTTTAAAATTTTTCGACGATGTTGCGATTTACGTGGCCTGGCAAACAGGGCAAAAGCGCGCATACTGCATGGAAAAAATTCATATGAAGTTTATAAAAAGATGCTCTGTTTTGATGGTTTTTCTTTCCGTACCCACTTTTTCTTCAGCTAATTCGTCAGACGAGCTTAAACTTGGCCATGCGCCAGTGGAAGACATTGTTAAAGCAATGACGCTAGATGAAAAGGTAATGCTTGTTCGAGGAACGGGCATGGCCATGGAAACCGGTGGGCCGCAAGTCGGTGTCACTAAAGATAAAGTGCCTGGCGCCGCAGGAACAACTTATGCGATAGAGCGACTAGGTATTCCTTCCATCGTTTTTGCCGACGGACCTGCAGGTTTGCGTATCTCGCCCACTAGAGATGACCATGAAGCAACCTTTTACGCCACTGCTTTTCCTATCGCAACCTTAATCGGTTCAAGCTGGAACCTTCCTCTTGTTCAAAAATTTGGGCAAGCGGTAGGTAATGAGGCCAAAGCGTACGGCATTGATGTGATGCTAGCGCCTGCATTGAATATACATCGGCATGCAATGGGAGGGCGGAACTTTGAGTATTTTTCTGAAGATCCCGTTGTAAGTGGAATGATGTCTGCTGCGTATGTTGAAGGCCTGCAATACCAGGGAGTAGGTGCAACGCTAAAGCACTTTGTTGCTAACAACCACGAATGGAATCGCGATCAAATTGATGTAGAAGTGGATGAAAAAACGTTTAGAGAAATTTATTTAAAAGGGTTTGAAATTGCCATAAAAGAGAGCGCACCATGGGCGTTAATGTCTTCGTACAATAAAGTAAATGGCGAATATACATCAGAAAGCAGCGCTATTTTAACGGACACCCTTCGTCACCAGTGGGCGTTCGACGGCATTGTGATGACGGATTGGTTTGGTGGCGATAATCCCGTAAAGCAAATGTCGGCGGGCAACGATTTACTGATGCCTGGTATGGATCATCAAAATGCTATCATCAAAGGTGCCGTTGAAAACGGTGCACTAGAAGAGTCTGTTTTAGATCGTAACGTTAGCAATATTTTGAATCTAATCGTCAAAACCCATTCGTTTAAGAAAAGCACGGTCACCAACAAACCACCCCTTCAAGAACATGCCAAACTCGCTCGCGAAATCGCTACAGAAGGGATGGTACTGCTTAAAAATGAACACCAGGCACTACCTTTACAGGCTGGTGCTTCAGTTGCGTTGCTTGGAAATAGTTCGTATCAAACAGCGATTGGCGGCACTGGCAGTGGCGATGTTCATGAAGCTTACAGTATTTCAATTGCGCAAGGGCTTAAGAACGCAGGAATACGTTTGAGCGAGGAATTATCATTACGTTACGATAAACACATCGCAAGTGAAACTGCCAATTTGCCTGTATCCCACCACCCTTTAGCGGACATGATGCCAAGCCCTGCACTAGGTGAATTAGACATATCAACAACAATGGCTGAAGCGCTTGCACAAACCCACGATGTTGCCATCTTTACTTTAGGTCGCAATTCAGGAGAGTTCGTAGACAGAGAGCGTGAAGACTTTTATCTTACAGAACGTGAACAGGCTCTTTTGACTGAGCTATCACGCGCTTTCTCGGCCAAAAACAAACCTTTTATCGTTCTTTTAAATGTTGGCGGTGTAATCGAGACGCAGAGCTGGAAAGAAAAAGCTGACGCCATATTGCTTACTCATCTACCTGGACAAGAAGCGGGTAATGCAGTGGCTGATATACTTACTGGTGAAGTAAGCCCGTCAGGCAAGCTTGCATCAACATGGCCACTTAAGCTTGAAGATTATCCATCAGATAAAGGCTTTCCTGGTTTTATCACCGATAAAGAAGCAGAACCAAATGGCATAACCGGCTCTCAACCATCTAAAGTTGTTTATCAAGAGGGGACACGAGTAGGCTACAGGTACTTTGATGGGGCGAACGAAGCGGTAGCATTTCCTTTTGGCTTTGGCCTGTCATACGCTAACTTTAGCTATCAAAACGTGTCTTTAAGCAGTACGTCTTTTTCAGATGAGGTGAAAGTTAAGGTAACGGTTACTAATACCGGGGAGGTGCCAGCCAAAGACGTCGTTCAGCTTTATATTGGTGCACCACAAGGCCCACAATCCTTAATTAAAAAGCAGTTGAAGCATTTCGCTAAAACAACGCTGTTAGCGCCTAAGGCGTCAGAAGATGTAGTGTTTACCTTAACCGCAGAAGATCTTATGTCGTTCAATACAGAAAAAAACGCTTGGTACGCCGAGGCCGGGTTGTATGACGTGCATCTTGCTTCTTCATCTAAAAACATTTTTTCAACCCAGCCACTTGAGTTGAAAAGCTCCATTTACCAGCCGCTTTAAAGGAGATTGCGATGTTAAGAAAACTTATAGCGATAGCATTATTAGCGGCGAATACGTCACAGGTAATGAGCGCTGAATTTAATGAGCAACGAGACAGCGAAAAGCCGAATATCGTTCTTGTTGTGGCAGAAGATTTAAGCGCGCGTATTGGTGCCTATGGTGACGACGTTGCGCGTACGCCAAATTTAGACAGCTTGGCTAACGAAGGCGTAATGTTCAACAATGTGTATACCATGGCTGGTGTTTGCGCACCGTCTAGAGCGGGGCTTATCACTGGTGCTCCGCCACACAGAGTAGGCCTTCAGCATATGCGTACTGCAGACAGAGAGTATTTTGGTGTTCCGCCTGCACAGGTCAAAGCCTATCCTGAAATTCTTCGTAAAAATGGCTACTTTACTTACAACGATATCAAGACCGACTACCAATTTGCCAAAGGTGCCGTTGGCGTGGGGCCTTTTACTATTTGGAGTGCTAACGGAAATGTTCGCAACCCTGAAGACTCGTTAGTGCCTTCGGCATGGAGAACACATGACCTGCAGGGTAAACCGTTTTTCCTAAACTTAAACCCTTTTATTACACACGAGTCAGCGCTGTTTATACCAGAAAATACGCCACCTCATTTACAACAAATGAACCAAATCAGTGAGGGGATCCGCGCAAACTACCAATTCAGTACACCCGACTTAGATAAAATTACGGTGCCTCCTTATTTAGTCGATACTAAAGAAACGCGGCAGGAAATCGCGAGGTTTTATGAGAATATCGAGGTGATGGACCAACAAGTTGGGGCTGTCATCGAGAATTTGAAGAAAGATAAACTGTGGGACAACACCATCTTTATATTTACCACCGACCATGGTGATGCGTTGCCTCGCAGTAAGCGCGAAGGGTTAGTATCAGGTATCAAAGTGCCAATGATTATGCACATTCCTGAAAAATATAAACCTGATTGGATGCCAGGAAGTGGCCAAACGATAGACAGGTTAGTGTCTTTTGAAGACATAGCGCCAACCCTGTTGGGTTTTGCAGGCATCGAAAGGTTACCCTATATGCAGGGAATTGATTTGTCTGATGACGCACCGGTCAAACGGCACTATATTTTTGCTGACCGCGCCAGAATGGACGCTGTCGATCTTCGCTCTTACTACGTGTTGGACGAAAAATATCAGTACGTACGCAACTACGCTACCCAACCAAATGGCTCTGAAATTAAATTCAGAAACGTACTCTCATCAGTTAAAGCGTTGAACAATGCTAAAGCGAGCAACACGCTTACAGCCCAGCAGAAAAAATGGTTCGACAGCAAGGTGCCAGAGGAGCTTTATGATTTATCAAAAGATGCCGAGCAGCTTGTTAACTTAGCGAGCAATCCTGATTACGCCCATGTCCTGTCGCGTTTCAGAGAGCAGTTGGATAACTGGCGTAATCTTGGTAGTGACTACAACTTAATTGAAGAGAGCGTATTAATTCAAGATAGCGGAAATCGTCATGACGCGCAGCAAACAACCCTTCCTGCCGTTGCCGAGATTGATGAGATCACTGGTAAAGTTTTCATAGCCCCTAGAACAGAAGGTGCATCCATAGGCTATAGCTATGACAACAAAGTATGGCAAGTTTATGATAAAAGCTTTGTACCAGATAGTGCGCACAATAAGCTTTTCATCAAAGCGGTACGCTATGGCTGGGCAGAAAGTGAAGTTATCACATTAATGTACTAGCCACCACTAAGCTGGCTCTGCAAGGCAGCGCCAGCGCCTTCAAAGGAATCTCTCTGTAAAAAATCTGCTACAGCCTTCTAGTCCAGCTGTAGCTATTTTTGTAATCTTTCAATACCTAACTATTTGCTACTTCTTATTCCTTAAAACATTTGCCTGCCGATAAAAAGTACACCTAGCTCGCGGCGGTTCGGAGAGAGAACGCATAGCTTAGACCAGCACGTATCAGTGAAAAGCTCACTCATGAATATGTTACAAGGGCCTTTTATGAGCACATACAGTAAGTATCGCCATTGCCAATACCTGTATATCGAGGCGAACAATTATCCTTCGAATCCTATGCAAATTACTATCAAGTGAGATAAGCGGTAGAGACAATAAAAACCAGAAGGGGTACTTGTATGACTGCTTTAGATAAACAAGGCGTAGCAACGTCTAAACATGGTGTGATTTTAGTTTTAGCAGCCATTATGCCCACTATGGCAATCATTTCTTTAGTACCAGTTTTGCCGCTATTTATGAAAGAATTTGCCTACATAGAAGGCGCTGAATTTTTAGTACCAATGGCAATGACAATCCCCGCGCTTTGTGTAGCACTGTTCTCTCCCATAGCCGGATGGCTATCCGATAGAGTTGGCCGAAAGCCAGTGTTGCTTACCGCGCTAATCATCTATGCATTCATTGGACTTGCACCCTTCTTCCTCACTAATTTGTTCCATATTATTTTATCTCGCGTGGTGTTAGGTATGGCAGAGGCTGCCATTATGACGGTCGCAACAGCACTCATTGCAGATTACTACACGGGTAAAGCACGTCAGCGATGGGTAACAATACAAATTGCCAGTGTCAGTATTAGTGCAATAGTACTTATTGCCTTTGGCGGTATTTTAGGAGAGCTGTTAGGCTCAAGAGGCCCTTTCTTATTGTATATTCTCGCTCTCCCCATAGCCCTCTTAGTCCACCAGGTTTTGTTTGAACCTTCCGCGTCTGATAAAAATACCGCATCCGGCGTGAGAACGCCGTGGCGCGACATTCTTCCGATACTTATAACAACGTTATTTGTTGGTGTAATCTTCTATACCATCATCGTTAAATTAGGAGAGATATTAGCGCTATCAGCCGAGGTCTCACCAGGTGTCATTGGGGGGATTGGTGCCGCTGCGAATATCGGTGTTGCGCTAGGGTCTATCGCATTTAAAAAAGCCAAAGGGTTAACTGGCCCATCGCTTATAGCTGGTGGTCTAATACTAGCTACCCTGGGCTATGTGGGCGCGGCGGTTTCCACGTCGTTGGTTATGACTTCTGTATCTGTGGTGATAGCCTGCTTGGGCTTTGGCTTGTTACTACCCACCACACTCAACTGGGTATTGAAAGTGCTACCAGTAAATGTTCGCGGAAAAGGCACTGGACTGTGGACTGGCGCATTTTTCCTTGGGCAATTTAGTGCGCCAATTCTGGTTACCTTACTTCAGGTAGAGTTTGGTGGTCTGTATAACGTATTGATGCTATTTGCGGCGTTAGCGTTTTTGGCCGCGCTACTAGCGCTTGTAAAAACAAAGCATGCGCAGCCGCTTGTTGCAAAATAGCCGATAATTAAGATTCTCTGCGAGCCCTCATGCACCTAGGGCCTACATTTTTCTAGGCTTGTATAGCTTATACGTATTGGAATTAAATAAGTCGATATGATTGATAGTGGCAAGAGAGTGCTCTTTTAATAAAGCCTCCACACGCGCACCTTGGCCTTTGATCATGGCATCTGCAATAGCATGATGCTGAGTATGAGCGTATTTGAGGCGATGAAACTCTCTGTCTAGTTGGTTCGGGTCGTATGCAATGGCACTTACCGAGGCGAAAGGAAAATGTTCATTTAGCTGCAACGCACTTTTAATCGACGTGTTTCCGCTTGCGTTGATAATAATATCGTGAAATGTTTCGTTCATCTGTTGATATGCTTCTATGCCAGCCTCATCAATGCTGCCATCAACAAATAGTGCATCTCCTTGTGCCAAGCACGTTTTTAGCTGTTCAATTGTGTGCTCGCTGCATCCTATCTCAACCGCTTGTCTGGCTGCTAGCCCTTCAAGTACACCGCGCACTTCTACCGAATTCGTAATTTCTGTGACGGTGACTTCTTTTACTCGATAGCCTCTAGCAGGAAGCTTTTCAAGAAGTCCTTCCTGCGCTAAAGAGCGCAGCGCAATACGAACTGGGGTTCTTGATACTCCCAAGGCTTCTGCAGCTTGCGTTTCTGCCAGACGCTTCCCAGCAGGGAATTCACCCATCAATATTTTCTCTCTAAGAATACTTACTACGGCTGGGTTCGTTTTTGTCTCGCTCATAATTGACTTACGTACATCGAAATTGGATCCAATTTACCGTTTTTAATCAGTGCAACTCAAGCCCTGTTTCCTGCTAATTGCCGATTATCTAGGGTGCTTAGGACCTGAAAGGACACGTTATTTAATTATTGGATCCAATTTACGTTTAAATAACTTGATTTTAACGTGTTATGGCATATATTGGATCCAATTTTGGATGGGGACAATAATATGAAAGAAAAAATTTATCCGTTAAACACATGGTATGTAGCGTGTTATTCACATGAAGTAAATTCTGACAAACCATTAGCACGTACAATTTGCGATGTGCCGCTGGTTTTTTTCCGCGATAGCAATAAAACCGTTGCTGCGGTTGAAGATTTTTGTCCCCACCGCGGCGCACCTCTTTCTCTAGGCTATGTTGAAAATGGAAAGTTGGTGTGTGGCTATCATGGCCTAGTGATGGGGAGAGAAGGTAAAACCGACGCTATGCCCAAGCAGCGGGTAGACAAATTTCCATGCATCAAAGCGTTTAAAGTCGTCGAAAAGTACGGCTTTATCTGGCTGTGGCCGGGTGAACAAGACCTTGCAGATGAAGATGCGTTACCTAATCTATTTTGGGCCGATAGCCCTGACTGGGCTTATGGTGGTGGGCTGTATCACATTAATTGCGATTATCGGTTAATGGTAGATAACCTGATGGATCTCACCCACGAAACCTACGTGCACTCAACAAGTATCGGGCAATCAGAAATAGAAGAAGCACCAGTAAATACAAAAGTTGAGGGTGCACAGGTTGTGACCTCACGCTTTATGGAAAATATTGTAGCCCCTCCATTTTGGCAAGCGGCTTTGGAAGCTAATGATTTACCTAAAGAAGGAAGCGTAGACCGATGGCAAGTTTGTCGCTTCGACTTACCCAGCCACATTATGATCGAAGTGGGTGTTGCTGTGGCGGGAGAAGGCGGTATCAATGCGGCACCAGATAAAAGGGCTGGCAGTATCGTTGTCGACTTTATTACGCCAGAATCTGACCAATCCATACATTATTTTTGGGGAATGGCGCGAGATTTCAAAGTTGATGATACAGCACTAACTGAGCAAATTAAGCAGCAGCAGGGCGCGGTATTTGCTGAAGATCAAGAAATCTTAGAAGAGCAACAGAAGAACTTAAACTTATATCCCGATAGGCAGCTTCTCATGCTGGATATCGATTCTGGCGGTGTTATGGCCAGAAGAATGATAACCCGCGCTATCAAAGCTGAAAGCCGTTAAGTCACGGGAGATAAAGTTTATGCAAAACGTTAAGATAACACTTAAAGAAAAGCTCACCGATAACATTACAAGGCTTAAACTAAGTGCCGTTGATGGTACAAGTCTGGCGCCATGGGAACCCGGTGCACACATAGAACTGCATTTAGCCAACGGATTACTCAGACAATACTCCTTGTGTGGCGCTTCTAACAATAGCGACTATGAAATTGCAATTCTGCGTGAAAGCAATAGCCGTGGCGGCTCATCGTTTATTCACGATGAGTTGGAAGCAGGTCATGAGCTACAAATTAGTGAACCCAAAAATCACTTCCCGTTTACCCTGCCCGCTAAGGATACTACAGTGCTATTTCTTGCCGCAGGAATTGGCATTACGCCTATTTTGCCTATGGCAGAGTTATGCAAAGAAAAAGGGCTGCCCTTTGAATTTAGTGTGTGTGCAACTAATTCCTCTGCAATGCCCTACGGCGACAGAATAAAGCAGTTGCCAAATACGAAGTTCTACTTTTCTAACGATACTCAGTCGTCTCGACTTAGCGTAAAGGACTATTTGAAAAGTAAATCTACCCATATGCCTATTTATGTGTGCGGCCCTCAGCGATTTATTGATGATGTTATAGAAAGTGCACTTGCGCTTGGTTGGAATGACACGCTAATAAACCGAGAGTACTTTTCAATCGATAAAAGCAGTCTTGAAAGTGACGAAGATAAAGCTTTTGATGTCGAGATAAAAAGTACCGGTCAAATAATTCACGTTCCTGCTGATGAAACCATTCTTACCACATTAGAAGACAGCGGCATTTTTCTTCCTGTTGCGTGTGAAGAAGGGGTCTGCGGAACCTGCGTAACTAAAGTTCTGGAAGGTGACGTCGAGCATCGTGATGTGTTTTTAAACGAAGAAGAAAGAGCGGATGGCGCCTTGATGACACCGTGTTGTTCTCGAGCAAAAGGCACAAAGCTGGTATTGGATCTTTAACTTTAACAGGTTTTAGTTTTTTATATGTAAAGCAAAAAAGCTAGCAGTAAACTGCTAGCTTTTATTTTATAAGCACTTTAAAAGTTTAGATAGGCTGTGCTAAAGCAATAATAGATTCGCGCATAATTTGTGTGTGCTCTTCTTTATCGCCACCTTCTATTTCTATATGACATAAGCGAGCAGAATTTTCGACAACCATTCTACAGCGCTCCCAGCGTCTTTCTAAGAACGAATTGAGTGCCTGTTCAACGGTAACATCCTTTGCTAACTCTTCAGCTAAAACGATGGCACTTTCAATGCCTATACACGCCCCTGAAGCTAAATGCGGGGTGGTTGCGGCCACAGTATCACCAATCAGCACCACTCTTTTTCTATGCCAGGGGGCAGGTACTAAAAGATTTCCCAGAGCTCGAAAATCGATAAGTGAATTTTCATTCAGCATATCTTTAAACTGATTAACCATGGGGGCAGGGAAGGTACCCATTAATTCTTTCAGTTTTTCAACGTAAGTGGCAGGGTCGTATTTAGGTCTTTCCTTTTTGTCTTCTGTCAAAAACAAGTACATTTCATCTTTAGACATAGGGTTAACGCCAACTTTCAAGTGCGGACCTACCCACATCATTGTATTTTTTACTTCAGGAAGTTTTGGCAGCACAGCGCGCCACACACCTTGGCCGATATATTTTGGTGCTTCAACTTCAGGAAATACATCTTTACGTACTTGCGAGTGCACGCCGTCTGCACCGATAACTAGGTCGTAGGTTTTGGTCGTACCGTCGGTAAAACTGACTTCTACGCCCTCATCGGTATTAACCATTTCTTTATAGGTACAGCCTAAGCGCACATTCGCGCCAGACGCCAAGGTTTTTTCGGCAAGGATCTTTGCAAGGGTAGGTCGCATAATTGCGCCTGCGCCTGGTATACCGTCAGCGTTGGCAACAGAGGGCGTAGGGACATGCGCTAAGTGCAAACCGTGCGGCGCAAACAAATCTAATCCGTTGTGTGCATGACCTTGCTCTAAAAATTCATCCAATATCCCAATTGTTTTGAATGCTCGTAAAGTTGCACCGCCAATGCTGATACCCGCGCCGTCTGTACGCCAGTTTTCATCTATCTCTACTAAGTCTGTTTCTATATTGCGCTTTCTTAATTCGATAGCGGCGGTCATACCTGAAAAACCGCCCCCAATTATTAAAACATTGCTCACACTTGATTTCATAATTTAAAGGCCTTTATTGTTTTTTTTGAAATCCAAATTTGTTGGTTTGATTCAATTCGTATGGGTATTTTTTGAATTCGTTGATGTTTACAAGGTCCTTGAATACAAACACCCGTCGCTATGTCGAACAGCGCGCCATGTGCAGCACAAACAATATGCTCGCCTTTTACATCAGTGTACTCATGTCGCTTCCATGGAAGTGTAGTACTGTTGTAGTGAGGGCAAACATCTAAATAAGCGAAAAACTGGTTGTTTTTTCGAGTAACGAAGAACGTATCTTTACCATTTTCGCTTATTTTAAACCCTTTTGCCTTCCCTTCCTGAATCTCTTGGGTACTGCACAATAAATGTTCGTCCATAACAGCAGTCTATTTAGCAGGTGGTCCACCTGAAGGTGCCCACTTCTCTCTATGCTCTAACAAAAAGATTTGAGAGTAGTCTGGCCCCATGTTCGCTGCGCGCTCTTGCCACGTATCGTCATGCTGGTCCATATCGGCATCAAATTCCATATTGCATCCAAACGGACTTTTGAAATACCAAAACCAATTCGACCCATAAATGTGGCGACCAGGCCCCCAAAAGCTCTGATAACCTTTGTTCACCATGTTAGTACCCGCCCTGACAACATCTGTCGGGCCGCCAAGGTGGAACGTAAAGTGCTCAATACCCTTCATGTGAGGTGGGGTCTTTATAAAGAACAACGTGTGATGGTCCGTTGTCCCTGCCGGGCGCATAAACGCCCCAACACCATTAAATCGGTCAGTGGTTTTAAAGCCCAGGCGCTGCTCGTAAAACTGTTCCATAGCGGCTGAGTTAGGCACAAAATATACAACGTGAGATAACGAGTGGATCTTCGGTGGCGTTGATTCGTCTACTCCGTTCACATTCACGCCACGGTTAATATCGCCCGGCGCATTTATTTTTTCTGACCGTAAGTCTGTTGTGTTGCGAAGGGTAATTTGAAAACCTAATACAAAGCCTAAATCGTCGACAGCTTCAATACTTCCGTCAGAAAGTACTTTTACTTCTCTGTCTTTAGACAATTCGGCGTTAATGGCATCTAAACTCGCTTGATCCGGAACACCGTAAACCGTTTTTCTAATGCTAGCGCCGGTTTCTAACGGTGCAGGTAATGAAGGGTCGTCTTTCAACCGAATTTCTAGGCCGGTACCGTCTTGAGCAACAAAATTGTGCTCATCTACTTGTTTAAGCCCATAATCCAAAACGAATTGTGTTGTTGCGTTTGTGTCATCTACACCAAAGACTAGCTTGTCTAAGCCAATAATATTCATCGTTTTTTCCTTCTAGGCAGTACGCGCGTTAAAGGTTTCAGCAACCCAGTCCGCGATGTATTGACCCGCGTTAGCACTGTTATCGAAACTCGAGTGTTGAACACCACCTTCTCGCTCGGTAAAAATCTTAAGTTCGCGTTTCGGGCTGTTTACAAGTTGCTCATAGGTTCTTTCTGCCCATTTAAGAGGGATTTGTGAGTCCTTCGAACCATGGGTGACCAAAAATGGCACTTTGATCTTTTCAATTTGCCCGTCTAAGTGAACTTTCTCGGCGATTTCCATGAATTCTTCCATGGTTTCTGCACCCCATACCCATTTTACGTGTGCCCAGTAATGCGGTACCGGGAAGTCACCCTCTTTTTCTAAGCGGCGCTTCTGAACATCACGCCAGTCATGGTTTGCACCCCAGCATACACCCAAGGCTAAACGTGGCTCGTTAGCGACTGCGCGGGGGCAGAAATAACCGCCTAACGATACGCCTTCCATGCCAATACGATTGCTGTCTATCTCTTCGCGTTGTTCAAGCCAATCAACAGCTGGAGACGTCCAGTGCTCGCTGTCGTAACGGGCGTGAAGGCCTTGCAGTCTTAACGCTTCACCTGTTCCAGGCTGATCTAAAATCAACGAAGAAACCCCACGCTTGGCCAGCCAACCCGGTAAGCCAACGCGATATTTCATTTCTTTGGTTGAGTCTAAGCCGTTAACTTGGATTAACACGGGGGCGGGGCCTTCTACATTTTCAGCTCTGACATACAGTGCTGATATGTGTTTACCTTCATAAGGAATTTCCACGCGCTCGCAGTTTTCTTTGCCCAAGGTAATAGATTTTTGAAAAAGCTCGAGCTGATGCTTATACAACTCAAGGCGCCCTGGCGCTTTGTGTGCTTGAAGGCGTTCGCATGTAATTAAGTACGAGGAAGCACGGTTGTATTTTTCAGCCGCTGAAAACAATCGGCCTCGGCTTTCATCTTCTTCAGCAAGCTCGACGAGTTTATTTGCCATTTTTGCCCAGGTATCACGAAATGCCTGCACACCTTCTTTGTCGGGTTGTTTTGCCGCTTCTTTTAATGGCGCACACATTTCTTCAATTTCGCCAATACGTGCACCCATTTCTATGGCCAGGTCGACTGACAGGTTCCAAACATAGTTTGTCGGGAAATATTTAAACATTGTAGTTTCCTGATTTTTCTGCGGCGCAAATGCGCCAAGTTAGCTCTGATAATTTATTTTTTTATAAATGCAACTGCGCGAACAAAGCCTGCAGAGGCGTGTTTAATTTTGTAAGGAAAACAAGAGATCAAAAATCCAGTTGCGGGCAACGCTTCTAAGTTGCTCAATTTTTCCATTTGACCGTAACCAATATCTCGACCTGCTTTATGGCCTTCCCAAATTAAGGAGGCATCGCCGGTCTCGGCAAAGCGTTCACGTGTGTATTTGAAAGGAGCGTCCCAACTCCAGGCGTCAGTGCCCACCACTTTTACGCCTCTTTCAAGCAAATACATTGTGGCTTCGCGGCCCATGCCGACCCCTGCGTCTAAGTAACCTGGTTCACCAAATATCTTGCCTGCACGGGTGTTAACCACAACAATGTCCAGCGGCTGTAAATCGTGATTAATGCGTTGCAGCTCTTTTTCCACATCGCTGGCAGTAATAATGTAACCGTCTTCAAAGTCGCGAAAGTCCAGCTTTACGCCCGGTTGGAAACACCACTCCAGGGGCAATTCATCAATACCGAATGCAGGCTTACCGCCATCAGTAGTTGAGGCATAGTGCCAGGGTGCATCCATATGGGTGCCGCTATGGGTGGTTATTGCAAGTCTTTCTGCCGCCCATGATTCGTTGCCAGGTAACTGATCGAGGGTCAGCCCCGGAAACATTGACGCCATTTCGGGCCAGCCTTCCTGGTGGTCCATGTAATCGATTTTGGGCAATAAAGGCGGTGGGTCGGTGTGTGGGTTATTGTCTAACGTCACCGACAAATCGATAATTTCGTATTCTCTTGGGTTAAACATTTGAGGTCTCCAACTCTACGTTTTGGATAATGTCGCCAAATAAGCTGGAGCCATTTTTATCCAGCGCTCGCATCGTTATTGTTTCGCCCACTTTTAAGAAAGGCGTCTTGGGCTCGCCAAATTGAACAAGCTCTTTCGCGCGGAGTTCTGACAGACAGGCTTGTCCTTTATTCGGCGTGTTGTCAGATACCGTGCCCGAACCAACGACTGAGCCAGGTGGAAGGCTTCGTGCTACAGTTATATGTGCAATGAGTTGGTCAAACCCAAAGAACATTTTTGCGCCATCAGGTGCACCAAACCACTCGTTGTTTCGGTGGATTTCTAAAGGTGCACAGACTTTTGAATCTTGCCAATGCTCACCAAGTTCATCTGGCGTAACGGCAATAGGTGCGAAGGCTGTGTCTCCTTTTGCTTGTACAAAGCCAAATCCCGTTTTCATTTCGCGGGGGGCTAGGGCACGGAAACTGACGTCATTTAACATGACGACCAAGCGAATGCTCTGCTTGGCCTCTTCTTGTGAAGCACCTATAGGAACATGGCCGGTTATGACGCCGAACTCACCTTCAAAATCGATACCGTGTTCTTCTTTTGCGGCAAAAAGCGGTTCGCGTGGACCCCTAAACGAAATGCCAGAGCCTTGGTAAACCAAAGGGTATTTGTCGGCGCCTTCAATAGGATCTAAGTTGAAGGCTCTTTGCATTAAGTGCCCGTGATTTAAATAGCAAGAGCCGTCAAGCCAGCTCCAAGCGCGGGGTAGGGGCGCTAAACATTGCTCGGGCTTAAAGTGAGACGCATTATTCGCGTTCTCACTATTAAGTAACTGATATCGCTCGTTAAGCTTGTCATAACACGCATCCCAATTATCCAGTGCAAACTGCATAGTTGGGGCAATATCACTAACCTCTGTACACAAACTATGGTCCTTAGAAACAAGTACTAGCTTGCCATCAGGCTCATTGCTTTTGAGTGACGCTAACTTCATTGAATAAAGTCTCTTCGTAATTAAAAGTTTTAATTATTGTTAACAGAAGATGGTAGTATTCAGAGTTACTAAGCAAAAATCGTTTGTGCCGATACGTGATATCTCAAAAACCGTTGGTACAAAATAGGTAGATAAGTTCTCGGGGTAGAAATGCGGTACGAAAAACTAGACTTAAACCTGCTGGTGGCGTTAGAAGTTTTGCTAGAAGAAAAAAACATTACGAAAAGCGCTTATCGACTGCACCTTTCGCAGTCGGCAACAAGTGGTATTTTATCTCGCTTGAGGGACTATTTTGATGATGATTTGCTTGTACAAATGGGTAAGCAAATGCACATCACGCCACTTGCCGCTGAAATGCAGCAGCCAGTCAGCGAAGTGCTAAGCACTATTAGAAACCGCATTATAGATAAGAAAATAAACACACCAGAATTATCAAATCGCAATTTCAAAATTATTGCGTCAGACTATGTAATGCAGGTTGTGCTGGCTGATTTATTGGCCTACGTCACGAAAGTAGCGCCGAACATAACATTTGAATTTATGTCTACTTTTGCTGGTGATTTAGACAGTCTCGCAAAACAAGGCGCTGACCTTATTATTGCCCCTTCTGCTTTCATGCTCGATGGCTATTCATCCCAAGAAGTTTTAGATGATGAGTTCGTTTGTATAGCGGATGAAAACAACAGCAAGCTAAATGGCCATATTACCCTAGAACAATTCTCAGACATTGGCCATGTAACCATTGGCTATGAAAAAGCGAGTCAATTGAGCATAGAGAAATGGATGGTAGACTCAGATGAAGTTAACCGCCGCGTAGAAGTCATCGTCAACGATTTCTCTAGTATGTTTTTTACAGTGATAAATACCGAAAGGGTGGCCCTAGCACCAAAGCGTCTTGCTGAAATTAACGCAAAACATCTCCCTATAAAAATTTATGATATTCCGTTTAAAACGCCACAGTTGAATGAGTCTATGATGTGGCACCCAAGTTTAAATAACGACCCGCTACACAAGTGGCTGCGAGAACAAATTCTTAAACATAGGCCCTAAAAAAGGTTATAAAAAAGGCCTCTACGGCCTAGTATTGCTGCTGCCTACCCCCTCCAGTCATTGGAGCTTGGTCAATACAGCGTTAACCGTTGTCCCATAATGGTTAGTGCTGTATTTGTACCAAAACCATGCGTTTACTCACCTTCGACAAAAATCTATGAAATGTACAAATATTGATGCGCTTTCGCCATTATAAAAGCAGGGCGCATTCATATAATAAAGGTACGTTTTAATTTGGAATACGTCTAATGACTTGGCAGAAAAAAGATTACGAGGACATTCCTGGTACCTATGTGTTCGATGGTAAGCGCGCTCACCCTGCTTATGCTCTAAATAAGCTACTGTTTTCTTTTAACAACGAAGAAAACAGAACGGAATTTGATAAAGACCCTGCAGCCTATTGTGACAAGTATGGTGTTAAAGGTGAGTATAAAGACGTCGTGGTAAATTCTGATTTTCTACAAATGCTTCGATTAGGCGCCAACATATACTTCATGGCGAAAATGGCTATTCCTCGCGGCGTGTCTGTACAAGACGCAGGTGCCGCTTTTCAAGGTATTACAACGGAAGAATTTAAGCAGAACTTGGTGGCCAAAAGCGACGGTCTTATAGAAAAAATTACGAAAAAAGGAGACTACTGGAATGGCTAAAATCATTGGTGGAATAACCAGTTCGCACATACCTGCCGTTGGCAACGCTATTACTGAAGGTCTTCAGCAAGAGCCTTATTGGAAAAGGTTTTTTGACGGGTACGGACCTGCGAAAGACTGGTTAAATGAAGTAAAGCCAGACCTGGTTATTGTTGTATATAACGACCATGGCTTAAACTTTTTCTTAGATACCGTTCCGACCTTTGCTTTAGGGTGTGCAGATGAGTATCACAATGCCGATGAAGGGTGGGGCTTAAAGCCGGTTAACCCGTTTAAGGGTAATGCACCACTCTCTTGGCATATCGCAGAGTCGCTTATTGAACAAGAAATAGATATCTGCACTTGCCAAGAAATGAAAGTCGATCATGGTTTCGTTAATCCTATTCGCGCGTTGTTTGGCGATTGCGAAGAGTGGCCGGTAGAAGCTATTCCGCTTGCTGTAAATACAGTTCAGCACCCAGTACCAACGGCCGCCCGTTGTTTAAAACTAGGCAAGGCGTTGGGTAAAGCACTGGAGTCATATCCTGAAGACCATAAAGTTGTGATATTGGGTACGGGCGGCATGTCGCATCAGCTTCAAGGCGAACGAGCCGGTATTATAGACGTCGACTTTGATCTTGAGTGCATGGATAAGATAGCTGAAGAACCTGAATGGATGACGCAGTTCTCCAATGCTGAAATTATGGAACGAGCGGGAACAGAAGGTATTGAAACCATAATGTGGCTGGTCATGCGCGGTGCGCTAAAAGACGATGTTAACGTGATACACAAGCACTACCATGCACCTATTTCAAATACGGGCGCAGGTGTGTTGGTTTTAGATAACCGCTAAGATAACGCGGCGTACATAACGCCGTAAGCATAGCGTAAAACAAAAAAGCGGCGAGTACATGTGAAGTACTCGCCGCTTTTTATTTAGCAGTATTAAAATTCTTCTGTGTCTATATCAGCCTGTGCAGCGGCCGGATATCTTGGGCCTTGCACCGTTTCTTGATTAATTAACTGACCGGCGCGCACTAATATATTGCTATCAATGGTTAATTCGCTCGCCCGCAAATTCTCCTCTAAATGAGTGATAAAGCGGGTGCCGGGTAAAGCGTGTATATAGTCTGCTTGTTTCAAAACCCAATGAATGGCCAGTTGCGCGGGTGTGCATTCCGCTTCATTTGCTAAGACTGCAAATTGGGCGAATATACGTCGGTTTTGCTCCCAGTTTTCACCTTGGAATCGAGGCATTCCCCGCCTAATATCACCACTATCTAAGTCATCAATATGGGCAAATGTATTACTTAAATATCCACGTGCTAAAGGGCTAAAGCCAACGAAAGCAACGTCTAGTTCTTCGCATTTTTTCAGAACTGCAATTTCTGCATTACGTGTCCACAGTGAATATTCTGTTTGCATCGCGGCTATTGGATGAATGGCGTGCGCTTTAACAAGCGTTTCGGCAGACGCTTCAGATAAACCAATAGCGCCAATCTTGCCTGCTTTAACCGCATTTGCCAACGCGCCAACACTGTCTTCTACCGGCACGTTAGGGTCAATCCTGTGCAAATAGTACAAGTCGATAAAGTCGGTTTGTAAGCTTTTTAACGCGTGATTAAGCGTAGCCTCTATAGCTTTAGGCGATCCATCAATAGTGCGCTTGCCGTTCACGCCAGTCATCCCGCACTTACTGGCCAGCAAAATCTTGTCTCTGAAGGGTTTTATCCCTTTTCCGACAATGCGCTCATTTTCTCCGAAGCCATATAATGCCGCAGTATCAAAATGATCGACGCCTAAATCATAAGCCTTGTGTAGTAAATCGATAGCATCATTTTCGCTGAGTTTGCCAGAATAGGCATGGCTAAAGTTCATACAACCAAAACCAATCTCACCCACCTGTTTACCCAAAAGATTACGCGTTTTAATAATCGCCTCCAATTACGCTAGCTGTTGCTCAAGGTCATGAAGCACTTTATAGCAGCCCAATACGCTCGCTACGCTAGCATTGGGTTGGCGGCCTTCTTTTATCGCGCTAATAAATTCGCGGTCTTGTAGCTCAATACCATTTAATGATACATCAACGGTAGACACATCAATTGGTTCTTCATGGCCGTTAACAAGGTCGTCGTATCTTGCGATATAAGTGCCGTTGTCGCAGATGTATCGGAAGAATGTACCTAACGGTCCGTCATTATTGAAAGATAGTGAAAGGGTACAAATGGCGCCATTTTCAGCTTGAAGCTGAATTGACATATCCATAGCAATACCAAGTTCAGGGTGAATCGGCCCCTGTACGGCGTTCGCTTTTACAATAGGCGAGCCTGCTTGGTAGGCAAATAAATCAACCGTATGAGCAGCGTGGTGCCAAAGCAAATGGTCTGTCCAAGAACGAGGCTCACCTTTCGCATTAATGTTTTTGCGACGAAAGAAATAAGTTTGAACGTCCATTTGCTGAATATTCAATTCACCCTTGCGCAAACGCTTGTTTAGCCATTGATGAGACGGGTTAAAGCGGCGAGTATGACCCACCATGCATACCAAATTAGACGCTAGTTGTGCATCCATGACGGCTTGAGAGTCTTCCCAACTGTCGGCGAGTGGTATCTCAACTTGTACGTGTTTGCCCGCCTGCATGCATAAAATAGACTGCTCGGCATGCATCTGGGTGGGGGAGCAAAGAATAACGGCATCGGCATCAGAGGTTAGTGCCTCTTCAAGTGTGGTGTACACATGGGGAATCTTGTACTCATCGGCAACCGCTTGCGTTTTTTGCGGGTTTCGGCCCACTAAACCGACAACCTCAGCATCATCAATTTTGCTCAATGCATCTAAGTGCTTTATGCCAAAAGCGCCAGGACCTACAACTATAATTTTCATAAAATCTTCCTCAATTTCAAAAGCAGTATCGAGCCTTAAGACCAATAAAGCTTCATTGGGTTATCAACCAAAAGTTTGCGCTGTAATCTTTCTGTAGAGGCAATAAGCGGAATGAAATCAACCAGCTTTCCGTCATCCGGCATGTGACTTTTCATATTCGGGTGAGGCCAATCTGTGCCCCAAATAACACGGTCTGGAAAGCGTTCAACCACTTCTCTGGCGAAAGGGATGACATCGTGGTAACCATTACTCGGCCCAGCTAGTGAGATTCGCTCTGGGCAACTCACCTTCGACCAAAAATTGGTGTTCTCTGTCATTAGTTTTAGAAATAACCCAAACTCTTCACCGTCTACCGGTTTACTCACGTCGGGACGACCCATGTGATCAACAACAACCGTGGTAGGCAGTGCGGTAAAAAACGAATAAAGCTCTGGTAGTTCTTGGGCTTCAAAGTAAATAACAATGTGCCAGCCAAGTTCTTTAATGCGGTGCGCTACTGTATTTAATGCATCAAACGGCAGGGCATCGACTAAACGTTTAACAAAGTTAAAGCGCACGCCTCGTACCCCAGCTTCGTGCAGTGCATACAACTCTTCATCTGAAATATCAGGTTTTACGGTGGCAACGCCTCGCGCAAGTCCCTGAGAGTTGTTGAGCGCATCAACTAATGCACGGTTGTCGGCACCGTGACATGTCGCCTGCACAATAACATTTCGGCTAAAACCTAAATAATCACGCAGCGCCCACAACTGCCACTTAGATGCGTCACATGGTGTGTATTTTCGCTCAGCAGCAAAAGGAAATTGTTCACCAGGGCCAAACACATGGCAGTGCGCATCTACCGCGCCTTGCGGTAATGTAAACTGTGGTTTCGACGGTGATGGGTGCCAGTGTAACCAATCTGGATCAACGGTAAATTTGCTCATAGCCCCATTCCTTTTAGTTTGGCATCTAGTCGAGGGTATACCCTACGAGCATTGCCAGAAAATATTAACTGCTTATCTTCTGTTGGAATATCCAACGCATCAATATAGCGTTTTGTGTCATCAAAATAATTACCCGTTTGAGGGTCAATACCTCGCACTGCGCCAATCATTTCTGAGCCGAATAGAATGTTTTTAATGTCAATAACATCGAATAACAGGTCTATCCCGGGTTGATGGTAAACACAGGTGTCAAAATACACGTTTTGCATTACATGTTCATCGAGTGGAGGCTGCTTTAGCATATCAGCTAAGCCACGATAACGCCCCCAGTGATAAGGTACGGCGCCGCCGCCGTGTGGAATAATAATGCGTAGTTCGGGGAAGTCCTTAAATAAATTACCCTGCAAAAATTGCATGAATGCCGTGGTATCTGCATTCATATAATGAGCACCCGTAGCGTGGAAGTTCGCGTTACACGAGCCCGACACGTGGATCATGGCTGGTACATCTAGTTCTACCATTTTTTCATAGAAAGGATACCAGCTTTTGTCCGTTAAAGGCGCTGATGTCCAATGGCCACCGGAGGGGTCTGGATTTAAGTTGCAGCCTACAAAGCCCAGCTCATTAACACAGCGCTCTAGCTCATCAATAGAGTTTTTGATTGGAACACCGGGTGACTGGGGTAATTGACACACACCAATAAAGTGTTGAGGGTATAAATCGACAACGCGCTTAATCAGGTCATTGCATGCGCTGGTCCACTGCTTTGATACTGCTTCATCGCCAACGTGGTGCGCCATCGCAGACGCGCGCGGCGAAAATATTGTCATGTCTGAACCACGCTCTTTTAGTAATTTAAGCTGGTTTTTCTCAATACTTTCTCGAATTTGGTCATTGCTAATATAAGGAACTTCAGGCAGCGCCTTGCCGTCTTTAAACGCTTTAATTTGCGCCTCTCTGAAAAGCTGTAGTGGCTCGGGTGCAGTGGTGTAATGTCCGTGGCAATCAATGATCATGTTCGGTCCTCTTTATCGTTTTTATTCATGAGCTAGTGTAGGGTCAGAGTCGGGAGCAAACACCGTCCCCTGCATAAGCAGTCTGGCGGTGCGCAGTAAAGCGGCGCGCTTCACTTCAAATGTTTCGAATGCATCAGCATTTGCGACCTCCATATCTACCTTGAACGCTCCCGTTGGATGCTCAATTGCAAGAGGCACAGCAAATTGCAATTCGCTATCACGTTTAGCGCAATGGCGGCGATAAAGGTCATAGGCAACGGTGCCTTTTGCCAAGCAAGCCGTGGCAACGCTAACTGAACCTAATACGCCAATAGCGTCGTGTACTCTGTGTGGAATAAAGGTGCGAGTATTGATATCTCCGCCATTGAGAGGGGCAGAAATAATCGTCATCTTAGGGATCGTTTTGGCCGTGACATCGCCTAACTGCATCATTTCGCCAGCCTTAAGCCTGATGGCTTCTACTTTTTGTTTTAAGGCGGCATTACTTTCTAATTGTTCTGGTGTTTCGTTTCCCTTAAGTCCCAGCGAATGGGCATCAATTAGCACGACCGGCATACCATTATCTATACACGTAATGTTAATTTCTTCTACGGTATTTTGAGCGGCCCCGGTGGGGAATAAGCTTCCACAGGAAGAGCCTGCAACATCTAAAAAGTCGATATAAACAGGGGCGCCGGTATTAGGTACGCCGTCAATACTCGCACTGCCTTCGTAATTGACCACGCCGTTAGGCGTTTGAACTCTTACTACAGCGAACGTGTTGGTATTCACCATGCGTATACGTACATCGGTTGTCGTGTCCTGCGCTTTTACTAGCCCCTGCTCAATAGCAAACGCACCCACGCCGGCAAGAATGTTTCCGCAGTTTTGCGTATCGCTGACCTGGGCTTTATCTACCGCTACCTGTAAAAATAAGTAGTCAACGTCGGCTGCTGGATTAGACGACGGGCTCACGACGGCCACCTTACTTGTTAGCGGGTGACCACCGCCCACACCGTCTATTTGCCGGCTATCGGGGGAGCCCATAACCGACAATAAAAAGGCATTTCTATGGTGAACATCAAGGGGTAAATCTTTGGCTAAAAAATAGAGTCCTTTAGAGGTTCCGCCCCTCATTAGGCAAGCAGTTACGGCTTTCATAAGTGCTATTGCTCACCGTACTTTACATAGCGAAGGCCTTTAGCTGCCAGGCGTTCGCGCATATTATAAATATCCAGACCAAGCTCACCTTGTTCAAGACGTTTGCGTTTCGACTCTTCGTTTTCTACGCGCAGCTTAACCTTTTCAAACGTGTCATCTGCTTCTTCTTGTTTAACCACCACCACGCCATCATCATCAGCAACAACAATATCCCCAGGGGTTATCAAAGCACCTGCACAAACAACAGGTACATTAACACTAGCAATCGTCTCTTTTACGGTGCCTTGCGCAAACACGGCTTTAGACCACACGGGGAATTTCATGTCAGTTAAGGTAGCGATATCGCGAACACCTGCATCAATAATCAGCCCTCTTACCCCTCTTGCTTTTAACGATGTAGCCAATAGGTCACCAAAAAAGCCATCTGAACAAGGGCTGGTTGGCGTAACAACCAATACATCTCCCGGCTGACACTGCTCAACCGCGACATGAATCATCCAGTTGTCTCCCGGCGCTACTTGGCATGTAACCGCAGGGCCGGCTATTTGAGCAGGTCGATAAATAGGGCGCATATCTTGCGCTAAAAGCCCCTTTCTACCCTGCGCTTCGTGAACGGTAGCAACCTCTGACCCCTGATATTTTTCAATGGTTGACAGAGAAGGTCGTGGGCAGTCTGTTACGCAAATAGCCATTAAGGTATTCCTTTGATATTGAAGTCCCCCGATTATGGATAACCCGGCGCTGAAAAGAACGTTAGATTGCTGCCCTTTGCTATTAATTTTTTCTATAATGACTAAAAAACATTAGGGGCATACGTTGATTTTTAATACGCGTCACTTGCTTAGTGCTATGAAAGTTAGAGAGTTCGGTACGCTAACCGAAACGTCTCAGCATATTCATTTATCACAATCGGCCTTAACGCAGGGCATTAACAAGCTGGAGTCTCAGCTTGGCCACACAATTTTCGAGCGCACCCAGTCAGGTATGTTTACAACAGATGTAGGCGATGTTTTTTTGAAGCGGGTAACAAGAGCGTTCGACTATTTACTGTCTTTTGCCAATAACGTGTTTGAAAAAAGTGCGAAGAGAAAAGAAGGGTTTTTACGGCTGATTACAACCCGTCAACTTATTGCATTAATTACGGTCGTAGATACCGGAAATTACACCAACGCAGCGACAAAGCTGGGTTTAACGCAGCCAACGCTGGGTAAAACAATCAAAGACCTAGAATTTACGCTTGAACAAAAGTTATTTCGTCGAATTCCCACTGGAGTTGAACCAACGTGGAGAGCAAAGCAGCTTGCCCGTCTTGCTCATTTATTTGTTGCCGAAATTGAACAAGGGCTGCAGGAAGTCAACGAGTTCGTTGGGCAGCGCTCTGGCAAAATACGTATAGGCAGTTTGCCGCTGGCAAGGGCAAACATAGTACCTATGGCGGTGTTGCGGTTATTAGAGGAATATCCCCAAGCAGAAGTGAGTATTGTTGACGGCCCATATGAGGAACAACTTGTTGGCTTGCTGCAAGGGCAAGTTGATATCATTGTAGGGGCATTGCGTGCCCCCAACCTTGATAACACAATCACGCAGCACAAATTGTTTGACGATAAACTGCACGTTGTAGCGCGCAAGCACCATCCTTCTTTAGCGACCATAGAAGAGGGGACTTACGCTTCCAACATAAGTAAATGGCAGTGGGTTATTCCCAAAGCCGGTACGCCAACGCGAAAGGTTTTTAATCGCATGTTCGAGCTTGAAGCTATGCCGGTACCCAAAGATATTATCGAATGCAGTTCTATGATGGCGATCCGTGGAATCTTGTTAAAAAGCGACAGAGTAACCTTGTTATCTGCAAGGCAAGTTCAAGATGAGGTCGATGCTGGTTTGCTTTATGTAAGCCCTAACCCGTTGCCAGATAGCTGTCGAGAAATAGGCTACACACTAAGACGCGATTGGCAGCCAACAGCACTTCAAAGACGCTTCCTTGAAGTGCTAGATGAATATAAACGTAACTGAACGTCTGCGGCTAACTACTTAAGTTTTCATAGGGCATGCCTACATACTGGTTGGCAATAACCTTTTTCCCTTCCTCGGTAGACGTGTAGTAATCCAGCTCAGAGTTCATGAATCGCTGAAATGTCTCTGGGCCCATATCGTTAACATGCTCATTATCGAAATTATGCAGCATGTTCGAGAGCCACCACGAAAATCGTTCGCCGTGCCATACCCTTCGTAATGCAATTTTTGAATAGTCTTCAATATGTGAGTTGTCGCCTTCAAGATAAACGCGACAAAGTATTTTGTACAAAGTTGCCACATCGGATGCTGCTAAATTTAAGCCTTTTGCGCCTGTTGGGGGAACAATATGTGCAGCGTCTCCAACAAGAAAAAGTGCACCGTATTGCATAGGTTCGCAAACAAAAGAACGCAAAGGAGCAATACTTTTCTCAATGCTTGGCCCAGTTATGAGCTTTTGGGCAACCTCTGCAGGTAAGCGCTTTTTAAGCTCATCCCAGAACCTTTCGTCTGTCCAGTTTTCTACCGCGTCAGTGGCAGGCACCTGAAGGTAATAACGCGAACGCGTAGAAGAACGTCTGCTTGCTAAAGCGAAGCCCCGTTGGCTTTTGCAATAAATAAGTTCTTCACTAACAGGCGGCGTATCGCTAAGCACTCCTAGCCAGCCAAATGGGTAAACTCGCTCGTGCTCTGTTCTTTCAGACTCAGGAATAGTTTTACGAGAAACACCGTGAAAACCATCACATCCAGCGATATAGTCGCAATTTAGCTTGTAAACATCGTCCCCTTTTTTGAAAACCACATAGGGTGATGCGGTATCAATGTCGTTCAAAGTCACATCTTCAACTTCGTAGAAGCTGGTTAATTTTGCGGCCTCGCGTGCTTCCATAAGATCTTTAGTGATCTCGGTTTGGCCGTAACACATAACAGCTTTACCGTCTGCCAACGTTTTTAAATCGATATGGACCGTTTTATCGTCAATGGCAATCTCGAAACCATCATGCACTTCACCTTCTTTGTCCATGCGAGCACCAACGCCGGCCTCTCGCACAAGATCGGTAAACCCCTGTTCCAAAATGCCCGCTCTAATACGACTTAAAATATAATCTTTGTTTGCTCTATCTATAACAATGTTATCTATGCCTTGCTTAGCTAAGAGTTGACCAAGCAATAAGCCAGAAGGGCCAGAGCCAACAATAGCTACTTGTGTGGTTAATGTTTTCATCTTCACTACCTTTGCGAATATTGTGCAAATAGTGTGAAGTTAAATGCGGTAACAAATTATTAACTTTTCACTCATTTTATTGTACTTTTCAATCAAGTTAAAAATTGTGTTTAATATGGTTTTTAAAATGACATCGCAAATTCATCAATATCCAAACTACGACCTATATGGGGAAAGTGGGCTTATAGAAAGGCCGGGAGCGGTGCATTTGGAAGATATCTCCACGCGAAGTGAAAGCCTGGACTGGGTAATAAAACCGCACAGACATGCACATTTATTTCAAGTGTTGTACATTTTAGATGGGCAGGCAAACGTTACGTTAAACAAAAAAACATTCAGCATAAGGGGGAAATGCGCAGTAACTATTCCTATGGGGGTAGTACATGGCTTTACGTTTCAGCCAAACATTAAAGGTTTTGTACTATCTGTTACAAGCGCTATCTTGGGCGAAGAAATGCAAAATGCGCAAGACACCGCCATAAACAACCTTTTCCATTCTGCTCACGTGTTTCAAGAAGACAGTCCGCAGTTTAATAGGTTAACGCGATACTTCGTTGATATTCGCGACGAGCTAAAGCGTGCCCTACAAAATCAAGACCAATCATTGCTGTTGTTAACAAAGCTTGTGTTGTTAACCCTTCAACGACTAGCAGCAGAGCAGCAGCTTGAATACAGTGCTGGGCCACACGAAGCGCGCATATTGACCAAATTTAAAAGGCTAATAGAAGAGCACTACCTAGAGCACTGGCCCTTATCCAAATATGCCAGCGAACTATTTGTTTCTATGTCTAGCTTAAATCGCCTATCTAATAAAAATTTAGGAGAGTCACCCAAAAACATTATTCAAAGGCGATTAATTGACGAAGCGAAACGGAAATTGGTTTACACCCAACAACCAATACAAGACCTATGCTACAGCCTTGGCTTTAAGGATTACCCCTACTTCTCAAGGTTCTTCAAAAAACACATAGGCATGACGGCGGGTTGTTATCGACAATCTTTTCAAAATGCTCCTCGGCAGAAAGGCAAACCTGAATAGGTAATGACTAACGCTGCTCTTTTCTTGATCACACCACATCGCAAAGTCGTTATACTGTTCTTACCACTTAATTTTTAAGCGTATCCACGTGTCACTAACGTCGCCTCAATCTTTACCTAGCCCCAGTTTTGCTCAGTCACTGCTTTGTTTTGGCGTTATTGTCGCGTTAATAGCAGGTGGGTTGTTCGGCTTAGGTATTAGCCTTCACGCGCTCATATTTTTATGTTTGCTGTGGGCTGGGGCGAATGCTTTTAGTTTGGGGTACTCGTACCTGCAAATTCGCGAATTAATGACCAGCGCATTAACCCGGGCCATGCCGGCAATTTATATCTTCATACTCATTGGAATGGTTATCGCCAGCTTTATGCAAAGCGGCACTATCTCAACGCTCATTTATTATGGGTTAAGTTGGCTAAACCCCAGTGTGTTTCTGGCAGTGGGGTTAATTCTTTGTGCGGTAATGTCGGTATCAACAGGCACATCGTGGGGAACCGTAGGGACTATGGGCGTGGTGCTAATGGGTATTGGCGCTGCCATGAATATACCGCCTCCCATTGTAGCGGCCATGGTGGTATGTGGAGCAACCTTTGGCGATAAAATGTCTCCGGTTTCTGATACCACCAACCTTGCGGCTATGAGTGCGGGCACGAACCTCTATCGGCATATGTATTCCATGCTTTATACAACGGTGCCTAGCTTCCTTCTTACTTTCGTTATTTTCTTGGTAATAGGTTTTAGTTACGCAAACCAGAATTTAAATGTTGAACAGGTATTTGAAATTAAAGCAGCGCTTGCCAAGCACTATAACCTTGCGCCCTATATAACACTGTTACCGCTGGTGCTACTTACGGTACTAAGCATCAAAAAAGTCCCTGCTGAAGTCACCATGTCATTCAGCTTGCCGTTATCATTGCTATCTTCTACCAAAACGCTAACACCATAAGCGTACTCAATGCGCTTTGGGAGAATACCCCGCAAAATACGGGTATCGACAACTTAGATGCGCTTCTAGGGCGGGGCGGTATTAGCAGTATGAGTTGGACGTTACTACTTGCCCTAATGGCAATCGCATTAGGCGGAATATTACACGGTGCGGGTTTTTTTAGCGGCGCTGTTGGCGGGCATTATCAAACGGGTGAAGCGCACAGCAAGCTTAATAGCGGTAACCATAGCCTCTGGCTTTTTGGGCAATGTAGCTATGGGCGAAGCCTACATCTCAATCATATTAAATTGTCAGTTGTTCAAAGCAAAATATGAACAACAAAACCTCGACCCTGCCGTGCTGTCTCGGTCGGTAGAAGAGGGCGCTACCATGACTACAGGTCTTATACCTTGGACAACCGCCGGCGCGTTCTACTCTGCGACCTTGGGGGTTGAGGTGCTCGATTACGTACCCTATGCCTTTTTCAGCTATCTAAATGGCGTTATTGCCGTAACCATGGCTTCTTTGGGTGTGGGTTTATTGAAAGGGAAAACCGCAAATCGTTAAGTGAGCTATTTGCACTTTTTGTAAGTGGCTGCCACGGTTTATCCTCTAGAGGGGACAATTACGACTTTATCCCCACCAAGGGATAAAGCCGCAAGGAAAGAAGCAGTTATATTTTAAGCCGATTTAGGCTTCAGCCAATGCTGCGCCAGCATGCCAATGATCATCGCGCCAACAAACATCAGCACATCAGTTTGAAGCGAGGCGATGGCAACTACAGCAGGGCCTGGGCAAAAACCGCTAATGCCCCAGCCAATACCAAAAGCGGCAGAGCCCAATATCAATTTAGCATCAATAGTTTTGCTAGTTGGTATATCGAACTTGTTCGCAAACATCGGCTTGTTGCGCTTGCGCACCCAGTACATACCTGGCGCAGCTACTAAAATAGCACCGCCCATTACGAACGCTAACGTGGCATCCCAGTTGGCGCTTAAATCTAAAAAGTTAAGTACACGGGCAGGGTTACTCATACCTGAAATTAGCAGGCCTAAGCCAAACAACAGCCCACAAAGTAGCGAGGCGATAATTGCTCTCATAATATTCTCTCCTCGGTTATTTACAGGTGCCTGATAATTGTGGTGGTAAGTACAGCCGCACCCATAAACGTGAGCGTGGCAACAATAGAGCGGGGGGATAGCCTTGAAAGGCCAGCCACTCCGTGGCCCGATGTACACCCAGAGCCAAGACGTGTACCAAAGCCTACGAGTAAGCCAGCCACAACTAACCATGCCGAGCTCATTTGCGTTTGCACCTGTAAATCCCCAACAAACACCATGTAAAGCACAGCAGATAAAACAACCCCTATTAAAAACGCCAAGCGCCAGTAGCGTTCAATGCCGCGCTGTGTCATCGCGCCTGCAGCAATACCAGAAATGCCCGCAATACGGCCTAGGGTAAGCAGTAATAAAACCACCGATGAACCGATAAGCAGCCCGCCCACCAAACCGGCAAACGGCTCAAAGGGAGTTGATGTCCAGTTTTCCAAAATGCTCTCCTTTAACCTTCTACAACTAAAAACGTAAAGTTGAAATTTAAATATAATAATAATCTAATGTTTTAGATTTTACGGCTAAATGACCGGAAAGTCTGTTAATTCAATCGTGCAAATACACCAATCTGCCCCGTCTTAGTATTTAGCGCTTTATCTCACTAATAGCTGCAATAAAACAAGCAAGCCGTAAATCTGTTAAACTATTTTAAAAGATCGCCCGTTTAAAGCTGTACAGCATAATGGCGTCTATAAAAATAAAACAAAGGATCGTGTATGAGTAGTAATACCCGAGATGCAGCCTCATCAAAGGCTAGCACTGAACAGGAAACCGCGTTTAGCGTAATCGATAAGCCTACGTTTTTCGGCTCTCTTATTCTTCTTCTTTCCGTCACCATTCCCCTTATCATTTGGCCCGACCAAGGCGCACAGTGGGTAGCCACGGCCAAAGAATTCGTCACAAGCAAACTGGGCGTTTTATACCTGTTACTTGGTGTAGGCGCAGGTGGCTTCATGGTGTACATCATGTTCAGCGACATTGGCCAAATAAAACTGGGCGAGCCTGAAGAAAAGCCTGAGTTCTCGCCGGTATCCTGGGCTGCTATGCTATTTTGTGCCGGTATTGGGGCGTCTATCTTGTACTGGTCAATGATTGAGTGGGTGTACTACTACCAAGCGCCGCCGTTTCACATAGAAGGCGAGACTCCAGAAGCCGCAAAATGGGCCGCGGCCTACGGTATATTCCACTGGGGGCCGTTAGCCTGGGCTATCTACCTTATTCCTGCGGTACCTATTGCCTACTTCTACTACGTACGTAATCACAGCGTACTTAAAATATCCGAAGCCCTAATGCCGGTAATAGGCGAGAAAATGGCTCATGGCTGGCTAGGCAAAATTATCGATATCAGCTTTATTTTCGGCATGTTAGGCGGCGGGGCCACCACGTTAGGCTTGGCTGCACCTATGATAAACGAAGGGGTGCACGAACTATTCGGTGTACCTAAATCGCTAACTACGCAGGTGGTGGTGCTAATAACCTGTACCGCCATATTCGGCTACAGCGCGTATGTAGGTTTAAAAAAGGGCATTAAGCTGCTGTCAGACATTAACTTTTGGCTGGCCGTAGGGTTACTGTTATTTATCTTCATTGTTGGGCCCACGCTATTTATGGCCAATACCGGCTTAGACGCCTTGGGCCGAGTAATGAGTAACATCATTAAAATGGCCACATGGCTAGAGCCCTTCGCCGAGTTCAACGGCTTTGAAAACACCCACTTTCCGCAAGACTGGACTATTTTCTACTGGGCTTGGTGGCTGGTGTTCGCGCCAAGCGTAGGCTTATTCATTGCCCGTATTTCAAGGGGCCGTACTATTTGTACTATGGTGGCAGGCTCTATGTTCTTCGGTACTATGGGCTGCTTCTTATTCTTCATGGTAATGGGGAATTACGGCCTGTATTTACAGCTTTCAGGTGAACTAGACGTAGTTACCATACTGAACCAAGAAAGCCCAACAGCGGCTATTTTTGCCATGCTGCATACGCTGCCGCTCGACTATTTAGTTATTTCTGTATTCACGCTACTGGCGCTTATATTTACCGCCACAACGTTCGATTCCATTTCTTACATTTTGGCCGCCGTAGTACAAAAAGAAGTAGACGAAGAGCCACTGCGCTGGAACCGTTTGTTCTGGGCCTTTGCGCTATCTTTCATGCCTATAGTGCTTATGTTTGTGGGCGGGTTAGAAACACTGCAAACCGCATCAATAATAGGGGGCGTACCGCTATTAGCCGTAGCCTTTATGTTGTGTATTGCTATTGTACGGGCCGCAAACTATGACATGCGTTACCAGCCCGACTACTCGGTAAAAGAAATCAACATAGGTGAGTTCCCAGACGACGACCCATGGAGCGAAGAGGGCAGTTGGGACATTGACGAGGAAGGTGAGGAGGCCGAAGAAGACGTGCCCATTGCCGCAAAACCCAAACCGCGCGGGCCGAAAGACCATATTGAAGGCGACCCGCACAGTAAGCCGTCAAGACTGTAGTTTTTAGTCGTTCAATTATAAATAGTGGTTAAGCTATAAAGCAAAGCGCAGCCAATTGGCTGCGCTTTTTGTTTTAACACACTATATTTCACTTTCACATAAAGTTCGCAGTGTTAACGTAACCAAGACCAGCAGTCTAGGTAGTACCGGCGCGGGTTTTGTGTTCTCGCTTCGACAGCCCAAGAATGGCTATAAAGAGCCAAGCCTGCAGTAAGAGCTGCAGGCTCAGTTTGAATTGCTTGGCTAGTTACTTCGTTAAGTTCTTTAGAGAGCTATTCCATTTACAGCCAAAGCCAGTGCATTCACCAGAAAGCATTACAATCATGCCACGTTTAATGCGCTCTACGCTGTCACCTTCCACTTTAATGTAAGACTTACTGTTAAAAACATTGTCTTTGTCTACCATTTCGCCCGAAGCAATCTTCACTAACTCTCCATCAATTTCTTGGTATATAGCAACGGCAGCTTCTTCTTTCGCACCATGTAAACGGCCTAAGTTCGTTTCAAAGTATATTTCACCTTCGGCCTTTTTAGCTCCGGTGATCATACCTTGCGAGCTTACATACTTGCTCAGCGTGATATAATCATCGTCCCCTTTTACCAATAGATCAGCAATAGCGCCCTTAATTGCGCCATTTATCATGCTTGTCTCGTCACATTTTTTGCTTGGTGGGTTTTCTTTTGAGCCGCTTTCTCTGCCAGTTAGGTTTACCGAAATAATCTGTTTCATCGAAGGCAACGCGCGAATTTGAACATTTCCTTTCACTTTGCCTGTGTAGTCGCACTCGGCTGGGTAACGGATGGTTTCTCCGTCTTTGTTTTTGCGTGAGTCTGCCTTTTCGTATTCACTACTCCAAGAATAGTCTGTAATGGTCGGAATGATCAAAAACTTAGCTTCTACAGGCCCTTGGTAGGCTTCGTAGGTTTCTGATAAGTTTTCTTTTAACTGAATTTCATCAATGAAGCGTTGTGCTAGTTGACGGTCTATAACTTCGGAACCACTTTCGTTAACAAACGCAGTCATATTGTCTACAAACATACTTTGAATGAATGACGGTACATCGCTTTTTACGCCTGGTGCAACTAAAAGCTTATTGCTTTGAACGTTGGCTGCATCAATGGGTGCGCCGGGCAATGCTGGTATATTAAAATCAGGGTAAGTTGGCAACGCCGTTGGGGCAGTAGAGCCGCACGCAGTGATGGTAAGTGCAGCGGCTAAACTAGTTAAGTAGTGTGCTTTTCTCATTCTCTCAGTACCTTTAGGTTTTTATTTTAGTTTCACGCGTTGCAGTAACGCTTGCTCTGCTCTAGCAACAGACTCACTGCTAGATTTGAAAGAGGCGCCTTTTACTTTGATGGAATCTTTAAACTGCAACGATTCCCTTTCATCAAAAACAAGGATTTCAGCGGTTAAAATGGTGAAGTGCGTCTTTTTAAACATTGAAGATTTGGCTTTTATATTTAACTGCACGCTCCCCGTGTTCTCACCTTTACTAACCACGTCAAATCCTTGCTTTTTCAACAGCGCTTTCGTTGAATTCTTTAGTGCGCTAGTTACAGGCTGTGAGAAGGTTAGGGTGTAACGGTTACGATTTTTGCAGCGTTTGTAAGTGCGGTCGAAAGTGTTAATGGTGCGGTTAAACTGAGTTTCAGCGCCCTCTTCGCTGCCAATGCCTATGTATGCTGGTATTAACTCGTTAAGCAGTGTTCTTTTATTTTCTTCATTACTTAACGTATAAAAGCACGAAGGCGCGTAATGATTCTCAAATTCTTCAAGAACAAACTGTAAGTCACTGTTTATGGTGTCGAGTTGATGTTTTATAGCGCGTTTAACTTGCTCGCGTTCAACCCGTACAAGCACCTGCCAAAGATTATTCTTTTGTTCAGAATCAATGACCTCTACATTGGGTAGCTCTATACCTCGGCTCTCAGCTATTACTTGTGACTGGGCATCAACTTGGGTTCTATTAGCGTGTTTTGTTTGGTTGATTTTGGTGCTTACGTTTACCCTTGTAGCCAGTTTCATCACAATATCTGCCATGGCCGCTTTTTGCGCGAGGTCGTAGCTAGTGTCGGTACCTATGCCATAAATGTATTTTTCTGAATCTGGCGGTAATTCAACGGCCGCTGCGGAAGATAGAGCAAATAGTAAAAGGTAAAGTAGTTGTCGCATTATCGAACCTCGGCGCTAAATGTGTTGTGAAAAGTACGCTTTACTGCCTAATACTTTCTCTAAATAGCGTTGCGTTTCTGTGTGTGTTTTACTTTTTATAACTTGCATCACTTGCTCTGGCGTCATCTGATTAATTTTCTCAATAGCTGCCATCCTGCCGCGCTTACCATTGTTGAATGCTTTTGAGAGGTTGCCTATGCCAGTATTATAAGCGGCTATAGCGCAGTACAAGCGGCTGGTGGGGTTTTCAACTTCTTTAAGATAACGCGTCATTAAAATATTGAAATATGCGCTGCCATATTCAATATTGCGTTCGCTGTCATACAACTCTTCAGGCGTTGGCTTTTTATCACTGGAAAATACTTGCTTATTCACATCTGCGCCTGCGGTGGCAGGCACAATTTGCATCAACCCGTAAGCGGGGATATGTGATTTGGCCAGGGGATTAAAGTGGCTTTCGGTTTCCATTACTGCCAGCAGGGTATCTTCGGCTACTTGCCAACGTGAAGCCTGTTGTGAAACGGCATTTAAAAATTCAGCTGCTTTTTCATAACGCGCCCGCTGCAGTTGTATTTTATAAGAACGCGTGTTTTTGGCTGTTGCGTCAACCTTTGCTTCAGATACTTCATTAAGTTGTGTAGTGAGCGTCGCCACTGTTTTTGTGGCTTGTTCTTTTGTTTGCTTCGGCACATTTTCTCTTGAAGCAAACTGTTCAACTTCTTTTATCTGCTTCTCTAAGCGAGCTTTAGTTCGTTGCGTAACTAATGCAGCCTGTTTTTCTTCGGGTATCACCTTTGCAGCAACTATCGATTTTGCTAAATCAGCATCACTTTTTATTCCCAATGCGTTAAGCAAGGTAGGGGCTGCGCTTTTATTGTTTTTTAGCGTGGGAATGTGTGCTTTTTTCGCTGAGTTACCGTCTAAAATGACAAACTCAGGGTTTACTTCTCTTGCTTCAGATGCTGACAACTTTAGCGTACTTTCAATCGCAGCTTTGACTAAAACGTTCTGTTCTTGTTCATTAAGTGTGTTGAATTCGTCGTCACGAATACTCACCTCAATAGTGTCTTTTTCGAAATCGGCAATGACTTTTATATTGTTATCGTTTGAATATGCCACGTACTCAGTGGTTGAACTCAGCTCAGCTACGCCCCATTTTTCGATTAACTTTTCTTTAAATGCTTCATACCGCTGGGCGTAATCGTTAGCAAAGCGTTCGTACCTCTCTTTATGCTTTTCCTTATAGGCATCAAACTTTGACTGTTGCGCCACTGAAGGTGCGCTTAATAGCATCGATGCAATAACTGCCTTCTTTAACGCTCTGCTTTGCAACATGGCAAGTATGTCCTTATTTCTTGTAATACAAAGAGTATTCAAAATTGGTTAAAACTGAGTCGGCAATGACTGATAGGTCATTTTCACCTGCGCCGTAAAAGTTATTTATGGCTTTCGTAGTTAACTGCCTCACTTTGGTTAACGCCTCTGATGATGTCTCATCCATATTTAAGGTGTTGTAGATATCTCTCAGTTCTTCACTGGGCAGTTGTACCTCGACACCGTAGCTGATAGCACCAAAGTAGTTGTTAACGAATAACTTTTCTTTACCAAGCTCTTCCTTTACTAAAAGGTATTCAATATTGTTGAAATCTAGCGTGAAATCTTCAATAGTGCCGTAGTTATCGGCAATGCTAGTTTTGTCGCCGCTAGCGGTCTTTGTGAGGAGGCTATGCGGCACAAAGTCATCAATTAGGCTTGTGATGGTGTATGCACTTACACGGTTTTCTTCTACTATCAGCGTTAGTATGTATTTTTCTTTAAGGTAATAAGCAAAGCTGATTTCATCATTGTATTTACTGGTTTTGATTAACTGCGGCTCGCCAATAAGGTTTTTTATGTAGCGTAAATTACTGCCTACATTTATACGATCTAATGCCTGATATTCATATTGATGCGTGAAGTTAGAAAGAGTAAGTCGCCAGGCTTCAACAATAACGTCTTTAGTGTCTCCCCACTGACCTAAAGCCATAAGACCAAGAGCACCTGCTACAAAGTATTCATAGACTGATTTTTTGCGAGCAGGCGCGTTGCCAGCGTCATCCGAACTTGCATTATTTTCACTCATTACTTAAACCCGTACTATTGCTGATTTTCCGACTTTAAAAAGTTCAGATAAAGTAATGTTTCATCTTCTGGACTTAACTTAGTGGGGGCACTATTGATAACGCGTTCAAATAATCTCTTTGCGTTGTCTTCAGAAACAGTGACCAATGCACACACATTTTTCTGTTGACCCATTTGAGCGTAATCGACCTTAGATACTTTCGAACCCTGAAGAGCTTGGTTCACGAACTGTGTAGTGGTGGTAGAAAAGTCAGTATTAGTGGTACTGCTACTAGCACTAGATACCGTTTGTGCATATTGTTCTTGTAGAGATGATACGCGAGCATCTAATTGGGCGGCCAACTCAGTACGTGCCATAGTAGCAGCTTGAGTTTTATCCATAGAAAAGCTGTTTGATGCTGCTACACAAGATGATGCTGCTAAACCGGACTCTACTGTCGGGTTTGTTACCCAAGAGGGCAGGGTCATCCCCATATCTGTAGCATTTGTTTTTGGTGTTGAGTTACAACCTGCTGCTAAAGCAAGCGTAGTAGATAAAGCGATTAACTGAAGGTTGCGTTTAAGCACTATTAACTCCATTTACATTTGCGGACCGGAACACCGCGTTCAAATCCATTTGATTGCATATTGGCTATATTAGCGCCATTTAATTTAAATTACATAGAAAAAACAGAGCGTGACTGTTATTTTTTATAACTAGGTATGTAAATAAATACTTTTTGCTTCGAGAAGCGTTGTTCCCGTCGTAACAAACTTTTAATAACGTAACTTTCGAAGTTAGCGCCAATCCACCAATTGTAGTTTTTAACACGCCACATTTCACTTTCACATAGAGTGCGCTGTGTTAACGTAACCAAGATTAATAGCACCTAAATAGCATCAACCATTCGAACAAGTAGCAGCATGTCAGTAAAGAATTACCAAAAATTCTACCAGCCATTAAGAGCTGTGAATTCAAAACACTTCGGGCGTTGCTTTTATTGCGGCTGCGAAACTGCACGGCAAGACTTTATTCCACCCATAACATTCATTCACGACTGGCAAAGCGGGCATCTACAGGCCGACTTCATTTCCGTGCCTTCATGCAACGAATGCTTCGACCTGCTAAAAAACGAAAACAACGGCACCCTAGAACCCAGAATAAACACCTTAAAAAAGCGATTGGCAGAAAAATACAAAAAGGCCGTGAGGGTATATAACCACTGGAGCATGGAAGAAATAGAAGAAATGGACGCGGCATTTCAAATAAGCCTAAAAGGCGGCATGCGACTAGGTAAAGAAACCCTTTCACGCCTACAGTTTGCTGGGTTCGACTATGAAGTAAACGGCAGCATAACGCGGGTGGCAAAATCCCAGAACCAAGTGTTTAAAGTGTTCGATGAAGACTTTAGTAGCTTTAGAGAAGCGCTAGCCTTTGCCAGCGCTACCTATAAAATAAAGAAAAGCCGACTAAGCCAGCTTTATTTCGACAATGATGAAAGCTTTGATAGGGCGATTGAGGCTTTTCATGGGTTGGTTGAAGACCATCAATCAAAAGCTGATTGATGGTATTAGACTTCTGAGTCAGAGGTTCGAACCCTATCGGCCCACCATTATTCTTGACCGTTTTTTAAGAAGTACAAGTCAGAAAACCCCAGTTTTGCAAATTCGGTATCTCTGAAGTTTCTTACGGTTTTTTTGTCTTTACTGATAGCGGCAAGTTGCTGTTCAGTTTGCAGGAACTGTGAGAGGTCTATTCCTTCAGCATCGGCCACAGCTTCATGCATATTTTGATGGCGGCTGTAAGAAAAATTTATCTCTTTTGCCACACCTTTAAACTTATAACGTACTTTATGGGCCATGTTCTACTCAAGTTGGTCGATGTAATTCAAAAACGGTTTAACCGATATTATAAACTCAATTAGCGTTAATTATTACCGTAATGAAAAAGCGGGTGGCAAAACCATAGTGCGAGGTTTTCGATGAAGAATTTAGTCGCTTTAAAGGAGTGCTGGCCTTTGCACTCCGGAGGCAAGGGTCATGGGTTCAAGTTCTTTACATCTCTAAGAACCAGGCACAAATCAAAATAGATCCGACCCTCGCATTGTTAAAGCTTCAAGTTGATGGTTAATACGATCTAGAGATGAATTGTCTAATACGGTTTTTTTAGACATAGCATAGTGTTTGGTTAATGAATTATGATTCATAATTGGAATAACAGGCTTTTGTTTATATTCTATGAACCACCCAGGAATAACTACTACGGGGCTAGCTACCACACTCATACCGGTGCTTTGAGTTAACTGCTTACTTAGCCAATCTGCTTGTCGCTTTGCTTGCTCAACCGTCGACGTATCTGTGTAATGTGGGAACTGAATTTTTTCGCCCTCTACGGTTAGTTTGTGAGAACTCTTAGAGTTTTTAACGTTTGGTTTCCGCCTTCCTTTAGTTTCGATAGCTAACACACCTCCAGGGAACGTTAGTACATGGTCAATATTGAAATTAGGTGCCTGTACGTCGTGAAAAACTCGTACTCTATTGTCTGATATTTTCGACAAAGCGAACGAAACTGCCCACTCGGCTTCTATTCCTAATCTGGCGATTCTAATTTTACTGAAGGCTCTTAATGCTTTGGACAGCGAATAAATAGCGGCTGCAAAAAAGATAATGCCGTATATCAACCAGTTCTTCGATACGTCCACGAAACCTAGCAGCTCAGTAATTGTTGGTAATGAAAAAGGCAGTTGGAAATATAAGGTTGAGAGTAGTGTATATACCAACATGTCTAGCGAAGAGTCTCTATGCTGCTGCAACAATGTAAAGGCAGGGATTCGTGCTGTACGTGCATAGTCAAAAGGTATACGTGATTTTTTATCTGTAATCTTGTTGTAGCAAGCGGCGAAAAGTATCACTAACGCGAAGGGGAAAAGAGATATCGCCATTACGAAAAGTATTTCCATGTACAATCCTTGTTTTAAAGTACTTTAAAATTTTAAGTTGAAATGATGCGCCCGTGAACCTGCGCATTTACTTAGATTAATCACAACTTAACTCAATAATTCCCAAGTCACATTCATCGGTTTTTCACTCTCATGTTTAACGTATTGCACTTCGCCATAAAACATAAAAGGTGAGGCTGTTTTCCCTCTCAATTTGCTCTCTCGAACGAAAAGGTAAACGCGGCTACCTAATTTCTGGTGCTCAACTATTTCTCTTCCACGCTTGTTTCCTGGGAAAGTATTATTTTGCGATTGCCAATGAAAATGTTTATCGTCAATAAAATAATCATGGTACTGATGTTCGCTGCCTTTCCCTTGTTTGTTTAGAGTAACTAACAAAATCTGAACATTCTTCTCTTTGAGCACCACATGTCCCGATTGCCAGTTACCAGGATTAAACTCTTCGTTGAAAAGTGGCGGGATTTCTTCGCGCATTAGCTCTTGCCCTACAAAAAGTTCTAATGGGTCGACTTTTCCTTTTAGGCGGGCGAAGGTCACCATTTCTTCACTTGCTATCATGTCATCATAATCTGGATTAGCAGCTCTCAAAGTGTAAGAGCCATCTGGATTCTTAAGGACTTTTCGCAGTAAGTATTGATTGTCGCCAGTTTCATCTTGCCTTTCGATAGCAACTGTCGTGTTGCTAATGCTACCCGCGTTATTTGGCGTGATTTGTTCCAATAGTAAATAGTCACCATCGTAAATAGGGTTCTTGCCGCCATTCATCGAGTTACCAGATGCGCGAGCAATAAAATGTCGCGAATTATCTATATTCCCATAGCCGTAGGGTGCATTTACAAGCTCAGATACCTCGGCATTACCCGTTTTGAAATGGCCACAAGCTATTTTAATATTTGGGAAAAATGGTAGCTGTACTCTCTCGGGAAATTGGACAACATTACTTGTTGAAGGAGTAGTTATAGATAACCTTTTGTGCTTGTAACTAGCAAGGCGCTGTTTATTAATCTCAACGGTCATTGATAAAAACAAATCATGTTGAATTGCTGAAATACTTTGCTTGAAATGGAATTGCTGATTACTAATATCAAACCAAGCAATTTTCGATTCAGGCTCCGCAGTACACCAAAATTTAATCGGGTTACTACGCCAGTGCGCACGCCATTCTGATTTACTTAACGAGGCTAGTTGTTGTTTGCTTTCTGGTAAATCTGAAATCCATTCTGGGTTATCTAAAAACCACTGCCGTGCCCATTCTGCTAAATCATCAACACTTACCTGTGACTGAAAAGCTTTATGCTCAATCAGCGTGGCAAGTAACACCAACTTGTAGCATTTCGAAGTACGAGTAACAGCTAGGTCTTTAAACCACTGTAGGTGATCTTCAAGCACTTCCAGCTCGTCAGCTTCAAGGTCGCCCTTGCTATCAACAAACTCCCACCATGATCCTCGATTTCGTCTAAGTTTTTCTAGACTCGCGCCGGATTGATAGAACTCTGTATAAGTAGGCCTTCTACCTAACGTTTCTTTTAACTTATCGTATTGAATATCAAGCTCGTCTTCAGAGAGGCTTGTAAGGAAATCGATGAACTCTAAATCAAAGTTTACATAACACCCGTCTGGAAGTAGTTTGTCTGCATTTTTGGCGAGGTCGACTATTTTCCTGCGGTTTTGCGGTCCATCTATAATGCTAGCAAACAACATTTCTGGGCGGTTTAAAAAGCTATGATGATTGCCCACAAAATCTAGAATAATAAGTCTATCCTTTCCTTCACTTTTACGAAGACCACGCCCCATTTGCTGTAAGAATAGAATTTTTGATTCAGTAGGCCTAAGCATTAATACGGTATCGATCTTCGGTAAATCGACGCCTTCATTAAATAGGTCTACCGAAAACAGTATTTTAATTTCGCCGTTGTTAAGCTTTTCTAGGGCTTCGCTGCGCGTAAGAGATGAATCAGAGTGGACGCTCGCTGCTGCTATACCTTGTTGATGGAAGTAATCTGCCATGTAATCGGCGTGTTTGCGCGATACGCAAAACGCTAGTGATACGTCTTGTGACTTTACTTTCCACTCAGAAAGCACATGTTTTGCACGGCCTTTGGTCGCTAATTTATTAGATAGCTTTTCAGGGTCGAATTTACCATTGCGCCAAGGTAGGTGCTCGTAATCTACTTCTTTGTCGAATATTCCGAAGTAAGTGAAAGAGCACAATGCCTCTGCTTTTACGCCATCAAACAAGTCTTGCTGGTAAATAAGATTGTTGTCGCATAGCTTAAGGATATCGCTTCCGTCAGTTCTATTCGGCGTAGCGGTTAAACCTAGCAAGAATGACGGAGTGAAATGCTCCAGTAAACGTTGATAACCACCCGCTGCGGCGTGATGAAACTCGTCTACAACAATATAATCGAAAGCAGTAACAGGAAACTTAGCTAGATGAGACGACTGTCCGATGGTTTGGATAGAGGCAAACAAAAAGTCATATTCCTCATCCTTTTGCCTTCCGCTGTATCGACCTACCTTTTTGCTTGGGTGTATCTTAAGAAAGCTAGCCTCTGCTTGAAGTAAGATCTCTTCGCGATGTGCCACAAAAAGTACTTTTTTAGCATCTATCTGCGCCGCATCAAAGGCCGCTAGGTAGGTTTTGCCCATACCTGTCGCTAGTACCACTAAACCTTTCTGAACCCCTTCTTCTCGAGCCTGCTTCAGTGCTGCTAGTGCTGTTACTTGGTGCTCTCTTGGCTCCGGAATTTCATGCTCTTTTTCATCTGGTAACGATGCAGCAGATTGAATTGGTGTAACAACCCTTGCTGTGTTGTACCTAATTTCGTAATCAGCTATTAAGTCGTAAGTTAATGGCTTAACTTGGGGCAATGTGAAAAGGTAGCGATACTGCTCCCGAATTTCTTCAATTCGGGCCATGGCTTCTTTGTCGTGATCATTCGGGTAATCAATTCGATAGTTCCACTCTATACCGTCGGTAAGGGCAGTTTTACTGATGTTACTAGAGCCAACGAACGCTCTAGCTGAAGTTAATGCTTCGCCACTATTTTTGACAAAAATATATGACTTTAAATGAAAGCTCGTGGCCTGCTTGCTTTCAAAGATTTGGATGTCAGCGCCTCGCTCCTTAAGCAACATCAAACGCTTTAAGGCTTGTGGTTCAGTTATGTTCATATAGTCTGAAGTCAGCAATGACAACTTAACATCACGTTCTTCTGAATTCATCGCATCTTCAATGTCTTGAATGATAAGGCTTAGCCCTGACATACGAATAAACGAAACTGCTATTTCTATACTTGTCGCGTTTTTAAGGGCATCGCGAATTTCATGTAGAAGGTATTGCTGGTTTCTACCGGTAACCAAATAATTTGTAGCAGTCATTATCCCTTCACCACCTCAACCGTAACCCACTTCACATCATCTCGCTTCAAACCATCCTGACTTGGGACAGGGTTTAAGTTGCGTGCAGTAAGTCCATTGCTTTGCGCTAAAGCCGCCACTTCCTCATAGTTTACAGGGTGCATGGGCCGTGCTTCATCGTTTGGGCCGAACCGAAGGCTTATGTACATGGTTCCGTTTTCCGAAAGCAATTCTGCTAACCGTTTTAACGCAGGTGGCCTTTCCGCTTGGGGCAAGTGCATCCATACCGCTGAAAGCAGTATTAGGTCGTATGTTTTTGGCTGTTGGGGTAGGGCGGTAAGGGCGGGTAAGCTGGCGTTACACCATATAACACTGTTATGTGAATTAGCTTGTGCTAGATTTCTTAGCTCATCGGCAGGCTCTACAGCTATTACTTTCCACCCTTGTTCAGCTAGCCAGTTGGCATCGCGGCCACTGCCTGCGCCTACATCTAGCGCGGTGCCTGCTTTGGTATTCTGTAGAAACGCTTTCCAATCGCTGTGCACACTTTCGGCGTCTACCGAGTTATACAAATCGTAATAGTGCTGCGCTTTTTCGCTGTAATGCGTAATGGTGTTTTTTGTACTGCTAGTCAAAACGTCGATGCCTCCCTGATCTAAAGTACAGATTATCGCATTACCCTCAGCGCAGCCAGCGTTACAGCATTTCTCCAATCATCATTGCGTAAATAAAAACAATTATCATTTAAATTAAGTTTAAGCTGTTTTATACTCCCGCTCGAAAAAAACAACCCTTCAAAACCAATAACAGAGAAAACCATGAAATTAAGCAGTTTATTTGCCCTAACGCCTATCGCGTTTGCATTGTCGGTAAATGCGCAAACTACGCAAAACGATACGGTAGAAGTTAAAGAAGCAGACGTTGAAAAAATTCGTATTGTTGGCGTTCGTCAAAACCGCGTTAGCCGCGGTGCAACGGGCTTAACCATGGAAATTAGCGAAACGCCGCAGTCTATTAGCATTCTTTCTGAAGACTTAATGCAGTCGTTTGGTGCGTTTAATATTAATGATGCGCTAAAGCTTGCGCCGGGTATTAATGTAGAAGAGTGGGAAACTAACCGTACTAACTACACGGCCCGTGGTTTTGAAATTAAAAACACCCAAATTGACGGTGTGGGCCTGCCGAACGACTGGGGTATTGTTACCGGTTCTGTAGAAGCTTACGGTTATGAAGAAATTGAAGTTATTCGTGGTGCTAACGGCCTGCTAACCGGTGTGGGTAATGCGTCGGGTACCATTAACTATGTGCGCAAGCGCCCAACGAATGAAGAGGGCGGTGAAATTGGCGCAAGCATTGGCTCGTACAACTTTAAGCGCGTGCAGGGCGACTATTCAATGCTGCTTACTGAAGACGGCCGCTGGGCAGCCCGCGTAGTAGCAAGCGTTGAAGATAAAGAGTCGCACCTTGATGGCCTAGAGAACGATCGCAGCTTTGTTTACGGTGTTATCGACGGCCAGTTAACTGATAACGCTACCGTAACCTTTGGTTTGTCTTATCAAGATGCGAATACCGACGGCAACACCTGGGGCGGGCTAGTGTTTAATTACACCGATGGCACCCAAGCCGAGTGGGACATTAGCGATACCACGGCACAAGAGTGGTCGAAATGGGATACCGAAACAACCAATGCCTTTGTAGAGCTAGACTACGTTTTCGATAACGATTGGCAGTTACTACTTAGCTATAACTACCGCGACTTTGAAGATCAAAGCAAACTGTTCTACGCCTACGGCGCAATTGATAAAGACACTGGCTTAGGCCTTGTTGGCTGGCCGGGTCGTTACGACTCAGAGCGCGATTCTCATCTTGTAGAAGGCCGTGTATTTGGTGATTTCGAGCTATTTGGCCGCAATCACGAAGTGAACTTTGGGGTAAGCCACGCTACCAGCGACGATGTGTCTTTTGTTCACGCATTTGATTACGCTGCAACTTCTGCCTATGGCCCAACGCCTGCGTTCCCTTATGCGCTTGACGCGATTGCCGAGCCAGATTGGCTAGCTGCTGCAGAGTATTCAAATATTGAGCAAAACCTAACCCGTTACTTCGGGTCTGCGCGTTTTAGCGTTACCGATGCAATGCATGTTATTGCTGGCTTTAATGCGATTGATTTTGAGCGTACAGGGCAAAATGCTGGCGCGGTTATCGATAACTCAGAAAGCGAAGCCAGCCCTTACGTTGGTGCCACTTACGCGGTAACTGAAGATGTGAACGCGTACGTAAGTTATTCAGACGTGTACCAGCCGCAAGAACAGTACGACATTAACGGCCAGTACCTAGACCCAACTAAAGGTCAAAACTTTGAAGCGGGCGTGAAAGCCCAATGGTTCGACGACCGTTTATTAACAACGTTCGCTTACTTTACTGCAGAGCAAGATAACTTGGCGGCCTATGCAGGCACCAACCCAGAAACGCTACAGTATTACTATGAGGGCGTATCGGTAGAGTCTGATGGTTTTGAAATTGAAGTAGCCGGCCAGGTAACCGATGCACTGCGTGTTAACGCGTCTTATACCGCTATCGACGTAGAAGACGAGCAAGGTAACGATGCTAATCTATGGGCACCGCGCGACGTAGTGACATTCCAACTAGCGTACACAGTACCGCAAGCACCAGAGGTAGAAGTAGGCTTTGGTGGTCGTTGGCAGTCTGAGATAAGCAATGTTGATTACAACGTTGAGCAAGGTGCGTATTTCTTGGGTAATGTGTACGCATCGCAAGCGTTTACTGAAAACCTAACCGTTCGCATGAACATTAATAACATCTTCGATAAGAAGTACATTAACAGCCTGCACACTGTGGGTTACTACGGCGCAGGCATTAACGCCCAGCTAAGTGCTTCGTATAGCTTTTAATTAAAGCGCTATATTTAAGTGATGGTAGCTAATCTTTTAGGGTTAGCTACTGCTTCGCTTTTAATTGGATACCATGCCCGCAGTGTAAGTGCATACCTAGCAAAACACAGTGGGCATTTTTGTTTCTTAATTTTAATTCCCTCGCATTACCTGCTAGCAAGGCTATGCGCTAGTTTTACGCGCAAAAGTGCGGCCATTAAAAACCTAAAGTATCGTTAATCCTTTTTGCCTCGCGCTGCCTACCGTCGAAAGCACCGCTAATTCTATCCTTCTGTAAATTCGTTAAAGCAGCATTATCCTAAAGGCTAATATAAATTGCGCCTTGTGAGTGATAATTGTCTCTTTCAGTAAGATTTTTTAGTTATTCTGTTCTAATTATTCAGTATTTATTAGTTTGGCTGTCACACACTTTTACTGCAGCTACCTATAAATATTACCCACGCCAATAATAAAAATATTAAAACCATATAAAAAACAACAAGTCTTGAAGGAGAAACACAGTGGATCAAGGTAACTTCCCTAAGGGGAAAAAACTTAATCGAATAACCTCAGCCATTATTGCTAGTTCACTGCCGTTTTTTGCGGCAATGTCAGCGCCTACTTTTGCACAAGAAGCAGAAGAAAAAGCAGAAGATGTTGAAAATATCATTGTAACCGGTACGCGTATGAGCAACCGCTCTGCAGCCGACTCGCCAGTGCCAGTAGACGTAATTACCGGTGATGAATTCCGTCAAAACTCGTCTAGCGACGTGCAAGATATGCTGCGTACTAACGTACCGTCGTTTGATGTAAACACCCAGCCAATTAGTGACGCGGCTACCATTGTGCGCCCGGCTAACATGCGCGGCCTATCACCAGATAACGTGTTGGTGTTGGTAAACGGTAAGCGTCGTCACCGCGGCTCTATTATCTCTTTCCTAGGTGGTGGTATTTCTGACGGTGCGCAGGGTGTGGATATTTCAGCAATCCCTTCGCTTGCGCTAAAGCAAGTTGAAGTACTGCGTGACGGTGCATCGTCTCAGTACGGTTCAGACGCTATTGCAGGGGTGCTTAACTTCTTGCTTCGCGATGATGATGAAGGTTTTGAGTTCCGCGCAAACTATGGTTCTACTTATGAAGGCGATGGCGATAACTACACTATTTCTGCTAACGCTGGTTTCTCACTAGGTGCAGACGGCTTTGTGAACATTACGGGTGAAATTCGCGATGTTGAAGGTACCGTACGTTCAGTAGTGCGCGACGACGTACAAGGTATGGTTGATGCGGGTTACTTAAGCCAGTCTGACTTTTCTACTATCAATACCTATACCAATGAAGTACCACAGTATTGGGGCCAGCCAGACGTAGAAGACGACTATAAAGTTTTTATTAACTCAGCGTATGAGCTAAACGACAAAGCCGAGCTTTACCTATTTGGTAACTACGGTAAACGTACGGTTACCGGTGGTTTCTTCTACCGTAACCCGGTAACGGAAGGTAGCCAGCGCGGCGGTGTATACGCAGGTCCATTGGTTGACCCACTAACAGGTTTAGCCGACCCAGACGGCGTACACTCAGTACTTGTAGGCGACCTTGATGGCGTTGGCGTAGGTGGAAGCTGTATAGACGGTATTCCTATTGGCGGTAATGGTAATGTATTTCCAGACCCAACGTTCCTAGCGCAAGTACAGGCAGACGATAACTGCTTCTCGTTCATCGAAACTATTCCAACAGGTTTTGTACCTCGCTTTGGTGGCGATAACGAAGACATGGCGTTTACTGTAGGTGTACGTGGTGACTTAGAAATTGGTAACGGATTAGGCTACGACTTCAGTGCACAGCGTGGCTCTAACCGTACTGACTTCTTCATTAAAAACACCATTAATGCCTCGTTAGGCCCAGATACGCCTCGCGACTTTGTACCTGGTGGCCAAGAGCAAACCGAAACCCTAGTTAACCTTAACTTTGTGTACGGTGTTGATGTAGGTTTAGCGTCTGACTTAAACGTTGCGTTTGGTGCTGAATACCGTAAAGAAGAGTTTGACTTATTTGCCGGGGATGAAGCGTCTTATGCGCTTGGTCCGCTAGCAAGCCAAGGCTTCTCATCTAGCTCGAACGGTTTTGGTGGTTTTCCTCGTGATACTAGCTCGTCACAAGACAGTAACGCGGTCTATATTGACTTGGAAGCTGACGTAACAGACCAACTAACCTTGCAAGCAGCGCTGCGTCGTGAAGACTTCAGTGAATTTGGTGATACTACCGACTTTAAACTGGCCGGTATTTTCCACGTAACGGACGACTTCCGTTTACGCGGTGCATACTCAACCGGTTTCCACGCGCCAACAGCGGGCCAGGCAAGCATTACTAACGTTACCACGCAAAACGTGAATGGTGTGCTAATTGACCAAGGTACACTGCCATTATCATCGGCGGCAGGTCAGCTAGCGGCTGATTTCATTGAAAGTCAAGGCAACGGTCGTCCAGAGCTAGGGCCAGAGGAAGCGGTTAACTTCTCATTCGGTGCATCAATTGATGTGGCAGATATGAGCTGGACCATCGACTTCTACAACATTGAAATGGAAAATCGTGTAGCACTAGGTGCCAACGTAAACTTCCTAGATGCGCTTAATTTCGCTGGTGGCGGTACAGACTACGCAACCGTATCTGAAGCGCTTACTGAGCTTGATGCGTCGGGTATTATCGACCGCTCAGACTTTATCGGTCTAGATGACCTATCGCAGTTCCGCTTCTTCTCGAACAGCTTCGACACCACTACACGCGGTATCGACATTGTAGGTAACTACAGCTTCGATTTATGGGAAGGCAATTCACGTATTACGCTAGCGGCAAACTACAACGAAACCGAAGTAGACGATGTAGGTACGCTTAACCCTATTGGTGAAGGCCGTGTTGCTGCAATTGAAGACTTACTGCCAAACCTTCGCGGTAATATTTCTTGGACGCACACGCAAGGGGCACTTCGCACTCTAGTTCGCGCTAACTACTACGGTGGTTGGGACGACACAGGCAATGGTGTAGACGGCATTGATGCGGCTATTTTGATAGACGTAGAAGCCAAGTACTCTTATAGCGAAAACCTTGATCTTGTTATTGGTGTGAACAACCTGTTCGACGAATACCCAGAAGAAAACCCAAGCGCAGGAAGCTTAGGTCAGCTTTACTCAGAAGCTAGTCCGTTTGGTTTCAATGGTGGTATGTGGTACGTGCAGGCACGTTATACTTACTAAGCCTTAAAGCAATAAAAAATGCCGTTTCATTGAAACGGCATTTTTGTTTCTGGCCCTAAATTGGGCGCCTTATAAGTAGGCTTCTATCAAGCTTGCTTTGTTTTCAAACGCCCTTGTAGAAAGCTTATTGATATTTTTTAAGTTCTAACCTAGACACCATACCCTTGTGCACTTCGTCAGGGCCATCTGCCAAACGAAGGGCTCTTGCGCCTGCGGCAAATCGCGCTAATGGGAAGTCGCTACACATGCCTGCGCCACCGTGAATTTGTAGTGCCATATCCACTACGCTTTGCAACATGTTTGGCACTACCACTTTGATGGCTGAGATCTCTGTCATAGCGTGTTTCACGCCAAGGTTATCTATCTTCCACGCCGCGTGAAGGGTAAGCAAACGCGCTTGCTCTATTGCCATACGAGCATCGGCTACGCGTTCTAAGTTGCCACCTAAACGGATGATAGGCTTACCAAAGGCAACCCGTTCGTGTCCGCGTTTAAGCGCAAGCTCTAATGCTTTTTCTGCCATGCCGATAGCGCGCATACAGTGGTGAATACGGCCAGGGCCTAAGCGACCTTGTGCTATAGCAAACCCTTTGCCTAAACCCATGATAATGTTGTCTTTGCTTACGCGTACATTGTCGAAGTGCATTTCGCCATGGCCGTAAGGCGCATCATAATCGCCATAGGCATCTAGCATGCGCTTAATGGTAATTCCGGGTGTGTCTAGCGGCACTATCACCATGCTGTGGCGGCTGTGCTTGTCGTTGTCGGGGTTCGATAAACCCATGAATATAGTGAATGCCGCGTTAGGGTGCCCTAAGCCTGTCGACCACCACTTTTTGCCGTTAATAACGACGTCGGCACCATCTTCAATGATGGTGGCGGCCATGTTGGTAGCGTCAGACGAAGCAACATCAGGTTCGGTCATGCCAAACACCGAGCGGATCTCTCCAGCCAGTAAGGGTGTGAGCCACTTTTCTTTTTGTGCATCGTTGCCGAAATGATAAAGCACTTCCATGTTACCGGTATCTGGCGCATTACAGTTGAAGATTTCGGGGGCAAATAAGTATTTACCCATGCGCTCTGCCATTGGCGCGTATTCCAGTGTGGTAAGGCCTTCACCTAGTTCAGCATCGGGCAAGAATAAGTTCGCTAAGCCTGCTTCACGTGCCTTGGCTTTTAGTGCCTCGGTGCCAGGGTGTAGCTTCCAGTTTTTCCAGTCGCCGTGGTTATTCTCTTTATGATGAAAGTCGTAAACCTCATTTTCAATTGGCGCAATATGCTCAGCAATGAAGTTATCCAGCTTTTCTAATAAGGCTTTGGTTTTGTCGTTATGTGAAAAATCCATAGGGTACCTTTATTTTTAAATTGTTCGCTTTAGTTTGTAATGCTTGCAAGCAGCGTATTTAGGCTTTGCATCACATGACTAGCCTGCTTGTTAAGTGCACACTAAATTCATATGCCTTAGATATCGCCTAAGGTGTGTGAAAGTGCTTCGTTATCTTCATACTAGAGAAACTTGCTCAGTGAATGAAATGAAATATAATCCTTAGATGGTGTGAATTTCATTCATGGTGGTGCGTGTGTTAGAAAACAGGCAATTTGAAAAGCTAGATTTGAACCTACTCAAGGTTTTCGAAGCGCTATGGCAGCATAGAAACATGACCCGTGTGGCTGAAGCGCTGCATATTACACCGTCTGCAGTTAGCCATGCCATGCGCCGATTCCGGGATATTTTAGGCGACCCGCTTTTTGTAAAAGAAAAGCAAAGTATGTTGCCTACCGCTGCCTGCGAAAGATTAGCGCCAGCCATCTTAAAAGCCTTGAGCGATATTCGAAAGGCGTTAGGGGAGTTTACCGATTTCGACCCTTTATACAGCCATCAACGTTTTGTTGTTGCCATGCAGGAGTCGTTAGAGTTAGGGGTTTTGCCTGTACTGCTTTCAACCTTGGAGAAACAAGCGCCTAATATTGAAATAGTAAGCACTCGCTTACACCGAGACACTATGCTAGCTGACTTAACCAACCGAAACCTTCATTTGGTCATTGATATTGGCCGTGCAGTTGCTGCGCCTATTTCACACTCGTTATTACGTCGCGATACCTACAAAGTGCTTATGAATAAGCAAAACCCATTGGCACAGAGTTTAGATAGGAAAAAGTATGTGGCGGCCCGTCATATAACCGTGTCTAATCGTGCTAAAGGCGCGTCGGTAGAGGAAATTGCGCTTCAACAGTTGGGCGTAAGTCGGCCTTCCTTGTGGCGCTGCCAAAATTATCGTGCGGCTGCTGATGTGGTGGCTAATACAGATGCGCTATTAACCTTGCCCGGTTCAGTGGCCGATGCGGTAAGCGATGACAATTTAATAAGTACTAAATTGCCGTATCAACTTCCGGCTTTGGAAACACACCTTTACTGGCATAGCCAGCAAGAAGGCGAACCAGGGCTAATGTGGCTTAGGGATTTAATGTTACACTTGTTCGCTGAATCTGGTCATACCAGATAGGTTCTGATAGGATTCATTCCAATCATCGCTAATAGCATACAGGTACTAGCACAGTATTTTACGCTTTGTAATGCCAAGCGAGTTTCACGGTAAAAAGCGCGACGGTATATATAGATAAGTAGAAGTAAGTGCTTAAACTTGTTAGGCAGTACTTTTAGCAAGCGTTGCAGGTTCGGGTGAAAAGGAAGCGGTAATGAAAATTCACACATTAGCAGGCTATATACAGCACATTTATCTTGTTGAAGACAGCAACGGCATACTATTGCTTGATGGCTGTAGCCGGGCCGATGTAGACAAAGTGTGCAAATACATTACCCAAACCCTGGGCCGCCCGTTAACCGACTTAAAGCTTGTTGTGGTTACCCACATGCACCCCGATCACGCCGGTGGAGCCATCAAATTACGAAAGCGCACAGGGGCACAGGTAGCATCACACCCCAAAGCGATTAAGTGGTATGCGGGCTTTGCCGGGCGTACCGCTCACGGTATTGATTTGCTGCTAACCTGGTGGGTGGCAAACCGTATTGGCAAGCCTAGAATGCCTATTTGGTATAACCCGATATTAGCACCAGATATCACGCTAAAAGACAATCAAACGCTACCGGGCTTTCCAGATTGGCAGGTAATGTACACGCCAGGCCACACCGATCACGATTTAACGCTTCAGCACATTCCTACGCAGCAGGCTTATATTGCCGATGTTTTAGTGCAGGTGAAAGGTGAGCTAGTACCACCGTATCCGCTATGTCACCCTAATCAATATCGTGAAAGCTTAAAAAAGCTGGCGCAGTCACAAATTGATACATTCTTTTGTGCACATGTACCGCCAACGAAAAAGTCGGATATTGATTTTGAGCATGTTATCGAGAATGCACCTCGCAAACCTAAGAACCACTGGCACTCCAGCAAAAGTCGTATAAAGAAAAAGCTCTTCAATCAAACTCGCGAGCATTAACTTGCAGGCTAAGGGTAACCTGGCTTTGCCTGCTAAGTGGCGTGTTTAAATGGCACTGCCCTTGCTTTTAAACGTACAAAACCTCATTACTCTTATATCGCGAACTTTATATTAAAGTAAGTGCAGCCCCTCTCGGCACGTTATGTTTGTTGAGATAGGCTCAAAGGTATAGGAGCTGCAAAGGCAGAATATAAAACAATAATGCAGAAAAATATCGCTACGCTTTTTGACAAAACTCGGGAATTAGCGTCGCTAACCGGCGACAAACTAAGTAGTGCGTTTAACAAAGAAACGCACCGATTCACTATTACTGGGCTGAGTCGAAGCGGTAAGTCCATGTTATTTACCAGCCTTATCACCATGCTGAAAAGCCGTAGTGAAGAGGGTTATGCATGTTTGCCTTTGTTGCGATATTTACCGCCTTCCCACGTGCTCGATATGCGCATTGAGCCCATTGAAGGCTATAAACCATTCCCGCATTTGCAGAATATTGCTGATCTTGAACACGGTCAGTGGCCTAAAGCGACTGAAGAAGCATTCGGTTTTAAGCTAGTGGTACGTTTAAAAGAAACAACATCATTCAAGCGCCATGTTCTGCCCCATAGCGAAGTGGTGTTTGAGTTTATCGACTACCCAGGCGAGTGGGTTACTGACATTCCTATGTTAAGTAAAACCTATGCTCACTGGTCAGACTCTGCGTGGGCGCAGCTTAGCAGCGGGCCGCAACAATATTTTGCCAGTCAGTGGAAAGCGTTTGTTAATCAGTTCGACTTTGAACAAGAGCCCACAGAACAGCGCATTCAGCTGTTAGTTAATGCCTACCGAGATTATTTGGTTGAAGCTAAAGCGAACGGTATATCTTTGCTGCAGCCGGGTAGTTTTTTATTAGAGTCGAGCGACTTTGATTGGCAGGCCTTTGGCTTTACGCCTCTGCCTTCTAGCATTACCAGCGATGTGTCGCACCCTTGGTTTAAAATCTTTGATAAGCACTTTTCGAAGTTTCAAAGTGCGTGGCTAACGCCGTTAAAACAGTCCATTTTCAAAGAAACCGATAAGCAAATTATTTTGGTAGATTTGTTTGAAGGGCTTAACCATAGCAGACAGCATTTGTATCAGCTAAAGGAAACCCTAAGCCATTTGGCCGATACTTTCGTGTACGGGCAAAGTAATTGGTTTTCGCGCAATGTGCTGAAAAAAGAACAAATAGGCAAGGTGGCGTTTGTGGCCACGAAGTCTGATTTAGTGCCGGTAAGTCAGCGCGGTAACTTACTTAATTTGCTCACCCAAATTACTGAAGGGGCACGAGCTCGGTTCGACGGTAAACCTATTCAGTTTGAACATTTCTTAGTGTCTAGCATGCAAGTCACCGACGACGGCAGCAATGATGACGCTATTCGCTATAAAGACAGCGAAGGCCGCTATGTAGAATCTACGTTTGAACCCATACCCAGCACACTAAAAGATATGGAAGAGGGCAGTCATTTCCCAGTACCTAATGTGAGTGTGCCCAGCGATTTTAAAGCGCGTATTTTAGCAGGTAAGGGCGTAGACAGATTGCTTCAGTTTTTACTGGGCAAAGGAGAACAAGAATGAGCGATAAACCTTATACATTTGATGAAAGCCCAGAGCCGTCTAGCTCGTCCGATATTAGTAATTCGCCCAGTTCGCCCATTTCTAGAAGCGACGCGCTTTATGGCGAGAATAGTGACCAGCAAGGTAATGCAGATAGGCAATTTCAAACTGCCTCTCAGGGCGAACAAAATAGTAGTGCGGTAAACAAACCGCAGTATAAAACCAAGGTTAAAACACAAACCTTAGATATTGCGCAGCCTGAAACCAAGCTTCCGCAGCAGGTTGGTGAAGATGTGTGGGAAGTTGAAGCTAAGAAAGACGGTTTTTCGTTAGGTGCCGCAACCCTAGGGTTTGGTGTTGTGTCGCTAATTGGCTTTTTTGTTTTTGAAGCCTATACCACCCTTGCTGCGAACCTTTCTGAGCACCCCATAGGTACAGGTGTTTTGGGTGCGCTGCTAGTGGGGTTTGTTAGCTGCTTCAGCTTTTTAAGTTTTAAAGAGTGGCGTGGCTATAAGCAAGTAAATACAGCGATGGAAGATGCTGGTGTTATCCGGGAACTACTGGCTAATAAAGGAAGTGAAACATCGCCGCAACAAATAGACCGCGTGTTAAGTCAGCACGGCAAACGCTTTTCTAGAGGGTCTTACGCGGCCCATTGCTTCGACCGTTACAAGCAGCAGCGTCAAGACGATATGACGGGGCTAGAACGCCTTGGTCTTTACGAAGATACGGTGCTAAAACCCATCCAAGAAAAAGCGCATAAGGTGTTAAATAAAGAGTCGGTGACCGCCGGAAGCCTGGCATTTATCAGCCCGAATAACCTTATCCAAACCTTTGCCGTGGTTTGGATTAGCTTTCGCACTATTCGCCGTATGGCCCGAGTGTACGGGTTAAGGCCAAGCACTGCGGGAAACTGGAAGTTATTAAAAGTACTGGCGCAAAACATTGCCGCGCAGGGCGTATTCGACCTAGCCACCGACGAAGTAGCCAATCAAATTGGCGGCAGCTTGTCGGCCAAGTTTATGGAAAACTCGGCTGAAGCCATTGCCGCAGGCGCGCTTAACGCCCGTTTAGGGCGAGCGTTAATCAAGTTGCTTAAATAGCACGTCTCGCCCACTTGTTAGGCTGCGCTTGCAAGTGGGCGCAGCCTAATACCAGTCGCGCTCTAACGCGAAACCCTCAGGTTACTGCATTAACGTTATAGCGCCTTTTTGGTGGGCATAACCACGTTAGCAAAGATAAGCCCAGCCACTAGCGACATAAAGATCAGAAACACTTCTTGGCCCAAATGGTCGGCCTTTACAAAGTCTTGGCCGGTCATAAACGAGTTCAAGCCAATATAGGTTTTAGAACCCGGTACCAGAACAATAAGCCCGTGCATTGCAACAATGGTGGCAGGCTGATCGGCAATGCGGGTGAACGCATTAGCAAAAATGCCTAGCGCAAATGCGCCTACGAATGCACCAAGCCCAGGGCTCATGTAATCAGAGCTCCACGCGGTAGCGCTATAAGCAATAAACGCAGCTGCCAGTGCCCAAGGTATGTGCTTAATACGGGTTCTAAATATGGCAACTAGCGCAATACAAAGTAAAAACACAGCAAGCCAGGTTGCCCAGTAAGGCAGCGATTCTGCAGGGGTATACACGTTTTCACCAAATACACTGAACCCTACCGAAACACCCAAAAACGCACCGAAATACAGTTTAAATAGCTGCATAATGGCGTCCATTGTACGGGCGGTACCCGACACCATGTTACGGGAAGATAGTTCGGCTAAGCCCATTGTCAGCGCAAGCCCAGGTACAAATACAATCACTGATGAAAGCACAACCAAGGGAATGTTAATTCCTGGGCTCACATACTGGCTTATGGCACAGGTTAAAATACCGCCTACAAATGCGGTAACAGGCTCTAGCATTAGGTTTACGCGCTTCGAGCGCTCTGCCCATAACGTCCACAAATAGGCCACAATTCCCAGCGCAGCAGACCAACCTATTTCGCTCCAGCTTGCACCCATTAGCATAGCGAATGCACCGGTGGCCATGGCAAATGCCGTACCGGTAGATAATTTACCGTAGGGGCTGCCCATCGCATCTATTTCATTTAGGCGCTTATCGGCTTCAGCTAGCGAAAGGTTTCCCGATAGTAGCTCGCTGGCTAATTCGTCGGTTAGCGACAGCGCGTTCATATCTAAATCGCCTGGCTGTAATCGCGCCGAGTGGTTGTATTCGTCTTCGTGACGGTCGCTCCAGATAACAAAAGTAAGCGAGGTTGGAGTAGAGATAAAAGAGGCATGTACGCCTAAATACTCAGCCACGTCGCCAAGGTAGGCCTCTAGCCGAAATGCAGGCGTACCGTATTTGTGAAGCATTTTTCCAAGCTTCACAATAAATTTTCGAATTTGAATAAATTCAAAAGTATCCAACGCCAATTCCTTAACTTCTGATAAATGTAATATGGGATAAATAAGACGAAAAAGCCAGACGCTTAAAAATAGCGTCTGGCTAAAATTTGGGCGGATTCTACGGAGGGTTTTACATGAAAGCAAAACAAATTTTTTATTTGTTTTGCCTTAAAAAAACTAATCTTTTAATGCTTGATAAAGCAGTGTTTAACTGCCGCCTCAACGGAAACATTTATGCTCGTGCTTCAAATGGCATCCAATCCTTCCAAACAGGCTCTAGGCCTTTCCTAGCAATTGCATTTACCACTTCTGGCACCGAGCGGCTGTCATCAATATCAAACTGATTTAAAGCCCGTGAAGGCTCGCTATAGCCACCCGGTTGAGTTTGAGATGCAGCACTCATTGATGTTATCCCAAGCGGCATTACGCCGTCTCTAAACACAGCCGACTCGCGGGTAGATAGGGATAATTCCGCTTGCGGGTTGAACAAGCGGTGGGCGCAAATTAGCTGCAGCAGATCTCTTTCGTTAGGTAGTTTGTTATTGGTAAGAGCGTTTCCGCCACTGCTATTACCTTCACAGCTTCTAAGGCGCGGAAAAGCAATAGATACACGACTTTGCCAATAGTGCTGCTGTATTAATTTGCCGTGAAGGGCGGTCATGGCACTATCAACTCTCCAGTCACCTAAACCAAGTAACGCACCTATTCCTATTTTATCGATCCCCGCTTTCCCAATACGGTCGCTGGCTTCCAGTCTCCATAAAAAGTCCTGTTTCTTACCTCGGGTATGATAGCTGGCGTATTGCAGGGGCGAATAGGTTTCTTGATATACCAAAACAGCATCTAACCCTTGGTGTTTCAGTGTTTCGTATTGCTCCCTTTTTAGCGGCTGCACCTCCATCATAAGGTAGCTTACCTTGTCGCGAATGGCGCTAAGGGTTTGCTCAAAATACTTCATGCCTACTTTGGTTTCGTGTTCGCCAGTTACCAGCAACACCTGAGAAAAGCCCATATCTTTAATAGCTTCAATCTCGGTAAGCACTTCACTTATAGATAGGGTTTTACGCTTTATCTTGTTGCTCATGGTAAAGCCGCAATAGGTACATTCATTGGCACACAGGTTCGACAGATACAAAGGCACGAATAGCTGCATGGTATTGCCAAACCGGTGGCGGGTGAGTGCCTGCGCGCGACTTGCCATAGCTTCCAGATAATGTGAGCCGGCAGGTGAGATCAGCGCCATAAAGTCATCGAGTGAGAGTGATTCTTTACCTAATGCGCGCTCTACGTCACTCGCGGTTTTACTGTTAATTGACATAGCTAGATGAGATAAGTCTTGCTGCATTAGCGCCTGTGCTACCTTCATACCGCTGGCTCCAAAAAGGCAGTTAGTGGGCTAGAGGCCTGTGCAAAATTGCTTGTAGTCCCTAGTCCTGCTTCAAACGCTTTTCGCCCTGTTTCTACAGCGCTTGCAAAGGCCTCTGCCATGGCAACAGGGTTTTGGGCAGTGGCAATAGCCGTATTCACCAACACCGCGTCTACGCCCATTTCCATAGCCGCCATGGCTTCACTGGGCTTGCCAATACCTGCATCTACAATGACCGGAATAGAGGCTTGTTCAACAATAATTTGTAAGAAAGGCTTAGTTTGTAAGCCTTGGTTGCTACCAATGGGGGCGCCTAACGGCATAACAGCAGCGCAGCCTACTTCTTCTAGGCGTTTACACAAAACGGGATCTGCCCCGCAGTAAGGCAGTACGTTAAACCCTTTTTTTACCAAAGCTTCGGCGGCCTGAAGAGTTTCGATTGGGTCGGGCAGCAGGTAGCGCTGGTCGGGGTGAATTTCCAACTTTATCCATGGGCTACCTAGCGCTTCATAAGAAAGCTCTGCGGCAAATATCGCTTCTTGGGCATTTTTAGCCCCCGATGTGTTAGGCAGCAGGGTAACTCCTAACTCTCGAAGGGCCGTTAGCGTTTCGTCCTGCTTGCTATTAGTCGACATGCGCTTCATTGCCAGGGTAACAATGTTACTCTGTGCAGCGGCCACCGCGTCTTTCATAGTGGCGGCGTTGCTGAACTTTCCTGTACCGGTTAAAAGACGTGATGAAAAGGTGTGGTTTGCAAGCGTTAGCATACTAGCCTCCTGCAACTAGGGTGAAGATATCAACGGTGTCGTTGTCTTTAAGGTAAGTGATCGACCATTCTTTTTTACTCACTATGGCGGCATTTCTAGCAATGGCGGTACCGTCGTCATTCAGTTGTTTCAGGGCGATTAACTCGCTAAGTGAGATGGGCGAGATCACGTTCATAGGTTGATTGTTTACGTTCACTTTAATTTGCGTCATTGCACACCTCGCAAGTAGAAGAGGGGGGTAACGCAAAGCTTTGAAGCGAACCAAGGCCTGCATTCCCAGTTAGGTAGTGGCCCCACTTGATGTCAGAATCGAATCCTTTTGCTAAAAACAACAAAGCCTGGGTTGCCTGATGACAAGCAGCCATACCAACAACAGGGCCAAGTACGCCTTTACTTACGCAGTCTTCACGTACGGAAACCTTGTCCACAAGGCACTCGTAACAACCACAGGAAGTAGAGTTTTGTGGCAAGTTCAGTGCTTGCCAGGTAAGGCCGCTGGCGGCTGCGATAAAAAGCGGAATAGAGGCGCAGTAGGTCGCAGCATTAATCTGGCGTCTTACCCTAATATTGTCGGTGCAATCCAGCACACAGGTGGCTGATGAAATTAAAGTTGGTAAGTTATTACTATCAACAAACTTGCTTTTAAACTGTATGTTTAAGTGAGAATTAACTTTTCGAAGCTCGTTATATAGAGATTTGGCTTTAAGTTCGCCTAGGTGCATTTCGTTGTAGCTAACCTGGCGCTGCAAGTTACTGATATCGACAGTGTCTCCATCTATCAATGTGATATTGCCAACACCAGCGCCAGCTAGATAGCGGGCGGTTAAGCTTCCTAGTCCGCCCAGCCCAATAACAACGGCGTGTGCGTTTGCTAAATTAAGCTGGCCGTCGTGGTCGATACAGTCGAGTAAGAGCTGCCTGCTGTAACGCTGTATATCTTGGTGCGTAAGTTGGGGGCTTAAGCCATTAGCTTTATTGATTGGGCCATTAGCGCTATTAAGTGAACCATTAGCGGCATGAGGTGGTGATTGACTAAGCAAAACCTGCCTCCTGAGTCAATGCTTGATAGGCTTTAAGCGGATGCTCCGCATGTGTAATAGCACTAACCACGGCAATACCGTCAACGCCGGTTTTAGCCACGTCACTTATACGCGATAAGTTAATACCGCCAATGGCGACGGTGGGTATGCCTTCACACAGCTTCACATATTTTGCCAAGCGCTCTACACCTTGGGGTTTAGAGGGCATGTCTTTGGTATTGGTTGGAAATATATGACCAAGGGCAATGTAAGACGGGTTTAAAGCGCGAACCCGCTGAATCTCAGCGAACCCATGAGTTGAAATGCCCAGCCTTAGCCCGGCGCTTCGAATAGCGTTTAAATCTGCAGTATCAAGATCTTCTTGGCCCAAATGCACACCGTAAGCCCCAAGCTCTATAGCTAGCTCCCAATAGTCGTTAATAAATAACTGACAGTAGGTGTGTTCCACTAACTCAATGGCATCTTTTATCTGTTGGCGAATGTCTTGTTCTGACCCTTCCTTTACCCTCAGTTGAATTATTTTTACGCCCGTTGGCCATAGCCGAGCTATCCACTGAACGCTGTCTACTACGGGGTATATGCCTAGGTTCGTATGAGTGAGTGTAGGGAAACGGGCTACATTACCTAGCACACTTTCTGAGGGGAGGTCGCTGTTCGAAAAATTCTCTAGGCACAAATCTTTGTTGTAAAAAACAGCGCTACCTTGGTGAAAATTTACCTTTGGAAAACTTACGGCGTGGGCGGGGAAACCGTTAGTTCGCGGGAAGTACGTGGGCAAATTAGCCCCATTATTATGCGCCTTAGTGCTGTCCGTATCAGACTCGCAAAGGGTCTTTCGCCTTACTTCACACACATAAGCATTAGCTAGGGTGAGCGCATCTTCAATGCAATAGTCGTTAACAATAAAAGCTGCAATGGCACTTGCTAACATGCAGCCAGTACCCCGAAGTTTACCGTTATTGATTATCGGCTGACTAAAGTTAAGGGTGTGCGAGGCACAAACAAAGGTGTCATATACCTGAGTTTGCCACTCGGCGTGGCCGCCTTTAACGTAAACACTCTTTGCCCCTTTTCCAATAAGCCGGTTTATTGCTGACGCTAGGCTGGTATCGTCGTTTACCGGCAAATTAGACAGCCAAGCGAGCTCGTCGATATTTGGGGTAAGCAAATCAACCGTGTTCAGCAACTCGTCAACAACGCTTTCGCTTAAGTCGCTTAACATACCGCCAGATGAAGAAGCCTGCACAGGGTCCCATATCACAAACGGGCGAGGCTTTATTAACGACTGAATACGTGCGCAAAGTAAAAGTGCTTGCTCATCGTTTGCGATAGCGCCAATTTTAATAGCGCGTGGCGGCGTATCTTCGTAAAGCACTTGCCACTGCTGGTTTAACGCAGATGCACTCATGCTTTCTGTACTAAGCAGATGCTGGTTTGATTGCATAGTAAGTTGTGTGGTGAGCACACAGGCATGAACGCTTAAATCGGCAAGCGTGATGGCGTCGCGGGTTATACCCGCGCCACCGCTTGAATCAACGCCGCCTATACACCATACCACCGGCAGCCTTGCGCTAGGTGGCTCTAGTATGGGTGTGGTTAGGTGGCTGTTTGTCATGGCAACTCTACCTTGCTATCTGCAGTGTGATAAAGCTGAGCGCCCGATTGATTAAACGCATCAGCCATGTCTTTCATGCCTTTTTCTTTCTCGAACTCTTGGGCTTCTGCTTGTTTAGCGACATCACGTACTTCCTGAGAAATTTTCATGCTGCAGAATTTTGGGCCGCACATAGAGCAGAAATGCGCAACTTTGCCAGAAGCCTGCGGCAAGGTTTCATCGTGATAGGCACGGGCAGTGTGAGGGTCAAGTGCTAAGTTAAACTGGTCTTCCCATCTGAATTCAAAGCGCGCTTTCGACATAGCATTGTCACGAATTTGTGCGCCGGGGTGTCCTTTGGCTAAATCGGCAGCATGGGCCGCTATTTTGTAGGTAATAAGCCCTTGCTTAACGTCTTCTTTGTTAGGTAAACCCAAATGCTCTTTAGGCGTTACGTAGCAAAGCATCGCGCAGCCGTACCAACCAATCATGGCAGCGCCAATACCTGAGGTGAAGTGATCGTAGCCAGGTGCAATGTCTGTGGTAAGCGGGCCAAGAGTATAAAACGGCGCTTCGTGACAGTGCTTAAGCTGCTCTTCCATATTCTCTTTAATCATGTGCATTGGTACATGCCCTGGGCCTTCAATCATTACCTGCACATCGTATTCCCATGCAATTTTAGTCAGCTCACCGAGGGTACGTAACTCAGAGAACTGCGCATCGTCGTTGGCATCGGCCACGCTGCCGGGGCGCAAACCGTCACCTAGCGATAGCGCGACATCGTATTTCGCGCAAATTTCGCAAATATCGTGAAAGTGTTCGTACAAAAAGCTTTGCTGGTGGTGGCTTAAGCACCACTTCGCCATGATTGAACCGCCGCGAGATACAATTCCAGTAACCCGCTTTGCGGTAAGGTGCACGTACTCTAGCAATACGCCAGCGTGAATAGTGAAGTAGTCTACCCCTTGCTCGGCCTGCTCAATTAGGGTGTCTTTAAACATCTCCCAGGTTAAGTCTTCGGCTACGCCATTCACTTTTTCCAGCGCTTGGTAAATAGGTACGGTGCCAAGAGGTACCGGGCTATTTCGCAGCAGCCACTCGCGGGTTTCGTGAATATTTCTGCCGGTAGATAAGTCCATGATGGTATCGGCGCCCCAGCGCGTTGACCACACCAGCTTTTCTACCTCTTCCTCAATAGATGAAGTTACTGCCGAATTCCCAATGTTGGCGTTAATTTTCACCAAAAAGTTACGGCCAATAATCATTGGCTCTAATTCGGGATGATTGATGTTACAGGGAATGATGGCACGACCAGCGGCAACTTCCTGGCGAACAAATTCAGGCGTGATGGTATCGGGCAAATTCGCGCCAAAGTGCTCGCCTTTGTGCTGCTGCGTTAGCTCCGCATCTTTAATAGCTTGACGGCCCATGTTTTCACGAATGGCAATGTATTCCATTTCAGGGGTAATAATGCCCTGTCTTGCGTAGTGAAGCTGAGTGACGTTTTTTCCTGCTTTTGCTTTTAGAGGTTTGCGGCTGCGAATAAAGCGGAAATCTTCAGTAAAAATGTCGTTTTCACGTTCTTTTGCAAAGCTTGATGATACGCCTTCTAGCTCGAACGTATCACTGCGTTCTTCAATCCACTTTTGTCGAAGCGGTGCTAAACCTTTGTGTACATCTATGTTTTCTTGCGGGTCGCCATAAGGGCCAGAGGTGTCGTAAACCGGAATTGGCGGGTTTGGCTCTAAAGTGGGGTTTTCTTCGGTGCCACCGACTAAGCTGTCGTGCTGGTGAATAAGGCGCATGGCCACGCGAATATCGTCGCGGCTGCCACACTCGTAGTGGCGCGTTGAATTAGGGTAAGCTTCGCCCGCTAGTTCATTTATGAATTGCTGAGCTTGTTGGCGTTGTTCGCGTCTGTTCGACATAGCATTTTACCTTGTAAACTTAGGTTCTAAAAATGCTTGTCAGGAGTGAAGGAGAATACAGTGTGTAAGTGTAGAAGGGGATAAGCCCGTTACTTTAGCGAGATTGTTGGTGAAGGTACTGGTGATTTCAGCCCTTTACACCGTTGATATTCACTTGGTGATAAACTTTAGCAGTTTACCTTGAGTAGCTAGAAACACCGTAATGGGTGTGCCTGTACATCAACAGCAAAATAATTTCGCTTCACAACGCCAAACCACAGTTTTACATTGCACACATTGTATTTTCTTGTTCCCTTCGCAGGTACTAGCCTGATCAGGTTCTACGGATCCCGCTTTCGCGGTCTCAGCTTACTGGGTTACCAGTGAAGCACTCCGACAAGTTGTTTAAGTCAATTAGGGTTGTGGTTGAAACAACCCGAATTGAGAATTCCTTTTTACTATATCTTCAACTTTAGTTGAAATACAAGTACTACCAGAAAGCTAAACGAATATTCATTTAGCTAGCTAGTTGCTGTCCTTCCTTGTAAAGCTGAAGTGCAGTGGCTGTGTCATGCTTGCGTTCACTAATGGCAGATAGCAGCAATAAGTCCTCTTTGCGCGAATGCATTTTTGTGGCTTTAAGCAAGGCTTTTTCAGCTAACACGTCATCGCCCGAGTTGAATGCCACTTGACCTAGCGTGGAATAAAGCTCAACGTTTTCTTCGTCTTGCTTTATCCAGCTTTCAAGTAAACGTAATGATGGAGATGCATCAGGAATATTAAGATGCGTGAACAGCGGGAATAGGGCGCCATTCGGGCCACGTTTTTGCCATTCAACTAACAAATTTTGAGCGTCGGCATGCATACCTTGGTCAAGAAGCTGTTGAATGTAAGCGGCGCGATAAGCGTCGTCGTGACGTAATTTACGAGGCAGTGTGTCCCAATACGATTTAAGCTCAACGGCACCTTGCTTACTGGCAATTTCTGCAAACTTACCTTTAGCAATACGCTGGCTCCACGCGGTGTAGTCAGCTTTAGGCAAGGCTTTACGCCAGCCCGATAAATTCTCTTGAAGCACCTGCCACTTACCTAGCTTGGCAAGAATTTGCGCTTTTAACTGCACAACCTGCTTGTTGTCACGATCTTGCTCGTCTAGTTCGTTAAGCTTTTCGAGTGCAGCCTCAAACTTTTCTTCAGCTACATCAATGCGTGCATGCATTACCGTTGCAGCTACTTTCGCTTTCGGAAAGTCGGTGGCTTGAACCAGAAAGTAACGAGCTTTGGCTAGGTCGTCGTTGGCAAAGGCAATTTGCGCTGAGGCTAAATAGTTTACGCCTTCAAAATCACCATTGGTGGTTTTGCCTAACGCTTTTTGTGCCGAATCAAAATCACCTGCGGCCATGGCGTGCAAGCCATCGTAAAACGCGCGCTTGCGCTTACGTTCACCTAAGGTGCCGAACCATTTATGTGAGCCTGTAATTAAGCTTAACGCCCACAAAACAAAACGGGATAACACGTACCAGGCTATAACGGCGCCAATGACCAAAATACAAAAGCTGATCACGGTCATCTCAATGGCTGTGCTGCCAAGAGAAATAAGCACATAACCTTTGTCACCAAGTATCATTGGTCCAACAATAAGCGCAACAACGAATGCGGCTAATACCGCAAGGGCAATAGCTAACCATTTCATAGTGCGCTTGCTCCTTGTCCGAACACCTGCTTAACACGGCTATCCAATAAACGCTCTAGCGGTTTCTGTGATGCCAGCTCTGTTGGAATTGGACGCGATACATCGGTAGCCATTAGGTTTTGAAGTGCATCCACAAAGCCGGTTACTTGGCTTTTTTCAGTATCGTATTTTTCTGTAAGCAGCGTTTGTGCATATTGAAGTGATTGGCTGTAAAGGCCAGCATCGCCTTGAAGTGCGGCGGTTTGTGCGTGCATAAGCTGCAGACGAAGCTGCTCTTTTGCCAAGAACTGCGCTTCTAATGAAAGTACTGGCTCAACCGGGCCTTCAATAGTTTTAACGGTAAGAAAATCATTTACCAACGAACGCCACACCTTTGCAAGGTTGTCCTGCCAGTCGTCAGCCGACTCAGACAAGGTGGTGTCTTCTGCGTTAGCATCTTCAGGTTTTTCGAAAGTATCCAATGGCAGCTTATCGATTTGCGCAATCATGCCAGTAAGGGCAAGTGCTACTGAGCTTTGCGACACCGGGTTTAGTTGCTGCAGCGTTTGAATATCTTCAGCTAGGCTAGCGCGAACGGGTAGCACCGACGGGTCGGCCAAAGACTTTAAACGCTTATCTGCATTAACCAACAACAAAATTGCTGTTCGAACATCGTTTTCCAGCCAAAGCTTTCTGCCCGCCATACGAACTAAATAGTCAGCTTCTGCAATTAGCCAGTCGGCAGGGCGGCGACCTTCCATATTATTAAGCTGTTGAAGGGTAGACTCGGCCTGTAAGCTAAGTTTCTCGTTCTCAGACTTAAGTTCATCTACCGTATCTTGTAAGGCTTTATTCGTTCGCGACACGTCTTCTAGCGTCGCTAAAATGTCGCTACGCTCGCGTTCGATATTGTTTAACTTTGCCGTGTTGCTTTGCTGTGCGTTGGTAGAATCTGCGCTAGCAGACTGCTGCTGCATGTAATACCAGTAGCCTGCGCCAGCCATGCCTATTACGGCTAAGAACAAAATGATTACAACGAACCATAGCAGGCCATTGCCTGATGATTTCTTTTTCTTAGTGCCAGATTCAGTCGATTCACTCTGCGTGGCAGAAGACTCAATTACTTCTTTTTCAGCTTCCACTTTTACGAGTTCCTCTTTTTGTGGGCTATTTTCATTATTGTTGGCCATTCAATACTCCCAGTTATCCTTTACCCAGGCGATGAGTGCCTGATCGGTGGCTCGCTGACAAACCGCTACCTCTTTAACGCCTTTGCTGTTAAGGGTTTGGGCGACTCGGTCACTCACTGTTAGCCATTTAAAGGCTAACAAAGCGTTCCCAAATTGTTCTATCAGTTGCAGTGCCATTGCTTCGCTTGTAGCGATAATGCCGCTAACTTCGCCCATTTTCCAACGTTTTGTGTAAACTGGGCGTGTAAGTTGCTCCCTTTTATAAACGCAAAAGCTATTTACTAAAATACCTTTTTCGTCTAATCCTTTTGCTATGGCTTCTCGTCCACCTTCACCTTTAATAATAACGACATGCTTACAGTTTGCCTCATTAAGCTGATGCATTGCCAGTATACCTTCGGATGTATGGACCTTTGGAGTAACAACATTCGCCGAAGAAAACGTTTCAAGGCCAGCCTGCAGTTTGCGCGCAGTGGCATCGCCAACGGCAATAATCAAAGGGAGTGGGGGGGCTGTGTCACGCAGCCCCGAAATAACACTATTCACAGCGTATACGCTGGTAACAATAATTGCGTTTACTGTATTTAGGGCTAAATACTCTGCCGCGGCTTTTTGTTCAGAAGAGATGTTAATAATGTCAGAAGTGGCGATCCCGACCGCATTAATGCCCGCTTGTTCGAAAGCCGAAGCACTCGCTTTTAATTTTGGCAGTGGGCGCGTGAACAGAAGCATTTTATTTAACTCTCATCCTTTTAAGTCTGCTGCGCATTCCTATGTGCGCAGAAATGCGCGCTTCTACTAAATATAACTTAGTTATAAAGTGCTTTAAGAATTTCCCCAGCACCTTGCTCTAAAAGCGCTTCCGCCACTTCAATACCTATGTCTGCGGCTTTTTCGCATGACGCGGTAGCCGATGCAAACAGCAGCTCAGAGCCATCTGGTTTCCCAACCATACCCGTTAAGGTTAGTACGTCGCCGTCTAGGGTAGCAAAACTACCAATAGGTACTTGGCAGCCGCCTTCCAATCTCTCATTCATGGCGCGCTCTGCGGTAACACGGGTGTTGGTATCGTTATGATTTAACGCTTGTAGCAAGTTAATTAGCTCTTCGTCGTCATTACGGCATTCAATTCCTACAGCGCCTTGGCCTACAGCCGGCAGCGAAATGTCGGCAGGTAATGCCATGCGAATACGAGATTCCATTTCAAGGCGAATAAGACCAGCGGAAGCCAAGATAATAGCGTCGTACTCACCAGCGTCGAGCTTGGCTAGGCGGGTGTTGACGTTACCGCGCAGGTCTTTAATGACGAGATCCGGACGATATTTGCGAATTTGGCACTGTCTACGAAGACTAGATGTGCCCACTACTGCGCCATGTGGTAACGCATCTAGGCTATCGTGATTGTTAGAAACAAAAGCGTCAAACGGATTTTCGCGTTCACAAATAGCATGCAAACCAAAACCGTCAGGAAACTCTACTGGAACGTCTTTCATTGAGTGAACCGCGATATCAGCACGGCCTTCCAGCATAGCTATTTCAAGTTCTTTGATGAACAATCCTTTACCACCGATTTTCGCCAATGGCGTGTCTAAAATTTTATCGCCCTGGGTACTCATAGGCACAAGCTCAACGGTCATTGATGGATAATGCTCCATTAATTTTGCCTTCACATACTCTGCTTGCCAAAGCGCTAGCGCGCTTTTTCTAGTAGCAATTCGAACGGTGCGGGTAGTGTTGAGGTGACTCATGGCTATTCCAAACTCTGTAAAAAAAGAAACTTAAACGCTGTAACACAACGCTATACGAGATACTTCGTAGTATACGCATTTTCTAGGTTAATGTTTGAAATTAGGTGCAGTTTTCTATTTGGTTTTTGTGCAAATATACGTCTATGCTGTAGTTGGACAAAGTGTCTGCTTATAAATACGGGGAGTAGAGTTGTTAGATGGACAACACGCCAATTGGACAATTACTAAGAAACGCACAGCAAGACGAAGCTGAAGTAAAAAGACGCAAACTGACGTTGTATTTTATTTCCTATGTTGGTGGCACCATAATCGCATTTATGGCGTGGCTTAATTTTGGTACCAATAACCCATTGTTGGTTAGTGTATTAGCTACATCTGCCACCGTTATTTACCTTAACGTTGCGCTTTCACATATTTTCCCCAAAAGTGACGTATTTTATTACGTCGCGGGGCTCATCGTTGTATTCACTATCAATGCGTTGGTTTATACAGGCGGGCTGAATAACACTGGACTGTACTTCATCTTTCCATTGCTTTTTATTCAGATAATAGTAGTGCGATTTAAGCCCGCTATGCTCTATGTTGCTGTCACCATAGGGCTGTCTATTTACATGCTCTATAACCAAGACGTTATTGTTGCAAAATATCCTGCTGAGCATGTTTCACGATTTTTAATTGCCACATTCTGTTTCATTTGCGTTGCCTTTATTGGCGAAAATTTTTGGCATAAAAGCCGAAAAGAAATGCTGCGTGAAAACTTAGAGCGGATGAAACAGGCGAACACAGACCCGCTAACCAAACTCCCAAATAGACGCTTTCTGGAAGCGGTCTTTTTTGAACGGGCCATGAAAGACCCTGGCGCCTATTTTCCCCTAACCGCAGTGGTTGTTGATATTGACCACTTCAAGAAGATTAACGACACCTATGGGCATGATATTGGTGATGAGGTGCTAATCCACTTCACTAGCATTATCAAAGGTGCTGTTAGAGCATCTGACATTGTTGCGCGTACCGGCGGAGAAGAGTTTTTAGTACTCTTTCCCTTGGCCCCGTTGAGCCAAGGCGTAAAACTTGCGGAAAAAATGAGACAGGTTGTTGAAGAAAGTCCATTTGTGGAAGGGGATATTAATCACGAGATTACCGCCAGCTTTGGCGTGGCAACCGCGCTTACCGACGACAAACTGCACGCTAGCCTAAAACAAGCCGACGACAACCTGTACAAAGCCAAAAATGGGGGCAGAAACCGCGTCGCCGAATAGCGCTATGTTTGAGAGTTTCTGCTTCTTGTCTTAATGCCAAGTATAGCGGAGACGAGTAAATCTAATGGTAATCGCCGAAAAGCTGCTCGACACAGTGTGATAATTGGCTTTATTGTTGCTCGTTATCACACTGGGTAAGGCATCGTAAAAGTTAGTTTAAAACCTTCTGAAGCCAAGCGCTGATATCGTTTAGTTCTTGCATGCAGACATTATGCTGCATTGTATACGTCTGCCAAGTAGCGTTAAAACCGCTCTCATTTATCGTTTTAAATGCCGCGTTGCCCATAAATACCGGTACCACTTCGTCCTGGTCACCGTGGGCCATCATAATAGGCGTTTCACGGTTGGTGTCTGTTGCCTCACTTGCAAGTAGCGATGGCTCACACATGTAGGTTGATAGCGCGATAACGCCAGCAAACTTACGGGCATACCTAGGCGCTAAGTGAAGCGCAATAACACCGCCTTGAGAAAATCCAGCAAGCACTATGCGTTCACTAGGAATGCCGCTTTCAATTTGCGCTTCAATAAGTGCTTCTACATGCGCAGCAGACTCTTTCACGCCTTCTAAATCGGCACGACTTTCAAAATCTAATGATTTGATGTCGTACCATGCTCGCATACGCATTCCACCGTTAATGGTGACGGGGCGCTCAGGTGCATGGGGAAAGAGAAATTTGACCGCCATAGATTCGGGAAGTTTAAGTTCAGGCACGATAGGCGCAAACCCGTGGCCGGAATCGCCTAAACCATGTAGCCAGATAACGCAGGCATCAGGCGTAGTGGATGGGTTTATCTCTACGCACGGCAGAAGTTGCTGAGTCATTCTTTATTTCCTAGTTTTGTTGTTGCTTTATCACCAATGGTTATCCTTTCTCACGGGCAATCTCTGTCTTCCCAAGAATGGTGGGGTCAGAGTCACGACTCTGACCCCATAACTCTTGGAAAATTATTATTGTTATTTATTTTACTAACACCGGTCTGCGACTAAAGAGTATGTACCATCAATGGATAAACCAGATAATCGCAGTTACGGCGCAATGGCTTCATATGCTATCATTGCCACTTGAAATCACCACATTTTGATAGAATTTTAATATCCTATGGCTTCACTACTCGGTAATTTATTCATTCTTGCTGCCCCTTCAGGAGCAGGAAAATCAAGCCTTATCAAGGCACTAATGGAAAAGTATGAAGGCAATGCAGCCACGCCTATGCAGGTGTCTGTGTCTCATACCACACGTCAACCGCGTCCGGGTGAAGTAGACGGAGTACATTATCATTTTGTAAGCCGAGAGCAGTTTGAAGCACTTATCGAACAAGGCGTATTTTTTGAGTACGCAGAAGTGTTTGGCAATTATTATGGCACATCCCGAGTGACTATCGAGCAGACGCTACATCGCGGTATTGATGTATTTTTGGATATTGACTGGCAGGGCGCTCGCCAAGTCAAAAAGCTTATGCCAGACACATGTGGTATTTTCATTCTTCCTCCGTCACTCGATGTATTAGAGCAGCGCTTAAACAACCGCGGCCAAGACAGTGAAGAAGTGATTGCAGGGCGCATGGCACAAGCAGTAGCAGAGATGTCTCACTTTAGTGAGTTCGATAGCGTGATCATCAACGATGACTTTGCGACGGCATTGAGCGACTTAGAAGCCATTGTGACAGCACAGCGTTTACGAACAGTAAAACAGCAGATGCGTCATCAAGTGCTATTGGACGAACTGCTCGGTAGCGCGTAAGCTTAACCCTGTTATGGGTGTTTTATTTTAACATCAGGCGATCGCTGCCCTATCTGCGCGATCTGACTGCTTCAAATTCAAACAAAATGCTAGGATCGCGCTACGTATCTGTGTATACTACGCGGCCGTTTTTTGAATAACTTGCTCAACCTAATTTTCGGAGAAATACATGGCTCGCGTAACTGTAGAAGATGCCGTAGATAAAATTGGTAACCGCTTTGACCTAGTGCTTGTTGCTGCACGCCGTGCACGTCAAATTGCCACTGAAGGCAAAGATCCTATGGTTGACGTTCAAAACGACAAGCCAACTGTTACAGCACTTCGTGAAATTGAAGAAGGTTTTGTAACTGCTGCAACGCTTGAACAAGCAGAACTTCAAGCTCAAGAACAGCAAGAACATGCTGAATTTGCATCAGTAGCAAACATCCTATCTGATCAGTAAGACCTCTTTTTAACGGTTTTATCGGTATTTTGGCGCCAGTGCTTTGAAAAAAGCACTGGCGCTTTGCTTTTGGTGTATTGGCTTATTGCGCATTTAAACGTATTCTTAGGGTTGTAACGTTAGATAAGGGTCACGCTCCACTGTGTATTTGTTTGAAGGTTTAAAGCAGAAAGTTTTAGAGTATTTGCCAGCTGAACGCGTACAGCAGGTTCAGGAATCTTTTGTGCTAGCCCAAGAAGCGCACGATGGACAAATGCGCTCAAGTGGCGACCCCTATATTACTCACCCTGTAGCTGTTGCCGGCATACTGGCCGACATGCACCTTGATCACGAAACGATCATGGCGGCACTTCTTCACGACGTTATTGAAGATACCCATTACAGCAAAGAAGATTTAGCTGAAGCGTTTGGTGATACAGTTGCAGAATTGGTAGAAGGCGTTAGTAAGCTTGATAAACTTGCCTTTAGCACGAAACAAGAAGCGCAGGCGGAAAACTTCCGTAAAATGATGATGGCCATGGTGCAAGACATCAGGGTTATTCTTATCAAGCTTGCCGACCGTACCCACAATATGCGCACGCTGGGCTCGCTTCGCCCAGATAAGCGCCGTCGTATCGCACGCGAAACGCTAGAAATATATGCGCCTATTGCCCACCGTTTGGGTATTCACGATATTAAAAATGAGCTTGAAGACTTAGGTTTTCAGGCCATGTACCCCATGCGCCATCGCGCATTAAAATCTGCTGTTCGTCAGGCCCGAGGCAACCGAAAAGAAATCATTGAAAACATTCGCGAAGAGCTTAAGACGCGCCTTGATGCCTACGAGATTGAGTCTGATGTATTAGGCCGCGAGAAGCACCTGTATTCCATTTACCGAAAAATGAAAAACAAAGAACTGATGTTCAACGAGGTAATGGATATTTATGCGTTTCGTATCGTGGTTAAATCAGTAGATAACTGCTATCGCGCGCTTGGTGCTATGCACGGTTTATACAAGCCAATTGAAAACCGCTTTAAAGACTATATTGCTATTCCGCGCACCAACGGTTATCAGTCGTTGCACACGTCATTAATTGGTCCTCATGGTATTCCTGTTGAAATTCAAATTCGTACCCAGGAAATGGACCAAATGGCGGATAAAGGGGTAGCGGCCCACTGGCTTTACAAAGAGCCAGGTGATAATGGCACCACCGCTCAGCTTCGCGCTCGCAAGTGGATGCAAAGCTTACTTGAACTTCAGCAGTCAGCCAGTTCATCGTTTGAATTCATCGAATCGGTTAAGACTGACCTGTTCCCTGATGAAATTTACGTGTTTACGCCAGATGGGCGAATTATCGAATTGCCAATGGGCGCAACCGCTGTCGATTTTGCCTATGCCGTGCACTCTGATGTGGGCAATACCTGCGTGGGCGTGCGCGTAGAGCGTAGAAACTTCAGCTTAAGTAAGCCTCTTGAAAACGGCCAAACCGTAGAAATTATTACCTCGCCAAAAGCGAAGCCTAATGCGAATTGGCTGAACTTTGTAGTGAGCGCCCGCGCGCGTACCCGCATTCGTCAGTACCTTCGTAAACAGCACTCTCAAGAAGCCGTGAACATGGGTAACCGTCTACTTCGTCATGCATTAGGTGCAGTGAAGTTAGATGATATTCCTAATGAAGACATTGAACGTGTGGTGGCAGAAACCAAGCACGCTAATTTTGACGACCTATTGGTAGATATCGGCTTAGGTAACGAACTAAGCGCTATCGTGGCTCGCCGTTTGTTAGGCGAGAGCACGACTGATCTGTCTGACAAGAAAGGCAATGTGGCTATTCGTGGTACAGAAGGCCTGCTTGTTCACTACTCTCGCTGTTGTCACCCTATACCTGATGATGAGATTGTAGCGGTATTAAGCCCAGGTCGCGGTATGACCATTCACCAAACTGGCTGTAACAATATTCGCAAGCTTACCCGTGAAGAGCCTCAGCGCGTGCTGCCCATGCAATGGGACGACAATCCGCAGGGTGAATTCAAAGCGTCGCTACGCATTGAGTTATTTAACCACCAGGGCACACTGGCAACTTTAACGAACACTATTTCAGGGTGCGATTCCAACATCATTGGCCTGCAAACTGAAGAAAAAGAGAGTAATATCTACTTTATCGACCTAGAACTTACTACACACAACCGTGTGCACTTGGCCCGCGTGATGAAGAAAATACGCACCATGCCAGAAGTTCAGAAAGTGTCTCGTCATAGTCAATCACGACACTAATTACTACACTATTTAGGAACTACTATGTCTAAGTCTATTATTCAGACCGATAAGGCACCTGCTGCTATTGGTACTTACAGCCAAGCAGTTAAAGCAGGCACTACCGTTTATCTTTCAGGCCAAATTCCTTTGGTTGCCGAAACCATGGAAATGGTTTCTGACGACTTTGAAGCTCAAGCGGTACAAGTTTTTGAAAACATTAAAGCGGTGTGTGACGCTGCTGGCGGCACTACAAACGATTTAGTGAAAGTGAACATCTTCCTTATCGACTTAGGTCATTTTGCAACGGTTAATGAAATCATGAGCCGTTATTTCACTAAGCCTTATCCTGCGCGTGCTGCCGTTCAGGTGTCGGCACTGCCTAAAGGTGCACAAATTGAAATTGATGGTGTAATGGAACTGCCGGAGTAAGCCATGTCACCTGAGCGTTACCAGCGCATAAGACAAGTGCTGGAAAGAAGGCAAACTGATCTTACGGTTTGCCTTGAAAATGTACACAAGCCGCATAACGTATCTGCTGTAGTGAGAACCTGTGATGCCGTTGGCATTCATCGCGTTCACACCGTGTGGGAAAAGAAATATCAGTTTCGTCGCGGTACGGCTATGGGCAGTCAGCAGTGGGTGCGCCAAACCAACCACGATAATATCAATGACGCGATGGCTGAGCTAAAAGGCCAGGGTATGCAGGTGCTGGTCACTCATTTATCTGATACCGCGGTAGATTTTCGCGATGTCGATTACACCAAACCTACCGCAATTTTGTTTGGTCAGGAAAAGTATGGTGCCTCTGATGAGGCGAAAGCCATTGCCGATCAAGACATCGTTATTCCCATGATGGGCATGGTGCAGTCGTTGAACGTATCTGTAGCTGCAGCTTTGGTTCTTTATGAAGCACAGCGCCAACGTACCATAGCGGGCATGTATAACTCTCAGCAGTTACCCGAAGAAGAGTGCCAAGCATTGGCCTTTCAAAATGGTTACCCGCGTTTGTATAAACTATGCCAACGCAAAGGCTTGCCATTGCCTGCGATTAACGCTATCGGTGAAGTGGATGCTGACGATAGCTGGTGGCGAGAAATGCAAATTACTAAAGCAGAGGCTAACGCGCTAGAAGCCGACTGAGAACTAACGAACTAGTTTTGCTTTTACTATCACTTTTGCATAGGCCAGCGTAAAAAACTGGCCTAAAGCGTACTCGCCAACCCCTCAACAATCCTTTACACTTCTTTTCCTATAACATGTTGAATAATACCAGCTTGTGCCTTTTTAAGGTTAAGTCACTTATGTTTCAAAAGAAGGATGTCGCTTGATGCAAGCACTGGCCACTACACCCATAACTGCGCTTAAAGGCGTGGGCGCAAAGGTGGCAGAAAAACTTAATAAAATAGGCTTGTTTACCCTTCAAGATATACTGTTTCACCTTCCTCATCGCTATGAAGACAGAACCCGTATTTACAGCGTGGCTGAGTGCCGCCCGTTTACCCATGTAAGCGTGCAGGGCGAGGTGATGAGCGCCGACATTCAGTACGGCAAAAAACGCATGCTGGTGGTCAAGCTGAGTGATGGCACAGGTACTATAACCCTACGCTTTTTCCACTTTGGCGCCGTACAGCGGTCAATTATGACACCGGGCAACACGGTGCGTTGTTTCGGCGAAGTGCGTACTGGCAAGTGGGGCATTGAAATGATGCACCCCGAATTTAAGCTAGTGGATGAAGACGCACCGCCCACAGAAGAATCATTGACGCCGGTTTACCCGACCACGGACGGTGTAAAACAGCTAACCCTCCGCAATTTGACTGACCAAGCTTTGAAGCTTTTGGATAAAGGGGCGCTGGCTGATTTGCTGCCCGAGGGTATTTACGACGATCAAATTAGCTTAAATGAAGCGCTTCACTTAGTGCACCGCCCGCCACCCGATGTAGACGTACACGAAATGGAAGAAGGGCTTCATCCTGCTCAGTATCGTTTAATATTAGAAGAACTTCTGTCTCATCATTTAAGTGTGCTTAAAGTGCGCAAGCTATCTGACGCACAGCCAGGTATTCCTATTAAGGTGAATCAGCCGCTTATCGACAAAATGCTCGCTCAACTGCCATTTTCACCAACGGGTGCACAGGCTAGAGTAGTACAAGACATTCAAAAAGATATGCAGCACCCTCGGCCTATGATGCGCCTTGTACAAGGGGATGTAGGGTCGGGCAAAACCTTAGTGGCGGCACTGGCAGCGCTATCAGCCATTGGTGCAGGGCATCAGGTAGCGTTAATGGCACCTACTGAGCTATTGGCTGAACAACACGCGAATAACTTTCGTGGCTGGCTAGAACCTTTAGGTATTGAAGTAGGCTGGCTTGCTGGAAAGCTAAAGGGTAAAGCCCGCAATGAAGTTTTAGCTCGCTTAGAAGCCGGAGACATTCAAATGCTGGTGGGTACGCACGCTATTTTTCAGGAAAGCGTGAACTACCAGCAGCTAGCACTGGTTATTGTGGATGAGCAGCACCGCTTTGGTGTACATCAGCGCTTGGCCCTTCGTGATAAGGGTGAACAGCAAGGTCGCTACCCTCATCAGCTAATTATGACGGCGACGCCTATTCCAAGAACGCTGGCCATGACAGCCTATGCCGATTTAGACACCTCGGTTATTGACGAACTGCCCCCAGGCAGAACACCGGTGCAAACCGTGGTGCTGCCGGATACACGCCGCGCTGATGTAATTGAGCGCGTACGTCAGGCCTGTAAAGACAATGGCCGCCAAGCCTATTGGGTTTGTACGCTTATTGATGAGTCGGAAGTATTGGAGTGTCAGGCCGCTGAAGATGCCGCGGTTACCCTGCGTACAGCGTTGCCAGACTTACACGTTGGTTTGGTACACGGGCGTTTAAAGCCTGCAGAAAAAGCGCAGGTTATGGCCGATTTTAAAGACGGAAAGCTGGATTTATTGGTAGCAACTACGGTTATTGAAGTAGGCGTAGACGTACCTAATGCCAGCATCATGATCATTGAAAACCCTGAACGATTGGGTTTAGCGCAGCTTCACCAGTTACGTGGCCGAGTTGGTCGGGGGGCGGTCGAAAGTCAGTGTGTACTTATGTACCAGAGCCCACTATCGAAAACCGCTACTCAGCGCCTTGGCGTATTGCGCGAGTCTAACGACGGGTTTTATATTGCCCAGCGCGATTTAGAAATTCGTGGCCCAGGTGAATTTATGGGCACCAAACAAACCGGAATGGCAGAGCTTAAAATAGCAGATCTAGTACGCGACGCTGCTCTTATTCCAAAAGTACAGGAAATAGCCTATACACTGTGGGACAAATATCCCTCTCACGCTCAAGCCATCATAAATAGATGGATAGGGCATAAGGAGCAGTACGGTCATGCTTAAGAGTGTGCCTTTGGTTGTATGTGATAACAGCAACAGCGCTAACGCCAATAGCGATGACGCGGGGCTAATTAACGCGATTAGCGAAAAATGGGGCTTTCCTGTTGTTAGCAGCAGTGAAAAACCTAGCGAAGGCCTGTATCTGCAGGTACAAAACGGCGTGCTGGGTCTTGCTGACGCTGGCGAGAAAAAAGTGAACCCAGTAGAGGTAGATTTTGCTTCGCCAGCTAGTTTGTACCGGAAACAGCATGGTGGTGGTCGCAAAGAGCCTATAGTTAAAGCTATAGGCCTAAAGGGCAATGAGGCGTGGCACGTGGTAGATGCAACGCCTGGGCTAGGACGTGATGCTTTTGTGTTGGTAAGCGTTGGCTGCAAGGTCACTATGATAGAACGATCGCCTGTGGTTGCTGCCTTGCTTGAAGATGGTATTCGCAGATTAGCACTTAGTTTTCCAGAACTTGCAGCTAAAATGTCGCTTCAGCATGGAAATAGTGCTGAGGTAATGCAATACTTCTCTGGTGAGAATGTGAACGCTATTTACTTAGACCCCATGTTCCCACACAAAAAGAAGTCAGCCTTGGTGAAAAAGGAAATGCGGCTGTTTCAGCAACTGCTTGGTCATGACCCAGACGCAGATGCGCTGTTACCGCCAGCACTAGAGCTAGCTACGCACCGGGTAGTGGTTAAACGCCCAAACAGTGCAAACGTGCTGGCAGGAATAAAAGCATCAATGGCTATTGAAAGCAAAAAACACAGATTTGATGTGTATTTGTGTCAAAAAAATCTAGGAGAGTAGCATGATACAAGTTGGGGGCACTTTGCCTGAAGTAGATTTTAGCCTTTTGGAAAATGGCGAAATAACTAACCCAGGAACAAACGAATTGTTTTCAGAAAAGCGCGTTGTACTATTCGCTGTACCCGGCGCTTTTACACCTACTTGCTCACAAGCTCATTTGCCAGGCTATGTTGCGCTTGCTGATAAGCTTAAGGCAAAAGGTGTTGATAGCATTATTTGTCTGAGTGTGAACGATGCATTCGTTATGGATGCGTGGGGTAAAGCAAACAATGCAGAAGAAATTACCATGCTGGCCGACGGCAATGGTTTCTTTACCAAGCAAATTGGTTTAGACATGAGTACAGGTAACTTCGGTGGCTTGCGTTCGCTACGCTATTCTATGCTTGTAGAAGATGGCGAAGTTAAAAAGCTAAACGTTGAAGACCCTGGTCGTTTCGATATAAGCGATGCCCAAACCATGTTAGATAGCCTTTAATTTTACAAAAGGCGTTAAATACTCAAAGCCCGCAACGATTGTTGCGGGCTTTTTTCGTTTAGTTTTTTGTGAATATTCATTAATTTATATATGCGTATACTTGGTCGCTATTTTCATTAAAATGTAACCCAACTATGATCTAGCAGTTTGCTAATTGCGTTGAATATCAAGGTGTTCAGCGAGGGTTAATCATTTAACCTGCATTATTGTGGGTTAAAAATGTAGAGAAACTAAAGGCTCGCGTAAGGCTCATGCACTGCGTTACTTAGCGTGTAGCCTCGTTTAGTTACCTTTACTTGCTTAATGATAATAAGTATCATTTGCGCGAAAAGACAAATGTTTTAGGAAAAAATTATGACAATAACACTGAAAAAAATAAGCGCCTTAGTACTGGCTTCGGCCGTTACTTTCTCGATGTTTTCTTCACACGCGCTTGCAAACGGTGCCATTGGTGATCACGTAAACAATTTACATGCACATATTGGTGAGTACACCGAAGAAGTACATTGGTTAGAAAGTAAGTTTGGCAGTGTTGTTGATGCGTATGAAGCAAAAGATAAATCGCTTAAAACAGACGCGTTAATCGAGTACTGGGAAGAAGTGGACTTTCACTCAGCTATCGAAACCCAATACGTGCCTATCTATGCTTCTATTTGGCAAGGTATTTATGGTGTAAAGGTAGCTATTGACGAAGGTAAGCCAGTTTCTGACGTGCGCGTAGAGCAAGAGAAGCTAAATCATGCCTTGTGGCAGGCGCTAGGCGCAGTTAAACTTGCGTCTCAATATCAGAAGAAAGGTCTGGTAGGCAAAGTTCAAACTACTGAAAAAGAACCAACTACAGGGCCTGAAGTTATCGACGATATCAAAACACGTCTTGATCGTGTTGTTGCCAAGTACGCAGAACAGCTTCACGAGGTGGCAACAACCCTAGTGCACGACACCTACCTTCAACGTTTTGAAGGTGTAGAGGGTGACTTGATTGCGAAAGACGCAGCCTTGGTTGAAGACCTAGAAAAAGATTTTAACGTAACGCTTCCACAAGCCATTTCGAAAGATACGGGCGTAGATGCGGTGCGTAAAGTGGTAGAATCTATGCAGGCTAAACTTGATCGCGCTCGTACACTGCTAGTTGAAGTAGAGAAAAGTCGTAAAGACGTATTTTAAGGAAGGGGTATGCAACGTAGAACATTCTTACAAGGCTTAGCTGCAGCCGGTGCATTAACTGGCTTGCCGTTTAGTTTTGCCCACGCTATGACCCAAACTGGCAGTGTGTCAGTAGAGTCTTTGCCTAAATTAGAAGGTGATCTCACCCTTTATTTAGGGCGTGGTGAAGGCGGTCTGTACGAAAATGTTCTAAAAGCCATTGAAAAGCGCAACCCGAAGCTGAACCTAAAAGTTAGACGCGGCGGCTCAGCAGCACTGGCAAATACCATTGTTGCTGAAACACAAGCGGGCGTTAAACGCGCTGATTTGTTTTGGGCCGTCGATACAGGGTCAATTGGTGTGGTGACTGACGCAGGCGCTGCAAAGCCGTTGCCTGATGACTTGCGTTCGCAGCTTCGCGAAGATTTTCAGTACCCTAGCTGGTCACCGGTAACTGGGCGTGTGCGTACACTGCCGTATAACACAGAGCGCGTTAAGCCCGAACAAATCCCAGAAAGCGTAATGGCGTTAGCCGATAGCGATTTAAAAATTGGCTGGGCGCCGGCTTATTCATCATTTCAGTCTTTCGTCACCGCCATGCGTATTTTGGAAGGCGATAAAGCCACTAAATCATGGCTTAAAGGCATTAATAAGCACGCAAAAAAGTATGCTGGCGAACTCGGTGTAGTGATGGGCGTTGAACGTGGCGAAGTAGATATTGGCTTTGCCAATCACTACTACACTCTTCGCCTTAAATCGGGTAAACCAAACGCAAATGTGGCCCTTGCTTACAGCAAAGGCGATGCAGGTTGCTTGGTTAATGCGTCTGGCATTGTGGCATTAAGCGACGGTGACTTACCGGTTAACTTTATCCGGTATCTGCTGTCGCACGAAGTACAGTCTTACCTTGCTCGCGAGGCATATGAAATACCTTTGGTTCAAGGGGTTGAACCACCACAAGGCTTGGCGGATTTAAGCACGCTTTCGCCACCTGAAATGGATCTTCGTAAACTGGCTGATTTACGCCCAACACTTAACCTTATGAGGGAAGTTGGCGTACTGTGACAAACTGGCCAAAGTCGTATCCACTGGCACTACTTATTGCGCTGATGGCTTTATTGCCCGTCGGCGTTTTGTTTTCTTTAGCTCAAGATAGTGCCCAGCTTTTCGATACCCATAACCTTCGTGTACTAGGCAATACTATTTCATTGGTAGTACTTACCATCATTGGTTCGGTGCTTATTGGTGTACCCCTTGCCTTTTTAACCGCCTATGTGCAAATGCCGTTCAAGCGCTTCTGGCTAATTCTACTTGCTGCGCCACTGGCGTTGCCTAGCTATATTGGCGCATTCGCCATGTACTTCTCATTTGGTATTGGCGGAGAGATTGAAAACGTTCTAGGAATTAGCACACCCCCTATTAGCGGCTTGTGGGGCTCGGCGTTGGTCATGAGCCTATACACCTATCCCTTTGTAATGATGACAACACGCTCGAGCCTGTTGAGTTTAGATGCAAGCTTAGTTAACGCGGCGCGTACGCTAGGTCTGTCGTTAGGTGCTAGCTTATGGCGTGTGGTGCTACCGCGCGTAGTAAACAGCGTTGCTGCGGGGGCACTTCTTGCTGCGCTTTACGCGTTATCTGATTTTGGCACACCCGCAATAATGGGCTTCGACACCTTTACCCGCGTTATCTTTGTTGAATATAACGCTTTTGGTTTGAGCCAGGCGGCTATGCTAAGTCTGCAGCTTATGGTGATTGTTGGGCTTATTCTGTTTATAGAAAGCCGTATAGGTGGGGCGCAAGAACGCCCAGGAAAGCACTTATCCTTATTTCCTGCGCGCTGGCAGCGCAACCTCATGTTGCTTGCGACCATGCCTGTTGTCTTTATGGCTATTGTACTTCCTCTAGCTATCTTCACCTTGTGGTTAGTGCGAGAGGGCACAGGCGGCTTTGAATTAAGCTATGCATGGAATTCAGCCCATGCCTCTTTTATCGCGGCGATTGTGGCCGTGTTGCTTGCTATCCCCGTTGCTCACGCGGCTATTGCGGGTAAAGCGGGCCGATTTATGGAGCGCATTACCTATTTTGGCTTTGGTGTTCCAGGCATTGTTATGGGAACGGCACTGGTTTACGTGGGCCTTAAGTACTTGCCAGCGCTTTATCAAACCTTAAGTTTATTGGTTATGGCCTATGTACTGCGTTTTATCCCTCTAGCGGTGGGAAGCGTAAGAAGTACCGCCGAGAATATAGATTCGGGGTTGGTTAAAGCTGCCCGCGTACTTGGTGCTAGCCCAAGGGAAGCCTTTATACGGGTTACGCTGCCGCTTACCCTTCGTGGTATGATTGCAGGGGCTGCTTTAGTATTTTTAGAAGCCATGCGTGAGCTGCCTGCCACGCTGATGTTGGGGCCTACAGGTTTTGAAACCTTAGCCACTTACATGTGGCGTGTTTACGAGGCGGGTTACTTTGGACGTGCTGCCGTACCTGGCCTTCTACTTGTTTTATTATCTGGTGTGGGATTAATTCTCATGCTGTCGGGCGAAAGAAAAGCCCAGTTTACCGTTACCGAGGATGATCGTTCGTAATGCTTAGTGTAAGTAATTTGTCAGTGAATTATGGGTCTACCCGCGTTGTCGACAAGTTAAATCTTGAGCTTGCGCAAGACGAAATCCTGATGTTGGTGGGGCCAACTGGCTGCGGTAAAACCACTATTTTGCAAGCATTGGCAGGGCTTATCCCTATTTCAGAAGGCGCAATGAGCCTAGGTAATTGGGAGAGTACAGCAAATAAACACGTGCCGCCTGAAAAGCGTAACGTGGGCATGGTGTTCCAAGACTTCGCGCTGTTTCCCCATCTTACTGTTCAGCAAAACGTATGCTTTCGATTAAAAGACACTAAGCTTGCCGACCATTGGCTTAAATTATTAGGCCTAGATAATTTCCGCGATGCTAAACCTGCACGTCTTTCCGGTGGGCAAAAGCAGCGCGTTGCGCTAGCAAGAACCCTTGCGCACGAACCTTCTTTTGTCCTGCTAGACGAACCCCTTTCAAACCTAGATGCAGCACTAAAAGACAGCTTGCGTTGGGAAATTCGCGATGCGCTTAAAAAGGCGGGCGTGCCTGCAATTTGGGTAACCCACGATCAGGAAGAAGCGTTAAGTGTTGGCGATAGAGTGGGCATATTAAACAAAGGCGTGTTGGAGCAACTAGACACACCTGAAGCCTGCTACTCTTCGCCAGCCAGCCGCTTTGTGGCGCGTTTTATGGGTGAGGCAAGTTTCTTAAGTGCAACCTTTGACGGTAGCGCTGCAAATACAGACAAGACAGTAGTTACTGAAATTGGAAACGTGCCAGGAACGCCGCTTCAAGGTGCTAACGGCAATATAGATTTGCTCGTACGCCCTGACGATTTAAGTTTAGATGCAGCTCACAGCGAAACTAATTGTACGGTAGAGTGGGTGCGCTATGAGGGCGAAAGCAGACTTTATGCAGTTATGCTAGACAGCGGCGATGAACTGAAAGTGCGCGTAAGTCACGAAAATGCCATTAAGCCAAATACTCGAGCGTTCGTTCAGTTAATTACTACGCACCCCTTGGCCGTGTTTCCTAAAAAAGATAAAGCATAAGTCGGTTCATAACTGACTAAAACCAGAACATAAAAAGGGCAGCCAATCGGCTGCCCTTTTGCTTACTAGGACGTTATTTTTTACCTACGCACTATGCGTTTTCGTTTACCACAATCACTTTGCGGTGCGGGAACGGAATCTCGATATTCGCTTCATCTAGCGCTTTCTTCACCTGTTCTGGCACTGAGAATAGTATGTCGAAGTAGTGTTCACCGTGACAGAATGGACGCACAATAAAGTCTACTGAGCTATCGTTAAGAGTAGACACTTCAACAAATGGTGCTGGGTCTTTAAGTACGTTCGGGTGGTCTGCCAACACTTTATCGATAACGGCACGAGCGGCATCAATGTTTTCGTTGTAGGCAATACCAAAGGTCATGTCTACACCGCGAATTTCATGATGAGAGTGGTTTACAATTTGCTCGCCCCAAATTTGGCTATTCGGAATGATAATTTGCTGATTATCGAAGGTTTGCAAAATAGTAGTGAATAAGTCTATTTCGGTTACTTTACCGAACTTACCCGCAGCATCGACAAAGTCATTCACTTTATAAGGGCGGAAGATAAGTAGCATGACACCTGCAGCCAAGTTAGATAGTGTGCCTTGAAGTGCTAAGCCTATCGCCAAACCTGCGGCACCTAAGAGGGCAATAATAGACGCTGTTTGAACGCCAAAGCGATTAAGTACTGCTATACCCACAAATGCAAGAATGGTGTAGCGCGCTACACTACCAAAGAACTTAAAAAGGGTGTCATCAAGTTGAGGGTGGCTATTCGCAATGGCGACAATAGCGTTATACACCTTGCTTGCTACCCAAAGACCAATAATTAGAATGGCTAGGGCTAGAAGTATATTGGTGGCCCAAGCTAATGCTGCAGGCAGATACTCATTAATATCGAGTGATGCTAAGAACTCTTCCATGGATACAATCCTCTGTAATTTGTGAAGTAGTTACTGCTTGATTTGTTCGTTTGTTCGTTAAAATTGAGTTGCACCTCAATCTTGGAGCGTATTTATAGAGGAATTAAAATTTCTTTAGTATTGTTAAAAAGTATTAAAACCCATAATTTTCTACTAAAGAACTAGATTAAATTTACAGTAAGATTGGGCTTTGCGTTGTGCAGCAAGGCTTATTACGTATAATCCCGAACTCTCAACCTACGCTTGAACGTGCGTAAGTATTTTTAGCTTGATGTAAGGTGAATACAGGGTGATTAAGCGCGATGTTATTGTTATTGGAGCAGGTGCAGCAGGGCTTTTCTGCGCGGCACAGGCAGGCGCGCGAGGTCGCAGCGTAGAAGTACTCGATCATGCCAAAAAAGTTGGCCGTAAGATCCTTATGTCAGGTGGTGGTCGTTGTAATTTCACCAACATGTATGCTGAACCTGCCAATTTCTTATCGCAAAACCCTCACTTTTGTAAGTCGGCACTAAGTCGCTATACCCAATGGGACTTTATTGGCTTGGTTGCCGAGCATGGTATTGCCTATCACGAAAAAACCTTAGGCCAATTGTTTTGTGATGATAGCGCCAAAGAGATCGTCGATTTGTTGCTTAACGAATGCAATAAAGCAGGCGTTACCATTACTATCCGCTGTGAAATCACAAGCGTAGAAAAAGTTGAGAGTGGGTACTTACTAACAACTTCCAATGGCGAATATAGCTGTGAGTCTTTAGTAATCGCAACCGGTGGTTTAAGTATGCCAAAGCTGGGGGCGACGCCATTTGGTTACAAAATTGCCGAACAATTCGGCATGAACGTATTACCCACACGCGCGGCTCTCGTGCCCTTTACATTACACGATAAAGACAAAGAGACTCTGGCAGAACTTAGCGGTATAGCCGTTGACGTGTACGCCAGCTGTAACGACACCACGTTTAAAGAGGCAATGCTCTTTACCCACCGTGGTTTGAGCGGCCCTGCTATGCTGCAAATTTCAAGTTATTGGGAGGCAGGTGACAGCTTAAGCATTAATACGCTGCCCAATGACGATGCCGCTGCACTTATACAAACTGCTCGCACCGAAACGCCAGATGCACTGCTTGCTACCTGCTTAAATAAAGTATTCCCCAAACGCATGGTGCAAAGCTTTATCGAATATCATAACTGGCGCAATGTACCGGTAAAACAGCTTACTCATAGCGAGTGCGACGCTATTGCTGATACGCTAGAAAATTGGCAAATAAAGCCAAACGGCACAGAAGGCTATCGAACAGCGGAAGTCACCATAGGTGGCGTAGACACCAACGAACTTTCATCAAAAACTATGATGGCAAAAAATGTTGAAGGCCTTTACTTCATAGGCGAAGTGGTCGACGTTACCGGCTGGCTCGGCGGCTTTAACTTCCAGTGGGCATGGAGCAGCGGATGGGCAGCAGGGCAGGTGGTTTAGAACGACATACCAATTGCTAACCCAGCAACAACGGCGCTTTTGTGGTTTCGGTGATAGTCATAATGAAGCTGGGGCGACACGGTAAAGCCCGACATTTCAAACTCATACAAAAAGCCCACTCGGGCCACCTCCATTTTATGGCTGCCGTGGAACTCAACGCCAGGGCCTATTTGAGCGATAAAATTGTTGGTGATGTGAAGGTCGGCGACGAGTAAATAAGTGTAGGCATCTAAATCTTCAAACGCGTATTCAGCAACAAAACCCACCCCTAAAAAGTCGCTAAGCCTATATTCGTAATCGATGCCCAAGGTAAATGCATTGCCACACTCTTTTGTGTAGGTAGTGCCCACAAGAGCAGACAAGTGGTGAGGGGACGTTTGCCAATGATGAGCATTTCCATGTGCTGCCTCTTTAGCTTCAGCAGCGGGGGTAAATACCAAGAAAGTGGCCATACCTAGAAGTGTTGGTATTCGCATAAAGGAGCTCGCTTTTTTACTTGTGACTTCCTAGAAGATTAAACCTCTAGCACTTAGCTAAGCGTAGGAGGTATACCTCATTTTCACCAATGAACTTTAGTTGTAGTCATTGTTAGGGCATAGGAATGAACGTAAGGCCCCTTTTCTTGGCTGCTATCTATATTTGTGATTTACCGCTAAGGTATACGAGCAAATAAAAGGGATGCGAAAATGCAAAACGAGACTGAAAAACAACTATTTTTAGACGCCTGTAAAGCGCAATTGGTAAGCCTTTACAAGGCAAGTAAAGAGGGGAAAAAAGTAGAGGCAGAAAAGTATCGAGTGCAAGGATTCATGCACGCCGGTGAAGTAATGGGCTTAATCAGCAAAGAAGAAGGTAAGGCCCTTATAGCCGATTTGCACATGGAAGTATTTGGAGAAACCATTAACGAAAGGGCACAGAGAAAGCGCAAACTCGAAGCATTAAAAGAAACAGACTTAGATGCTTATTTTGCAATACCAGCCATTGAACGGCGTTAAATAAAAGTAAAATTTTTCGAGCGAACTTAAATTTATAAACTAAGCTTAATATGTGTTGGTTTTTATACCTAAATATAACCGAGCATAACTTATCTTAGTGTAATAGCCGTACAGGGATATTTTTGCTACATGGATTTGGCTGCGGTACCAGTAGGAAGCAAATCTATGACATGGCGTGTGTCACGTAATTTTATTCGCTTATTTATCGGGCTTTTTTTATGTGCAGCAAGTGCCCACTCGCTTGCTAAATGCAACTTCGAAAACGAAATTGATGCACCCACTTCAACAACCTTTCTTCTTAAAGCGGGTGATCAGCGACTTGCGCTAAGCTGTAATGTCGATGCGCAGCATGTTCTGTATTTTCCGCGTAATTATATTAATTACAACCAGCTATACGATAGCAAAATGCGCAAAGTTGAAAGGCTACCTAGTGCCTTTGAAGCATACATAATCGACAGCTCAAGCAATCGCTTTTATCTGGATGTTAACGCACAGGTGGAACGCCGCGTGTCGTTTAAAGTGACGCCCCTTGGTGATTTTCATAAGTTTGCTTCTATTCACACCCTCACAATGAGCTTATTTGTTGGCTTTTGTTTGGCGCTTACCTTATACGTAGGCATGCTGGGAACTAGCATGAGAAACTATGGCTTTTATTCTTACAGTTTTTACGTTTTTAGCGCAGGTGCATTCTTCTTAGTACAAGAAGGGCTTTTAAGTATTGTCTTTCCTCAGGTGGTGCAGCTAGCGAGCATGCAATTGCACTTATTGCTTGTAGGTATCTCAATGTTTGCTTCGTTTAAGTTCCTAGATTTGTTGTTAGATTTTAAGGCGTTGTTAAAGGCGTGGCAGCGCCAATTTATTCTAGGAATGGCTTGTGCGGCACTAGCTGTTTCTATCGTCCAACTTGTTCTTCCTGACGTATACTTAACAAAAGTAAACCAAATGCTTAGTCTTATCACGTTGATAGCGATGCCATGTACACTAACAAGTTGTGTCTATGCCGCTTATCGCAAGGTACATTGCGCGAATTTAGTACTGTTGGGAATTGCGTTAATGGTATTTTCTATGCTATTTCGCCTCGTTTTCGTGGATTTTTCACCATTTATGTACCGGTATGGTTTAATTATAGGCTTAACTATCGAAGCCTTTATTTTCGCCATAGCAACGTCAAGAAAAGTGAAGAAGCTTAATGACGACAGGCTTAGTGCATTTAAACGCGCATCCACAGACTCATTATGTAATGTGTTAAACCGCAGCGGTTGGGAAGGTGTGGCGCAGTCGCTGCTGAATAACTTCAACAAAGAGGGTGGCTACTTAACACTTCTTTTCATTGATATTGATAAATTTAAAGAGATTAATGACCAATACGGACATAACGCAGGAGATAAGGTCTTGCAGGTGGTTGCAAAAATTTTAATGAGTCGCTGTCGCGAGCAAGACGCGGTAGGGCGCTTAGGGGGCGATGAGTTTGTGGTGTTAAGTCACTGCTATAGTGAAGGTCAGTCTGAGCGATTGGCCGCCCGCATTGAGGAAAGCTTATCCGAGCGTGATATCAGAACAGAAAACGTGGTGATAAACACCACGGCGAGTGTAGGCGCTTACATCACAAAAGAACGCTACAAAGACTTGCCGAGCTTGTTAAACAAAGCCGACAAATTGATGTATAGCGTCAAAGAAAAGCGTAAGAACGCCGAGTATGCTACTAGCTCTTGATGTGGCGTTATCTTAATTGTGCCTTCGCGACTTGCTTAACAGCTTTAGTAAGGTCGGCAAGCGCAGCCGACTCGAGCGTTGCATAGTGCCAAAAAAGAGGAACCGCTAGCGCCTTGTCTGGGAAAAGCGCAATAAGCTCGCCTTCTTTCACTTCTTGTGCCACCTGAAGAGTCGGGAGTAGGGCCCACACCACGCCGTCCAGCGCCATTTTTACAAATCCGTGAGATGAGGGATACCAGTGACACGTGGTAAAAGTAGGCGAAATATTTAAACATTCCCTTTGATAGTCAGTAAGTAACGTAACATCGTATTCATCATATAAAAGGCCTGGCGTATTCATCACGTTTTCAGGCGTTATGCCCTTGTGAAGATATCGCTCAACAAACCGTGGTGACGCATAAAGCTGATAGCGCATGGTGCCCAATCTTACCGATTGCCCGCCAGTAACCGGTGTACCTGTTTGACTAATACACGCCATAACGCGGCCTTGCTGAAGAATATCTCGAGTTTGTGTTTGATCTGCGTTAACAATGTGAACAGGATTGGCCCGCTTACCGCTAAATACTGCCATAACTTGCGAAAACCAAGTGGCAAGCACGTCGTTATTCACCGCCACGCTGATAGGTACCGCCGAGGCTTCTAAACCACTCTGTATATTCAGCGCTTCTTCTAGCACACTCACTTTTTGTATATGCGCTAGCAATTCTTGCCCTAACGGTGTAGCACGAAGGGGCTTTGTTCGCACCATAACAGGGCCGCCCACGCTTTGTTCAAGACGTTTAATTTTTTGCGACACCGCAGACTGCGTAAGGTTTAACGCTTGAGCACCTTTTTCAAAGCCACCATAGCGCAGTACTTCATGAAAGCATCGAAGCGCATCGTAATCGAGCATTTTATAGAACCTGTGAAAGGAAAGTTAAAGCTATTAATTTTGCTAATTAAATACAAGTATCATTAATTTAATTAAGTATCGCAAGCTGTATAAAATAGCGCCACTTCAAATTCTTGTTTGGCCGGCTACACCTAACGTTAGGCACCATAAAGCCAAGCAGCGAAAGACCGAGCAATAGAACCGTACTTTCAATTTATTATTTTAAGAGGCATTTGGCATGTTAGCGGCAGCAACGAGTGGTTTTGTAATGGGCGGCACCCTTATTATCGCAGTAGGTGCGCAAAACAGCTTTCTGATTGAGCAGTCCATGAAAAAACAGTGGACCACACTATTTGTCTTACTATTTATTCTAAGCGATGCCATTTCTATTAGTTTGGGTGCCATGGGCTTTGGCTTATTGCTGCAAGAGTACCCAATGCTAGTTACGGTAACCAAGTGGGCTGGCGTAGCCTTTTTGTTGTGGATTGCGTTTAACAAAATAAAGTCTTCGCTGGCTAATGATGCCCTTGTATTAGAAATGGCACAAAAGCAGCTGTCGTTTAAAAAAGCGCTACTTATTGCGTTAGCAGTAACTTGGCTAAATCCACACTTTTATTTAGATACATTGCTGCTAATGGGTAATCTGGCGAGCCAGTGGCAGGAGAATAAATGGTGGTTTGTGGGTGGTGCGATTGGGGCATCTATTGTGTGGTTTATTGGTTTAAGTACGCTGACAGCGCGCTTTGCCCACCACATGCAGCGTCCTAACTTTTGGCGCTGGTTCAATCGTTTAAACGCAGCAGTATTAGGTATGGTCAGCATTCAGTTGGCTAGCCTTTAGTAAGAAAAACGCTGAATAGCAACATGCTAAGATGCACTGAATATCATCCTATAGCCGTGCAGGTATATTCTACCGATAAGCCAAAACAAGTAATTTTAAGGATACATAAGTGAGCTGGATTTATTTGATTGTTGCGGGCTTACTGGAAATTGGGTGGCCCGTAGGACTTAAGATGTCGCAAGAAGCAGAAACCCGTGTTATGGGAATTCTGCTAGCCATAGGTTTCATGGCTGCCAGTGGTTTTTGCCTTTGGATGGCACAAAAGCAAATACCCATAGGTACAGCGTATGCTGTATGGACGGGGATAGGTGCCGCGGGCACGTTTTTAGTAGGCGTAATGTTTTACGGCGACCCGTCGTCCTTAGCGCGTTACTTTGGCGTGGCGCTTATTGTGGCCGGCGTTGTGGTACTCAAACTCGCGCACTAGTACTACAAAACCGAGCTCTGTTTTTAATGGCTGTGTTTAGCCCGTTTGATAAAAATAAAAAGCCCGACAGTGATTCACTGTCGGGCTCTTATATATCTGCTGAGCTTTTCAGGTTGGTTTAGTGATAACCCAGTTGATTTCTTAACTCGGCCATAAAGGTTTCGATGCGTTCAGCATTTTTGCCTAAGTCACTTTTACCTACGCGCGACTTACTGCGAATATCAACAAGGGTATCGTCGCTTTTAACTGTTAAGCGAATAACCACATCGTCCTTAAACCCAAACCACGCCGTTGTATCTGTGGCTTCTAGTGTGTTTGGCAGTGCGCCCTCATTTACGCGTTCCCAACCCAGAGCTTCTATGGCTTTTTCAGCAGCCATATAAACTTCGTTTATAGGTTGAGGAAGCAGCTGAGTTTTAATTTCAGGGTATGCTTCAAGCTGTTGCTTCGTCACATCACCGCCTTCATAGGCAATAGAATTTGGCGCACCTTCTCTAAGCGGTGCAATGGCAACAAATTCAGGCGGGTTTGTAACATCAGTGGTGATATCGTGAATTGGCGGTACGGCGCTAGCTTTACTCATCATGCTAACGGGCATGCCAACGGCTACTAAAGCAAGAACAGCACATACAAACGTACTACCCCAACTTACGTTCTTACGATTAATCAATACTTGTAAAATAATGAGTATTAACGCTGCACCACCTACGTATACACCAAAGCGTAGTGACGTAAATGCGGTGCCTAAACTGACACCAGCATACTGATATAGTGGTCCGGGTAACACCACCATCAAAAAACCAACAATACTGGTAAGGGCAATGAGTGCTTTCAAGGGAACTCCAAAGTTATTCTTTTTAGTTTGACCAACCTACTTTAACAGCGAAAGCGGTAATTTGGTTTACTTTCGACAAAGAAAAATTCGACTAGGCCCGCGTGTAACATATTTGTACACTGATCTAATCTTCTATCGAAGTTAATTTATAGGTACCAAGTTTGTATACACAACCAGAAACCAGCCACACGTACGCAATGCAAGCTGAACTCCTCGTTGATATTTTATCGACGCAAAAAAGCCAGTTTATCAATGGCATTACTGAATATGCGCTTATTGAAAATTTAAAAAAGCCGCCTTATCAGCTTTTCGATGAAGATGCTTTGCGTGACCCGCTCATGCTTTTTAAAACGCACTTTATTCTGTTTCATGCACTGTACCAGTTGAGGCAGTATTGGATAGAACAGAACGAAGGTGTGTTAGAGATTCACGCACTTGGCATAAAGTTAAACCTGTTTAACGAGCGTCATTTGACGCAAAGCAATGATGGTTTAGGTGTGACGACGCTGGAAAACCCTGACCCACTTGCTGCGTATTATCTAAATTGGGAGAATTTTGAAGAGGCTGATCGCGATAAGGTCGATAACCTACTAAACGCGTTTTGGGAAAGAATGTTGAAGGGAGATACTGTTAGCTATACGCAAGGTGATATTGAAAAAGCGCATGCTTTGCTTGGTCTTTCCCTGAACGAGCCTATCACGCTGCTGCAGTTAAAACGTGTCTACAAACGCTCGCTGCAATCAGCACACCCTGATAAAGGTGGAACACAGCAAGATGCTCAAGCGGTCATACACGCCTATCAAATTCTTACCCGTTATTATTCGTTTAAATAGAACGTGCCTGAGCCTTTAACTTCGTATTATTCGCATAATGTATACAGGCTTCGGTAATTGACCGACAACATCGGTAACTTCAGCTTCATTGACTTTTCTTGTATGTGATAAATGCGCACAATATGACCTATAAGAGCGTAGATTCGTATCAATGATCGCTTAACTATGCCACGTCTTTTTCGATTATCCTCACGTCCAAGTTATAGGAGCAGGATGAATCGGCGCATTGGAAGCAAAACTTACGTTTAATTTATCCGTATAGAACGCAAATCGCGTTCTATGTGAAAGTTATTGGGAAATAGAAAATTTATGAGTCGCATTTTTTATGTTACTGCAGCACTAATAACACTATTAGGTGTTATTGGGTGTTCGAATGAAGGCGAGCAAGCACAGCAAGGTGCTCAGCAAGGTATGCCTGCACCATCGGTGTCGGTAGTTACGCTGAAACAGCAACCTGTAGTACATGAAATGGTGCTGCCTGGGCGGATAAGTCCATCGCGCCAATCGCAAGTGCGCCCTCAGGTGGATGGTGTTATCACTGAGCGCTTGTTTGAAGAAGGCGCATATGTGGAAAAAGGGCAACAGCTATATCAAATAGATGAAGCGCGTTACCTGGCCCAATTAAACAGTGCCAAAGCGGATCTGAAAAGCGTTCAAGCAAATTTAAAGACCTTGGAAGCTAAGGCGCGACGTTACGACGACCTTGTTGCACAAAATGCAGTAAGTAAGCAGGAGTACGACGACGTAATTGCGCAAAAAGACCAAGCGCAAGCCGCTATCAGCGTAGCCGAAGCGGCAGTTGATGTGGCAAAGGTAAACATGGGCTACACCAAGGTATACGCGCCTATAAGCGGTCGAATTAGCCGTTCATATGTCACCGAAGGCACGTTGGTTACTACCAACCAGGCACAACAGCTAGCCACTATTACTCAATTAGACCCTGTTTATATTGATATGCAGGAGTCTGGTGCGTCTATCATCACGCTACGCCAGTCTATGCGTAAGCAAGGCTCAATGGATGTTGAACTAACAGTAGATGAAGTCACGGGCAAGCGCTACGAACAAACAGGTAGTGTGAAGTTTTCTGAAGTGACCGTGGATGAATCTACGGGCTCAGTTACCCTTCGCGCCGAAATGCCAAACCCTGATGGTGTGTTGCTTCCCGGCTTATTTGTAAAGGGCCATGTTATTACTGGTCGTGAAAATGCGCTTTTGGTTCCTCAACGTGCGACGACTCGCCAGCCAGACGGTTCGCTTTCGGTTTACGTAGTGAACCAGAACAATGAGGTAGAAGGCCGAACCTTAGAAATCGGCAAGGTCTACCGCGACCAGTACGTTGTAATAAATGGCGTGAGCGAAGGCGAAAAAGTCATTGTAACTGGCTACCAGAAGGTAAAGCCTGGGGCGAAAGTTAACCCGTCTGAATGGCAACCGTCATCACGTGGCTCACGATAGCAAACAAGGGATTTAAGTAATATGGCTCGTTTTTTCATAGACAGGCCCGTGTTTGCATGGGTGCTGGCAATTATCACAATGATGGCGGGTGTGTTGGCGATAACCTCACTCCCCATTGAACAATACCCTAAGGTAGCACCACCGTCGGTTACTATCTCGGCAACGTATCCTGGTGCTTCTGCAGAAACCGTTGAAAACTCGGTAACGCAGGTCATTGAGCAAAGCTTAACGGGTATCGATAATCTCCGTTATTTTTCGGCAAGTAGCTCTAACAGCAGCATGTCAATAACCCTGACGTTTGAGCCAGGTGCCGACCCTGATATTGCCCAGGTCCAGACTCAGAATAAGGTGCAGGGCGCGTTACCTTTACTGCCAACGCAGGTTCAGCAGCAAGGGGTTACCGTTACCAAGGCAAATAGTGCATTTGCATTAGCCGTAGGCTTCTATTCTGAAGACGATTCGATAACGCAGTATGACCTGAGTGACATGCTCGTCTCTAACTTTCAAGACCCTATTTCCCGAGTAAACGGTGTAGGTAACGTAAGGGTGTTCGGTGCGCAGCGCTCTATGCGCATTTGGCTAGACCCAGATAAACTGTACAGCTTCAACCTAACGCCAAATGACGTACAGGCCGCAGTTCAGGTACAAAATACCGATGTCTCAGCAGGTCAGTTGGGCGGGTTACCTGCTATCGAAAATCAGCAAATTAACGCCACTATTCAGGCACAAAGTCGCCTTCAAACCGTTGAAGATTTTGAAAATATCGTGCTACGTGTGAACACAGACGGTTCTCAGGTGCGTGTCCGTGATGTGGCCCGAGTAGAGCTGGGTGCGCAAAGTTACGATGTTATTGTTCGCTATGACCGTAAACCCGCGTCTGGTATGGCGATAAGCCTTGCTTCTGGCGCAAACGCGCTAGACACTATCAAAGCAGTGAAAGCTCGCGTTGAAGAGCTACGCTCAAATCTACCTGATACGGTGAAAGTGGTTTACCCCGTAGACAGTTCGCCTTTCATCGAGCTGTCTATAGAGTCAGTAGTACATACACTTATCGAAGCGGTTGTGTTGGTATTCTTAGTAATGCTGCTATTTCTTCAAAACTGGCGCGCTACGCTTATTCCCACCATTGCCGTACCTGTTGTACTACTCGGGACTTTCTCGGTGCTATTGGCCTTTGGTTTTAGTATCAACGTATTGACCATGTTTGCCATGGTGCTGGCTATCGGTCTTCTTGTTGATGACGCTATCGTTGTTGTAGAAAACGTTGAGCGTATTATGGAAGAAGAAGGCTTACCGCCTGCTGAAGCGACGAAGAAGTCTATGTCGCAGATCACTGGCGCTCTTGTGGGCATTGCCGCGGTATTATCAACGGTATTTATCCCGATGGCGTTCTTTAGCGGTTCAGCCGGGGCTATTTATCGTCAGTTTTCAGTAACTATTGTTTCAGCGATGGCGTTCTCTGTACTGGTGGCTATCGTGCTCTCGCCTTCTTTATGCGCCACGTTATTGAAGCAGCATTCTGAGGATCACGATAAAAATAAAGGTTTCTTTGGGTGGTTTAACCGCACGTTTAACAAAGGGCGCGACCGCTATCAGAAAACAACCAACCACATGGCGAAGCGTTTTAAGCGTTACTTCGTTGTATACGGCTTACTTGTGGGCGGAATGGTGTTTATCTTCAGTCAGCTTCCTGGTGCCTTCCTTCCAGATGAAGACCAAGGTCGAATGATGGTGTTGGTAAGCACGCCACCAGGCGCTACGGCAGGTCGTACGCTCGAATCCATTAAGCAAGTGGAAGACTACATTCTTGAGGAAGAGAGCGAAGCGGTTAACGGTATGTTTGCGGTAGTGGGCTTTAGCTTTGCAGGACAAGCGCAAAATGCCGGTATGGCATTCTTAAACTTCAACGACTGGAGTGTACGTGACGAGAGTAACTCGGCCTTTGCTGTAATGAACCGAGCTTTTGGCGCATTTGGCCAGATTCAAGATGCTTCAGCATTTCCTATTGTGCCACCACCTATTATGGAATTAGGTAACGCAACAGGCTTTGATATGCAGCTGGTGGACCGCGGTGGGAACGGCCACGAAGCCCTTATGAATGCCCGTAATCAGCTGTTAGGTATGGCGGCACAAAACCCGAAACTGGCGGGTGTTCGTCCTAACGGTTTAAGCGATGTGCCCCAATTCAAAATCAATATTGATAGTGAAAAGGCGTCTGCGCTTGGCTTAAATCTCAGTGATATTAACAGTGCGCTACAAATTGCCTGGGGTTCAAGCTATGTGAACGACTTTATTGATAAAGGGCGAATTAAGCGGGTGTACATGCAAGCGGACCTTCCTCATCGTATGACGCCGGAAGACCTTGAGAAATGGTTCGTGCGCAACAGCGATGGAGAAATGGTGGCTTTCAGCACCTTCTCAACAACCGAGTGGGTATATGGCTCGCCCAAGTTAGAACGCTTTAACGGTATATCGTCGGTAAACATACAAGGTAGTGCAGCACCAGGCATTTCTTCAGGTGAAGCTATGGCTGAAATGCAAAAGCTGGTTGAGCAGTTGCCGGCTGGTTTTGCCATTGAATGGTCAGGCTTATCTTATGAAGAACAAGAGGCTGGCTCTCAGGCGCCTATGCTTTATGCGCTTTCAATTTTAGTCGTATTCCTTTGCTTAGCTGCACTATACGAAAGCTGGTCGGTACCGTTTGCAGTAATGCTAGTGGTGCCATTAGGAATATTGGGCTCGGTTACCGCAGCCTTTATCTTTAATTTACCTAATGACGTTTATCTGCAGGTAGCGTTTTTAACGACGGTAGGCTTAGCGGCGAAAAACGCCATTCTTATCGTAGAGTTTGCTAAAGAGCAGTACGAAAAAGGTGAAGACCTGATGACTGCTGTATCTAATGCGGCTGCTCAGCGCTTCCGCCCAATATTGATGACGTCTATGGCATTTATTTTAGGGGTTACGCCTCTAGCACTTGCCAGTGGTGCAGGAGCGGCAAGCCAAAATGCTATTGGTATTGCAGTAATGGGCGGTATGTTTGCTGCGACCTTCTTAGCCATATTTTTCGTTCCCATGTTTTACGTTATGGTAGAAAAACTATTCCATAAGGAAGACAAGTAACGAGTAAGTACGCTAGAGTGGGAAGAAATTTTTCATTTTTTACATAGGGATATTGGTAATGACCACGGTTGTTTTTTCTCACGGTAAAGAAAGCGGGCCATGGGGCAGTAAGATAACCACGCTTTCGAATGTAGCAAACGATATGGGCTTTGGTGTTGAGAGTATCGATTATCAAGATCTCGATTGTCCCGAAGCCCGCTTAGAGCGCTTAAAGGAAACTATCGCTGAAAAGTGTAATGACGTTGTGTTAGTAGGTTCGAGTATGGGCGGGTATGTATCACTTGCTGCCGCAAGTCAAATTTCTGCCAGAGGCGTATTTTTGATGGCGCCAGCGCTTTATTTACCCAACTATAAAGTTCAACGTTTTCCGTACGACGGCTATGTTAGTCTAGTGCACGGCTGGAACGATGATATCGTGCCAATTGAGAACAGCCTTAAGTATGCCCGCCACCAAAAGGCGCAGCTGTTGCTGCTAAACGATGGGCATCGACTTGCGAACAGTAAGTCCGTTATTTCACCTTTCTTCAGAAATTGGTTGGAGAAATTCCGCTACTAGGGCGCTAAGTATCATGGCAACGGCTGCTGAGCTTTAGTGTTCTTAAGCTATGCTACCGTGCTTCGTTAGTGATCCACGCTAAATAATCAAAAGCGGCAAACTACACTAAGCAATACGCAAAATAACGCCTAGCAATTAAAAGCTAAAAACGCTGTTAGAAGCCTACTTATCGATAACCGCCTGGGTAACTATCGATGATGTAGGCTTTTTTGTATCTGCGTATTAGTTTGTAAGGGTAAGACTAATCGCTTATAGCGTTGCATCGGGTTAATACATGAAATTGCCTGTATTTATGGCATGATGGGATATTGCTTAAAACAGGGCAGGTGGAAATGGCATTTAACTTACCTCAAGGGCCGCAATGGTCGTCGTTGATAAAGTCAGGTTGTCGTGTCTTTGTTGGCGGAAACGCGGCGGTACCGCACGCGTTGGTTCAGCACCTTATTGATAACAGCGAAGGGTTCAGCGACATCGAACTGGTGCATATGTTGGCCTTAGGCGATACTCGATGGGTAAAAGACGAGTATAAAAACCTCTTTAAAGCCAATACCTTCTTTATCGGCGGCGAAGCCATGCGAAAGGCAGTTGATGAAGGTCGAGCCGACTATACCCCCGTATTCCTTTCTGAAATTTCAAGCTTGTTTAGCGATGGCACGCTGGCACTTGATGCTGCGCTGGTTAACGTAAGTCCACCCGATGAGTTTGGCTACTGCTCGCTAGGCCCAGCGGTTGATATTGCAATGTCGGCTATCAGGCAAAGCAAAAAAGTCATTGCTCAAATTAACCCTCAGGTGCCAAGAACCTCAGGGCACTCTTATATTCATATCAGCGAGATAACGGCGTGTATAGAAGCGGAAGAGCCACTAGTAGAAGTGACGCCGCCGCCAATAGATACAGTCGCAGAACGTATAGGCCAGTACGTATCTATGCTGGTGGATGATGGCGCTACGCTCCAATTTGGTATTGGAAAAATACCCAGCGCCACGCTGAAATATCTGTGTAATCACAAAGATTTGGGTATTCACAGCGAAATGCTTACCGATAGTATTATCGAGCTATTGGAATCTGGCGCGATTACGAACAAAAAGAAAACTTTCCACCCCGGTAAAATTGTTACCAGTTTTGCCATTGGTACACGCAAGCTATACGATTTAATCGACAGTAACCCGCATATTGAATTTTACCCAAGCAGCTATGTCAACAAGCCGACTAATATCGCTAAAAACGACAATATGGTTGCCATAAACAGTGCCCTTGAAGTGGACTTAACCGGGCAGGTAGTAGCCGACTCACTGGGCTATGACTTTTACAGTGGCATAGGAGGGCAGGTTGATTTCGTCACTGGCGCGTCTATTAGTAAAGGCGGTAAAGCCATTATTGCGCTTCCTTCTACGGCAAAAAATGAAACTATCTCCCGCATTACGCCGCGTATAAGCGAAGGCGCAGGCGTGGTCACCTCCCGCGGTAATGTGCAGTATGTGGTGACTGAGTACGGTATAGCGTCACTTAAAGGTAAGAGTATTCGAGAGCGTGCGCTAGAGCTTATTCGCGTGGCCCACCCTAAGTTCCGTGCAGCATTGTTAGAAGAAGTGCGTCAGCATTATTGGGTGCCCCATTATCAAGAAAAGTACCCCACAGATATCCCGGAGCTGGGAGCTATTCAGCTTAAAAAGCTTAATATTCAAGGCGAGACGTTCTACATGCGCCCTCTGAATCCGGCAGACGAAAGACGGCTGCAAGAATTCTTTTATTCCCACACAAAAGAAACATTAAGGCTGCGCTACAACTACGACCCGAAACAAATGTCCCGTGAAAAGTCGTGTAACTTGGTGTCGGTAGATCAAAGCTCTGATGCGGCGCTCTGTATTGTGAGGCAAGAGGGCTCGCGCATTACTATCCACGCAGTGGGGCGTTTTTACTACAACCCAAACGACAATACCTGCGAAGCTGCTTTTGTTACTCGAGAAACCCAGCAAGGAAAAGGCATGGCGAGCCGATTGTTAAACGAGCTTATCACGGTAGCAAAAATAAGAGGCATTGCGAAAATGATGGCCTATGTGCGTGGCGATAATAGCCCCATGATCACTATCTTCGAACAAGCTAAATTTAAACGGAAATTTACTGGCGACCCCAGTGATATAGAGTTAGTACTAGACGTGGCATCACTGCATGACAATTAAAATATTTCGAGGCAAACACGGCACCAAACACGATTTAGGCAAGGACCATCCCGAATCGCCAGACCGGTTATTTGCTATTGATGACCAACTGCTTTCGTCAGGATTAGATATGGTGTGTGAGCATGCTGACGCCACTCCCATTGCTGAAGCCTACCTGAAACTAGCGCACGACCCATATTATGTGAAGAGTGTGTTCGAGCATGCAGCTCAATCTATCTTTAACGACCACGAAAAAACGCTGTATTCAGAAAACAAAGACAATGTGGCTTGGTTAGATGAAGACACAGGTTTGATGCGCCACAGCTTAAATGCTGCGCTAGAGTCGGCGGGAGCAGGGTGTAATGCTGTCGATTGGGTAATGGAAGGCAATGACCGCCAAGCCTTCTGTGCCACTAGACCACCCGGGCACCACGCGACATACGATAGTGCTATGGGGTTTTGCATTTTTAATAACATTGTTATAGCTGCTCGCTACGCGCTTCAAAACTATGAGCTAAAACGGGTTGCCATTGTCGACTTTGATGTGCACCACGGAAATGGTACCGAGCAAATTGTCGCCGGCGACCAGCGCATAATGTTGTGCAGTAGTTTTCAGCATCCCTTCTACCCACACAGTGGCTCGCCGGTTTCAGCAAGTAATATTCTCTCGGTACCGCTTGAGGCTGGTGCTACGGGAGGCGTTTTTAGGGAAAAAGTGCAGTATTGGTTCGATGCATTACGTAACTTTCAGCCTGAACTGATTTTTATCTCTGCAGGCTTTGATGCTCATGCTGAAGACCCAATGGCTCATCTACGCCTAGTGGAAGATGACTATTTCTGGGTAAGCCAACAGCTTCGCGCCGTTGCCGATACATGTTGCGAAGGTCGTATCGTAAGTATGCTAGAAGGCGGCTATGACCTAAGTGCCTTGGGACGCAGCGTAGTGTCTCACCTAAAAGGCATGAGTCGTCCTATCGAAGACACTCAATAGGACGACGGGTTATCTAGCCTTAACAATCTTTTAGACTAGGCTAGCCATCTTGCAAGCATATAAAGACCCGCACCTAGCATAGCAAGGTTTTCTGTCAGTGAAATAAAGCCAAGGGGTAGATCTGAATTTCCGCCAACACAGGCACATTTAAGCTCTCGCTTATCGATATAGACTGCCTTGATAACTGAAACGGCACCGATAGCGCCGATAAAAATGGAAACCGGTGAAACCAATAAAGCTGGCAGCCCTGCTAACATGCCAAGCCCTGCAAATGCCTCTGCGAAAGGATAAATATACGCGTATCTAACGTGCTTCATTGCCAATAAATCATAGGTGATAAACTGGTTTGAGAAAGCCACTAAGTCTTGCAGCTTTTGGAGGGCAAGTATGACCATAGCCACTCCAATAAAATTCAATATAAAAGGCTCTAATCCTGCTGGTAGGCCACCCTTTAGCATAAGGGCAAACACCATGAGTGCCGCTAAGGAAAAAATTACGATAATAGGTGTGTAGCGCGATCCAAATTCACTTTCTTGTTTTAAATTGAAGTAATCTCTCAAGTCGTCATAACCGCCAATACGTTTATCGTCTATGAACGTCTGCGGGGTCGTTTTAACACCGTACTTTTCTTTAAAAGCGTCTGTTTCACTTCGATTAGACAAATGGTGATCATCGACCTTATAGCCTTTTCTTTCGAGCAGGTCTTTTGATTTGAGTCCAAAAGGGCAAATATGCTCAGGAGTGACCATGCGATAGAGGGTGGCGTGCTTAGACATAGTGGACTCCTTGTAAAGCTTTCACTAGATAGCTATGAGCGTGCAATATTTGCCCATTTTTTCCGCTATCTAAATTGATATTACGAGATACAAAGAGGGGTACATAATTTATGCCAGTGTTTCAGCAGAAACAACCTGTAGCATCAGTGTTAATAACGGCACCTGCATAGGGATGCAGCGTGGTGTAGCTTACCACCTGTTCGACGAGGTTTTTACCGGTAAAGCATCCATAGCCTGTGGCGTAAGGGCCAAGATAGCGAAGTTGCTTGTGTTTATCTAGCACGATAAGGGCCGGAAGGGCCTCTAGCATAGCTGTTAGCTCAGGTACATCTTCCACGTTTAACCTGACTTGGTGATAGTCATCCCCGAGCTTTGCTAGCAACTGAGACTGGTGTGGTTTTGTTAGCGTGTCGCAATAGCAGCGGGACTGAGTTCCCACATGAATGATAGAACCTGGTTGGATATCCTGTTTTTCTAATATTGCAACGAGGGTGGCGTCAAAGTCTGGCGCAGTCGTGCGGTGCAGCAATTCGCCGTTAGGGTCGAAGTCTGATAGCTGACGCTGGCCATATACCAATAGGGCGCAAAGCAGCCCTATCGCCCATAATATAAGTAGCAGCCAACTCGCCTTTTTATGCATGAGATAAAACGCTTTCGACTGTGCTTTAAGATTTGTGTTTAAAGCTTAAAGCGTTCAATTGCGCTGCGCATACGCTGAGAAATTTGTGACAACACTTCAACTTCACCTGCAAGTGATTCAGCGGTAGCAAGCTCTTCAGAAGTAAGTTCACTCAATCGCGCGGTGCTTTGCGCAATGGAAGCTGACGCGGTTTCTTGTTCCACAGCAGAGGTGGCAATTTCAGTCATACTTTCGCTGGCTTCGCGGATTTGCTGCATGATTTCTGACATGGCCGATGTGGCACTATCACTTGAAACAACAGCTTCATCGACCAGTTGTATACAGGTTTGCATTTGATCAACCGAACTGGCGGTTTGTGCTACTAGCTGTTCAGTAATGCTAGTAATTTGGTCTGCACTTTCTTTTGAGCGAATCGCCAGGGTGCGCACTTCGTCGGCTACCACGGCGAAACCGCGGCCGTGTTCGCCAGCGCGGGCCGATTCTATAGCTGCATTCAGTGCAAGCAAATTAGTTTGTTCAGCTACCGCAGTAATCGAGCGCATGGCATCAGAAATGTGGGAACATTGTTCGTTAAGAGCCGAGTTAGTCTGCGCCGCAGCATTTAGCGTGTTGCGCAACGAGTCTATTGTTTTACTGGATTGAGAAATAGAGTCGCGGGTAGACTGGGAGGCACTTTGCGCTGCTGACGCTTTATCACTAGCAAGGGTAGTTTGCTCTGTTGAAAGCTGCATGGTTTGTGCGATTTCTTCTGACGATGCCGACACCATGGCAAGTTCTTGGTCAGTATTTCTGCTAATTTCAAACATGTTATTAGCCGCTAACTCCATATTTGAAGCCCCTTTTACCACTTCATCAGTCAAGTTAGAAGCAAGCTCGATGAGAGATTTCACTTGATCAATAAGTTCAGCGAAAGGCCTGACTATTTTATTGCCGCGATTTAGCTCAACGGACAAATCAAGCTTGCCATCAGTCTGTTGCATGGTTTCAATGGCCAGGCGTAGCTCGGCGGCGCCTGCACCTTCATGATGGGCTTGCTTAGCCATGTACATCAATACGCCACCTTCTGTTAATGCAAAAGCTGCGTGCATAAGCAAGATAGTAAAGGCAACATGACCTTCTTCAAAAATCATTACTGGCGCGCCGCCTGCCTGCAGAAAAAAGAACGAAATATGATGAACTGCTACAACCGCAGTCCCTGTTGCAACTACTTTCCAGTCTCTGAAATAAGAAAGAAAGGCAAGAAGTACAAAAATTTCAAAGTGAATTTCAATCAACCCAAAAGATTGATGAATATGAAGCGCAGTTAGCAATTGAACGCCGATTGCCATAGCATGGCGGCTTATCGCCGAGTAAGGATTTTGAAGGCTGAGTACAAGTGGCAAAGCTGCAATAGGAATACCAAAGATAAACGCAGGTAAAAGTTCACCTGTAAACACACCAATAGCTACAGCAATGAGTAATTGTATAACAATCACAACGCGAAAAATTTTGTGACCTTCAAGGAGCCAAGGGTACTGCATGCCGATCTCCGATGGTTATTTAGATTAAGTGTAGGTTAAAAATAATAGGTGTGCTAATTTCGCTGCAGTCTACGCAGATTGCGGTGTCTACGCTATTTAACTTTGGTATAGATACTTAAATTATTACAAAACTTTAATGCGCCGAAGCCCGTGTAAATTGAGGACTCAGTTATGCCTGCTATCGCTTTTTTATCGACCGATAATCTTGAAGATTTTTTCGTCTATGATGAATTATTAATACCGTTTTTCGAACAACGCGGGTGGACTGTAAAAACGGTCTCTTGGCATAGCGCCTCGCCGAATTGGGATAAGTTTGACTATGTTATTGTTCGCAGCACGTGGGATTATCAGCAGCACGCTGAAGAATTTTTAGCTTGTTTAGAAGGCATTGAGGCGTCGAGTGCGGTGTTATTAAACCCGATATCCTTGATGAAGTGGAATATTGAAAAACACTACCTTAAAGACTTGCAGAGCAAAGGGGTTCCTATTGTCGAAACAATGTGGGGAAGCGAGTTTAATAACAATGTTATAGAGGAAGCGTTTGCGCAATTTGGTTGTGACACTGTGGTGGTTAAACCCACGCTGAGTGCTAACGCTGATGATACTTTCAAGCTTTCTGCTGCCGACTGGCGTGAGGGGCATGTGAATCAGAAAGTACTTTACGATACATTTCACCAGCGGGATTTTATGATTCAACCGTTCTTAAGTAGCGTTGTTGATGAAGGGGAGTATTCATTATTTTATTTCGGTGGTGAGTTTAGCCATGCCATTAAGAAAGTGCCGCAAAAAGGCGACTTTCGCGTGCAAGAAGAGCATGGCGGCAGCTTGCACTCTATAACCGTAGACAATGAACAACTGGCTATCGCTGAAAAAGCACTGGCAGCTACGCCGTGTGATGCATTGTATGCGCGGGTTGATTTGGTGAAGCAGGGTAATAATTGGGCGATAATGGAGCTTGAACTCATTGAACCCTCGTTGTATTTCAACCTTGACCCCCAGTCTCCGCTTCGCTTTGTAGAGGCTTTATTGAAATTCCACGCGTCAGTGCAGTGAAAAAAAAGCGGCGTGCACACTCTGAATCTGCAAGCCGCTATTTAACTAACCGTTCTTGTCCGTATTTATTTAAAGGCGAGCGTTTAAAACTAGCTATTAAGTTCAGCGCTTTAAGCTATTTCCTTTCGAAACGCTGCGTTCCACCCGAGATATTTGCCTTTGTGGTCTTTCTCGCTGAGACTGTTTTACCGATCTATGGCTAGATGTTCGTTCTACACGCTTAGGTTTACTACTTTCACGGGCAACGGAACGGTGTTGTGGACTCGTCCTTTCAATCCGATGACGATTTACGTTTTGCTTCACTGAACCATGTTGCGCACCATTCCTGTTTGCATACTTCCTAGACTGTGGCGATGGCGCTGTTCTAGCTGGCTTGTCACGCTTCAAGGCTTTAAGTGTGTTGTTCCGCGTTGGTTTTTCATTTTTAGCCACCGATTGATTGCGTTTCAGCGCATGCTCTATCGACTGTTTGCGCTTCACAGAGTTCTGCTTGTTCGACAGACGGGGCTCTCTAAGAGGCGTTACTTGTTTAGGCTCAATCGTCCGCTTTATCGGTTTAGCATTATTGGTACGTGTCACAGAGCTTACTGAGCGCTTATTGTCGTTATGCGCTGGGCGATTGGCCGTTCTAATATGTTTAGCGGAAACATGTTGTGCGCGCGTTACACCAGCATGTTCATAGCGTGCAGGCGCACTGTGAACCACGCGGTTAGAGTAACGTGCCCGGCGATGCACTGTATTGTGCTCCCAACGGCGATAGTCACGACTTACCACGCGTTTACGTGGGCTACCGTGGTAATAGCGGCGCACGGGCTCGCGGTGAATGACTACGTGACGGTTATGCCAATGCACGCTGCCAAAGAAGAAGAAGGTAGAAAGGCGAACGCTTGGAGACCAGTATACATTGCTATGGTGATGGTAGCTTACATGGTGTCTCCAGCGAATTGGCGAAATTGGATGCCACCAGTTACCATACACAACATGTGGGTCGTAATATGGCACATAAACCACCTCTCTCTGGCGCGGCTCTATGTAAATAATTTCTCGACTGCTTTCTCGTTCTCTTTCAACTTCAATGTAGTCGTTAGTTACCAAGTTACCTGTGTTATGAGCATGCTGCCTAAGCACTTGAACACGATCTAACACTCGACTTTGATCAATAAGTACATTGTCGCCAAGCTGCTGTAACCACTCAAGATCACTGGCTAAGGTATTAAGTAGCTCGGTGAATGGCGCGAGTGCTTTTACGCTCGGGTCCCAACTTACGCCATCTAACACACCCTCTACTTGTTCAGGCGTTAAATGCTTATTGCTTTGACGCCAGCGGTCGGCTGAAACTACGTCTAAAGGGTAGGTAGATGCGATTAAAATATGAGTAAGCAGTGTATCCGGGTAAAGGGCAATGGGCGCAAGTGCACTATCTAATTCGGCATCAGAATATTGCTGAGCTGAAGACGAAACCTGGGCAAGGTTTGTATTCGACTGAGCAAGTGCAGGTAGCGCTTGCGCGCTGGACAGCGCTATAACTATCGATAAGGTTATGTTTTTCATACATTCTCCTTATACCAATCGGCTTAGAGGATAATTTTCTAAGCGGACTGGTATTAAATTGCTATGCCGAAAGCCGCTGCTTTTTGCGCGCAATGTGGTAAGTATGTATACATTATGCTCGAACGATAATTAACCGAAGCTGAATAGAAAACGCCCACATTGTTGTAGTGGGCGCTTTTAGAAGATAATGAATGCTAGTTTGTATGGGCTTTGCCAATGTCTCTAGCTATTTGAAAACATGCGGGTCGAAGGCGTGACCGAGCTTCTCTGTCTTCGTTTTAAGGTAGTGTTTGTTGTCTTTAGTAATACCGTGATCTATTGGCTTTCTTGCTACAACGTCTATTCCTAGTGCTTTTAATGCAGCAAGCTTCTTAGGGTTGTTGGTCATTAGCTCCACGTGTTTAACATTGAGTGTGTCTAACATTAGCTTGCAAATGTCGTAACTTCTAAGGTCTGCGTCGAAACCAAGGTGTTCGTTCGCTTCAACGGTGTCCATGCCGCTATCTTGAAGGTTATAAGCGCGAATCTTGTTTAAAAGACCAATACCTCGGCCTTCTTGGCGCAAGTAAAGCAATACACCGTGACCGTTATCTACAATATTTTGCATGGCTTTTTCTAACTGAAAACCACAGTCGCAGCGGGTACTAAATAAAGAATCACCGGTTAAACATTCTGAATGAATACGAATAGGCACTACGTCATCTTCTTTCCACTCTCCGTAAGAAAGGGCAACGTGCTCCTGACCACTGGCTTCAACAAAGCCGTGTATTTTAAAATCACCCATTCTTGTGGGTAATTTTGCGGTACTGACATATTCGTATTTAGGCTGTTTGCTACTCATGTTACTTCTACACTTTGGACAGTGGGCAATAAGTGGGGACGACTTCTATTTTTGCAAGTCTACCATTTTATTATACGCGAGTTGACGCTTGTGCTATCACTTTTTTCGCAAAGGGTGTATCAAGGATAGTTATCAGAGGGGCTTAAATTCTCGTAAAGGCGCGGGCTTAGCAACACCGTAGCCCTGGGCGAAATCAACGCCCATTTTGCCTAGCTGTGCCATGATGCCTTCATCTTCTACAAATTCGCCAACAGTTTGCATACCCATGGCTTTGGCAACATCGTTAATAGAGGCAACCATAGCCGTATCTACGCTGTCGTTTAGCATATCTTTAATAAACATACCGTCAATTTTTACCTGGCTCACCGGTAAGCTTTTAAGATAATTATAAGAAGAGAAGCCACTGCCAAAGTCGTCGAGGGCAAAAGAACACCCGAGACGGTTAAAGGTACGCATAAAGGCAAGAGTGACTTCCATTTTAATGATGGCTACTGACTCAATAACCTCAAAACATATTTTGTTGTACGGGATATTAAAGGTTTCGAATGCATTGAGAATAAACAAGGTAAAGTCTCTATCTGCCAGTGAGTGGCAGTTAAGGTTGATGCTGCACCGTTTCAATTGTGCAAGGTGCTCAGGGTTTTCAGATAGCCATTTGAAGGTATTTGTTACTACCCATTTATCAACACTGACATTCATCTCAAATCGCTCAGCCGTGGGTAAAAAGTTGGCAGGCTCGACAAGTTGCCCGTCTTTTTCCCTAAGACGCAGCAGAACTTCGTAGTAGTGCCCGTCGCTGGTTTTGCTTAATGGCCTTAGCGATTGATAAAAAAGCTCGAAGCGACCTTCTTCTAACGCGTTGTTAATAGAAGATACCCAATCAAGCTCGCGCTGGTAGCGCTGCATACTTTCGTCATTTTTGTTGTATCTATGAACCTGATTTCTTCCTTGTTCTTTAGCGAAGTAACATGCGGCATCGGCCATACTTAAATACTGGCCCGGGTCGACATCGGTATCGTCGCATACCACCATACCTATGCTCACGCCTAAGTTGAAAATGCGGTTGTCCCACATAAAGCGATAAGCCTGCACCGCGTTTAGGATCTTTACCGCATTTACATAAACGGCGTCGGCATCAATACCTGAATAAATAATGCCAAACTCATCGCCACCAAGGCGGCCCAATTGTGCGTCTGAAAGCAAGGTGTTCTCAATCAAACGGGCAATATCCTTAATAAGTACATCGCCAGCTTTATGGCCACAGGTATCGTTAACTACTTTAAACCTGTCTAGATCTAAAAACAGTAAACATACTGGTGTGTCGTTTGCGTTCACTGCTTTATCTTTAAACATAGATTCAAACTGGCGTCGGTTATAAACGCCAGTTAGCGAGTCATGGGTAGCTAAATATTGCAAGCTTAAGTCTGACTGCTTCTTTTCGGTTATATCCACAATAGAGCCGTAGAGAAAGTCGCCTTCGCCATTTTTTCGGATTTGACAGGATAGGGAGAACCAAAACTCGCTTCCGTCTCGTCGCCGACCTCTAATTTCCTTACCGGTTACATGACCGTTTTGTGATATTTCACCGAGTAAAACCTGCCTGTCTTCCGCACTGGCGTAAAACACTTTTGTGTTCTCTGCTTCGGCAAGCATCTTCTCTTCGTTTTCATAGCCGAATACGTTACACATGGCCGGATTAACGGAAATAAGCTTTCCATCCAATGTTGAGGTGTAGTGCCCTTCCGCTGAGTGCCTAAATAAATCATAGAAGTGATTCAAGCTTGATATGGTTTCTGCTTGTGTCGAAAGCTGTCGCTGATTTAACACGTCTTCTTTGGCGATGACAGCAAAGCCAAAACACATAAAGCCGAGAGTAAGAAAGAACAGCATTCCAATAGCAACGTCTACGGTATAAACCATATTACTAAATAGGTTTTGCGTTACCAGTGCATAAAATGCAAAAAAGGAAAGCCAGGCAAGTGTATAAGTGATACTTACTGCACGACTCCCTTTATCTTTAAATACGAGTGCTAGTAAAACGTGATAAAGCCCCATGCCCGCGGTTAACAGTAGAAGTGTGATAGACGCTATATAGGTATTCACAATAAAGCAGTAGGCGGTAGCGACGACGGGTACAAGATAACTTAGGGACCGCAGAGCAATGGGAATACGGGTGAAAAGATGGTGTGTTACTTTGGCAATGCACAACAATAACATGCAAAAACATACAGCATAGAAGTGCTCGCTGCCGTTAGTTAAGCTTGGCCAAATTGCCAATCCTCCTGCTGTTATAAACAATAGTGCGATAAGTACAAGCGACGACATGGTAAGCCAAAACCGAGTGGCAATGCGCTGATACAAGTAAGAAAACAAAAAATAGAGCGCAATTAGCGCCATGATACCCGTTATCGCTCCAAGCAAAGTAAGCATATTGGTGTCATGCTGTGCGAGTAAGTCTCTTTCCCACAAGGTGATAGGGAAGTACTTAAGCCCTTCGTCTTTTACCGCAATGAGTAAGCGAGCGTCTTGATAAGGCTGAAGAGTAAATGCAAGCCTAATGTTAGGAAGTGGCTGCTTTAAAGAATAATCACCTTTTCCTGCTTGGTACCGATAGGACTTGATGATTCGCTCGCTACTATCAAGAAGAAATATCTGTAAATCGTCCACATTCAGGCGGTCAACATTGAGTACTAATGGGATAGGGCTATAGCCTGTATGAATTAGTTCGGTGGAATACCATATGCGTTCATCGGTAAAAGAGGCGTTGGCTGAAGTATCCTTAGTGTTGCCATTTAAAACATCAAAATATGTGGCGCTAGTGGGGGCGACAGACAGACGCGCATGGAGATTAATAATCTCCCGCTCAAAGGACTCATTGACAGTAAGCTGACTGTTAGCCGAAACGTTTAGGCTTAGCAACATCCAACTGATGAGCAAAGCTGATACGTACTTAAATAGCCGGGCTATTACCACTCGTTAATTCCTTGAACCACATAGTAAGAGGATGTTTATAAAGGCGAAATATGTGTTGTTAAGCCCTCTTATCCTTTGGATGCTACCCTTAGAATAATACTAGTTTTAACGAAAAGCCAAACTCAACGTATAGTGATAATTTACGGGTTATGCTTGCAAAAGGTAATTAAAAATTACCGATGGCGACTGCTGCGTACCAATAGGCTCCAGCCATATCGCTTCGCAAAGCCATTCTATACAAAGCATACACTGCAAATCTGTGTCGCTTGCACTTGCGGTGACAACTGCCTGAAACCGGTCAGCTCCCCAATCTGCTTCTGAAAGTTTGAAATTAAATAATGCACAAAAATGTTCCGCCCACTGTTGAGTTTTAAGTGGGGTAGCGGGTAGCGCAGCGCGAATTTCTACGCTGCCTTCGTTAACAAGGGCGTGTTGTAGAATGTCTTCTTTTGTAAGTTTTTGCATAGAAGTTAACAATTTATTGGCGTTAGTAAACCCGCTTGGTTTAAAAAGTGTATATAGTACAACACAAAAACAATAGCGTTAAACTAAGCGTATTAAGGACGAGGTATGCTAACACTTCACCATTTAAATAACTCTCGCTCACAGCGAATTTTGTGGCTTTTAGAAGAGCTAGGCGTAGAGTACAAAATAGAATTTTATCAACGAGACAGCACTACAAACCTGGCGCCTGACTCGCTGCGGGCTGTGCATCCATTGGGTCGCTCGCCTGTTCTTACTACGCCACACGGTGCAATTGCAGAATCTGGCGCTATTGTGGAATATCTAGTTCGCCATCACGCTACCGACGCATTTGCTGTTCCCCAAGACCCCGAAGCACTTCAACAATATTGGTTCTGGCTTCACTTCGCGGAAGGTTCATTAATGCCGCCATTGGTGGCCAATTTGGTGCTAGAAAAAGCACGGCAGAAAGGTTCTAAACCCTTTTTCATAAAACCTATCACTAATAAGCTAATAGACGGTATTCTCAATGCCTATTATGGTCCTAACTTGGCTCAAAGTTTGCGCTATGTAGAATCTTACCTCGCGAAGAACACTTGGTTTGCCGGCGATGCACCAAGTGGCGCAGATGTTCAAATGATATTTCCGTTAGAGTCGCTGGTAGCCAGCGGGCGAGCGAAAGACTTTACTGCCATTCAGGGTTACGTGAAGCGTGTTCATGCCAGAGAAGCTTACAAAGCAGCGTTAGAAAAGGGTGGTGAGTACGCTTACGCCTAGTGTGTTCATCCGCAAGGCGCGCACCTTTACTTTGTGCAAACCCTGCGGCCGACTGGGAAATAAAAACCTAATTGGCCCTGAAGCTTTTAATGGTCGCGATTGATATAGTCGTCAATGAGCTGAATAAAGGCCTCACCGTAGCGTTCCAATTTTGTTTGGCCCACACCGCTTACCTCTAATAACGTGTTGCGTGTAGTAGGCAGTTTACACGCCATATCAACCAAAGTGGCGTCGCTAAATACCACATACGGCGGCACCTCATTTTCTTCGGCCAACACCTTGCGCAAGTGCTTGAGGCGCGTGAACAAGGTTCTGTCGTAGTTAGCAGGCGCGTGCTTTGCCTTTTTCTTGTCGGGCTTAAATTCAAGTCGCGGTACGGCTAATTGAACGGCGACTTCGCCTTTTAGTACGGGCCGTGCGGCTTCGGTTAATCTCAGTGCGGCGTGAGCAGTTATATCAACGCGAATAAGCCCTTTATGCACAAGCTGGTTGATAATGTTATGCCAGTAGCTGTCCGATTTATCCTTACCTATGCCATAGGTTGAAAGCTGATGATGGCCGGCCTCTTGGAGGCGCCTAAGCTGCTTGCCTCGCAATACGTCAATTACATACTGACTAGAAGCTTGTTGTGAAAGTCTTAATACGCACGATAGTACTTTTTGCGCTATCACTAAGCCGTCAATCATTTTAGGGGGATCTAGACAGATATCACAGTTGCCACAGGCGCTGTCACTGAACTGCGAAAAGTAGTTCAGAAGCACTTGCCGCCGGCAGGTTTGTGCTTCTGAAAAGGCTTCCATGGCCGCGAACTTTTGCAGCTCTATTTGGTTGCGCTCAGCTATTTCGCCTTGCTCTATCCACTGTTTTACGCGGGCCGCGTCTTTTTCGTCAAACAATAATAGGGCTTCAGACTCTAGGCCATCTCGCCCGGCGCGCCCAGTCTCTTGGTAATAGCTTTCAACACTGCGCGGTACATCATGATGCACCACGTAACGCACGTTTGATTTGTTGATACCCATACCAAAGGCAACAGTGGCCACCACAATATCGATTTTGTCATTAAGGAACTGACGCTGTACTAACTCTCGTTCGTCGTTATCCATACCGGCGTGATACGCCGCGCAGCGAAAGCCTTGCTTGAATAACTTTGCGTGTAGGTCATCGACTTTCGCGCGACTGTTGCAGTAAATAATGCCGCTACCTTCTTGTTGCTTTACGTAAGCGACAACTTGATCGAAAGCCTTGTACTTACTCATTACGCGGTAGCGAATGTTGGGTCTGTCGAAGCTTCCTTTGTAAACGAGCGGGTCGTTTAGGTTTAGCTGCGTTAGTATGTCTGCTTGTGTCGCTGAATCTGCCGTAGCCGTTAGGCCGATGACGGGAATAGTGGGAAAACGAGACTTTATTTGACCCAAGGCGCGATAATCCTGCCTAAAATCATGACCCCAATGGGAAACGCAGTGCGCTTCATCAATGGCAAATAAAGCGATGTCGGCGTGGGCTAGCGACTGCTGGAAATAGTACTGCATTAAACGCTCTGGCGATACGTACAGTAAATCCAGCTTACCAGCTTGGAGGGCATCGTTTATGCGCGCTTGTTCGTCAGCTTCCAGCGTGGAATTAAGATAGGCGGCGTTTACGCCAAGCGCTTTTAGCTGCTCTACTTGGTCCTGCATAAGCGATATAAGCGGTGAAACGACAATAGCGGTGCCGCTTCGCACCAGTGCAGGGATTTGATAGCACAGCGATTTCCCGCCACCTGTAGGTAGCAAAACCAGTGCGTCTTTTCCTTCACATACTTGGTGAATAACTTCGCCCTGACCATCGCGAAAAGCATCGTAACCAAATACCTTTTTTAAGACGGTTTCAGGCGTTTTTGCGTGCTGGGTTTCAGGCGTTAATTCTGATGGCGCGATTGCAGTTGTCATGGCGCAGGATTTTACGCGTTTTTAGGCTCGGCTTCACGGGGCAATTTAAAAAACTAGACTAAAATGTAGCGATGACACGGGTAATCACCATTCAAATAAACAGGGCCGTGTGCTTTTTGAACAAATTGTGTGGCGTGAAGGTGCGGAACCGATAAGGGCGTTGTGGTACATAAATGGCTCTGATTGGATAATATTGGTTGGATGAATTTCCTTACTCGATATATTCAATAGTAATGTTGTGGGTACTGTCACATTAAGTGGATTACACAATGCCTATCAATGAAGAGACTAGGGTAAATAAGAAATTAGACCACCAAGCTATGATCGATCATGTCATTACGCTTTTTCGTGATAACATGCCCTTTAATCAGCTGTTGGGCTTGGAATTTGTCACGCAAGGTGCCGGTCTAGATACACAGATTTCGTTGCACCTCAATTGGCAACCTACGCTTACCGGTAATCCTTTGCAAAAAATTCTACACGGCGGCGTAACAGCGACTATGCTAGACACCATCGGTGGTTTAGTTTCAATTTTAGAGACCATAAAGCAAACCCCAGAAGAGCACCTTGCAGATTTGCAGATTAGATTGCCGACCATGGGCACCGTTGATATGCGTGTTGACTATTTGCGTCCAGGGCGTGGCGAGCGCTTTATCGCGACGGCAGCGATTATACGCAAGGGTAGTAAACTAGTGGTTTGCAGAATGGAGTTACACAACGAAAAAAGCGATCATATCGCCTTCGGCACGGGTACTTATATGCTGGGATAGCCGTGCCTCAATAGGTTTGCATTATCCCGCAATACTTGTTTTTCGTTGTGTGAGGGAAGTGAGCGGTATTACGGGAGGTGTAGCATGGCAGAGCCATTACCAGATTTAATCGAAGAGATTGTTACCGAAAGTATAGGGGATGACCCGGCAACTCTGTTGGCGGCTTTAGCCGGACAAGACGAGGTATACATTGCATCTCTTTTAGAATCACTGCCTGTAGAAAAACGGTTGGTGGTGTGGGATGGTATCTCTCGCGACCGCAAGCTCGATGTACTTGTTGAGATGCGTAGCGATCCTCGTGAAATCCTTATCGACAATACGCCTCACAATGAATGGGCGTCTATTTTTGCTGATATTGATGCCGAAGACTTACTTGAACTACTTGACTCACTGCCAAAGCGCCTTGTGGATATGGCGTATGAGTCACTCGACTCCAAAGAGCGAAAGTACTTCAGAGAAGCCACACAATTTCCCGATAATCAAATAGGTCACTGGGTAAACCACGAACAGTTAGTATTGCCGTCGAACGCGAAAGTACGCGAGGGCTTGCGGCTATTAAGGCGTGATATACCTCAGCACTGCGACAGTATTTTTCTTGTGAATCGGTCGGGTCAGTTTTCAGCATTAGTTAAAATTAGCCACCTATTTAACGCACAAGATCACGTGTCGCTATTTGATTTATCTGAAGAAAATGTGACTACTATTCAGGGAGAGGATGACACCATGAATGCGTCGCTCCTTGTACAGCGTTCAGGTCTGGCGTCGCTGCCGGTGGTTGATGAGAACAACAAACTGTTAGGTCGTTTAGATGTGTCCTCGGCGAGCGAGCTAGTCAATGAATTTTACGAACGCCAGGTGATGGCGTCGGCAGGTATGGATGAGGACGAAGATTTATTCTCGCCTGTAGCAAAAAGTGCGAAAAACCGTGCCCTGTGGCTTGGCATAAACCTGCTCACCGCGTTTATGGCATCTTGGTTTATTGGGCTGTTTGAAGGTACGCTGCAGCAAGTTGTTGCCCTTGCGGTACTTATGCCAGTGGTGGCGAGTATGGGCGGCATTGCTGGTAGCCAAACGCTTACCTTGATTGTACGCGGGCTTGCACTAGGGCAGGTAACCCCAGCCAATTTACGGGCGCTAATGGTGAAAGAGCTGAAGGTAGGCGGGGTGAACGGCGTGATTTGGGCTTTGGTAATCGGCGTGGTTGCTTATTTCTGGTTCACTGACGCTATGCTTGGTTTGGTGATTTGTTTAGCCATACTGTTCAACATTGTCGCCGCTGCCTTAGCTGGCGTATTCGTGCCCGTCATTTTAGACAAGCTTAAAATAGACCCAGCATTGTCTGGGTCGGTCATACTGACTACTGTCACCGATATTGTAGGTTTTGTGGCGTTTTTGGGGTTGGGAACGCTCTTTCTTCTATAAGTCGGCTTCTTCTGAAAGATGGCTCCGGTTTAGGGCCTCGTTCAGCCTAAAAGTGTCGTACGCATCTAAAGCCCCACTGAAGGAATGCAATTGGTGGGGCTTTTTTCGTTGGTTGTACCGCCTGTTACCTGCCCTTTGCCGCATTGGAAAGCGTTAAGGGTTGTGTATTACCGTAACCTGATAAACAATACGCGCTTTCTTACCCTGAATCTCGTTGGAGCCAGCCTTGTCTAAGCAAGCCAGTGCCGCGCAAGTCGGCGTTATTTGCGCGATTGCCGCATACAGTATGTGGGGTGTTGCACCTGTTTACTTCAAACAGTTAATGGTATTACCCGCCGCTGAAATACTCATGCACAGAGTAATTTGGTCTGTAGTGCTTTTAGTTGGGCTAATCGCTGCATTAAAACAATGGCCAAAAGTTGGGGCTGCTCTTCGTAATAAGCGAGTTATGCAGATTTTGTTCGTAGCTGGGCTGTTGCTGGGGGCAAATTGGCTTTTGTTTATCTGGGCGATCAATAACGACCATATTCTTGATGCAAGCTTGGGCTATTACATTAACCCTCTTATCAACGTTTTCTTAGGCCGGCTATTTTTAGGCGAGAGATTGCGCAATCTGCAGCGTGTAGCGGTTGGGCTTGCTGTTATTGGTGTAGCAATTCTTATTTTTTCTTACGGCCACGTGCCCTGGATTGCCTTAGTACTTGCTGGAAGCTTCAGTGTATACGGCTTATTACGTAAGCAGGTGGCGGTAGACTCGCTACCAGGTCTGTTCATTGAAACCTTAATGTTGTCGCCATTAGCTATCGTCTACTGGGTATTCTTTGGTTCTGAATACAGTAACTTATTTAATAATGATGTCACCCTAAACTCCCTTATTTTAGCGGCAGGCATTGTTACCACTGCCCCGTTGCTTTGCTTTACCGCTGCAGCGCGACGCATTATGTACTCAACGTTAGGCTTTTTTCAGTACATAGGGCCAACGCTTATGTTCATATTGGCAGTTTACCTGTACGGCGAACCCCTTGAAGAGTCGCGTTTGGTTACGTTCGGGTTTGTGTGGCTTGCGCTAATTTTATTTAGTGCCGACTCCTTGGTTAATTATCGCAGTCAGCGTAAAGCGCAAAAGCTAGCGGTAGAGTAGAGGCTGGTTCTTGCAGTCTTTTGAGACGTAAAGCCAAAACGAAAACTACAATAAGGAGCCTTGCTCTTGGTGAGGAGCATCAGGCGGCTCGCATTTGACCTGGTTTCGCCCGCTATTTTTGGCAGCGTACAGCTGCTTGTCGGCAAGGCTTAGCAGCTTATCTACACGCTGGGTATGGGCACCACTTGCTCCGATACTGCAGGTAACTTTTATATCGGTTTTGGGAAGCTGGATAACTTCAGCTTCTACCACTTTTCTGAAATCTTCCAAGCGTTTGCAGGCTTCATCAACAGGCGTTGAAGGCATGTAAATGCAAAATTCTTCACCACCAAAGCGCGAAATAATTTCATCTGGGAAGTAAAACTCAATAAGTGCTGCCATGGCCTTTAGCACTATGTCTCCGGCGTCATGGCCATGGGTATCATTAATTGACTTAAAGAAGTCTAGGTCGATAAGAGCCAAGGCATGATCATCAGATAAATTTTGGTGCTGAACCGTAACCATGTAAAAGAAGTGGCGCCTGTTGGGTAGGCCCGTTAAATAATCTGTATTCGCCACACGACGAATTTCTTCAACGCTTTCAATATATTCCACGTTTTGCATTACGCGGCACAAGAACTCTTCATGGCAATAAGGTACGCGTAAGAAGTCATTAGCGCCGCTTTTAATAAAGTGCGCAGACATTAACATGCCTTTACCTCCAGCAATGCCCATTATGGCAAGCTGTTCTTTAGAAAACGCTTTTCTTAGGCTTGCCACAAAATGGGTGCCCGTCATATCCGGCAGCGTGTTATCGGTGATAACTAGACGCACATTTTTATGCTCAGAGAGGCACTGCATTGCGTCGGTAGCTGTTAAGCATTCGAAGGCAATAAAGTTATGTCGCTGGAGTAATGAAACCGTTTTTGAGCGTAAAACGCGATTGGTACTTACCACCACGACGCCGGTAGATTTGTTTTTTTCAAGGCGGCTTATAAGCCGGTTTAGGTAGTCGTAGTTTTGTGAATTTTCTTTCGGAATATAGTCGACAACATCGCGCTCAAGGACTTTGTCGCGGATAGCATTGTCTAGATTTTCTGTTGTCGCAATGGTAGGAATGAAGGATTCAACCGCAAAGTCGATGGCTTCGCCTTTTGGCGCATCGGGTAATGAGTAAGCAACAATGGCGCACAAAAAACTTTCTGGTATTTCTTGTGCAAAGCGAGCCTTTCCTTCGGTGAGCGACGTTGCGCCCACGGGCGTAAGGCTCGAACGGCGTACTAATTTAGCGATAAGTTCAAGGTTGCCTTCACCGTTTTCGATGATCAGCACGTGTTGCTGCATACATTCCAACTTAGAGTTAGGCTACCTTGCCAATTAATAACGTTACGCTTTCTCCAGCTTTGCGTAAGCAAGTACCAGCCATTTGCTGCCAAATTCATCGAAGTTTACTTGAACTCGGCCATGCTCACCACTACCTTCGTAATTTAGCACAATGCCTTCGCCGAATTTACGGTGCACTACGCGCTCACCCAAACTAAAGCCGGTTTCTTCAAAACTGGCGTGTGAGGTTGCTTGGCTAAAGCGGTTATGTACAGGCCGCGAGATGGTGGATTTAAGTCTGACTTCTTCCACACAATCTGCTGGCATCTCACGAATAAAACGCGAAGCCGTATGATACTTATCTTGACCATATAATCGACGACTTTCTGCGTAAGTGATATACAACTTTTGCATAGCGCGAGTCATACCAACATAGCAAAGTCTGCGTTCCTCTTCCATTCGACCTGGTTCGTCGTTGGTCATCTGGCTAGGGAACATACCTTCTTCCACGCCGGCTAAGAACACCAATGGGAATTCAAGGCCTTTTGCAGTGTGGATAGTCATCATCTGCACAGCGTCTTGGTCTTTGTCCGCCTGAGTTTCGCCTGCTTCAAGGGAAGCGTGGGCCAAAAACGCGGCCAGCGGCGACATCTCTTCGGCTTCTTCTGGCACGATAAAAGTTTTACATGCACTGACGAGTTCTTCTAAGTTTTCTAGTCGAGCCTGAGCCTTTTCACCACGCTCAGCCTGGTACATGGCGTACAGACCAGATTGGCGAATGGCTTTATCAGCCTGTTGGTCAAGCGGTTCGTCTAATGTGGCTTGTTCAAGCTCTGTAATGAGTAATACAAAGCTTTGCATAGCGTTTAACGCACGGCCTTTAAAGCCACCTTCGTTTATAAGCAGCTGGCTGGCTTGCCACATAGAACAGTTGTGCATACGCGCAGTGTCGCGTACTTGCGAAAGGGTTTTCTCACCAATACCGCGACTTGGGGTGTTTACCACACGCTCGAAAGCAGCATCGTCGTGCGGGTGGCTCACCATACGCATATAGCCAAGGGCATCTTTAATTTCTTGGCGTTCGAAGAAGCGCAAACCGCCGTAAATGCGATAGGCCAACCCTTCGTGTAATAAAGCTTCTTCCAGTACACGGGATTGGGCGTTGTTTCTGTAAAGGATAGCGGTGTCGCTAAGGGCGTTGCCTTGATTTAGCCAGTCTTTAATTTTTGAAACAATGAAGCGGGCTTCGTCGAGTTCGTTAAAACCGGCATAGACAGAGATAAGCTCGCCCTGAGCATCTTCTGTCCACAGCTCTTTTCCTAAACGGCCTGTATTATTGTCGATAACCGTATTCGCTGCTTTCAGAATGTTCCCAGTAGAACGGTAGTTCTGCTCAAGGCGAATAGTGGTAGGCTCATTAAAGTCTTTTAGAAAATGCTGAATATTGTCTACGTTTGCACCGCGCCAGCCGTAAATAGACTGATCGTCGTCGCCAACAATCATAATGTTGTTATTGTCGCCGCTACACAGCATACGAAGCCATGCATATTGAATATTGTTGGTATCTTGGAACTCGTCAACTAACACAGCACGGAAACGGCGTTGATAGTGAGCCAACACTTCAGGGTTCTTTGCCCATAACTCATGAGCGCGCAGCAATAGCTCGGCAAAATCAACTAAGCCTGAACGGTCGCAGGCGTCTTGATATGCAGCGTAGACTTCACGCATGGTCTTTTGGATATGATCGCCATGGGTCTCGATATGCTGAGGACGCAGGCCTTCGTCTTTATTGCCGTTTATGTACCACTGAATTTGACGCGGGGCCCAATGTTTTTCATCTAAATTCATGGCTTTTAGAATGCGGCGAATCAACCGGTACTGATCGTCAGAATCGATAATCTGAAAGTTTTCAGGCAAGTTAGCTTCAGCGTGGTGTGCGCGTAATAGGCGATGTGCAAGCCCGTGGAAGGTACCAATCCACATATTGTGCAGGCTGCGACCCATCAATGACTCAATACGGCCGCGCATCTCTTTCGCTGCCTTATTGGTAAAGGTAACCGCGAGAATAGAAAAAGGTGCGATGTTTTCGACTTCCATCAACCACGCAATGCGATGCACTAATACGCGGGTTTTGCCACTACCTGCGCCAGCTAATACTAGAGCATTAGACAATGGGGCTGCTACTGCTTCACGCTGTTTGTCGTTAAGCTCGTCTAGCAGTCGAGATACATCCATAGTTGGCACCTGTTAGTTGATATTGTTACACATTCAGCAGCACGCTATTATGCCATCTGACTGTTAATTTATACAGTCCAGTTTTTTACCGTTTTCGTTAAGTAAAAGCGCGGTTATTTGGGTGTTTAAGATGTGCAGTTATACGGGTCTTTTATTGAAAGAAATAGGTGTTTTAACCGTTCTAATTAAATTGTTATAGTGCTTAATGTTGCCAAAGGCTGGCCCAAAGGTGCATAAATCAAAGATACAGTTATTAGCTATAACGAATTAATACGATAAATTGATCGAATTATGCGCTTGGCAGGTATCACATCGGTATTGCATCACGCCAAACTCGGGTAAACTTTCAGCTCTTTTTCTTTGGCAACCTCTGCACTTTCATACAAGGCGAGAGTTAGTCAAAAAGTTAAGCCATTTTAGGCAAGCTGAAAAAGCACACGGCCCCAATTTATTAACGACGTACATTGGCACACAACCAGCTCACTAACAGCACATTAACGGGATATGCTCATGACTGCACTCTCTACGCCCATCGATTTCTGGTCGACGCTTAAACAAGAAGCGCAAATTGTTGCTGAAAACGAACCTTTGCTATCTAGCTATGTGCATGCCAGTGTTCTTGCGCATCATAATTTTGAGTCGTCGCTAAGCTTCATTTTGTCAAACAAAATGGCAGATGACGTGATGCCTGCGCTTGCTATACGTGAGGTGTTCGACGAAGCCTACTTGTTAGAGCCAGGTATTAGCGAGGCAGCCATTGCTGATATTATGGCGATTAATGCGCGTGATGCCGCAGTGAACGATTACCTTACTCCTTTACTGCACTTTAAAGGTTTCCATGCCGTGCAGGTGCATAGAATGGCGCACTATCTTTGGCTTCACGGGCGCCACCAATTAGCCCTATTTTTGCAAAGCCGCAATTCATCAAGCTTTGGTGTAGACATTCACCCAGCAGCGCGAATTGGTAAGGGCGTTATGTTCGATCACGCAACTGGTATTGTGGTGGGCGAGACTGCGGTGGTAGAAGATAATGTGTCTATTTTGCAGAGCGTTACGTTAGGCGGTACGGGTAATGAGTCGGGCGACCGTCACCCCAAAATTCGCCAAGGCGTGTTAATTGGCGCAGGTGCCAAAATTCTAGGGAATATCGAAATCGGTGAAGGCTCGAAAGTCGGCGCAGGTAGCGTTGTATTAAATAGTGTTCCGGCCCACGTTACCGTAGTGGGCGTTCCTGCCAAGGTAGTTGGGAGACCGGTTTGTCAAAGCCCCTGTGAATCCATGCGCCAAAACGTCCTAGAAGATAACTAAAGCTGTGGGGTCAGAGTCCTGACTCTGACCCCATTATTCATAGGAAGTGGGTTAAGTCGTTGAGGTTGTCTAGTGCGACATGGGGAAGTACGCTAACGGGCTCCTTGGCGAGTACCATGGGTCTGTTACAGGCAAACCATGCTGCTTGATAGCCAGCGTTAATTGCTCCTTGTACATCCTTGATAATATTGTCGCCTACATGAAGAATGTGTTTCGGTGCAATGTGTAAATGTGCTGCGGCTTCATCAAACATGTCGCGGGCTGGTTTCATCGGGCGCGATGTGCTGGCGTGGAGAATGGTTTCAAAATAACCATCAATCCCTATTTTTTCTGCGTTTACATTACCATTAGTAATGCCGATAAGCGGTAATTGACTACTTACTGCCTTAAGTGCTGCGTGTACATCGTCAGCCAATTCAAAGTTACTTCTTGAGTCGTAAAAGCAGTTAAAGCAGGCCCCTACCGCATCACTAAGTTCACCACTGTTGGTCAGGTCTGTTTTTAACTCTTCGGGAGCCGTATTCGATAGTGCGGCGGTAAGTACTACACGTCTAAGCTGCCCCATATCAGAAGCCAAGCGCGGGTCCTTTTTTATGGCAGCTTGCTTAAGTGCTAGCCAGTCGTTAGCCGACAGCGCGTCGGCTGACTTATGGTGCCTAGCAATATGCGCTTGAAGCGCTTCTTCAGCCCGTCGAATAATAGGTTCGTTATCATAGAGGGTGTCGTCAAGGTCGAAGGTCATTGCCTCGACTTTGTTGATAGACCTGAAAAACTGCATGGTAAAACCTTAGGTTTGCTTTATTTTTTATGCGCCCGCGGATGAGCGGCATCATAGACATTGGCGAGATGCTGGAAGTCTAAATGGGTATAAACTTGTGTTGTCGACAAGTTAGCGTGCCCTAACAATTCTTGAACCGCACGTAAATCGCCACTGGATTCTAATACGTGAGTAGCGAAAGAATGGCGCAGTTTGTGAGGGCTTACTTTCTGCGATAAGGACTGTTCTTTCGCCATTTTATCTAAACGATTTGCAACCTGCCTGTTCGATATTCGGGTTTTGCGTTTACTCACAAAAACCGCACTTTCATACGGGGAAGCGTAAGCTGGCCGAACTTTTAACCAGGCATTAAGGGCTTTTTGCGCATGTCGGCCTAATGGGAGTATCCGTTGCTTACTTCCTTTACCCATGACCTTCACCGTACCGTCTTTTAGACAGTCGGCTAAATTAAGCCCGGTAAGTTCGCTTAAGCGTAGGCCACAGCCATATAGCAGTTCAAACATGGCTACATCTCTTAACTGCATGCCTTCATCATCGTCACTGCTCTGAGGCGACGCATTAAGTAACTGCTGCATCTCATCTACGCTAAGCTGCTTAGGTAATGGCTTTCCCTGTTTAGGAGCTTGAATGCCCTCAACAGGGTTGCTGAATAGCTGCTGGTGGTCAATAAGGTATTGGCAGAATGTTCTTAGTGCCGATAGTCTAAGTGCGATACTTCGGGGGCTATGCCCAGACATTTTGGCATCAGCCATAACACGCTTAATATCGCTTGGCGTGAGCCCAGACCATTCGTAAAGCCCAAGTAGCTTTGCCACTTCAGTTAGCTGGCGCTGATAATTTTTGATGGTGTGTAGGGATAAACCACGCTCTACCTGCAAATGAAGTAGAAATTTATCGAGCCATTGCTGGCACTGTTCGCTGATTAAGGCGTCTGTAGACACTACACCTAATATCCCATCATTTCAGGCAAGATAATATTTAGAACTTGCTGAAGCTGTTGTAGCAAAAGCGTATCCATATCCGGCGTAAAATGACTGGCATCGCTGCTGCTAATGCCCAAAATGCCCAATTCGCGGTTATCACCAAGCAGCATTAACGCTACAGATTCTGCAGGGCTTTCGCCGAACAGAAGTTGACGTTCGTGCTGTGACAAACGACCAAAGAAGAAGTTGGTATTTTTAAAGCGCTTTTCCGTAAACAGGCGTTGTTGTAGTTCAGGAATAGCGTGAGGGCCTTTAAAGCTTTTTATCACCGCAGAAGACAACTGCAAACGCTCTTGTAGTACATCTTCTAAGGTAAACTGTACTTCAGCTACGCTTTCACAGCGTAGTAGCTGTACGTTTAAATCGGTATAAACGCGATATATTTTTTCGTTTTGCTTAGCGATGGTAACCAGCTGATTCAGCTTAAAATTTAGCTGCCTGACTTTTTGTCTAAGCTGTTCACTTTGAATTTCAACAAGCGAAACACTGCCTTTGTGCTCATGAGGAAGCTTAATTTTTTCAAGAAGGTCGGCATGCTCGGCAAAGAACTCAGGGTTTTGTAATAAGAACGCGCGCACATCAGCACTCGACAATTCCGTTGTGTCGTTAAATGGCTCAATTAATTGCGTGGCGTTAGATTGCCCTGATACTTCGCTCATAAATTTATATGTCCGTCATATACGTGTTCGGCAGGCCCTGTCATTTTTAACACGTTATCTGGGCCAGGCCAGCGTATACGTAAGCTGCCTCCGGGCAAGTCTACCCGTACGTCTTTACTTAATTTACCCTGTATTTGACCAATTGCAACTGCTGCACATGCACCGCTGCCGCAGGCCAAGGTTTCACCCGAACCACGCTCAAATACACGAAGCTTAATGTGTGACTCGTTAATTATCTGCATGAAGCCAACGTTTACGCCTTCAGGAAAGCGCTCGTGTTTCTCAACAAGCGGTCCAATTTCGGCAACGTTAGCCGTATTCACATCGTCTACTTCCATAACGCAATGAGGGTTGCCCATTGACGCCGAGCCAATAAACAAGGTGCGTTCGCCCACACGCAAAATATACGTGTTCTCTTGCTTGTTGGCTGTAAGCGGAATGTTCGCAGGTTCAAACTCAGGCTTGCCCATGTTCACGGTAACCTGACCATCTTTTTCTAGATAAAGCACCATCTTTCCTGCTTTGGTACTTACCACTATCTTGTTGCGGTTAATAAGGCCTTTTTGCTTAACAAAGCGAGCAAAACAACGGGCGCCATTGCCGCATTGTTCTACTTCGGAGCCGTCTGCATTGAAGATGCGATAGTGGAAATCTTGTTCAGGGTCGTATGGCGGTTCTACCATCAACAGCTGGTCGAAGCCAATACCGAAGTTTCGGTTAGCTAATTGCTGAATTTTTTCTTTAGAGAAAAAGACGTTTTGAGTAACGTTATCAATAACCATGAAATCGTTACCCAAACCGTGCATTTTAGAAAATTGAACCTGCATTAAACGCGCATCTATCTTGTTAGTTTGTCTCTAGTTTACGGAAGTTTATACTCACCTTGCCAGAGATCTTTTTGTTTTTCTCGTTCGCGAACCACAATTGCTTTGTCGCCGTCTACCATAATTTCCGCTGGTCGACAGCGGCTATTGTAGTTCGACGCCATTACAAAACCATAGGCGCCAGCACTTCGAACCGCAAGTAAGTCGGTTGGTTCAATAGCTAATTCTCGATCTTTTCCTATAAAGTCACCGGTTTCGCACACAGGCCCTACAACGTCATAGGTGCGAGGCGTTGCCGTGGTTTCTTCTTTCACAGGAATAATATTTTGCCATGCAGAGTAAAGCGCAGGGCGCAATAAATCGTTCATAGCAGCATCGACAATGGCGAAACTCTTCTCTTCACCTTCTTTGATAAATTCAACTTCAGTGACCAGAATACCCGCGTTAGCCGCAATAGCTCGACCAGGTTCAAGGATAAGCTTAAGGTTTTCGCGGCCTACCATCTTTTCAGCCATGGCTTGTGCGTAGGCTTTAGGATGAGGCGGTTGCTCGTCGTTGTAAGTTACGCCAAGACCACCACCTACATCTAAATGCTCAATAATAATGTTGCGCTCGGCTAGTTCGTCAATAAGCAAAAGTAAGCGCTCTAATGCATCAACAAAAGGTCCAATTTCGGTAAGCTGTGAGCCTATGTGACAGTCCATACCAACCACATTCAGATGAGGAAGCGATGCAGCCAGCTCATAAGTAGCCAACGCGCGTTCACGTGCAATACCAAATTTATTCGCCTTCAAACCCGTAGAGATGTAAGGGTGAGTTTTAGCATCCACATCAGGGTTTATGCGCAGTGAAATAGGGGCTTTTACACCCATTTCGCCGGCTACTTGGTTAATGCGGTGAAGCTCTGGCTCTGACTCTACGTTAAAACACATGATGCCTTGTTCTAACGCATAGCGAATCTCGTCGTGTTTTTTGCCTACGCCTGAAAATACCACTTTGCTTGCGTCACCACCGGCTTCAATAACACGGGCTAGTTCACCCGCTGAAACGATGTCAAAGCCTGATCCTAACTTCGCTAAAACATTCAACACACCAATGTTTGAGTTAGCTTTTACTGCATAACACACAAGGTGAGGGTGTTCACCGATAGCATCGTTAAACGCATGCCAATGGCGCTCTAACGTAGCGCGTGAGTAAATATAAACCGGCGTTCCGTGCTGGGCTGCAATATCAGAAACAGCCACTTGTTCAGCGTGAAGCTGACCTTGGCTGTAGGCGAAAAAATCCACTAGTTCAGCTCTCCAGAAGTAGTTGCGGGGGATGGGGTATTGGCGCTAGACGAAGCATCGACTCCTGTATTTTCAGAAGACGTTGGTTCAGTAGAGGTGTTTTGTGCAGGCGCGTCAGGAATATAAAGCGCCCCTTTATAACCACAGCCACACAATGCTGTGAGTGTTAGCAAGAAAACAACTGACTTTTTAAGCACGAAAAATCCCGCAAAGAATACGACAAATGCCGCTATCATCGCATTGCGGTGTTAAATTGCAAGAGCCAATAAACGTTCTTGTGTTTTATCGCCGTATTGAACGTTTTTCCAAAGGGCGTCACACAGGCTCTGTGTATCAGAAAAGTCTTTGTTTTTGAGCCAATCGATTAGAACATTGGGGTTATCAGGAAAAGCGATAGCTTCATTTTCAGGCGCTTCAAGCCACTCTTCTACTATGTCGGTGTCGAGTTGAAATAGCGTTTGACACAAATCCAATTGACTAAGAGTAAGCACATTCGATAACTGCTCAAATTGACCATGCAAGGGCTTAATGAGCAGTTTCTTTCCTAATTGAAGGGCTTCGCTAGACAGCTCAAAGCCTCCGTTAGCAATTACGCCACTGGCATGCTGCAGGGCTTTTTGAAAATGTTTTTTAGAGGTTGGATGCCAGTGGATATGGCCCATCTCTCTCGCTTCGTCGATATTCGGATGGAAACATTCGAATACTTGGTCGCTTAGCGGTTCAAGCATTTGGTGAATATCTTCAATATCTTCGAAAGGTAGGTAAACCAGTACATGACCATTACCGGAAGACACAACGGGTTTTTCCGAAACGAACGGCGGGATAATAGGCTGATTAAAATGATACCAGTGTACACCTAGTTGAAGTTCGGTAGGTGCGAATAGCTTCATTATCAAACTATCAAAAATGGTATTGCCACTTTTAGGCACGTTGTAGGTAAATGCCGCTTGATGGCTGATAGAAATAGAAGGTAGCCCCTGTTTCTTTGCAGCCCAGGCCGTTACGGGCTCAAAGTCGTTTACCAGCAAATCGTAACCACTGGTATCGAATGCCTTGATGTCTTTGTTTAACTGACGAAGGTTGGCGTCTTTAACGGTAGACCATTTGTCTACGCGCCCGCTTTTCGTAATAAAGCTTAACCCTTTGTATGTTCGGTATGTACCAAACACTTCCATATCAAAATATTTGTCAGGGGCGCGACCAGAAAAAACAAAGTCAACGCTAACATCGTCTCGCTCGGCCAATGCTGCCGCCATAATTCGTGCTCGAGCAATATGCCCATTTCCGGTGCCTTGCACACCATACAATAATTTCATGCTACCCCAGAATTGAAATACTTAGTGTCGCGATTGTTACGCCTAGTAGAGAGCCTGCGACCACATCAGAAGGATAATGTACACCTAACAGTACCCGTGACAGCCCTATGAGTGCTGCCCAACTGTAAGCAAGTAAGGCAAATGGCGGGTAATAGTGCGCAATGATACACGCCATTAGTGTTGCCGCAGCAGTATGGCCTGAGGGTAGAGAAAACTTATCAGAAGGCGTGACATGTGCTGTTAAATTCATTAGAAAATCGCAAGGGCGAGGGCGCTTGAACATTTTCTTAAGCAGCACATAGATGGGTAATTCCAGCGCATATGCCATCAGCGCTGTGTAAAGGAAAAGCTCACCGTGCTCTGGCTCAAATGCCCAAAGCAGCATACCGATCACAAAGTATAAGTAGCCGTCACCTGTTTTCGACAACCAAACAATACTTCTACAGTCTCTTTTTTGCGTCAGTTTGTAGAGGCGATAAAATAAGTCAGTGTCGTACTTGGTCAAGGATTTCATCAACATCGCCTTGTCCCCTATCGGTTAATTACTGCACAGGCTAAAGTGTGTCTGTGACCAGTGGGTGACGGAAAAAAGAAACTTTTTTGACATCTAACGCGGTTCCTAATTTTTGTCATTTACCCATTTCACTCACGGGGAAAGTGGTTATTAAATAAATTTTTTAGCAAAAAAATTTCAGCTAAATGCCTAAAGCAAAATGCGTGCTCAAAAAAGACTGTTCTGCGCTGAATTACTGCTTTTTTAACAAAACATAAAAATTTGATGAAACGCGCTAAATCAACCATTTGCATCATCAGAATAAATGCTATGCTAGGTCTAACGAGCATAGAGCTTCAACGCTTCTCAATTTTAGTAAGGCAAAATAATGGAATACAACACATCTGAATTATGCGACTTGTTTGCTGACAGCGTAGACGTAGTAGATCCGATTTTCGCAAGCTTTGGTGGCCGTTATTCTTTTGGTGGTGAGATTACCACCGTAAAATGCTTTGAAGACCGAGGTCTTATCGACCGTGTGCTTGCCCAGCCTGGTGCAGGTAAAGTACTACTGATAGATGGCGGGGGCTCAAGCCGTCGCGCGTTGTTTGATGCATCATCTGCTCAAGTCGCTATTGATAACGATTGGGAAGGGGTTGTGATTTACGGTAGCGTGCGTGAAGTTGATAGCCTTGCTGAATTGGATATTGGCGTATTAGCCGTAGCAGCCATTCCAGTAAATGCCGAATGTGAAAGCATTGGCGAAGTTGACGTACCGGTTAACTTTGGCGGCGTTACGTTTTTACCTGAAGACCACCTATATGCAGATAGCACAGGCGTTATTCTTTCTCCTGAACCGCTAGATTTAGATTAGAGCTAAACAGTAAACAAAAGCTAGCTGCTTTAAGAATACATAAAAAAACGGAGGCGTAAGGCCTCCGTTTGTGTTTTTGATACACGCAGGGTTTCCGATAGCGCCAATAAGACGAGTTGATAAGCCCTGAGATAACGTCGAATTGACGTCGGTGGTACTTAAAACTATTTATTCGCTTCTTCAAACACTTGGTTTAAATACATGGCAATGCGAATGCCGGCCATCTGCAAACGTTTTTTAGCAGTAGGCAAATGATCGTATAGGTAGTCGTAGCTCATGTTATTGGCGTCATCTGGGTAAATGGTATCGCGAATAGCGGTACTTTCCTCAATCCATACCATAGGGTCGGTCGTAGCCCAACTGCGAATGTCTTCTGAGGTAATGGTTTGTGTAAGCCATTCAGTCCACTCAGAATACGACAATTTGCGCTGCTCTAGCATCTGCGAATCCCATACGCGGTGTAAATTAGAATCTTGCCAGAAGAAGCGTACTTTTACATCGTTTCCACCGCGGTCGGTGCCGTTGCCAGCGTGCAGTGGTTGATGGAGATCGCCTATGATATGCACAATAAACTGAAGGGCTAGACGCTTTTCTTCAATGCTGGCCGTGTCGCTTTTTAAGGTTTCAGTAAATTGATTTAATGCCGTAACAGCATCACCTTGCTTTGGTGCACCAACTTCTTCGTAGGTCTTTCCTTCAGGTACAGAAACATAGTGCCAAGGGCTAGCGGTTTTTTGCCAAAATTCGCTGGGGTCAGAACGCATTTCATCGGCATGGGTCGAGGCCTCAGCCAACGAACCATGTGGCAACAGCTCCATAAGTGCAGCCTGCGATAGAGGGCTAAGATACTGCTGGGCAATAGCGCCTGTTACTCTGTGGCCTGTTTGTCCCCAGCCGAAAGCGGGTGATGCAATACACAATGTAAATAGTGTGCTCAGCGCAACAGCGCAAATCTTGTTTGCAAACGCGAACATGATTAATCCTCTGAATGTTTTGAAGACTGATAGCCCCATCTTGCGACAAGAGACTGCTCAATACCTAGGTGGTCTAGTATGCGCGCCACAACAAAATCCACTAAGTCGTCAATTGTCTTGGGGTTGTGATAAAAGCCTGGCGCAGCGGGCATTATAGTGGCCCCCATTTGTGAAAGTTTAAGCATATTTTCTAAATGAATAGATGAAAGAGGCATTTCACGTGGAACTAAAATAAGTTGTCCCCGCTCCTTTAACACGACATCGGCGGCGCGCTCAATAAGGTTGTCGCTTGCGCCAATACTAATGGCAGAAAGCGTACCTGTAGAGCATGGGCATACCACCATTTTAGCTGGGGCGGCTGAACCTGAAGCAACTGGGGAAAACCATTCTTCTTTACCAAATACTTTGATTTGATCAGGTTTAGCATTGCAGTGTTCCGCAAAAAAAGCCGCTGCGTCTTCGGGGCGGCCCGGTATTTTTACGTTCTCTTCAGTAGCAAATACCACCTTGGCCGCTGAAGAGATAAGTACGTAAACTTGATAGTCTGCATTAACCAACGATTTCAGCAGTGTTAGAGCGTAAGGTGCGCCAGATGCCCCTGTAATAGCAAGCGTAACTTGCTTATCGTGTTTCATGATTTAGCCTCTGTTGATAACAAGCCTTGTGGCTTGTCCATCGAATATAACGTTATTCTAATTTTTTACAGTTTGGACTTCATTTTTAAAGCGTCGAGAATACGGCCGTGAATGCCTTCGAAACCGCCGTTACTCATTACAAGAATATGATCGCCCGATTGTGCTACGTTGCAAACGTCTTGAACGATCTTCTCTACATCTCTGAAACAGTGAGTAGGCGCATTACTGTGCGCTACCGAATCGACTAAAGACCAGTCCATGCCTTCAGGTTCATAAAGGTAAACCTCATCGGCTTTTTGCCATGAATTAGCCAGTGTATCTTTGTGTACGCCCATTTTCATGGTGTTCGAGCGCGGCTCTAGCACGGCTAATATACGTGCATTACCTACCTTTTTGCGCAGTCCATCAAGTGTAGTCGCTATAGCGGTAGGGTGGTGCGCAAAGTCATCGTAAAGCGTGACGCCGTCGACTTCGCCCTTAACTTCCATGCGGCGCTTAACGTTTTTAAAAAATGATAGTGCTGCTATAGCATCGGGTAAGGTAACGCCTGCATGATGGGCAGCGGCTATTGCCATAAGAGCGTTGTCTACATTGTGCTGACCCACAAGTGACCAAGTTACGGTTCCGGCTATAACCCCGTTATGTAATACATTAAATTCACTGCCGTCTTTCTTTAGCAGTTCAGCATGCCATTCTTTGCCTAAAGACTGACGTGACGACCAGCACCCTTTTTTGAGCATATCTTCAATAGCGGGCGTGCCGTTTGGCGTAAGAATAAGCCCATTTTCCGGCACCATGCGAACCAAATGGTGAAACTGGGTTTGTATAGCTGCAAGGTCTGCGAAAATATCGGCGTGATCAAACTCAAGGTTGTTGATAACCAATGTTTTCGGGCGATAGTGTACAAACTTAGAACGTTTATCGAAAAATGCGCTGTCGTATTCATCGGCTTCTATAACAAAAAAAGGGCTTTCACCCACGCGGGCCGATACGCCAAAGTTCTCAGGAACGCCGCCAATCAAATAACCAGGATTAAGACCAGCGTGTTCTAAAATCCACGCCACCATACTGCTGGTGGTCGTTTTACCGTGGGTACCAGATAGACCAATGACCCAACGATCTTTGAGTAGATTATCAAGCAGCCATTGCGGGCCGCTGGTGTAAGGTAAATTGCGATTTAATACGTACTCTACCGCCGGGTTGCCACGCGACATGGCGTTACCAATCACTACCATATCTGGTACTGGATCAAATTGGCTTTCGCTATAGCCTTGTGTAAGCTCGATGCCTAGTGCTTCAAGCTGAGTGCTCATTGGGGGATAAACGTTCTTATCTGAGCCTGTAACCTTGTGGCCTAGTGATTTGGCAATGGCGGCGATGCCACCCATAAAACTTCCACAAATGCCTAAAATATGTACATGCATAGCGCATTCTCGGTGATTTATTATGTTATTGGCGTACTGTATCAGAACCCTACGACCGATAGATAATTCAATTTTCATCGATTCATAATGGTCGCCAGCCTTTGTTTAGAACAAATATTTGAATATTCGCAGCTTTCAAACTGGTATGGTGTGTGAATGACTTTTTGAAGGTGTGTTCCACTTAACTAAGAACACGGTTACAATCTAACCACAGGCTTAAAACCTGTGTGTGCTTCAGATAAACGCCGGTAAGGAAAGCTGAGCGACTGCAAGTACAACACCCTACACATAAAAAAGGCTTACATTCAATGAAACGTTTAAATTCCCAATTGCAACAAGACGGTGCACCGCTTGAGTTAATACTGCTCATTCGTACACTGCTAGCGGGCTGTAAAGAAATTTCTTTCCGCGTGAGTCAAGGCGCACTTGCTGGCGTGCTTGGTTCAACTCTTTCAGAAAACGTACAGGGCGAAACGCAGAAAAAGCTCGACGTTATCTCAAACCACATTCTAAAGGATACGCTAAGGGAGTCTGGTTACGTTAAAGCCATCTCGTCTGAAGAAGAAGACGATGTTGTTCCGTGCAATCCGGAAGGTAACTATCTAGTGAGCTTCGACCCGCTAGATGGCTCGTCAAACACTGAAATTAATAGCCTAATTGGTACTATTTTCTCTATCACCCATGCACCGCAGTGGATGAAGCCAGATGATCCGTCTGCGTTCTTGCAGCCAGGCACACAAATGGTTGCAGCAGGTTATGTGCTTTATGGCCCGTCTACGATGCTGGCGCTAACTACAGGTCGCGGTACGCACATCTATACCCTTGATAAAACTCACGGTGGCTTCCTACTGACTCACCCGAATATTCAAGTGCCTGAAGAAACCTCTGAGTTCTCAATTAACGCGTCGAACCAGCGTCATTGGGAACCGGCAATGCAGGCATATGTTGCTGACCTGCTAGCAGGTAAAGAAGGTCCTCGTGGCAAAGACTTTAACATGCGCTGGGTAGCGGCTATGGTGGGTGATATTCATCGTTTACTTTGTCGTGGTGGCATCTTTATGTACCCGTTTGATAACAGAGACCCGTCTAAGCCAGGCAAATTGCGTTTGCTTTACGAAGCAAACCCAATGGCATTTTTGATGGAGCAGGCCGGTGGTAAAGCTGAAACGGGCGCAGGCCGAATTCTAGAAGTAATGCCTGAAGAAATTCACCAGCGCGTACCTTGCATTATCGGCTCGAAAGACGAAGTTGATATGTGCTTAAGCTACAACGACAAAGCGTAGTAGCGAAAAAATGGCCCTGAAGGGCCATTTTTTATTAAAAAGCAGCAAAATTTAATGAAAAATAAAGAGATTAGTACGACATGGGTCGTAAAGCGTTTTTATTTTGCTGTTGTCACCGTATACTTACGACCAAAATTTTTAATACATTACTGAAAGGACCTAAGAATGAGCTTGAGTGCTATTTCTGCTGGTAAAAATGTACCAGATGAAGTGAACGTAATCATTGAGATTCCAGCACACGCTGACCCAGTGAAGTACGAAGTAGATAAAGATACAGGTGCGCTTTTTGTTGACCGTTTCATGGCAACTTGCATGCACTATCCAACTAACTATGGTTACGTGAACAACACCCTGTCTGAAGACGGTGACCCAGTTGACGTTCTAGTAATGACTCCGTTCCCACTACTTGCAGGTTCTGTCATTAAGTGTCGTCCAGTTGGCGTACTAAACATGACTGACGAGTCTGGTAAAGACGCAAAAGTACTAGCGGTACCAGTAGACAAGCTTTCTACTATTTACCGTGACGTTAAAGAAATTGCAGACGTACCTCCGCTTCTTCTTAAGCAAATCGAGCACTTCTTCGAGCACTATAAAGATCTTGAAGAAGGCAAATGGGTGAAAATTGACGGTTGGGCAGACGCTGCAGCTGCAAAAGAAGAAATTACCGCAAGCATCGCGCGTTTCGAAGCAGAATAATTCACGCTGCTTTAAATTGATGATACAAAGGGCTGGTGTAATACCAGCCCTTTTTGTATGTGGTCTAAAAGTGAATATTGAAAACGAAAAGCAAAAGCCTATACAAAAAAAGCTAACAAAATACTCAACGATAGAGAGCAGTATGATCCACCATAAATTATCCATGACCTCATTATTCGCTGTAGTAATGATGGTTGTAACCTTCAACGCTCTGGCAGATGAAGCTCCGGTAGAGGTATATTGGGAAGACCTAGTGCCTGAAGGCTTTAATGAACTTGCGCCACCATCAGTTCAACACAATGGTGAAATGAGTCAGCTTCAGCCTGATGCACCAGTAATCGATACCTTTGACGGTAAACGCGTAAAAATTCCGGGCTTTGTTGTGCCGTTAGAAGGTACCGCTGAGCTCACCACCGAGTTCCTACTCGTTCCGTATTTTGGAGCCTGTATTCACGTACCACCACCACCGTCTAATCAAATTGTGTACGTAAAATTTGAAGAAGGTGTGCGCATTGACAATATTTACGACGCGATTTGGGTGACTGGTGAACTGTCGACAGATGGTTGGAAAGGCGATATTGCGTCTGTAGGTTACCGTTTGGCCGGCGAAGCAGTTGAAGGGTTTTAGGGATAGCTAGCCGAAAAGGCTAGCCCTGCGTATAAATCTGTTCAGCGCGGTTAAACAGAAGCCAAGACGTTAAAATGTACTTGTCGTTACTTTTTGGAATTTGGCCGCGGTGCGTGTGAGTGAAATAGGCAGGCGCAATCACCATTCTGCCTGCTTTGGGCTTGACCGCACGGTTTTGATAGTAAAATTCTGTTTCGCCGCCTTCGTCCACATCATTTAAGTAGTACATAAACAGCAGCACGCGGTGCAGCGCATCGTTATGTTGAAGCTGCGGGTACACTTCTGAGTGCCAGTAGGGGTAGCCACCGTTACCTGCGGTGTATCGCTGCGCATTAACATCGCCTACTCGGAATAGGTAGTTAACCAGGTTGGCTAAATTTGGCTTACCCACTTCTTCAAAGTTTTCCCCAGTAACTTTTACCGGTTCGCCGGTTTTGGGGTGGCGTACGGTTAGGCCAATAGGCCCAACAAGCGCAAAATAGTACTTTTCAATATAGGCAACTAGTTGCTTTCCGGTATGCTGCATCACTTGCTGAAATAAGTCTTTAAATTCCGGGCTTCGGCTTATGGACACATCCATGCTGCGCTTTTTATCTAAATCTACACCACCGCCAGTGCGGCCTTGACTCAAATTAGGGCTGCTTTCAAAGCGCGCCATAAGCTGCGAGCACAGCTCAGGTGGTAATACATCGTCAATAACTTCAATTAAATCGCTCATGGATACCTCTTGCTGCGCTTTATTACTTAGTGGGTAGTTCTTTAAAGTGTGACTGTAGCTCTGACTTCACATTATCTGGGATAGGCGCAGAGCGCTGCGTTTTGTAGTCAAAATGCACCATGGTAGTCACGCCAGTTGAGCATAACTTGTCGTCTTGCCAAAGCTCCTGAAACACGTCGAATGCACTGTTTCCCAATCGACTAATGTAAGTTTTAACCGTTACAGGTTTGCCATAAAAAATTTGAGCTAAAAAGTCGACCTTGTAGCTGGCTAAAATTAGCGGCCAGTTTTGTAAGTCTAGATCAGGCGTAAACATTCTGAAAATGGGCTCTCTGGCTGCTTCAAACCACGCAACTAGTGCCGTATTACTAACATGTTGTAAGGCATCGGTTTCGCAAAAACGCACGTCAAAAGAAGTGATAAGTGGTGCTGTATTACTCATAATTATTTGTAGGATTGTTATAAGTTTGGTTTCCACTCTAGCACTATGGAGTGTACTTTTCAGTATTGAAAAATCATGTATGTTCTTTATGAAAGCTTTCTCATAACTAAGAAGCGTCACAATCCTAACTTAATTATTGATGTATTCACGCCCGATTGCGCCGCATATAGGATGTCGCCTTTATATCCAATTACGCGTTTTAGCAACGCTCTAGATTGTAGTGTAGCCACTTTAAGGTTAGTTGAGAGGTCAACGATGTGAGTTACTTCTCCCTCGCTATACCAGTGGTGAAGCTTTCCTTTATATTCAAAGATACGTTTTTGCATTGTTGGTGTAGCGACGAATTCCCTCTTTTCATTCCTGATTGTATTTGAAACTTTGTCTACGTACATGCAACCTTGTTGTGCCGAAAATATACGCTCGCCTTGAGACGCGATCTTATTGAAAGTACCAAGTGATTTTGCAAATGAATAAATTCCGCTAGACGCTTCTAATATCATGCAATTACCGTTAGAAATGATATCAATAACATCAAGGTCAGCAACTTCAAAGAGTTCTTTATCTTGTAACTTCCAAACCCCAGACGCACCAGCCAAATATATATCATTTTCGAAGAATGCTAAGTGTCTGAAAGATTTTTCGGTTTCAACATATTGTAGTTTTGATACGTCACCGTTTTTTCTTTGCTCAATAACATAGCCAAAGTGAGTGAGGCCCATAATGGAAAGTGTATCGTCTGTATACGTGAAATCTCGAACCCCGTCTTCTAAATGAAATTCGTGTTTCTGAGAATAGCTCGTAATGAATTCTTTAGATGCATTTCCGAGAGTAAGATGAAGGCTACCATTGAAGTAAAGAGGATCTGCGATTTTTACTGCTTGTGATGCAAGAAGTAAAGATGGCTCAATACTTTGCTCAAGAACGTTATCTTCCAGTCTTAATTGGAAAAGTTCATTATGGTTACCTGTATAAAAAAGTGAGTCCTCGGACAATGCAATTGAATATGGGGTTGCAGCATATTCGAAGATAGTTTTTTGCTGCCTATCTTTTAAGTAAATGAGCTTTGTTTGCTTTAAGTGATCTTCCCTAAGAGAAAATAATCCCTGACGGTAAGCCTTAATGAATCCATCAATGTAAAAAGGCAAATTTGCGGGAAGTCCAATAACATCTTCTTGTGTTTCTAATCGCCTTGTTTTCAGGTCGTAAATAAAAGGCTTTATTGAGTCGCTTTTATTAAGGTTAAAAGTTATCCAAAATTTATTTTCATCTATCCAATCAAAAGAAGGAAAGGCGTTTTGCCGATTGCAAGGTATTACGTCAATCAGGTTTTCAATAGGTCTCTCATATATATTGATCTTACATTTACCATCTTCTACGACATGAAGAACTGTTTTGCCCCCGTTGCTAATTTCTAGACCTCTAAAGGCTCCGGGATAATTTGCGTGTCGGATCACGGTTTTTTGGCGATTACGGGTTTTGAAAATAGAGGACGTGTTTTTATCTCTTGTAGTTACAAAGTAAGTTTCGCCAAAATTATCGTAATCTACAATGTACTCGTCAGATGAAAAAACAGTTTGCTTAGTAAGCGCCTGATTAGTTGATAAAGAGTTAAGGCGCTTATATTCGTGGATGAGAAAGGCACAGAGCGAGCATATCACGAAACAAAATAAGGCAAAGAAGATCTGCTTTTGAGAAATAGGGCGCTTCTGGGGATGCTCAATGTCGAGAAGTTCGAAGTCAAGTTGGTAACCCCTGCCTCTCAAATTTTTAAAGTTATCTTTAGCACAGAACTTTTTTCTTAAATCACTGATGAGACGTCTAACGGAGTTATGAGTAACAACTCTTTGTTCCCATACTTCGGCTTCTAAAGTCTGTGTACTCACGAAGCCATTATCTGAATTAAAGAAGGCGTTCAGTGCTGCCTGTTCATGAAAGGAAAATACAATTTTACATCCATTTTTTGTGGCATGACTTAAATCATCGGCCACCCTAAATCCATTTATTAAATACATTTACTACATTCTTACTGGAGAAAAGCGACTTTTCTCAATATCACCGTCAAAAATATCGCTCAAATGATGAGCGTGTAAGCTACTGATAACTATTTAATTTCACACTTTATCACAGAAGTTCACAACAATTAACTACGAAACTACCTTTAAACCTCAGATATTAGGTCCCGCCACTAACATTAAAAAATAAGTGTGTGCTTTAGCGGTTAGAAAAGACTTAAAAAGTTGATAAATAGAAACATCAAAAAGAAGTGGTCAACAACTTCAAAACTACGTCTTTTGCTCAAAATGAAAATTAGAACATGGAAACTTGGAAAATGAAAAAAGTTGGTATAGGAGCTGTTGCAGCAGCATTCGTATTAAGTGGCTGTGCAACAGTTAACAACGCTTCAATTGAGAAAAACAAAAGTATTGAGTTATACAGAGTTTTTGACATCAAAACTAATGCTGATAGATATGTGGTAACAGAGGCTGCCAGCGATGGGTTAGGTGCTAATGTTTCCTCAGCAGACGAGCGCAACCCTATCGTAATGGGAGATCTGCCAGAGAAGCCTGGAAGATTTAAACCTGTAGATGGAACTTCGGCCTTTGGCAACGCAAATGGAATGATGAGTTTGGCATTGAAAATGAATTCATCTATTGGTAATGCTCTCAAAACTGCTTCATGTGAAGGGGCTGTTTGGACAGCAACTGCTCAAAAGAATGCTGACAATGCATTCAACATGTCTTTCAACCTATGTCTATGGAAGTATCAAGGTGGTTACGCACTTGATGTTTACGCCAACTATACTAAAAAAGAGGGCGGTGGTTTTCTTGGTGTGACTGGCCTAGCACGGGAGGCGGCATATGCAATTGCAGGTACGCCTGAAGAGTGGGCCGAAAAAACAGTGTTAGATGTTGTTAGAAAAATAAAACAAGTATCGCAAGCTGAAATTAAATATGTGGAAGGCTACCCTAGACTGAACTCTGCTCCTTGGCAGGACTCTGGAGAAATATTTAATAACGAAGGTTATTTATCGCCAGCTCCTATTGCTCCAAACTAATTACAAAATATTCATCTAAGAAGGGGCGTTCGCCCCTTTTTCTTTTCTTGTTAGTCCTCATAGTGTGACCTCTAAAGGCTTTTGCACTACAATCCGCATCTAACTTTTTGAGCGAACATACTATGACTGCGATTGGGATTGACTACGGTACATCAAATTCTGAGGTTGTGTATTTTGATGGAGCGGCCCATCAGCACATCAAACTTGACCCGCTAGATAAGAAAGGCAACAAAATCCGTTCTTCGGTGTTCATCTATTTTGAGGATGAACTGCCACCGCCTCCTGATGCTATGGTTGAGGCGAAAGTTGCGCAGTTACAGCGAGTGATCAGCGAACAGATAGATAAAGCCAAAGACGGCTATTATTCGGCAAAAGACCCGAAAGAGCAGGCGATGTATAGCAGCCGAATTGACTCGCTGCGTGGTGACCTTCATAACAAGCCCGCCCTTCAACGCAAAGCGATTCAGCAGTTAATGCACGCTATGTCGCTAGACGAGATTCCTTTGCTGCGTTTAGTAGAGCACGGCAAGTTTGCATTTGGTGAAGAAGGGTTTAGACGCTTTCTTAAAATGCCGGACAAAGGCCGACTTATCTATTCACCTAAGAACTTTTTAGGCGCATCGCTAGATGGCGATCAAAAACAGGCGTTCATCGGTATTATTGCCAAGCAGCTAGCTTACTTTAAACAGTGTGCCGAGCAGCAGTTAGGCAAGGTGGTAAACAATGCCGTTATCGGCAGACCCGTGAAATTTCACGGCACCCGTGGTGAAGAAGGGAACGCTCAGGCCATTCAAATTATGACTGAAGCGGCGACTAAAGCAGGGTTTTCTGGGGTTAATTTCCTAGATGAGCCTATAGCGGCGGCGTATAAAATTGAGCAAACATTACCAAAAGATACCACCACGCTGATTGTAGATATTGGTGGGGGAACAACGGATATTTGCTGTATTAAGCTTTCGCCGGAACGTTCCAATCAGCTTGACCGTAAAGACGATGTGCTAGCGGTAACAGGCCGACGTTTAGGCGGTATGGATTGTGATAAAAGCTTAGTTCTTAAAGGCATAGCGCCTGAAATGGGTATGGGCCTTAAAATGATGAACGGGCTTCCTGTTCCGCCTACCTATTTTTCTGATATGTGCGCAGTTGACAACATTCCAGCGCTTACGCGCTTTTTCTCTGATGACTACGGGTTAGATATTTCTCAAACCATGTCTGTAATTAAAGAGCCGGCCCAATTAGAGCGTTTGCTTATCGTGCAAGAGAACAAGTTGTCTGCTCGAGTCGTAAACTCAGCTCGATTAGCCAAAGAACTACTTTCGAGCAAGCAAAACATTACGCTGCCGCTGCACTATATTGAAGACGACTTTGATGTAGAGATCTCACAGGATTCACTTAAAAAGGCGTTAAAACCTTGGCTAGATAAAGTGAAAGCACTAGTGGTGGAATGTTTGGAAAACAGCAGTGAAAAACCAGAGGTGGTAATGATAACGGGTGGTATGAGTTTATCGCCTATTGTCGTTGATGCACTCTATGAAAAACTGCTTACGGGGCTGCCTCGATTAGAAAACGATGCATTCAACTCGGTGTGCGAAGGATTAGCAATTCAAGCGGCTAAGCACGCTTAATATCGTCTATAATTAAACACTAAGCCTTAGCGTAGTTACGCCTACTACGCTAAGGCTTTTTTGATCAGTGCTTAAGAATATTGTGTTCTTTCAAAAAAACTGCGATGGCTTCTGGCGACTCGAAAGCATTTAACAGCATTTCTTGTGCGCGCGCTTTCACATCGTTATCTTCAGATGATGAAAGTAAGTGGTACCAAGTCTTAACTAAGGCTAGTGGTGGCGTTTGAGTCATTGGGTTTCGCTCCAGCAATTCTTACTGCAAAATTCACATAAATCATCGTAACGTATGATTTGCCAAAACAAGCTCTGACCAGCATGAAAAAACGTGTAAATAAACGTCAATGCGCACTTTTTACAAGCTGCCGTGTAAATTACACAGCAGCTTACAAAAGAGAAGGCATGCGCTCAACGCCTACGAATTTACATCTAAACCGGCTCAAGCTTGCGTGAGCATGGGTTTCAGAAAACGACCTGTATGTGAAACTTCTTGTTGTGCCACATGCTCAGGAGTTCCTTCTGCAATAATCTGGCCACCTCCGGATCCGCCTTCCGGTCCGAGGTCAACAATCCAGTCTGCGGTTTTAATTACATCCAGGTTGTGCTCAATAACCACAACGGTATTACCGTGATCGCGCAGTCGGTGGAGTACGGTTAACAACTGCTTAATATCGTGGAAGTGCAAACCTGTAGTCGGCTCATCCAAGATGTAAAGGGTCTGCCCAGTGTCTCTTTTTGACAACTCTTTCGCCAATTTTACTCGTTGCGCTTCACCACCAGATAACGTAGTAGCGGCTTGGCCAAGTCGGATATAAGACAAACCCACATCCATCAGCGTCTGCAATTTACGTGAAATAGCCGGTATAGCATCGAAGAACTGACGGGCATCTTCCACGGTCATTTCTAACACTTCGTGAATGTTCTTATCTTTGTACTTTATCTCTAAGGTTTCACGGTTATAGCGTTTGCCCTGACATACGTCACAAGGCACGTACACGTCTGGCAAAAAGTGCATTTCCACTTTGATTACGCCGTCACCCTGACATGCCTCACAGCGACCGCCTTTTACGTTAAAGCTAAAGCGGCCGGGCTTGTAACCTCGTGAACGCGACTCTTGTGTTCCGGCAAACATTTCACGAATAGGTGTGAAAATACCAGCGTAAGTCGCCGGGTTAGAGCGCGGTGTTCTGCCGATAGGGCTTTGATCAATATCGACCACTTTGTCGAGTTGATCTAATCCGGTCATCGACTTATGCGGTGCCGGTTCAGAAGTGGTCGCCTTGTTCAGCTCGCGCTGGGCAATTTTGTAGAAGGTATCGTTAATCAGCGTTGATTTACCCGAGCCAGATACGCCGGTTACACAGGTCATTACGCCGGTAGGTATACGCAAATCAACAGATTTTAAGTTGTTGCCTGTAGCGCCTAAAAGTTCTAACCACTTGTCGTCTTTCACCGGTGTGCGTGTTGCAGGGATTTCAATCTTCTCTCTACCAGATAAGTATTTTCCGGTAAGTGAGTCTTCACTGCTTGTTATATCTTCAAGTGAACCTTCGGCAATAATTTCACCGCCGTGTACACCAGCACCCGGGCCAATATCCACAATGTAATCGGCTTCGCGGATTGCATCTTCGTCGTGCTCTACAACCAACACCGTGTTGCCTAGGTCGCGCAAACGCGTAAGTGTGCCGAGTAATCGTTCGTTATCTCGCTGATGAAGACCGATAGACGGTTCATCGAGTACGTACATTACGCCAACGAGGCCTGCGCCAATTTGACTTGCTAGTCGAATACGTTGGGCTTCACCACCGGATAAGGTGTCGGCACTGCGCGACATAGAAAGATAATTTAGGCCTACATTCACCAAAAAGCTTAAGCGGTCCATGATTTCTTTCAAAATCTTTTCGGCTATCTGCGCTCGCTGGCCTTCAAGGTTGAGTGTCTCGAAAAAGCCGTAAGCATCAGCAATCGACATCTCGGCAATGGCTGGCAGATTAGTATCTTGGATAAACACATTGCGTGCTTCAACACGTAAACGCGTGCCGTTGCAGCTACTGCAGTGCTGCTGGCTTAAATATTTTGCTAGCTCTTCGCGCACCGAGTTCGACTCGGTTTCACGGTAGCGGCGTTCCATATTAGGGATAATACCCTCAAATGGATGCTTACGCTCCATCACGTCGCCACGCTCGTTTATATATTTAAACGACAGCGACTTGCCTTTTGAACCATACAGCACAATGTCTTGGTGCTTTTTATCGAGTTCTTCAAATGGCACGGTAAGGCTAAACTTATAATGGTCTGCTACTGCCTGCAGCATTTGGAAATAGTAGTAACTACGCTTATCCCATCCGCGAATAGCTCCGCCGGACAGGCTCAATTCGGTATTGCCGACAACGCGTGCTGGGTCAAAAAACTGTCTTGTACCTAGCCCGTCACAAGTTGGGCAGGCACCCGCTGGGTTATTAAATGAAAACAGACGTGGTTCAAGTTCACTAATGCTGTAGCCACAGTGAGGACAGGCAAAGTTAGCAGAAAACACTATTTCTTCTGCGTCTTTGTCGTCCATATCAGCCACTACCGCGTTACCACCAGCAAGGCTTAGCGCTGTCTCAAATGATTCTGATAAACGCAGTGCCATATCGTCACGCACTTTAAAGCGGTCAACCACAACTTCAATGGTGTGCTTCTTGTGCAAATCCAGTGGCGGAGGATCGGATAAGTCGCAAACCTCACCGTCGATACGCGCGCGAATAAAGCCTTGTGCAGAGAGGTTTTGCAGTGTCTTAACGTGCTCACCTTTGCGCTCTTTAACGATGGGCGCGAGCAGCATCAGCTTACTGCCTTCTGGCATGGCTAACACTCTATCTACCATTTGACTAACCGTTTGTGCGTCCAGGGGCACATCGTGCTCAGGGCAACGTGGTGTGCCTACGCGGGCAAACATCAAACGTAGGTAGTCGTAAATCTCTGTGATTGTACCCACGGTGGAGCGCGGGTTATGCGATGTTGATTTCTGTTCAATGGATATTGCTGGTGATAAACCCTCAATATGATCAACATCAGGTTTTTCCATCATAGATAGAAACTGACGGGCATACGCAGACAAAGATTCAACGTAACGACGCTGACCTTCTGCATATAGCGTGTCAAATGCAAGAGACGATTTACCCGAGCCAGAAAGGCCGGTTATCACCACCAGTTTGTCTCGTGGCAGTGTTAAATCGATGTTTTTCAAGTTGTGGGTGCGAGCACCGCGAATTTCGATTTTATCCATTGAAGCCTAAATGAGAGAAAAAGAATCAGTATGCCATAGGTGTCAAGTAAAGTGATATGACATTCAAGTTATACTGTGAGTGGAGTAAGCAGATCACCTTGCAGGCGCAAGCTTACGATTAGAACTAACGAAACTACATTGCAAAGTGGTGATTTTATCCCCACTTTTAAACCCCTGTTTGAAAAAAGAGTGGCGCGAAAAGGCTAAATCAACCTCGCGAGTTGAAGAAAATGCCAATTGTATTAATCGAATTTAAGGTAAGTGGGTGTAAGTGCAATTTATGCTACACTTCGCGACCTTATTCTTGATGCTGCAGAAACAAGTGTTCTCTGCGCGCTTTTATGTTTTTTTGATTTTATTTATTGAGGGAAACAGACGCTTTGAACGCTTTGGAATTACGCGCCGCGCTTGCACTCGCCTCCGTTTACGTATTACGCATGATGGGGTTGTTCATGGTTATGCCTGTATTGGCTGTGGCCGCGATGGACTACCCGGATTACTCACCGCTATTGGTGGGGCTTGCCGTGGGTGGATATGGCCTAACCCAGGCTGCGCTGCAAATTCCTATGGGCATGATGTCTGACAAATGGGGGCGTAAACCCGTTATTTTGCTGGGGCTTGCTGTATTTGCTTTAGGAAGCTTTGTGGCAGCCAACGCCGACAGCATGGCTATGATGATTGTTGGGCGTATTCTTCAAGGCGCTGGGGCTATTGCAGGTGCGATAATGGCGCTTGCTACCGATGTCAGCCGAGAAAGTCAGCGTGCTAAAGTGCTAGCTATTATAGGTATTGCTATTGGCTTTTCATTTTATTTAGCCGTTATTTTAGGGCCACTTATTGCGAACAGCTACGGGCTTGCGGGCGTGTTTGGCGTTACAGGTATTCTGGCCATTTTATGTATGCCATTGGTCAAGTGGGTGGTGCCTAACGGTGTGCAACTTAGTAGTGGCGATACACTTCCGCAAAAAGATCAGCTAAAGCGCTTAATCTTCTCTTCACAGTTGTGGCGTTTAAATGTCAGCGTAATGATTCTGCACATGCTGATTACGCTGCTGTTTGTCCAACTGCCCGTTACGCTACTGAACTTTGATATGACGCTAGATAGTCATTGGACGGTGTATCTACCCGTATTAGGTGCGTCAATTGTTGGTCTAATCATAATGATGGGCGCAGCAAGAGGCCGTACCCCAAAATCACTTCTTGTAACCGGTGTAGTACTTATGGGCGGCGCGTTTTTGGCGTTGAGTTTAGAAGACCATAGCTGGTGGTGGGTTACCGCAGCAGTGGTTCTTTTCTTTACCGGCTTTAATTATTTAGAAGCGAATTTTCCTGCATTGGTGTCGAGCATTGCTCCTGCCGGACAAAAAGGAACGGCCATGGGGCTTTACGCTAGTTTTCAGTTTTTTGGCGCGTTTTTAGGTGGTGTAATATCAGGTTTCGTTACCGATATTTGGTCGCAAGGACTAGCGTATGGCATCGGCGCTGCCAGTACTCTGCTTTGGCTTTTCATTATTTATGGCGTGAAGGAAGTGAGCCGAGTAAAGCGTGTGATGATGAACGCAGAGTTTGATAATTCAAAAGCCTCCGCAATCGAGTCAGAATTAATGTTGGTGCCAGGTGTGCTGGAAGTAACATTAAACGGTCAAAATAATGCGGTATATCTTAAGGTGGACCGTGACTTTGACGCGGTAAAAGCGCGAGACGTACTGTCAGCATAATGGAGGCAGTACGTTAAATACCAAGATAAGTTAGTATCCCCCAATCTTTTAAAAAGGAAGTGAGCACCATGATTGACCTAAGCCGTTATAAAGCTATTATTTTTGACATGGATGGCACCTTGGTCGATTCTATGGGGGCGCATATTGATGCCTGGCAGTTGACCTGCGACGCGTTCGACTACCCCTTTGACCCTGACTATCAACATAGTTTAGGTGGAGTTCCTACCTTCGAAACAGTGCATCTTATGAATGCTAAGTATGGCAAAAGCCATGATCCTGTGCAGGTTGCGTCATATAAAAAACAGGCCTTTGAAGGGCTAAATCATGTGCCAAGGCTTATTCAAGATACTCTGGATGTGTTTAATCACTATAAGGGAAGTATGCCCATTGCAGTGGGGACAGGCTCAGAAAGGCAACATGCACAATGGGTATTAAACGAACATGGTTTATTAGAACAATTATCTGCGCTGGTAACGGCAGATGATGTGACTAAAGGTAAACCTCACCCTGAAACCTTTGTGCGTGCGGCAGAATTAATGGGTGTAGAACCGCAGCATTGTGTGGTGTTTGAAGATACAGACATGGGTAGAAGAGCGGCCCTTGACGGCGGCATGGCGTGCTTTATGGTCGATAACAGGCGGCTTATCTATTAAATCTAATTCGCATAAGCTTTAAAGCTTAGCGCCTACTATTATAATTTTTCAGCTTATACTGCCTCTAGTTCACTTAGCGCATCGCCACAGTTATGTAAAAGTGACGACTTTATACGTTTGGTGGCATCTTCAATGGCGGTTTTCATAGCATCGATAGCAATTTGATTGCTCTTTTCTTCACTGACATTCACGCTCATGCTTTTGCCTCTAAAAACAGTAACGGGTGAATACTCCTCAGCATAGTCAGGTTTGTATCTAACATTAAGTACAACTGTAGCAACCAAATTACTTCCCAAGCTTTTTACGAAAGCGCGATTAAGCCCAACTTTCACGCTATTACTTGCATCAATGTCAGGGCTTACATTCATTTGCTCTAGGCTTTGCTGCAGCAGCGTATAAAGAGCATCTTCAGTGACGTTACTGCTCCCCACTAACAAATCTTTGCTGGATCGAGTATCGATAAGCTCCGCTAAATTAACCGGGCAAGCCTTCGCTTTAGACATTGTCAGTCGATAATCGGCCTTTTGCGACTCGGGTATTAGTGAAGAATCGAATTCGGATTGCGTAGACTCACAAGCAGCGAGCAAAAGTAGAGTGCAGCAGGCAACAAACATGCGTGCTGATGGCACAATGCGGGGTGAGAAAAATGCTCTATTTTTCATTATTTTAATTTTTCTTATGGAAAGCTTATGGCAGTAATATAGACTCAAGTATAAGAAAATTTGTAACGTGAATAAACCTAACAACTGTTGCAAACTGTTACAGTCTGTTTAGCGTAGCAGAGTATAAGATTTGTTCAGCTACGCAACTAACGATAACTTATAGGTTTATTATAAATTTCCCTACTTTCAATCAACACGGACAGTTCTTAAATGATGACCTTTAAAAACGCAGTAATCAGTGTACTTGCAAGTGTTTCATTAATAGGGTGTGCAATTAACGTTTCCCCTTCGGCCTTTTTTTATCAAGACACACAGCAAAAGCCTCTTGATACTACAAAGCTGCACGCTGCTATTCAAAAAGATAAAACTTCAGCGGGCATAACCCGTGTTGAAGTTAAAAATGAAGCCGGATTAACCCTAAGAGGTGTTGCCGTTTCATACCCTGACCCTATTGTTAACATTGTTTTCTTCGCGGACAATCGTATGCCGGTAAGTGAAAATAATAGTGTTATTCATAGACTGGGTAAGCTGCCTGCTAATATATTGTGGCTTGATTATCAGGGAGTAGGGGCTAGCGATAAAGCGAAGAGCCTAAGCATTAACGCTATCAAGCAAGACGCGTTAACTCAATTTGATTATGTCGAAAGTGCATTTGATGCTTCAATTCCCACTATTGTTCACGGGCGAGGCATAGGGAGTTATTTCGCAAGCTATGTTGCTGCTAATAGATCAATAGATGCTTTGGTATTAGACGGGGCTTTCAATAATATTTCAGACCTTATCGCCAACATGGTGCCAGGTTTTTCTAATTCATTTACTAATATGAAACTTCACGATGAAGTTCATAGCATGCAAATCGCGCCTATTCTTCGTCACTATGAAGGTCCACTGTGGTTAGTCGTCGGAGAGGAAGACAAGATAACGCCTTATCCTATCAGTCAGCAGTTATTAGAAGATGCATCTAGTAGTGAGAAATACATTTCCGTCATTCCTGGAGCTACACACAACGCAACGTTAAAAAGTGACTATGCCATTGAACAGTACAAACAATTTTTAGCGAGATTCACTCAATAAGCCAATCTTACCTGCTGTGGATAAATAGTGGAAAACCTTGTTGGTAAGTCTGTTAATAGCCATATAAAACAACAGATCACGATCTCGTAAGCGCTTTCTGGTCGGATCACGAAATGTCAGTTAAATCAAGCGCTGTAGAGCCATTGTTGCTGATCCTACTGTTTTTCGATCATAACCTGGTGCAGGATCAGGCAATTTTCTCTATTGGGGATAAAAGTTTGGAGCATAACGATCAAGCGCGTATTTTTGTCAATAGTTTCATGTCATGAAATTTTTAGAACACGGTAGCACAAGGATGCGGCTAATTACGATTAATCACTCATCAAATTGGCTCATTACAGTATAAATAAAATACCCGCCGCAGGCGGGTACTTGTTACTATCGTCAACTACGAGATAAGCGAAGACTACACTCGTACCACGGAATCTCGCTTAACAACCGTGGGTGTATATTTAAAGGTTAAGCCATCTTCTGGTTTACTTCCCGATGCGTACTTCAATGCTAGTTCAGCAGCCTTCGCTGCCATCATTTCTACAGGATAACGCAGCGTAGTTAATTTAGGGCGACAATATTTAGCGAGTAATACATCGTCATATCCCATTACAGATACTTGCTCAGGCACCGAAATACCATGATCTTGTAACATGGTCATTGCACCTGATGCCATCGCATCGTTATAAGCCAAGACAGCGGTAAATTTAGCGCCTGTGGCAAGCAGGTTCTGCATTGCCAATTCTCCACCTTCTTGATCAGGCGTGGCGTATTCAATCATGCTTTCAGGTAAGCTAAGCTTTGCGCTATCGATGGCGTTTCTGATTCCTTCGAGACGATGATTCGGATCATCAATACGGTATTGGCTGCTTATTACCGCTACATTTTCATGCCCTTGGTTGATTGCATATTCCGCCATAAGGCGGCCACCGGTCACGTTATCAAGCCATACGCAGCGGTTCGCGATTTCTGGGATGTATCGGTTAATTAGAACAAAGCCTGGTACTTGGTTAGCAAAGCCAATCAACGTCTTATCATCAAGAGCTTTGCTGTGAACAACCATGGCTTCAACACGGTGCTCTAACAAGGTTTCGATGGCGCGCAACTCTGTCTCTTTTTCAATTGACCCCGCACTTAATAGTATTTGAACGTTATTTTTGCGCGTTATGGATTCAACACCATGGGCTAACATTGCGAAAAATGGATCGTGGAGTTCAGCAATAACCACACCCAATGAGGAACTGCGTTTAGTTACGAGAGCCCGTGCATTTGCGTTAGGACGGTAGCCCATTTCTTCCATGATTTTTTTAACGCGTTGTCGAGTATCGTTGCCTACTTTTGGGCCGTTATTGATAACCCTAGATACTGTGGCTAACGAAACGCCAGCGGCTTGGGCTATATCTTTTATTGTTGCCATTTTCTCTTTAACTTTGTTTTTTAATGCATTGAAGACCTTGGGGTCTGATTGGCATAGCGTACATTATATTTACATAAAAAGGTAAAATTCTCTCTTTCTGTGCTATGGCGGCACATCTCAAGCAATAGATAAAACTATAAAGTGGTTTTACCATACGCAGTTCCTCGCCAAACCCCTGTCAAAAAGAACGGAAAACGTATAACCTTTTAGCAATTCTGAGCGCTCTACCGATTCTAAAACTTTGCAGGCGAGCAAGAAAAATTGCCCGAGATTAATTAATCGAGCACCCGAAAAGGTAAAATAATTGTTATGAAAATCAACGTATCGACATTTGGTGAAGTAAGCGGCAAAGCTGTTAGTGCTTTTACTTTGAGTAATGACAACGGGATGTCAGTTACCTTGCTCAACTATGGTGGAATTATCAAGGAACTCTATTTTCCCAACGCGAAGGGCGAGTTGATTAGCTGTGTTCAAACTTTTGATACGTTGCAGGGCTATATCGATGACCCTAGCTATCGCGGTGCAATTGTAGGGCGCTATGCTAATAGAATAGGGAATGGCACATTTACTTTAAATGGCCAGCAGTACACGTTAGATAAAAACGGGGGAGAGCATAATCTTCACGGAGGGCATGCCGGCTTTCACAAAAAATTGTGGCAAGCTAGTACCCAAGAATCCCCCGAGAGTGCCAGTGTAACATTCACCTTATCAAGCCCAGACGGCGAAGGTGGTTTTCCAGGAAATGTTAGTGTTGAGGCGTGTTATACGCTTAATCAGCAAAATGAGTTAACCCTTGTAGTCAAAGCAACGACAGATAAGGAAACGCCCCTTAGTTTTACACAGCATGCTTACTTTACACTAAGTAACGATGAGAAAGTGGGTAGTACACTGCTACATATCGATGCAAAAAAGGTGACGGATGCAGATAGTACTCTGCTACCAACTGGTGATTTAGTTGATGTCGCTGATACACCTTTTGATTTCACTTCATTTCGTGCAATAAAGGAAAGGGCTGAACAAGACAATTCACATCCATTGTTTGACCGAGTAGGTGGCTACGACCATAACTATGTACTTCAGCCTGCGCATGAAAATAGTCCGCAAGCAACTGTGAAAGCGCCTGATACTGGCTTGACCATGGAGTTATTTACTAGCTTGCCGGGGCTGCAATTTTATACGGGAAGTTTAAAAGACAGTAATCAGCTAGGAGCTCTATGTTTAGAACCCCAGCATTTTCCCGACGCCCCGAATAAACCGTCGTTTCCGAATTGTTTCCTAAACCCGGGTAACACTTACGAAGAAACGATTCGTTATAAATTCAGCGCTGAGTGAACGCACTGAAGTGCTAAAAGAAAATTAATTGTTATTAATTTAACAATTAATTTTCTTTGTTAGTTAATTGATAAACAGTATATCTTGCTATATTATTACTAGGGTAAACGTTTAACCCTATTTGACGTTGCGCTTCTCAGCGTAACTGACTAATGCAGAGAGAGTGATTATGGGAACCCCTTTCGACCCAACCAATGATCCGCATCGCCGTTATAACCCGTTGTTGGGAGAGTGGGTGCTTGTATCACCACACCGTGCTAAGCGTCCTTGGCAGGGGGCTTCTGAAGAGCCGAATAACGAACAAAAGCCATCTTACGACCCTACTTGTTATCTGTGCCCGACTAACACTCGGGTAAATGGCGAGGTAAATCCAGACTACAAAGGCACTTTCGTTTTTCAAAACGATTTTGCTGCGCTCAAGCAAGATACTGAGCAAGCCAGTGAGAAAAAAGGTCTGTTCCAATTTGAAACAGAGCAAGGCTGTAGTCGCGTTATCTGTTTTTCTCCAGATCACAGTAAAACACTTCCTGAGCTTACTGACGAAGAACGGGTAGATGTGGTTAACACGTGGAAAGAACAAACCGCTGAACTAGGTGAAAGCTATTGTTGGGTACAGGTGTTTGAAAACAAAGGCTCAATGATGGGGTGTTCTAACCCTCACCCGCATGGTCAGGTATGGGCGCAGCAGCACATTCCCACAGACCCAGCAAAAAAATTAGTACAGCTGAAGCAGTACTTTGGTGAAAACAACGCACCTATGTTGTTGGATTACGCTGAGCAAGAAGTTATTAAGCAAGAGCGCGTAGTATGCCAAAACGATGATTGGGTGGTTGTGGTGCCATATTGGGCTGCATGGCCATTTGAAACGTTATTACTGCCACGTTTTGATGTTCAATCTTTGCATAAGCTATCTGATTCGCAATCTCTTTCACTTGCGAAAATCATTGGTGAGATAACAGCTAAATACGACAATTTATTTGAAACGTCTTTCCCATATTCAATGGGTTGGCACAGTGCGCCATTTGATAATGAAGACCATCCTGAGTGGACACTTCATGCACATTTCTTCCCGCCGCTATTGCGCTCAGCAAGTGTTCGCAAGTTTATGGTTGGATACGAAATGATGGCCGAAGCACAACGAGATTTGACCCCTGAACAGGCGGCAGACAGATTAAAAGCACTGCCTACGGTGCACTACAAGCAACGTGAGAATACCAATGGATAACCAAGTACTTTCTTCTAAATTTGAAGCGCATTATGGCAACGAGCCTACGTTAATAGCACACGCCCCTGGTCGAGTGAACATCATTGGTGAGCACACCGATTATAACGAAGGGTTCGTCTTTCCGGCTGCTATCAACTTTGGTACTTGGGTTGCGGCAACGAAGCGCGACGATAATGACATTCTGGTTACTGCGATGGACTACGAAAATCAGCAGAATCAGTTCTCATTGTCAGACATTAATTACGACGAGGAACAAGGTTGGGCAAACTATGTTCGCGGCGTAGTGAAAGTGCTAAAAGAGGCGATGCCAGATTTTGGCGGCGCAAATTTGTTGGTAACGGGTAATGTTCCACAAGGCGCCGGTTTAAGCTCTTCAGCGTCTTTTGAAGTGGCAATACTGAAAGCCCTAAGCGCATTGTATGAATTGCCTCTTGATGGTGTACAAGCTGCGCTATTAGGTCAAAAAGCAGAAAACACTTTCGTAGGCTGTTCGTGCGGCATCATGGATCAGTTAATCTCAGCCATGGGTAACGAAGGTATGGCAATGCTGCTTGATTGTCAGTCGTTAGCCATCGAACATTCACCGCTTCCTGACTCGCATCAAATCGTGATTATCAACTCGAATGTGAAACGTGGCTTGGTAGACAGCGAGTATAACTTGCGTCGTCAGCAGTGCGAGCAAGGTGCATCGCTACTGGGTGTTTCATCGTTGCGCGAAGCAACCATGGAGATGCTAGAAGAAGCCAAAGCACACATGCCTGAAGTGGTTTATCGCCGAGCAAAGCATATCATTACTGAAAACGCGCGTACGTTGGCCGCAAGCCAAGCGTTAAAGTCTGGTGATATTGAAACGGTAAGTGACGCTATGGCCCAGTCTCACGTTTCTATGCGTGATGATTTCGAAATTACCGTACGCCCAATTGATTATTTGGTTGAGATTATCGGTGAAGTGCTTGGCAAATCTGGCGGTGTCCGTATGACGGGCGGTGGTTTTGGCGGCTGCGTAGTAGCGCTTGCCCCTACAGACAAAGTTGATGCTGTGAAGCAAGTAGTAGCAGACAAATACTTTGACGAAACTGGCTACCATGCAGACATCTACGTGTGCACCGCAACACAAGGCGCATTTGCTTAAGTTCGCATGAATGAAAACAAGGATTAGAAACGAAAACCTCTCCCTTTTCTAAACAATCCTTATCGTTAGAATTGTTTGTGTCCCTTGAGCCGCTCCCATAGGTAGCGGCTTTTTTTTTACAAAATTGCATGTTTCTTGTTAAAAAAGATCAACAAAGTGTGATACTAATACTACCCGCAATAACACGATGCGTTTATCGGTGACTTTCTGACCGGTTGACAGTTATCGTAGAATGCGAAAAACGCGTTGTAAAAAACGTGACACTGGTGTGGCAACAACCAATAAAATAATAAAAACAATTTTTCACCTGTGTACCCTGCATAACAATCGCCGCACCCAAAATAAGAACTTTGGGAAAAACTATGAAATTAGCATCAATAGATATCACGTTGTTCGTGGTATACGTCGTCGCGCTTATCGGAATTGCGTGGTGGGTTTCGCGCGAAAAGCAGGGTCACCAAAAAGACACTAACGATTACTTTCTAGCGGGCTCAAGCTTGCCATGGTGGGCAATTGGCGCATCGTTAATTGCCGCCAATATTTCTGCCGAACAGATCATTGGTATGTCTGGCTCAGGCTACCAGCTAGGGCTTGCCATTGCGTCTTATGAGTGGATGGCTGCCATTACACTGCTTATTGTGGGTAAGTTCTTTTTACCTATCTTTTTAAAGCATAAAATTTACACCATGCCTCAATTCTTAGAGCAGCGATACGATCATCGCGTGCGCAAAGTAATGGCAATATTCTGGTTAGGCGTTTATGTATTCGTAAACCTTACTGCTGTGCTGTGGTTGGGTGCTCTGGCTATTAACACTATTGCCGGTGTAGATATGGTTTACGGTATGATGTTTTTAGGTCTTTTCTCGCTAGCCTATTCACTTTATGGCGGCCTAAAAGCGGTAGCGTTAACCGACATTATTCAAGTGGTGCTGTTAGTCATTGGCGGGCTGTTCCTGTCGTATACCGCGTTAAACCTAATCAGTGATGGAAACGGTGTTATTCAGGGGTTTGTCGATTTAACCAATAAACTACCTGAAAAATTCGACATGATTTTGTCAAAAGACAACCCGCACTATATGGACTTGCCGGGCATTTCTGTACTGGTTGGCGGTATGTGGATAATGAACCTGTCGTACTGGGGCTTTAACCAGTACATTATTCAGCGTACGTTGGCGGCAAAGAGCGTGCAAGAAGCCCAAAAAGGTATCGCGTTTGCGGCATTCCTTAAGTTACTTATGCCGTTAATTGTGGTGTTGCCTGGCATAGCTGCGGTACTAATTGTGCCTGACCTAGCTAAGCCTGACCAAGCTTATCCAAGCTTGATGACGCTAATGCCTGTTGGCCTTAAAGGTATTATCTTCGCCGCGCTTGTGGCGGCAATTGTGTCATCACTAGCCTCAATGACAAACAGCGTGTCCACTATTTTTACTATGGACCTTTATAAAGATAAGCGCCCGAACGAGTCACAGCAGCACTATGTAAAAGTAGGGCGAATCGTAAGCCTGGTCGCGCTAATTATTGCTATGGTGGTAGCTAAACCGTTATTAGGTAATTTCGACCAAGCATTCCAATACATTCAAGAGTTTACCGGTTTCTTTACGCCTGGCATTTGTGCGCTCTTCGTATTAGGTATGTTCTGGAAGAAAACCACGGCAAACGGTGGCCTGCTTGCCGCGTTAGGTTCATTTTTATTAAGCATTGTATTTAGACAGTTCTGGCCAGAACTACCGTTTATTGACCGTGTAGGGCTCGTGTTCCTACTGTGTGTTGCTCTGGCTGTAGTTGTTTCACTTCTGGAGAAAAAGGGCGTTAGCGAAAACGCGGTTGATATAAAAGAAGTGCAGTTCAAAACCACAAGTGGTTTTAACGTAGCTTCAATCGCTGTAGTGATTTTGACGGCAGCGTTTTATATTACGTGGTGGTAGCAAGTACAAGAGGGTGTTTCTAATAGTAACGCCGTAACTAAGCTCTGCTCAAAACAACGCGAAAGTTCAGAAGACGCTGACAATAAATTTTGTTAAGTTCTAGAACGTGTTGCAGTTAGTGAAGTAAACGTGAGGCGAAAAATTTCAATTTTCCCTCATAAAATACGATATACTAACCGGCTAATATTCGATGAACTTTCGCGCTTGCTGATGTCTTACTAAGAAGAGTTATACAGCAAGCCACTAAAAACGTTACAGGAGACATCAATGGCAACGAAAGGCGTTAATAAGGTTATTCTTGTTGGAAACCTTGGCAATGATCCTGAAGTTAGATACATGCCTAACGGAAACGCCGTTGCGAACTTAAGCCTAGCAACTAGCGAAAGCTGGAAAGACCAACAAGGTCAGGTTCAAGAGCGCACTGAGTGGCACCGCCTTACAATGTATCGTCGCTTAGCAGAAATTGCCGGAGAGTACCTGAAAAAGGGCTCGCAGATTTACGTTGAAGGTAAATTGCAAACGCGCAAGTGGCAAGATCAGCAAGGTCAGGATAGGTACACTACTGAAATTATCGTAGACCAAATGCAAATGCTTGGTGGTCGTGGCGGTGAAGGTGGCGGCGGTAACGGTGGTTATCAGCGTCCTCAAAACAACCAAGGTGGTTACAACCAAGCACCAGCGCAGGGCGGCTATAACCAAGCGCAACAGCAAGGCGGTGGTCAACAAGGTGGTTACAATCAAAACCAAGGTGGCGGCTATAATCAAGCGCCTCAAGGTGGTAACCAAGGTCAGCCTAAGAACCCACCAATGGCTGAGCCAGATTTTGACTTTGACGACGATATTCCGTTTTAATCAAAGACAAAATCAAGAATGTTGAAAAGTATAAAAAGAGCCGCTTATAGCGGCTCTTTTTTTGAGCTAAACTCGCCTAATTATTTCCTCTTATATTTCTAAATCATCAATAACAATAGTCTTGAGGTTGTGCCGTATCCGCAGCAAGGTATTATTTTATTAACTAATTAGAAAAATGCCTATCACCATGAAAACGTTATCCCTACTTGCTAGTACCATCGCTTTGGTTTCAGCCACCACCATCGTTTCACCCACAGTATCAGCTGCACAAACGCTGTATAAGCCTTTTCCTACCGACGTGATGCCGTCGCTAAGTGAAAAAGGTACACATACAGTTGGCGTAAAAACGATTGAAGCCACGTATCCTGAAAAAGTGAAAGATATTGCTGGAAATGATGTCGAGCGCAAATTGACGCTAGAGGTTTGGTATCCAGCTTCTAGTGCAGCCGAGACGGCAACATATGTGAATGAAACACGAAGTGGTCAAGTATTTGAAATTGAAGGTGATGCAAGTCGCGATGCGCCTATTGCTAAAGCAGAATCTGATTACCCGGTGGTGGTTATATCTCACGGCTATACCGGCTATCGCACGCTTATGTATTATTTAGGTGAACACCTAGCGTCTCACGGCTATGTAGTAGCAGCAATCGACCATACAGACTCAACAAACAAAGACGTTAACTTTGCGGAAAATCCGTATTCAGGTTTTCCAAGCACGCTACTTAATCGCTCTCGCGATCAGGTTTTTACCCTAAATAGTATTAGCGAGCATGACTTTTTTAAAGCGAACGTTGATGCAAGCAAAGCAGGGGTGATTGGTTACTCCATGGGTGGCTATGGTGCGGTAAGTACAGTCGGTGGTTGCTATGCATTTAACGATCAAACAGCAGCAACCTTTACCGGTACACAAGACCCTAAAGTGGCAGCCCTTATTAAAGACGCACTAAATACTTGCGCCGGTGGCGAAGAAAGTAGCAAGGATGTGCTACCAGCTTGGAAAGCAGCGCTAGCGCTTGCCCCATGGGGCGGGCAACATCAGCTCTTTGACGTTGAATCACTTAACAATATCAAGGTACCGGTTCTTTATGTGGCAGGTGATAACGACGATATTTCTGGTTACGAAGGTATCAAGTGGTTATTCGAAAATACCGGCAGTGAAGGCTCTAAGCTACTTACGGTTAAAAATGCGCGTCATAACGTAGCGCCACATCCAGCACCTAAAGAAGCCTATGGTAGCGAGTTTGATTTGGGTAGCTACATTGAACCTGCGTGGGAAGTACAAAAGTTAAATGCCATCAACGAGCACTTTGCGTTAGCGCTAATGAACTGTCATGTGAAAGGTTTAAAAGATGATTGTGAATACCTGAACGTGAGTGGCAGTAGTGCCCAAGTACCCGTAGACGGTAAGAAGCCAGAGCCTTGGAAGGGCTTCGACGACCGATGGGCATTGGGTCTAGAGATGGACGGTAAATAAAAGTTTGAAAAGGGTGCTTCGGCATCCTTTTTTAATTTTGTTACATATTTATTTTCTAACTTTACGCATAGTGGCGTATTGTAAGACTGCTTCTATCAATCATTGATAGTAAAAAGCGCTTTAAAGCGGCATTTCGGGCTACCCATAAACTAAACCATAAGGAAGTGAAAATGCGTAAATCTACTGTGTCAGCACTATGTGCGTGTTCTATTTTGTTAATGCCTTCCATAACCGTTACCCAAAGCTATGCGGCAGCACAAAACGTTGCTACAGCAAGTGCCGATGACATAGAAACGCTAAAGGCCTACTTCAAACAAGGCGACTATAATTATGTTGTAGAATCCCTCGAAGCCGTTGAAGGCAAATCGCCAGAACAACACAACATGCTTATTTCTGCCCTGATGAACCTAGATTTAGATGATGCCGAGGAGGCAGCAGAGCAGTTTGTTCAGGATTACAGTGATAACTATAAGGCTTATCATACACACGCCAGCGTAATGGGAGCCCAAGCCTCAAGTAGTATATTTTCAGCCCTAGGCTATGCGAAAAAAGCAAAAAAGAGTTTAGAAAAAGCAGTGGAAATTGCCCCAAAAGAGGTTGCTGTTTACCAAGCCCTAATGCAGTTTTACTTAATGGCTCCTTCTATTGCTGGTGGCGATTTGGATGAGGCCACGAAACTTGCGCAAACTATTTCAAAACTAGATGCTACCGAAGGTCAGTTTGCTTTAGCTAAAGTTTATTTGGAAAAAGATAAACAGGCAGAAGCAGAGGCGATCTTTGCCTCTTTAATTGAAGATGACAGCACCCACATTCGCGCTAGGGTTGAGCTAGGTAGTTTCTATTTAGGTAATGAGCAGTACGCTGCATCTTACGATACTTTGTTACCGTTATCAGATACTGATGTGACTGCAGCTTCGAAAGCGGATACTGAGGCTTGGGATACGTATCAAAAGCGTAAAGCCAATCTTATGTATGGAAAGTATCGCTTAGGGCAAGTTGCTGTTGAAAGTGGCGAGTACACAACTTCAGGTATTGACGCGCTAAAAAGCTATTTGGAAGACTACCAAGTTACGACCATTGATACTGAAGGCTTACCAGGAGCTAATTGGGCCCAGCTGCGCCTAGCCGAACTTCTTCTTAACGCAGACAAAGTGAATGAAGCGCAAAACCTTGTTGAGACGATAAAAGAAGACAGCGATGAACGCTTTGCTAAAACACTTAAGAAAATTAAAAAGGCACTAAAAAAGCGAGCGGCGGTGTAATACCGCGTAGCTCGCTTACTCGTATTTTCTTTCGGCTGCGCTTAGAAGGCCATAGCGCTCAGAAAGCCATAGCGTTTAGAAAACTACAGGGCTTTAACAGTATAAATCAGCGCTGTTTGTGGGAAGAGTACCGGCAGCTGCATACCGTATTTCATCAAGACTTCGCCAGAGAACACTTGTCCTTCAGTTTGCTGCAAAATTGAAGGAGTGTATTCTTTCAGCTTTTCAGGCCATACACGCTCAATGGTGTATTGCTTGTTAGCATCAAGCCCTGCAAAGTAGAAACGATTCGGCGTAGTGCGTACGGTTTCTGTAACACTGTTATATGCAAAAATACCTTCCTGCTTGTCTTTCGACACATAACCAAATTTCACATTCATGCCGTCATCATCCATGCGGAATAGGTCGCCGCCGTGGGTAATATGACGATATTTCTTATAAAGCGAAATTGCGTCTGTTAGCACGCTTTGCTCGTGGCCTGTCAGTTCACGTGGGTCCATTTCTATACCCATATGGCCAAACAAGGCTACTGCTGAACGAATTTCAATAGGTAGGTTACGGCCAGTAATATGGCAGTCACGCGGACCTACGTGGGCGCCCATGACTTCAGATGGGAAGAAGTAAGAGCAGCCGCGCTGAATGTATAAGCGGTCTAGTGCGTCGTTAGAGTCTGATGTCCAGAAGCGATCTGTGTGTGGCAATATGCCTAAATCTACACGTCCGCCACCTGAACAACAGCTTTCTATTTCGATGCCTGGCTTAGCTGCTTTTACGCGGTCAATTAAACCGTAAAGCGCTGCCATTTGGCCGTGCATTGCTGGTTTGCCTTGAAGGTTACCCGGATGGTTTACATCGCGGTTCATGTCCCATTTGATGTAGCTAATTTTGGGATAGGCTTTTAGTACATCAGTAATCACCTTATACAGGTACTCAACCACTTCAGGGTTGGTTAAATCCAATACGTACTGATTTCTGAAAGGAACGTGAGGGTTATTCTCGGTTTGCAGCGCCCACTCAGGGTGTGCGCGATATAAGTCGCTATCTGGGTTAACCATTTCTGGCTCAAACCAAATACCGAATTCCATGCCAAGACCAGTAACATGGTCAATCAACCCGTCTAGTCCTTCAGGGTAGATGGCTTCATCTACAAACCAGTCACCAAGCCCAGCTTTGTCGTTCCTGCGGCCTTTAAACCAACCATCATCTAATACAAAGCGCTCAATACCTAGGGGTGCTACCTTGTCAGCCAAGGCTTTAAGTTCGTCTTCGTTGTGATCGAAGTAAATTCCTTCCCAGGTGTTGTAGTGCACTGGGCGAGGCTTTGATTCAGCGCTGTGGTTTAGCACATTGCTGCGAATGAAGTTATGGAACTGTTGCGACAGGGAAGAAAAACCTTCACAGCCATAGCCGGTGTAAAGCACTGGTGATGTATAGCTTTCGCCAGCATTAAGTACAACTTCACCTGGAAATAACAACTCACCAAACTGTACGTAGCTTCTGCCATCAGCCATGAGTTCAGCGCGAAGTTTATGGTTCGCTGAAGCGCCAAGGTGGTAACCAAAGCACTCACCGTTAAGTTCCCCTGTCCCTTCAGGAAATGCAATCAAACCAGGAAAAGTGTCGTGAGACGTTTTACCGCGACGATTTTCACGAACGTAGCTGCCAAAGAATAAGTCGTGATCTTTGGTTTGGAATTCAGCAGACCAACGACCTTCGAATGTTTTGATTTTACTAACCGTTGTAGGAAGTGGAAGGCTAGCGGCATTCAGGTAATTGAGGTTCAGCGCACTGCTGCCGGTGTTTTCTACACGAGAAACATATTTTACAACGCTGGTCGCGGTATCAAGCTCTACACTTGTAATAAGGCGCATACCGCGATGTGCATCTTCAGCAATGAAGGCAACCGATTGATCGTCTTGATTTATCTCTACTAAGTTAAAGCCTGCTGACCATTGGTCAGCATCGCCGGAAACTTCAAGGCCTGGCTGTCCTGTCCATCCTTCACCATGTGTAGGCACTAATGTAATGGGTGGCTCTATTACTGGCGCACACTTAGCTTCTTGGCGTGTATTTAAAACGCTAAGCATTTCAGGCGTTGTGCTGTCACTTAATGGCGCACCATAGTAAATGACTTTTGGCATACGACCCTGACAGTCGAATATTAAGGTGACTTTTTCGTTCGACAGGCGTACGAATTGAGAAAGTGACGACATAAAAACCTCAGCGTTAATAAAACGTAAATTAGGTGGTGATACAACTTTTTTACAACGTAAGTAGTGACTTCTTACGGCATAATTTCGCATATTAAATCACGTTCACTATACCTATTCTACAATTTTAGGGTAAACGTTTAACTTTCAATGGTAGTCTGCATTGCGAAGGAAATGAAGTCTGACCAATAGTTGTAAAATATAGACGATATTAATTGTTAAAAACAAAAAAGGATGTCAAAAGACATCCTTTTTCGACATGTAACTAATTTGTTAGGCTTCTTTCTTATAAAGCTCTAACGAAAAATCTGCCTTTTGGTTAAACACCAAGCGGTTCACAATAAGAGCAAAGGCGACACAGCCAATAAGCGTTGCGAACATTAGGTGGATGTAATGAAGGCCAAATGGTGCATACAGAGGTGAAGCTTCAAAGCTCATTAATGCGTAAATTGAAACGCCGAACAACACTGCACCAATGGCTGCGAATGCATGCACGTTTCTAAACAGTAAGCCTACGATGAATACCGAAAGAATAGGCATGCTTAATAGACCGTACAGCTTTTGAACTAGGTTAATAATACTATCAGCTTGTTGGTATACGGGGATTAGCGCAAGCGATACTAAACACAATAAGACCGTAACGTAGCCGCTTAACTTAGGTACGTTAGGTGTTTTGTTGATATAGCTTTCGTGGATATCACAAACATATAGCGCAGTAGCAGAGTTCAAATTACTGTTAAACGTGGTTAACACCGCAGCCGCCATAGCCGCAGCGAATACGCCAGAAAGCCAATCAGGCAATACCGTTGCAACAATTTTTCCGTAAGCACTATCACCAATATCACCAAATAGTTTGTATGAAACGATACCTGGAATAACAATAATGGCAGGTACAATTAGCAAGCGGATACCGGCCGCAGCGAATACGCCTTTTTGCGCTTCTTTCAAAGAAGGTGCCGCCATCGCGCGCTGAGTAATAACTTGGTTAGTACCCCAGTAAAACATTTGGATGAAAATCATACCGGTAAGCAAGGTGTGCCAAGGGATTGGAGACTCATCATCGCCAATTAACGTAAGACGCTCTTGCGGAATGCCGTCAAAGTTATAGTCGATGGCTTGAAGCGCTAAAATAACCACCAGTACGGCCATGGTTAAAAGCAGCACGCCTGAGTAGGTATCAGACACCGCTACTGCGCGAAGGCCTCCGAAGATAGCGTATAGAGCACCAACGATAACGAAGATAACTGCAATGTACATCAGCGGCAGCTCAACGTTAAACATTGACTGCATAAACAAAGAACCCGAATAGATTACCGCTGGGCAGAAAATTAAAGCACTGCCTGCGAAGAAGAGCGCACTAATAACTGCGCGTATGTGCTTGTCGTGATAGCGCTGCTCTAGAAGTTCTGTTGTCGTTGTACACTTGAACTTGTAATACACAGGCAGAAATACTTTTGCCAGTACGAAAAGGCCTACAACGGCTGCTAGCTCCCATAGTGCTAACAAGGCCATTTGGTTACCGTTCATACCTACTAGCTGGTCAGTACTTAGGTTGGTGAGCGTGATACTACCTGCAACGAAATACCAAGCTAGACCTCCGCCTGCAAGAAAGTATTCGCGGTTTTGGTTTTGAGCATTTCTATTTTGTCCGCGGCAACTTAAATAGGTAAGAAAACCGATTAAAGCAGTCACAAAGACAAAAACAGACACCTGAATAGTGCTGGAAAACATGTTTTACTCCTAAAGGAAAGTTATGACTTGCTGGTTTCGAACTTAATGTTGTTTACAGCGCGATCAGGGAATTTAGTGTTATGAAGACGAATAACGCGGTTCACTTGCAAAATAGAACCAAGAATATTGAAAAGCACGTTGAGCAGGCCCTTTTGATTCAAACTAGCCAGTTCTTCACCCGTAAGGTTTTGCAAGCGTTGTTCATTCACCGTAGCTAGCCCGCCTACGCGCTGATTTGTGTTGTCTTTGTACTCTATAATCAAGTCGACAGTATGAATGAGTCCCATCTCGCTAATTTGATTCATCATTACAGCGGTTTGCTGCATGGCGGTAACGCGCTCATCCATCAATTTCTTTTTATTATCTAAGTACGCAGTAGGGCGCTTTGAAGGTAAAAAGAGCGCTTCACCGTTTTGAGAAGAAACAGCTGGCGAGTCGACATCAACTAAAACTTCTTGCTGTTGAGCATCATTTCCCAATCGTACGATAAAAGGCAATGTGCGAAGGCTAAGCGGTGCATAGTGACCTAGCCACGTGCCTTGCGTTTCAAATACGTTCTCTTGAGGAGCTAGGCCGCACAGGGCCGAAATTGTCCAATACTGTGCATCAGTAGATTTGCTGAAAAACAGAGGGAAGTCGCTAGATGCTTGAACGGCTTCTTTTATCTCAATGTTGAGAAGGTGAAATTTCGAATAAGTACTAGCAAGCTTGCTCTCATCAATAGTAAGAGCGCTGTGGGTATCAGCCGATAAGGTTTCAAATGTTGGCATATTATAATTCTCGTTAGCTTGCCAACCACTGCTCAATGTAGTCGCGGTGATTAGGTAAGCTGCTTAGTTTTTGCTGCGTGATTAGCTGATTTTGTTGAATTACTTTATCAGCTAGGTCACGTTCGTTGTAGAAATGAGATTGCAAAGAAAAGTCTGGAGAAAATCCCATTCCATATAGTACGTACTGATAGCTGGCGGCAGGGAATAACTCTATTGCCGCTGAAAAATCAGCAATTTGTGGGCCGCGATACTTCCAAATTTCCAAATCTTCTTTCAAAGAGTCGGGGATAGAAGACGCGTCGCGGTTGGCAACCCAGTAAGGTTCACTGCGTTGATTAAAAATATAATGAAGTTTCAAGAAGTCGATAATGCGCTGCCAGCGATAGTTCATTTGTTTGTTAAAGCGCTGGCTGACTATAGGCATAGCCGAGGCGGGCAGCGGCATTTGCTCTGCAATATAACGTGCTGAAATCTCAATAAGCATGAGGGCTGTTGCCTCTAATGGCTCTACAAACCCTGCGGAAAGACCGACTGCGATACAGTTTCCTTTCCAAATACGCTTCTTATAACCAGAGTTAAAGCGAATTGTGCGCGCTTTCAAATCACCGTGCTTGTCACCGACGTACTCACGCAATACTTCTTCGGCGCGTTCGTCGGTAGTAAAATCGGTGGAATAAACATGACCTACACCTCTTCTTGAAGATAAACCAATATCCCAAATCCAGCCTGCTTCTTGTGCTGTTGCTTGGGTATAGGGCTTTATTTCGAAGTCTTCATCGTGGGGTACATGAAGGGCAAGGGCAGAGTTATTAAATAGCACGTCGTCTGTGGAAATAACGCTTTCACCTAGGGTTTCGCCAAGCAGTAGTGAGCGAAAACCAGAACAGTCGACAAATAAATCGGCATGTAAAACCATGCCGTTGTTAAGCGTAACGCTTTCGATATGTTCGTTTGATGTTGCGGCTACGCTTTCTACCGTGGCGACAATGTGTTTAACGCCTAGCTCCGTTTTGCTGAAGTCTCGTAACATGTCAGCAAATGCGCCAGCATCTAAATGATACGCATAGTTCGACTGTGCGCTGCTGTATTCTTGTTCGCTGAGCGTGCGAGGCGCCATATTGCGCTCACACACGTGCTGCTGAAAGTTAGTGGCGTTGGCAAAATTTGCAATATCGCCTACATAGGGGGCCATTTCTACGCGACCATAACCTAGCGGAACGGTAAACGGGTGGTAATAAAAGTCGCCGTCGCCGTTTACCCAATTTACAAACTTACCGCCCTGCTTGAATGCAGCGCTGCAGCGTCTAAATACTTCCTTTTCAGACAGGCCAATGTCTTTCAGCGTGTTGCGCATGGTTGGCCACGTTCCTTCACCTACGCCGACAGTAGGAATATCACTGGATTCGACCAAAGTAATATCTAAGCCACATTCACCCATTGCTACCTTATGTTTAGCCGCGACTATGGCGGCAGTAAGCCAGCCAGCGGTGCCGCCACCTACGATGACAATACGCTGTTTTTGAGATGTATTAGATGAATGATTCATGAAACAACACTGCTTAAATGGAATTATGACTGTTTTCTACATTTATCCATAAACGTACTCGTTTTGCCAATAGGCTTATGGATAAATGGCAGGGTTTTACCCCTGCCAAAACACACACACACAAATCTTAGAATGAGCCTCGGATACCTACAGAGTAGCGAGCACCATTGTCTTCAATTGAGTAAATTTGGTCTGGGAAGCGACCTACTTGAGTAAGCTCTTCTTCAGTCACGTTGATACCTTCAACAAATACCGTAAGGTGTTCGTTGATGTCGTAACTTGCACTTACATCCCATTGACCGTAAGTTTCAGTCGTAATTGGCTCGCCAGTCGCGCCGCCAACTTCAGTGTTATCTAGTGCAAATAGGAACGACTCACGGTTGTTAAACGCTACACGTGCCTGGAACGCATCACGCTCGTAGAACACGATAAGGTTTTGTGAATCTCCAAGACCTGCTAGCGCAAACGTCTGAGTTGTATCGCCAGATACTTCCGCATCGCTGTTTACTACAGTAGCGTTAGCGGTTACACCAAAGCCGTTATCCCATACGTGGGTAATCGCTACTTCATAACCATTAACTGTTGCTGTTTCGCCGTTTTGAGGGCGTGTAACAGTGTAAACTTCGCTTGCACCATTAAGCTCTTCTGTGTCCGCCACTACGTCGCGATCAGGGTCTTGTGGGTCAAGCGATACGCCCACCGCACAGTCATCCGCTGCACAACGATAGTCACTTGGAAGGCGATTCGTCATGGTATAAGTTTCATCGCCAGAAAGCGTAACAATGAAGTCTTCTACTTCTTTGCTAAATACTGCAAACGAGAACACAGAGTCATCGCTGTAATACCACTCAAATGATAGATCCCAGTTTTCAGCGCTAAATGGCTTAAGGTCAGGGTTACCACCGCTTGCCTGAAGGTTTTGACGGCGAGGCTCGTTGAAAGTAGTCGCTGGCGACATCTGAGACATAGTAGGGCGTGTCAAAGAGTCGTAGCGCGAGAAGCGCACGATCATATCTTCTTGTACTTCTAACTTAACGTTCAGGCTAGGTAGTAGGTTTGCGTATGAAGATGAACCTGTGATGTTTTCTGATGGAGCGAAAACATTTGAAAACAAGGTCAAGTCAGTAGTAGGAACAACGTCAGCGATAAGGGCTTGTACTGCAGAAACTGAAACACTGGTTTCTTCGTAGCGAGCACCAAAGTTCATGGTTAACGGCATATCACCGATGTCATAACCAAATTCGAAGTTAGCGTAAAGCGCGGTTACGTCTTCTTCGATGTTGTAATAGTTAGGCTGAAGCGTTGGTACCACTGGTGCGCCTTGAGAAGCAAGGTAGTCGAGGTATGCATCGCCATCATACGTGTACCAAGTGTCAATCAGACCGCTGAAGAAGTTGTTCGCGGTGAACGGACGAATGTTCAGTTCATCGATTGGCGCCTCTGTGCCATAACCACAGAATACACATTGTGACGCAAACTCTTGGAAAACGAACTTCTCACGCTCTGAACGCAAAATACCGAAGTCAACTTTACGGAAAACGTCAGAGTCAGCAAGGTAAGTGAAGTCAGCTTTGTATTCTGTTACTTCGTCTTCAGACGCAACAACGTTACCTAAGTCGTTATAGTGAAGGCGGTTAAGCGAAATATCAGGTAACTGACCATTGCCAAAACCGTCGTGAATTACAGTAGGTGTACCACCTGTGCTGTCAAACTCGTAGTTGTTGATAATACCTACAACGTTAAAGCGACCTTCGCCAGCAACGTCGTTTTCAGCTTCAGATGTTGATACATCGAAAGTTGCTGAAAGGGCGTCAGTTACCTGCCAATCAACATTTAAGCCGAAGCCTTTGTTAGTTACGTCACGTACACCACGGGTTGATGATACGAAGTCAGATGCTGGGTTGCCGCTACCTTGGTGTAAGTCAATTTCCTGCGTAAATTGTACAGCTGTACCAAACTCAGAAATAGTGGCAGAACCTACGCGGTCTGGTTCAAACCATGATGCAAGGTCAGTAACCTGTGAATCAACTTCAAACTTCGAGATAAAACCGTCTAGGGTAATGGTTACATCATCAGATGGCGCGAACTGCGCAACAAGCGATGCATTAGTACGAGTTCTGTCTTGCTGGTCTACAACTTGGTCCCAGTTACGAGGCAAATAAACATCAGTAGCAATAATCTCAGCCGTTTCGCCATCGCCACGGTTAGAAAGTGTTAGGCCCGGACGCCAGCCCGCTGTTTGAATACGGTTAATTTGAACCTGACGCTCTTGATGAGATACCGCAAGTAGCAAGCCAAATTTATCGTCAGCAAATGTGTTGCTAACTAAGAAAGAGGCTTGTGGAGACGTTTCTTCTGAAAGGGTTTCATACACACCTTTCACGCTTCCTACCGCTTGGAAACCGTCATAGTCGAATGGACGAGCAGTCGATACATTGATGGTAGAGCCGATGCCGCCAGATTGAAGGTTGGCAACGCCACTTTTATAAATACTTGCGCCAGTAATTTGGTCGGCAGCAAGTACGTCGAAGTTAAATGCACGGCCAGCGTCGTCAGTAGCGAGTTGGCGACCGTTTACAAGTACCGTGTTAAACTGTGGGCCGAAACCACGTACCGTAACTTTTTGGCCTTCACCACCATTACGGTCGATAGAAACACCAGTGATACGCTGAAGTGATTCAGCAACGTTTAGATCTGGGAATTTACCTAAATCTTCCGCTGCGATACCGTCTGAAACAGCGAGGTTTTCTTTCTTATCAGACATTGCTCTTTTCAAGCTGCTTACAATGCCGCGAACTTCAATAACTTCAACAGGTGCATCGTTTACACTTTGAGTGTCAGCATCTTGAGAAAATGCTACCGGTGCGTGTAGGGCAGAGGCGATAGCAACACCTAAAAGTGAGCGTTTCGCAATTGGGCCTAACTGTGATGTGTTAATTTTATGTGTCACTGTGTTTTCTCCGTGAGTAGGCTACGTTTTAACGTACTTTGCACTTAAATTACGTTTTTAGTATGTGCGGATCAAGCTTATTAACATTACTTTTACACATTTAACGTTATATTTTCTCGATTATTATTTGTAACTTTATGAAAAATATAGCGTTTCTATTTCAAGGTAAAAGGTGAAACGTTTACCTTGGATCCAATACTAGCACAAAATGACAATGTAATTACAATGTTATAAAAATTTTTTTGTATAAAAAAAGTGCGGTATATAACCGCACTTTATTAACAATAGGAAAAATAAGGAGAAATTAACTACAGCGGATACGGTCTACAGCAGCTTTCCAACCGTCATAGGCTTGATCACGTTCCTGCTTCGATAGTCTTGGGGTGAAAACGCTATCACTCTTCCAGCACTGGGTTAGATCATCAATACTGTTAAACACACCTGCTTGTAATCCGGCAAGGAAGGCGGCGCCTAACGCGGTTGTTTCGGTAATTTCAGGGCGTTCTACTTCAGCCCCCAAAATGTCTGATAAGAAGCCCATTACCCAGTCGTTACGTGACATACCGCCGTCTACACGTATATTCGTAGGGCGTGCTCCGTCGCTCTCCATTGCCTTTTGAAGGTCCTTGGTTTGGTAGCAAACCGATTGCAGGCCTGCTGCAACGATCTCGCTTATCCCTGTATCACGGGTAAGCCCTAAAATGGCGCCACGAGCATCAGGATCCCAATAAGGCGCGCCTAACCCGGTAAACGCGGGAACTAAAAATACACCGTTATCTTCTCTAGCGCGCTGTGCTAGAGCTTCAGATTCTGCCGCGTCGTCAATAAGCTTTAGGCCATCACGGAGCCATTGCACAGTAGCGCCAGCCATAAATATGCTGCCTTCTAACGCATAGGTGGTTTTGCCATTTAGTCGGTAACCTACAGTAGTAAGTAAGCGGTTCTTTGACTGAAGAGGGGCGTCGCCGGTGTTAAGGATCATAAAGCATCCGGTTCCGTACGTACTCTTTGCCATGCCTTTTTCAAAACACGCTTGGCCCACAAGTGCTGCTTGCTGATCGCCTGCTACACCCTGAATAGGAATAGCTTTTCCGATGATGTCTTCTTTAATTACCCCAAAATCTGCGGCACAGTCCATAACTTCAGGCAGCATTGAAGCTGGAATGTTAAATTTATCAAGAAGCTTTTCATCCCAACACTGGTTATGAATATCGAACAACATGGTTCTAGACGCATTGGTGGCATCAGTTTTATGTGATTCACCGCCCGTTAAGCGCCAAATCAAATACGTATCCACGGTACCAAACAGAAGCTTGCCGTTTTCTGCCTTCTCTCGGGCGCCTTCGACGTTATCTAGTATCCATGCGACTTTCGTTGCTGAGAAGTAAGGGTCAAGTAAAAGCCCTGTTGACTCTGTTATGTACGAAACGAATTCTTCGTCTTCGCTAAAATCTCTGCAGTATTGTGCTGTGCGTCTGTCTTGCCAAACTATTGCAGGGTAAACAGGCTTTCCTGATTGCTTATCCCAAACTAGCGTGGTTTCGCGCTGATTCGTGATACCAATAGCGGCGACGTCAGACGGGGTTATATTACATTTGTTAAAAACTTCCTTCAGGGTAGCGACAACGCTTTCCCAAATTTCTTCCGGGTCGTGTTCAACCCAGCCATCTTTAGGGTACTTTTGAGAAAACTCCTGTTGAGCGATGGCTTCAATACTGCCTTTTGCAGAGAAAATAATGCTGCGAGAGCTTGTTGTGCCTTGGTCAATGGCAAGAATATGTTGTCCCATAAGGTCACTCCTGAAGATAATTTTCATAGAGTTTGCATCATTTACAGGTGTTTAACAATGCCATATTTTCGAAAACGAACATCTGATTTTCGTTTTATCGCGTGAAGTTTGTCATTAAGCACGTATAATTATTGTCGTTTTTATTTATGAGGATGTGTGATGAACCAAACGCAAAGACACGAAAAAATTGTTGGGCTAATAAAGCAACATGGTTTTATGTCTATTGATGATTTGGTTAATGCTTGTGAAGTGACGCCACAAACCATTCGAAGAGATTTAAATCAGCTTGCTGAGAATGGCGTGGTCAGTCGCTACCACGGCGGCGCAGGTTTAAACCGAAGCTGGGAAAACACGCCTTATCAAGAACGTAAAACGCAAAACAGTGAAGTAAAAGAAAAAATTGCTGAAGCTGTAGCGGCCATGATTCCCGATGGTGCGTCTTTGTTTATCAATATTGGTACTACGACTGAACTTATTGCTACTAAGCTACTAAATCATAAAAATCTACACGTAGTAACAAACAACATTCATGTAGCGACAATCCTATCTGCTAAAGAAGACTTCTCGGTGATTATTGCCGCAGGTGAAGTACGGTATCGCGACGGCGGTATTATTGGTGAAGCAACCTGTGACTTTATTAGTCAGTTTCGAATGGACTACGGCATCATTGGTATAAGTGGTATAAGTTCAGACGGCGCGTTATTAGACTTTGACTTCAGAGAAGTGAAAGTTTCACAAGCTATTTTAGAGCATACTCAACACGTCATCCTTGCTGCCGACTACAGTAAATTTGAACGCCGCGCCATGGTTGAACAGGGCCATATATCACAAGTCGACTGTTTAGTTTGCGACAAAACACCACCGCCAAGCATAGGCAAAATTATAAAAGAAAATAACATTACTTTTGTAAAAGCATAACCATTAGCTGTATTACTGACTTATCGTCACAATCACAGATCTGTCATAATTCTAGACTAGCCTTATCATTCGATAATGTTGTGCGATGCCAAGTGCTCCTTGCACATGGTTTTGTATTGATTCACTCGTCTAGTTGTATTTACAAATATGCGACTCAGCGTATATAGATTAGCTAAACCCTTTATTCTTCCTTTGCATTATTACCAGCAAGTTAACGCATAATTGGGTTCATTTAACTTTCTTTAATGTTCGATAATGTTCGTTTTGTGTTGACATGTTTTCCTTTTGGTTGTCAAATAGCCAACAACTAGATAAAGAAAATGTAAATACGAGCAGGGGCAAACTATGAGTCACAGCAATGAATCTGAAAAAACAGTCGACGTTTTAGTTGTTGGCGGCGGCGTTAACGGTGTTGGCGTGGCGCTAGACGCTGCAGGACGTGGGCTTTCAGTAGCATTATGTGAAAAAGGTGACCTTGCTGGCGCTACATCTTCATCAAGTAGCAAGCTCATTCACGGCGGCCTCAGATATTTGGAACATTACGAGTTCCGTTTAGTAAAAGAAGCATTGGCGGAACGGGAAGTATTGCTTCAAAAAGCCCCTCATATCATGTGGCCCTTGCGCTTTCGCTTGCCGCATCAAAAGCATTTACGCCCAGCGTGGATGATTCGAATTGGTTTGTTCCTTTACGATTCACTGGCGAAACGCAACATGCTACCTCGCTCACGTAAGCTGTCCACAACCAGCGAAAGCCCTTTAGTTAGCGGTATTACAACCTGTTTTGAATATTCTGACGGGTGGGTAGACGATGCACGCTTAGTGGTATTGAACGCACTAGCCGCACAAGATCAAGGCGCACAAATTTACACCCGCACTGAATGTGTGAAAGCTGAAAAGCTAGACAACCTGTGGAGCGTTGAGCTTAAAACAGCAAAAGGGAAAACGTTTACAGTAAAAGCGAAGTCTATTGTCAATGCTGCAGGCCCTTGGGCGGTATCCTTCTTAGATCGTTTAGTAAATGTTAACAACCCAAATGCTATGCGTATGGTAAAAGGAAGCCACTTCATTGTGCCGAAACTTTACGATACTGATGAAGCATACATACTGCAAAACAAAGACGGGCGTATTGTTTTTGTTATTCCGTATGAAGGAGATTTCTCTCTGGTAGGTACTACTGATGAAGACTTCAAAGGCAATCCATCAGATGCTGCTATATCGGATGAAGAAACCGAATACTTAATTGACGTGGTAAACACATACTTTAAATCAAAAATTACCCTAAGCGATATTGTTCACTCTTACAGTGGCGTAAGACCTTTACTGGAAGAAAAGAATGCTTCTGCTCAAGAGTTAACACGAGACTACAAAGTTGAGCTAAAAGGTGAGACAGGTAAGCCTGTGTTGCTCAATATTTTTGGTGGGAAAATAACGACCTACAGAAAATTAGCTGAGCATGCAGTAGACAAACTGACTACATGTTTCCCTAAAGCCAAGAAAGCATGGACTAAAGATGTTCCTTTACCAGGTGGCGCATTCGAAAGCCAAGACGAGCTTGTAAATAAGTTAATTGGTGAGTTCCCGTGGTTGAACAAAGATATTGCTCAACGTTATGCCCGTCAATATGGCCTTTTAAGCTACAGATTTTTAAAAGGAAAATTGTCAATTGCTGAGATGGGAGAAGACTTTGGCGCAGGCATGTATCGCGCAGAAGTAGACTATTTAATTGAGAGTGAGTGGGCATGTACGCTGGAAGATGTAATTTGGCGCAGAACTAAGCATGGATTGCGTTTAAGTGAAGAACAGCAAGTAGCGCTGTCCCAATATATCGATCAGAAAGTGAATTTGTCTGCTAATGATAGGCAAACTGCCGATCCGGTATTAGCTAGCGCCTAGTATCGTGACTTTGAGTCTGTTATTAAATTTGGCAACTATGAAGCCATGTTAGTAACAGGTCTAAAAAAATTTAGCGCATTGGCAAATTTTAGCGGCCTGTAGAATCGCAAATTCGAATTAAGTGAAGTAACAATGAACAGGGATGTTTTAAGCAACAGTAAGCCAAAAGAAGTGGTTTTTATTCGCCATGGGAAGCCACTTTCTGCTCACAACGAAAAAGTGAACGCAGCAGAGTATGCAAACTGGGTGCGTAATTACAATAAGTCTCCCTTAGATCCCGCCAGTCAACCAAAACAAATAACGCATCTTAACAATAGCTATATTGCTGTGAGTCCGCTTTTAAGAGCAAAGCTAACCGCGGCTCACTATGGCGTAACTTCAATAGATGAAGAGCTACCATATCTAAAGGAAATGGATATTCCCTATTATAAGCTGCCTTTCACTTTACGTAGTTGGCACTGGGTTTTGTTAAGTAGAGCCCTTTGGTTTATGGGAACTAAAGGCCGCTTCGAAAGTTTCAAATTTGCAAAGCAAAGGGTGGAAAAACTTGCCACGCATATTGATGATATAAGCAGTAATCACCCTCGAGTTGTATTATTCGGACATGGTATGACGAACTACTTCACGCGAAAAGCATTGATAAAAAAAGGCTGGCAGCTAAAAGAGAAAGATAGCGATTTCTGGGGAGTAACAATTTTGCAAAAGGTAGTTTGTAAAAGTTAGGCTAACACAACCCTATCATTACGGGTTATAAGCTCCTACGTTTTAGTTGGGTTTAACCTATTCTTTTAAGACACTTTAATTTTCCTTTCAAATGCCGATAACGTAGTGATGTTGCAGGGCACCTGTTGGTTGTTATATCAACTTAATGTAATGTATGCAGCGAAGAAAGCCGGCCCTAAATAGAGATTTATTACTTCAGTTTAGGCTGAGGAAGCACGAATGAATAACAACAAAAAAGATTCAGATACTACTAAAAACCTTATAAAAGCATCGATTGCATTGGTTTTTGCCATTTCATTGGGCCTGGCAATAAACTTTTTTCACATCGGTGAAGAAGATACAACGGTAAAGGCGCTAACAGGCCAGTTCGATACGTTTAAACGTCACGTTGTTTCTTCTCATTGGCAATGGCGAGTCCGTCAACCTACCACAATGATCATGCTTATACACTATGACGACTCAGGCAGAGAAATAAACCGAACGCCAGTACGTATGAATCACAATGGGTGGCCAACAGCGGATTTGTCTGATGTGGGATGTGAGAAAATTTGGCAATCAGTAGTTGCATCTCCGCTTCGCGTGGATGGCTTTAAAATTCACGCGAGGTATTACGCAGAGTTAGATGTCGATGAAGACAACTATTGGTGCCGCTACAGCTTAAGTAAAGGAACTTACTTCGACTATTACCCAGCAAGTGGTTCACTTATGCCTTTGAAAGACTAATAAGGTCTTCATATCCATACATATTAATATAAATTTTCCCCTATGTAGGTATTTGTTCTATTTAGATAATTAGTCTACTTTTGAGTTAGCGCCATGTCACAATCTGGCACCTTAAGGTATTGTTGATAACAAGATAATACTCGACACTAACGAATTAAGTAGACATATGCTATCTGGCTTATTCTCATCTCAAAAGAACGTTGCATCGCCCACAGTAGGTGTTTCTGTGAGTGCGAAAGAACTGCATATTACCGCTATTAGTCATGGCGACAGTGGCTATGTTCTAAGTTCTGTAACCTCTGTTCCTTTTGACAATCGCCAACCTTTCGAAAAGCAAGTTTGCAACGCGTTGCGTGATTTTGAAAAAGAAGGGTGTCGGGTGTCTGTTGTGCTTTCGCAAGATATGTATCACATGGTGCAGGTAGAAAAGCCTGATTTACCAGATGAGGATATCACTACCGCATTGCCTTGGACGCTAGGTGAACTTGTACCTTTTGACTCAGACAATATTGTCTTGGACTATGTTGATTACCCGGTACAAACAAGAACTGGCGGAAAGAAAATTGATGTATTTGCCGCCGAAAAGTCGCCACTTTCTGCTTTAGTGCAAAGTATGGAAAAAGCGAAAAACGTTAAGCTTACCCATATTCATGCCAAAGAAGTCTTGGCGACAGAAATGGTGCCAGACGATGATTACGCCCGATTACTGATTATTCAAGAGCCCAATAGCGAACCGTTTCTAATGATTGTACGTTCTCGTGCAATTTGGTTATCACGACGTTTACGAGGCTTTGTGAACAAAGCCAATGCGCAACAAGACTTAGCACAGTTAAGTGATATGCTCGGTCTAGAAATCCAACGTTCAATGGATTTCTATGAATCACAGTTAAAACAACCGCCGCTTAAAGAGATCTTATTTAGAACACAGTTCGATTGCGAACCTGTCATAGAACGTTTAAAGCCCTTCCAGCCTGCGGCAATGAATGTACTTGTTCCGCAGCTTGATTTAGCTGACGTTGTCGACTCCACTTGTCACTTTGCTTTGGCAAGTGCGCTTGTTGCCGCGAGGGATGCACAGTGAAACGTTCCATAAATCTTTACCATCCGTCTCTTAAGCCGAAAAAAGAGCGCTTACCTTTATCAAAAGTGTTGTGGGTTAACGGCTTAGCGTTTGGCGTAATGCTTATTGCTGTTGTTGCTTTAAACGTGCTTTTAACCGCGAAGCAAGAAAAAATACAGCAGCAAACGGCGTTAACTACTCAAATTAATAACGAAATTAAAGCGCTTAATGACGCGCTAGAGAAAAAACGAGATACCAAAACGCTGCAACAGCAGCTTGAGCAAGTGAATGCCAAGATTCAAAACAGAAAGCAGTTGCTTGCCTATTTAGAAAGTGGAGAGCTGTCTTTTGACGCAACCAAGTATGGCGAAGTGATGGACGATTTAGCTGATTATCACAACCAAAACCTTTGGCTTACTAGCATCAATATAGACACCCAGAAAATTCGTCTGTCGGGGCAAACGATAGCACCGTCGTCGATACCTGTCTGGCTTAAAAAATTGCAGCAGTCACCTTTCTTCCAAGGCAAGTCATTCTCGTCAGTGAAGTTTGACGAAGTGGACGGGGATGAAAGCGTGAAGCAATTTTTACTATCAACCGATTTTGAAGGGGAAGCTGATGAATCAGTATCAACAGCTCTCTGATAAGTTCTCTGCTTTAGAAAAGAGAGAAAAGCAGCTTATCTTGTGGGTGAGCTTTGGTCTTATTGTTTACTTGTTTTTCTGGTTCGGCATATCGCCTGCGCTAGATGGCATGTCTGGTGCAGATAAAACCCTTACTCGAAAAGAAAGTGAATACAAAGCACTGGTTATTCAACGCGACGCGATTCAACAAGCACTAACCGTTGACTACACCCAGCGTATGCAACAGGAACTGGATAGCGCAAGAAAAGCGTTGTTGGATGTCGACAATGCACTGCTGTCGTTGAATGAAGGTTTCGTGGCTGCAGACAGAATGCCTGAGTTGTTAATGACGCTATTAAATGAAGAAAACAATGTGAGCTTGGTTAACTTTAACGTAGAACCTACTCAAACCCTTCGTTTTGGTGAAGGTGAAACGCAAAGTACATCATTCTATCGTCACAATATGCGTTTAGTGATTGAGGGTAGTTACTTCGACTTACGCAGTTATCTAGCGCGTCTACAAGCGGCACCAGAAAAAGTCATTGTGACGGACTTCGCTTATAACGTCGACGAATACCCCAGTGCATCACTGACACTGGGGTTAGCGACAGTAAGCAATAACGCTACCTTCATTTCGCTTTAGGGAGGCTAGGTGAAGAAAATGAAATGCTTCATATTTAGTTTGTTGGTAGTAGGTAGTGTTCTTAAGCCCGCAATAGCCGCGGTAGACCCAACCAAACCTGCCCAGTTCAAAGGGGCGAGTGCAAGCGAAAGCAACTTTTTAGATGGAGAATTGGCACTGCAGTCAATTTTTAAACGCAGTTCCGGTTACAGCGCGATCATATCTGGCAAGTCTTATCGAGAGGGCGACACGCTGAATGAATTTACTGTGTCCAAAATAACCCCTAAACACGTGATTATAACTGACGGTCGTCAGCAGAAAATACTAAGAATGTATGCATATGAAATTAAAAAATAGCCTTATTTCTAACGCACTGATGCTAGCTGCGGCGTTTGTTATCGCGGGTTGTCAAACCTATGGTGTTGGCGAGGAAGTGAAACCGCATATTCGCGATGAACTCAATCGTTCCCAAAATGTACCTGCGACCAAACCAGCTCCTCCACCGCAGTTAAACCAAGAACTGCTGTCAGAAGTAGCTCGCTATCAGTCGCTACCAGCTCCTACGTCTCAGAAGCTATTTGCCGTATCGGCCAATAATGTAGATGTTCGCCCTTTCTTCGATGCGCTAGTGGAAGATACGCCATATAGTGTGGCTGTGCATCCAGCGGTCTCAGGTCAAATCAGCCTAACCCTTAAAGACGTAGCCCTTGATGATGTGCTTACGATTATTTCTAGAATGTATCCGCTGGATGTATTTTTAGAAGGCAAAGTCATCCAGGTGATGCCGTCGCAGTTAAAGACAGAATCTATCCCGGTTAACTTCCTAATGATCAAGCGTTTTGGTGTATCGAACGTAAGCGTAATTGCGGGCGGTGTTAGCGAGCAGGACCAAAATAATGGCGGTAACAACGGCGGTATTAACGGCAACAATAACATCAGCGGTAACGCTCTGGGGGGGCAAGGCGGTTTTGGTGGCCAAGGTGGTCTTGGCGGCAACAATATCCAACAGCTTAATGGCTCAAACATTCAAACCACCAGTGAAAACGATTTTTGGAGTGACTTAAAAGAGGCTTTGAAGGTATTAGTATCGCCCACAGAAGGCCGTCAGGTTGTGGTCTCGCCGCAAGCGGGCTTGGTAACGGTGCGCGCGCTACCAAGCGAAATTGCCGTGGTGAAAGATTTTCTAAATCAAAGCCAAGAAAGCCTGCAACGTCAGGTAGTTCTAGAAGCTCGCATTATTGAAGTCACGCTAAATGATGGTTACCAACAAGGCGTTAGATGGGACCGTATAGCAAGCGGCTTAACGGGGAGCCTCAATTTTGGGTTTAGCGGCGGGGCGCTTGCTTCTAATTTTGCAGCAAACACTGCAGCGGGAATCGACCCAGCTATTAATGCAGTAAATGCAATTGGCAATACTATTTCTACCGATATCGGTGGAGTATCAACGCTTCGTATTTCTCGCGGCGACTTTGATGGTGTTATCAATATGCTTCAAACCCAGGGTGACGTGCAAATGCTAAGTAACCCTCGCGTTACGGTAACTAACAACCAAAAGGCCGTTATTAAAGTAGGGCAAGACGAGTACTTTGTTACCGATGTGTCGACCAGTGAAGATCAAAGCACAACAAGCACAGAGAACGAGAATGACATCGAACTTACTCCTTTCTTTTCTGGTATCGCGCTGGACGTAACACCGCAAATAGACAGAAGTGGCTCTGTAATACTGCATGTTCACCCTTCAGTAACAGAAACGGCGGAACAGACAAAGGTTATCCAAGTAGGTGACCAACAAATTTTGTTACCGCTAGCACAAAGCAATATTCGTGAATCTGACACCGTGATCCGCGCTCGCGACGGTGAAATTGTGGTGATAGGCGGTTTAATGGAAACGGTTACCAGCGAGCAAGAATCCAAAACACCGCTGTTAGGTGATATCCCTATTATCGGTAACGCGTTTAAAAACAAAGCGAAAACCCAGAGCAAGCGCGAATTGGTTATTCTCATTCGCCCTTCTGTGGTACAGCCAGATACGTGGGAAAAGCAGCGCCTTCGCACTCAGTCATTACTTGATCAATGGTATAGAAACTAATTATGTACCAAGGCTTTTATCATTTCACAGAAATGCCGTTTTCGCTTACGCCGAACACGGATTTCTTTTGTGCACTGGCGCCGCACAATGAAGCGTTAAAAGTCATTTTGTCTGCGTTAAGTATGTCTGAAGGCTTTATTAAAGTGACCGGTGAAGTAGGTACAGGTAAAACCCTGTTGTGCCGCAAATTGATAAATCACCTTTCGGACAAATTTGTAGCCTGTTACTTACCGAATCCATACCTAAGCCCTGACGAGTTGCGTATAGCATTCGCCAATGAATTAGGTATTGATATATGTAAAAACGAAGCTTCTCAAGGGTTACACAGTGCCATCGAGTCAAGGCTTTTAGCACTTAAACAAGAGGGGCGGCAAGCGGTACTGATTATCGATGAAGCGCAATCGTTAAGCTGGGATGCACTTGAGATGCTGCGCTTATTTAGCAACTTAGAAACTGAGAAAAGTAAGCTGCTTCAAATCGTTTTATTCGGCCAGCCAGAGCTTGACGCTAACCTGTCAAACCCCAAGGTTAGGCAAATTCGTCAGCGCATCAGCTTTTCGTACACGCTGCGCACAATGACGTCGGCAGAAGTGGAATATTACATAGGCCACAGACTAACAACGGCCGGCGGCAGCGAGCAGTTAATTTCTAAAGGTTTACGGGCTTTTATCGCATTAGTCACCCGAGGAACGCCACGGTTGGTTAATATTGTTTGCCACAAAATTCTTCTTCGCGCTTACGGCCAGGGTAAAAGCGCTGCGACTTGGCAACATACGATAAATGCAGTGTTTGATACTGATGACTGCAAGCGAAGGCTTGTTCCTAGACAAAGCATTGTTATTTTTTCCATAGCTGCGGTTGCTGTAGCAAGTGCGCTTTACCTTTACGGGGCGCAGGGCTTATGAGCATTTTAAATGACACCTTAAAATCGTTAGATGAGCGAAACCAGAATGAAGATTTTGGCTTGCCGCCTACGGTGCACGTCGAAAATCGTTCGCTTTGGCCTAAGGTGCTGATTGCGCTCATTGTACTAGGTCTAGTTATATGGTTGATGTTGAGTAGTATGACTGAGCTTGGGGATAACAAGAGTGTTGGTCATACAGGTAGCGCTGACATTGTTGCAAAAGACGATGTACAGAATACAGCAGCAAGCTCAATGGAAAATAAGCCCATCCAAACGGACAGTGAAAGTACTTCCAAGCAAGGTGTCGATAGTGCCGAACAACAGTTAGAGGGCATGAAGTCTACACCGTTATCCGAGCAAGATTTGGCATACCAAAATACGCCGTCAGACGTGGCTGAGATTGTATTTAACAGTATTGATGAAACGGTAGTCGATGACGAGGCAGAATATAGGCAACGTACGCAAGTTGCTAATGCTTCAAGCTCAAACTCGGATGCCCAATCAGATCAAAAGCCAGATAAAAAGACAGATAAACAGGCAGCCGAAGTTAAAGACGAAACCCTATCAGCCGCAAACGTATCAGAAGAGACTGAAGAAACCGGCTCGGCGGTAGTGAAAGCCTCAGGCTTAACCCAAGAAAAAGCAAACATACAAACGGCAAGCAGGACAAACCCTGGAACAAACGTTAAAACAACTGGTGAATTAAGCTCGCCTAAACCAGATAGCATTATTTCACGTGAGCCAGCGATTGACGTTACGCCTAAATCGCCAGAGCAACAAAGCGCCGTTCATTTAGAGGCAGGGCTTAAAGCTTATAATTTTGGTATTTTCGACGACGCTCAAAAAAGCTTTACTCTTGCACTATCTACCTACCCGCAAAACACCGAGGCTCGCAAACAGTTGGCCGCGCTTTATTTTGGTCAAAATAACAACCTACAAGCGTTACAGGTACTTTCAGAAGGCGTTGTAATATCACCAGAGGCGTTAGTGTGGCGCGAACTCATGGCTAAGATTCTGGTTCAAGAAAGTCGCTTTGAAGAAGCTCTGAACCTTATGCCAGATAGCTTAGATGCGAAAGCACTGGCTGAAAAGCGTATCGATTATCTGATACTAAAAGGGACCTCTGCACAGACAATCAATAAACCAGAACAAGCTATCTCGGCGTTTAGCGCCATGGCCTCGCTACAACCGAATAATGCAAAATGGTGGTTGGCACTGGGGGTTAATTACGACGCACTGTCTGACAAGCGTTTAGCCATATCTTCATATTCCAGAGCCCTTGCGATTGGTGGCCTCTCTTCTACATCATCGCAATATGCTAGTGCCCGCCTAACCGATTTACAGGAGCAACCTTAATGCGTCCTCGATTAAAGATGCGCCTCGGCGATTTATTAGTTCACGAAAATATTATTACCAGCGAGCAGCTTGATAATGCGCTATCGGCACAGCGGTCATCCGGGCGAAAACTTGGTGATACGCTTATTGGCTTAGGGTTTATCAGCGAACCGCAACTTCTTCGCTTTCTTGCCCAGCAGCTCAATATTCCTTTTTTAGATATTACACAGCGTCGAATAGATCCAGAGCAAGCACAACTTATCCCAGAAACCTATGCAAGACGTTATCGCGCACTAGTACTCGAAGCTGACGACGATGAAGTGCTGCTAGGTATGAGCGACCCCACCGACTTAGGCGGTCTTGATCAGCTTGGGCCGCTAGTGGCGCCGCGTAATATTGAACTGGCAATAGTACAAGAGAATCAAATGTTAGAAGCGTTTGATTCAGTTTATCGTCGTACTCAGGATATTGCGTCATTTGCAGAAAAGTTAGGCGAAGAATACGCCGATGAAGCCGACTTTGAACTCTCTGCCTTAGACGATACCACTTCCGATGCCACAGTAGTAAAGCTGCTTCACTCTATTTTTGAAGATGCAGTACAGGTGCGTGCATCTGATATTCATATTGAGCCAGATGAAAATATTCTGCGCATAAGGCAGCGTGTTGACGGCGTGCTGCAGGAAAATACGCTAGGCCAGGTTAAAATTGCGTCGGCATTGGTACTTAGGCTAAAGCTAATGTCAGGTTTGGACATTTCAGAAAAGCGCATTCCTCAAGATGGGCGTTTCAATATTAAAGTGAAGGGTCACACCCTTGATGTGCGTGTTTCCACCATGCCTGTCGCTAACGGTGAAGCGGTGGTGATGCGTTTGCTAGATCAATCCGCGGGTCTTTTGACGTTAGATCAGACGGGGATGCCGGATGCAATGGCCGAGAAATTTCGCGCAGCAATAAACCGACCCCACGGCATGATATTGGTTACTGGGCCGACAGGTTCGGGTAAAACCACAACCTTGTACGGCGCGCTAAGCGAGCTCAATAAACCCGACTTGAAAATCATTACCGCTGAAGACCCCATTGAATATCGCTTGCCTCGTATAAACCAAGTACAAGTGAACTCAAAAATTGGCCTAGATTTCGCGTCAATTTTGCGTACCACGCTTCGACAAGACCCTGACATTATCATGGTGGGGGAGATGCGCGATCAAGAAACCGTAGAAATAGGGCTTAGAGGCGCACTAACAGGCCACTTGGTATTAAGCACGCTTCACACTAATGACTCTGTAACCAGTGCCATACGCCTTATCGATATGGGCGCAGCGCCTTATCTAGTTGCTACCTCATTGCGTGGAGTATTGGCGCAGCGCTTAGTACGTCGCTTATGTGAAAATTGTAAAGAGGAGCGAGCGCCCAGTGCGCAAGAGCAAGCATGGGTAGGCTTCTTAAAGCCAGAGCTAGCAAGTGCGACATTTTGTAAAGGTAGAGGCTGTAATAGCTGTAACCATACAGGCTACAAGGGGCGTATTGGTGTTTTCGAATTTTTAGAAATGAATGAAGACATGATGGAGGCCCTGCGCGACGACAATACTCAAGGTTTTGTTGATGCGACAAAGGCCAACAAAGACTTTGTGCCCCTTTCACATATGGCACTAGATTATGCCGCAGAAGGTAAAACCTCGTTAGATGAGGTCTTTAAGGTGGCTGAATTTGTGCCTGAGGTGGTGAACCACTAATGCCTCAATTTAGTTATGCGGGTAAATCGGCTCAAGGTGGCCCTCAAAAAGGCATTATTGAGGCTGCGTCTGCGCAAGCAGCGGCGCAGGCTTTGTTGTCTAAAAACATAGTGCCTATTTCGATAGAAGAAACTAAAAAGGCAGCAAAAGCAGGCGGTGGTTTAGACATAGGGCATCTATTCGAACCTAAAGTCGGACTAGATGAGATGATCATCTTTTCTCGCCAAATGTACTCGCTTCTTAAAGCGGGTATTCCGATTATTCGGGCAATTAAAGGGCTAAGTGAAAACGCCTCACATAAGCGTTTCCAAGAAATTTTAAAGGACATCGCTGATCAGCTTGAGCAAGGCAGAAGCTTATCTTCGGCCATGACAAAGTATGAAAAAGTCTTCACGCGGTTAACCATTTCTGTTGTCGTAGTAGGTGAAAATACCGGTAAGCTAGACGATGTTTTCCTGCAGTTAGCCCTCTATTTCGAACGGGAACAGGAAACGCGAAAGCGTATTAAATCGGCATTGCGATACCCCACTTTCGTATTGATAGCGCTCGCTATTGCTATGTTTATATTGAATCTTTTCGTTGTACCCGTTTTCACACAAATGTTCGAGCGGTTCGACACCGAGCTTCCCATAATGACACGCGTGTTAATAGGTACTTCGAACTTCTTTGTAAACTACTGGTGGTTAATTTTAATTGTATTAATTGGAACACTTTTTTCGGCTATACAATACGTTAATTCGACTAATGGACGACTTAAATGGGACAAATTTAAACTAAAGTTGCCTGTTGTAGGCAGCATTATTGAGCGATCATTATTAGCAAGATATAGCCGTAGCTTTTCTATGATTCTGCGGGCAGGTGTGCCGTTAACGGCGGGTTTGTCACTAACAGCGGATGCTGTAGATAACGCTCATATGCAAATGCGCATCAAAGAGATGCGCCAAGGCATAGAAAAAGGCGAAAGTTTGCTGAGAGTTTCGAAAAATAGCGAACTGTTTTCTACACTTGTACTACAGATGATAGCTGTAGGTGAGGAAACCGGTCGGCTAGAGCCGCTTTTAGAAGAAAGCGCAGATTATTATGAACGTGAAGTCGACTTCGATCTCAAGAGCTTAACCGCCAAGATTGAGCCCATCTTGATAGGTTTTGTAGCGGTAATGGTATTAATACTGGCGCTTGGCATCTTTACGCCAATGTGGAACATGATGTCGGCGGTGAAAGGCGGGTAAGAGTTTCGCGCCTTTTTAATGGGGTAAAGCGTGGCTAGTACTAGAGCAGGGTTATTTAACTTTATTGTGATTGGTTTGGTGCTTGCTGTTGTGACTGCTACGTATGTTTATCACGCAACACCAGTAATAAAAGAAGCTGAAAAAGTTAACAAAGAAAACGCAGTGGCTCAGTTTCAACGGGTTGTTATGTTGGCAAGGGCCCAGTGGATAAAGACCAAGCAATCAAAGGTTTTGATTTACGAAATTGACTTTGATGCCAGCGGCGGCATAAAACAGCAAAAAGAAGTGGCTGCAGAGTTATTCGTAAATACAAAGGGTTGGCCTGAAGGGCTCGAACCGGGCCAAGGAAATGCGTGTGAATACCTGTTTACATTAGCGACATTAAGAGAATTCGATGTGTCGTCAAAAATATCGGTAAGCGATGAATACGCAAACGGATATTTGCAGTGTGCATTCTTTATTCAAGACAAAGTTTGGTTTGAGTATAACGCTGGTAGCGGCGTTGTAAGAGAAAGAAAAAGTTAACTAAGCGTCGGAGTTATGCGCTTATTTGTAATCTAGGAGATGCTATGAACACGAGACAGCAAGGCTTTACGCTAATAGAGCTTATCATTGTTGTAATTATTTTAGGCTTGCTTGCGGCTACGGCACTACCGCGTTTTATCGATGTTACCGATGAAGCTCGAGAAGCCAGTGTAGAGGGTGTAGCAGGGGGCTTTGCCGCCGCTGTAGGTCTTGTGCGCGCACAATGGGAAGTGGAAGGTCGCCCAAGTGGCAACAACGGGAACGGCAATGGCACAGTAGTTACTTACGACCAAACGCCAGTGGGCGTTGACGGTACCATTGGCTACCCGACCGGCAGCTCTACTGGTAATACGCTTATTTCTACGGTTAACAATACCGAGTGTAAAAACACGTTCGACCTAATTCTACAGTCGGCACCTACCAATACCACATCGACAAACGATACGGTTGTTGCCGATTTCAGATACGCGGTACGTTCAGATGACTCTGGTGCAAACACGCTTTGTGTTTACTACTTAGTTGAGTCTATGGGTTTACCTAATACTTCAGCACCAGCAGACGGCACGCCTGACGGTACCTCGTTTGACGGTTTCACTTACAACCCAGCCACTGGCCAGGTTACTGTTTTTTAATTAATACTCAGGAAGTTTGATTATGCAAAAAGTATCAAAGCAACAGGGTTTTACCCTAATCGAGTTAATCATTGTTATTGTATTGCTGGGTATCCTAGCGGTAACCGCAGCACCTAAGTTTTTGAACCTTCAAGACGATGCACGTGATTCTGTTTTACAAGGGATCGCTGGATCAATAGAGTCGGCATCATCTATCGTTTACGGTAAAGCGCTGATTCAAGACGCTGCCGGAAGCGCTGATTCCTCTGTAACCGTTGATGGTACTACGCTCGACGTTGTTTATGGTTATCCCGATGCAAGTGATGTAGCCAATTTGACAGCGATCATTGAAGTGGATTTGGGCGCAGATAGCGATTATGCAGCTGTCTCGAACGAAACAGATACAGTAACTATTTACTATACTGGCGATTATGAAGAGGCGCCTGATCCAGGTGAAGCGTGCTCCCTTTCATATGTAAACTCTGGTGGTGAGGGCGAGCGTCCTTCTATCACGGTAGTACCTTGCGAAGGTTAATGTGAAGAAAAACGGTTTTACACTAGTAGAACTTATTATAACCATATTGGTTATTGGGGTGCTGGCGGTAACCGCCGCACCTCGCTTTCTTGGTAACGACACCGAAGAGGCCATTGCGCTTCGGGACAGAACCCTTCAGTTAGTGCGAAATATGCAGCTTCGCGCCATGCAAAACGTACAAGATACCAGTTGTGTGAAAATAACGAATACAGTTATTGCTCCCCCCGCTGGACACGACTGCGCAAACGCTCTTTCCACTGCGTTTGATGACGACCAAGTTATCAATGCGTCCAATACTGATTTCACTTTTCAAACTGCAGATGAAAACGGCGATAGCTTTTCTCAAATTCAGTTTGATGGGTTCGGCAGACCGCGAAACATTGCCTGTTCAAATAACTGCAAAATTCAAATAAGTACCTTTGCCATGTGTTTGCACAGCGAAGGGGCAATTTATGCGTGCTAGCGCAACGTTGCCTAACTTCAGAAAACACAGTAAAGGCTTTACTTTATTAGAGCTCGTAATTGGTATTGTTGTATTCACTATCAGCTTAACCATTGTGCTATCGCTAATTGTGCCGCAAGCTGAACAAACGGCTGAACCATTTCGCCAAGTAAAAGCAGCTAAGTTAGGTCAGTCGTTAATGAACGATATTCTAAGCCGCTCTTATGATGAAAACAGCGACAGAAGCCCGCCATTTGAAACCTGTAATACTAAAGGAAATTGCTCAACAACCCTTGGTCCTGAAGAGGCGAGTGAAGACGACTATGACGATGTTGACGACTACAATGGTTATGTAGTCAGCAATGTGGGCGGAAACTATAACAATTTTGGCTTTGCTGTAGCGGTAGATTACGACAGTGACTTAGATGACAGTACGCCAACTGATGGGCAAACGTTCAAGCGTATTGATATAGCTGTGACTGCTCCAGACGGCCAAGTCTACAATTTCAGTGCTTATCGAGGGAGCTATTAATGTTTCCACGCAAAGCACAGCGTCAGCACGGTTTTACGCTTATAGAGCTTATTTTGGTGATCACCATCTTAGGTGTCATTAGCGTATCTGTGGCGCAAGTGATTTCACTCAGTGCCCAAATTTACATAACAGGCGCAGAGCGTACACGCCTTGTTTCCGATGCGCGCTTTATTATATTGCGACTGGAAAAAGAGCTACGTAATGTGGTGCCAAACTCTGTGTCGTTTGATGCGAGTTTAGGGTGTCTGTCTTATTACCCGATTAAAGAAAGTGGCACCTACGTGGGTGATGCGTTTAACAACCCGATGCACGTAGTCGTGTTTAATAGTCAGTTAAGCGTGAATGACACACTTGTGATATACCCCACAAACCCGCAGAGCGTGAATGATAATGGACGAACAATAGATACTATTGCTGATGCGGCTTCTGCGCCAACTAGCGATAATCAATATGATCTCACGCTTAGCGCCGCGAACACACAATCCTCTCCAGGCAAACGTTTCTTTGTTCCTGAAGCGCAAGTGACAGTATGCAGAACATCTTCCGCTCAGGGAGAGCGTTTAATCAGAACGCAAGGTGCTACTTCCGGCATTATTGGTACTAATGTAGCGGCGTGGAGCGCGAACGTAGTAACCGCAGGGCTACGGCAAAATGGTCTTATAGAGCTGCAAATGACCTTAGAAAGCAGTGATGATGAGCAGATATCCGTTGTACACGAGGTGCACTTCCCTAATGTGCCATAAAAAAACGCGACCAAATTCGACTCATAGCAAAAACCGACGGCCTGTTGGTCTATGTAGTTCTCCTGCTCGGCAAAAAGGTTCTACAACGATTGTTGCGATCATTATAAGCATTGTTCTTTTAGGGCTTGGTATTGCACTGTCTAATCAAATCTCATCCAATATACGCCAGCAATCAATTGAATATTATGGCGCTCGCGCTTATTTGGCCGCGCAAAGTGGAATGGAAGTCGCGATTTCGAGACTAATTAACGGGAACAACCCCGCGTGTTCCGTTATTACTCAGCCAGTAACTATCAGCGCAGCTAACGTGCAGAATTGTACAATTACACTATCTTGTGAAGTGGAGACCGAGGTCGAAGAGCCTGAAGTTGCCGCTGGTGAAATTAGGGTTTATGCGTTAAGCGCAGAAGCGCAGTGCAGTGCAGGCCAACTCGAAACCTCAAAACGCGTTCTTGTTGAAGTAAGGCAGGAAGAATAATGACATACCGTATATCTCGTGTTCGAGCCCTTTTGATTTGTATGCTATCTGTGTTAGCTCTGCCTGTGTTAGCCGTCCCCCAAATCGAAGGCAGGTTCATCGAACTTCAAAATACCTACAACAAAGCAGAGTGGACAACCATAAGCTTTTCGCAGGTGTACGACGAGCCTCCAGCCGTGTTTATGCTATCGACAAATCAGGGGGGAAACCCTGCTATAGTCAAGATTCGCAACGTTACCCGAACGGGTTTTGAAGCACTGCCACTTGAGCCTTCCGGTGAAGATGGCCCTCATATCACTATGGGTGGTCATTACTTGGCCATTGCTTACGGTATTCACGAATTTCCTGACGGCGATATCGTTGAAGTAGGAAAAATGGAGTTAGGTGCTGATACTATACAGGCATCAGTTAATTCTCCTTGGTACGAACCCAATGGGCCGCTAAGAATCGGAGAAGAAGATGCGCGATACGCACAAGTACCGCTGCAAACAGACTTTGGCGAGCAACCGGTTTTTTTCCATTCGCTTCAGACTGTTAATAACCAAGTTGATGTACGAGGGGAGGCTCCCCCTGACACATACCTTCTCCCCTATTTAACGGTGGCAGCGAAATACGACGCTATCGGTAGCAATGCTCAACCACCTACTCCTCAGCTAAGCCAAGCTTACTTTGTTGCACTAGAGGCATCGGAAACGCTTTATGAACCTGTTACGCGCACAGAAACACTGGCGTATATGGCAACTACTGAAGGCGATGGTCGGGTGTTTTTTGACGACAATGGGGTGCAAGTTGACTGGGAAGCGTTCTTTGCCGATAACCAAATAGTGGGGTGGAGTGACAGGTGTACGTATAATTTTTATAGAAATAATTATGCCCAAACGCCTCTTGTTGCTGCCAGTAAAATTAGCCGCAATGGTGGCGACGGAGGCTGGTTGAGAAGTTGTGGCGTGAATAGCACGCGCTTAGGTCTTCGTGTGGATGAGGATAGAAGCCGGGATAATGAGCGAAGTCACGACCCAGAAGATGCCAGTATTATTGCGATGACCTCGGAATTTGTTTTTAGTGGTGAGTTTCCTAGCTGTGAAGTTGCTTTTCCTGGTGCCCTGGCTACCTTCGGAGGCAGTGAAATTTATCTAGGAGCAAATAGCCGAATATTTGATGATAACGGCGGGGTATTAACTACCTTTGGTGTGGATAGTGATGCAGATACAGCAGAAGCTTTTCCTAAATGTGGTGAAAATGCTGTTGCGTGTTTTCCTTCAAATACTGATGCGTTAAGTGAATCTCAAGCTCGGGCTATACCTTCCATTACTATTGACGACAGCGGCCCAGAAATTACTCCTGGGGATTTAGCGGGGGATTATTATTTCAGTCGAGCTACCGTAAATATGGGGTTGGGTATTTATAATGTTATTGCGCCAACGCGAATTTATATCAATGATCCGGGGGATAACCCTTTAGGGGTTTCAACGATTTTCTCGATGGTAGATGCAAGCATAAATGTGGCTGACGGCGCTTATCTTGCTATATATGTCAACGGCGATGTAGTTATTGATGGTTCTAACCCACACGCCGTTGTGCTTGCGACAGGTAGTATAACGTTTGTAAATGTATCAGGCGAAACTATCGTGGGCTCGTTTACCGCCGGCGCTGGCATAGAATCCCGAGCAGAGCTAAGTGTTCAAGAAACGACGGTTCCAAACAATATACCCGGTATATGCGGTCGTGAGGTTATAGAAGTATTAAACCACTATCGATTTGAGTTAGCGGATAACAGGGGCAGTAGCTGTGCCGCGAAAGAAGTGACGTTGAAAGCGTGTGCGGACGTTAATTGTGATTTGTTGTATTCTCAAAGCGCAACAGTAGGTCTTTTACCAAGCTCCAATAATTATACATGGTCACCCAGCGACAGTGTTACCTTTATCGGGCAAACATCACTTGCCATAGATAGCCTAAACGGAAACGACCCCACGCTTGCTACTTCAGGCGAGACACCATCATCACAGCTTCGTTGCTTCATCGGGGGTTCTGAAGTTAACCTCAACAGCTGTAAAATAAATTTTGAAGCCGATGGTCTTACTTTTAAAAACCTTACAGATAACAGTAATACCTTAGTCACGCAGCTATCGGGTAAGCCTTCGGAAGTGGGCTTCAACGGGAAGCAATACGCTATTGAGGCTTGCGGAGATACAGACTTACTTAGAAACAAGCTTGTAGATGTTGAGTTGAATTACAACTGTGGAAGCGCGTCTACCTGTTCAAATAAACTGGTCTTTGAAAATAATGGCAATGAATATGAACTAGGAACAAGTTCAGATACATTCCAACTGCAATTTGACGATAATTCGCAGGCTATTTTTTCTATTCAGTACCCCGATGCTGGCGAACTATCGCTTAGTGCTGAAATTGCTGACCGAAGTCCTATTTCTGGGTCATCTAATACTTTCATAGTCAGGCCGTTTGGTTTTGCGCTGGATATACTAGATGATGCAGGCAATACAACGAACCCAAATGGCTATGCTAACAGCGCTAACGATTCACTACTTAAGTTAACAGGTGAAGATTTTATTCTTGGAATAAAAAGTGTGCAGTGGGTTGATGGTGAAGACGCCAATGATGATGGTATTCCAGATAATTATGGACAACTGCAAAACAACCGCACGGCAGAGCATTTTTCTGGAAGCGTTTCGCTTTCGCCTACCACTTCACTACCAGCAGGTGGATCAACCGGGACTCTAGCAGGGGCTGAAAGCGGTGTGATCTTCGATAATGAGAGCGAATTAAATGTAGCGTTGAATTACAGTGAAGTTGGAATAATAAGTATCGCCGCTACAAGCAATTACCTTGCTAGTTCTACAGTAACGGGGTTAGCGGCTAATGTAGGCCGATTCGCGCCTTCAAACTTTACCTTATCTGGTGAAGTGACCCCAGCGTGCAGTGTAAATGATAATTTTACTTACTTTGGCCAGCCAATTCCTAGCGTTACCTATACCCTTGCTGCCACAAATCATTTGGGCTCGGTTACTCAGAACTACTTTGCCGGGTTTGATAAGTTGAACGCTATGGGCCTTGAGGTTGCCTACGGCACGCCGCTTACACGGCTCGACAGACTCATTAATGATGATACAGGGACGTGGCCGCAAAGCGGGGCTACTGGCGTATTGAGTATCGTTGACAACGACGTGACATTTACGCGTTTGGGGAGTTCTGCAACAGATACAGACGGACCTTTTGAGGATACGTCGCTAGTGCTAACGTTTGCGTCTTCTCTTGTTGACGGTGCTACGGTGAATGGTATTTCTTGCACAAGCGATTGTGTTGCGACCATTGATAGTGATTTGACGTTCGCTTATGGTCGGGCAACCTTGATAAACAATTACGGCGGGGCTGATGAAGCCCTATTGCTTCCCCTTCGCACTCAGTACTGGGATGGTCAAACGTGGCGCATAAACACGTACGACAGCTGCACGGATTTTGCACACGCTAATATAAATGATGCCTCAGGTGAGCTAGTTTCTTCTGAAGACGGAACCCTAAGTGAAGGTGCGTATACCACCGGCGAAGGCATGCGTTTATCATCGCCAAACGGGGCGGGTAATTATTCGTTAACGTATACCCCCGATGCTTGGTTACTGTGGGATTGGGATGGAGATGGCGAAGCTGACAATCCGCCTAACGCCACGCTAACCTATGGTGTTTACAGAGGGAACGACAACATCATTTACAAGCGCGAGCAAATCAACAATTAGAAAAGTATGGGCTGGATTTGGTCGTAACGCTGTGCGTTAAAAACACCATCGCGACCTCAATACAAAAAGACCTGGCTAATCGACCAAGGTTTTTGAACCTTCCGTTTTTTGTAAGGTCATTAGTGGGTCTAAAGTAGGAATCAATCGATTAACGCGTAAGTGCTATGCCTTTATGGGGCAGTCGCCGAATTTGCTTGTTAATAAAGTAGTTATTTTGGCTCTAAGTGACAGCATCACTTGCCCAAAATTGCCCCCATTGTTAAAGTGTGCGAATAAATATCGACTTCACGTTAAAGCGTCGCCATCTCACCTTTGCAAATACGCGTTAACACAGAAACAGGAATACACACTTCATGTTTAAAAAGCTTCGAGGCATGTTCTCTAATGATCTGTCCATCGACCTCGGAACAGCTAACACGCTGATTTATGTAAAAGACCAAGGTATTGTTCTAAACGAGCCTTCAGTAGTAGCTATTCGTCAAGAGCGCGCAGCCGGGCCGAAAAGTGTTGCGGCAGTAGGTGCAGAAGCTAAGCGAATGCTTGGTCGTACACCAGGTAATATACGCGCTATCCGCCCGATGAAAGACGGTGTTATCGCCGACTTTTACGTGACTGAAAAAATGCTTCAGCACTTTATTAAGCAAGTGCATGATAATAATTTCTTGCGTCCTAGTCCTCGTGTATTGGTATGTGTACCTTGTGGTTCAACACAAGTAGAACGCCGAGCGATTAAAGAATCTGCTTTGGGTGCGGGTGCGCGAGAAGTTTACCTTATTGACGAGCCAATGGCTGCGGCAATCGGTGCAGGCTTGCCTGTATCAGAAGCGCAGGGTTCTATGGTGGTAGATATCGGTGGTGGTACTACCGAAGTTGCTATCATTTCACTAAACGGCGTGGTCTATTCATCTTCTGTTCGTATTGGTGGTGATAAGTTCGACGAAGCTATCATTAACTATATTCGTCGTAATTTCGGTTCTCTTATTGGTGAAGCTACTGCTGAGCGTATTAAGCACGAAATTGGCGCGGCGTATCCAGGCGAAGAGGTTCGTGAGATTGAAGTTCGTGGTCGCAACCTAGCAGAAGGCGTGCCTCGCGGGTTCACGCTAAATTCAAATGAAATTCTTGAAGCACTTCAAGAACCGCTAACGGGTATTGTTTCTGCCGTTATGGTGGCGCTAGAGCAGTCTCCACCAGAACTTGCTTCTGATATTTCTGAGCGCGGTATGGTACTTACCGGCGGTGGTGCACTTCTTAAAGATCTAGATAGGCTATTAATGGAAGAAACGGGTATCCCAGTGGTTATCGCTGATGATCCGTTAACCTGTGTAGCACGCGGCGGTGGTAAGGCTTTCGATATGATTGACCTTCACGGTGGCGACCTGTTTAGCTACGAATAAACAGGAAAGGCAACCGTAAGGTTGCCTTATTTGTATCATGGATACTATTTTTACTCGCGGCCCTTCTCTAAATATCAGGCTTACGCTGGCGCTTGTGTTGTCAGTAACACTGATATTTGTTGATCACAAAATGGATGGCTTCAAATCTACGCGGGTGTACCTCAACTCTTTGATGAGCCCACTTCAATACATTGCTAACCTCCCCGGGTTAATGCTAAGCGAAAGCGCCCAGCGCCTTACCTCTAAAGAACAGCTACTGGCTGAAAATCAAAAGCTGAATAATCAACTGTTGCTAATGAGCGAAAAACTCCAGCAGTACGATGTTATTGCAAAAGAAAATGCTCAGCTTCGCGAACTGCTGCAAGCACCCGTGCGCCTATCTTCTAAAAAGATGGTTGCCGAGCTGATGGCGGTAGATAAAAACCCCTATAGTCAGCAGGTTGTCATCAATAAAGGGGCGATAGATGGGGTATATCCATCGCAACCGGTTCTTGATGAAAAAGGTATTGTGGGTCAGGTGATGGAAGTGGGGTCAACCAACAGTCGTGTATTGCTGATTGCTGATGTGACACACGCCATCCCAGTGCGCTCCCTTCGAAATGATATCCGCTTTATTGCCACCGGCAGCGGTGCGCTTAACGAGTTATATCTTGAACATGTACCGCACAGCGTAGACATTCAGGAAGGCGATACCCTTATTTCATCGGGGCTGGGTAAGGTATTTCCAGAAGGTTACCCTGTGGCAACAGTTAAACAGGTAGTGAGAGATGAAAGCCGTCCCTTTGCTCGAGTGATAGTTACACCCATGGCGAATTTAGACAGACTTCGTCATCTTTTGCTTTTATGGCGTACGGATGATTCATCACAAAAGTCTGACACTGAAAAGGATGAAAAGGTAAATACACCTGCTACCAGCGAGGAAGAGTCTTCAGATGCGTAAACGTAACCTCGTTATTTGGTTGAGTCTGTTAGTGGCGCTGGTACTGCAAATTGTTCCTTTGCCCACTCAAGTAGATGTGTATCGCCCTGACTGGGTGCTAGTTGTGCTCGCATACTGGAGTATGGCCTTGCCCCATAGAGTAAATGTAGGTGTGGCGTTTTTAACTGGTGTTGCTATGGATGTGCTGGTTGGCACGACGCTGGGCATTCACAGCTTCGGTTTAAGTATTTGTGTTTATGTATTGGCTGCTAATTACCAAAGGCTAAGAAATTACTCTGTATGGCAGCAGGCAATTATCATTGGTCTACTTGCTTCGCTATATCATTTATTGACGTTTTGGGTTCAGCACCTTTTAACGGATATCTATTTCCAAGTTGATTACTTGTGGCCAGTCTTAACGTCTATGGTGCTATGGCCGTGGGTGTTTTGGCTGCTTAGACGCACGCGTAGGCAACTATCAATTTCTTAATGTAAACACCTTCACGATTAAACCAAGGGTAAGCCAATGACAAAATCGGTAGTGTTAGCGTCAGCCTCACCACGACGCACTGCTTTGCTCAAGCAAATGAACATAGCCCATACAATACAACCTGCCGATATTGACGAGTCGCCTCGTGACAATGAAACACCGATGGAGCTTGTAGCAAGGCTTGCTACTGAAAAAGCCCAAGCAGTAAAGGCGCAGCTAGTGTCTCAGGGCGCAATGACAAAAGACAAAGTCATTTTAGCCAGCGACACCCTGATATCTTTTAACGGGCGAAGTGTGGGTAAACCTGAAGATAAAGCCGACTCAAAACGCATTCTTACCATGCTTTCTGGTAAAACTCATGACGTACTTACGGCTATTTGTGTACTCGATGACGCTCAGCATCAGACCCAAGTCATTACCACATCTGTGACTTTTGCAGCATTGACGGATGAGCAAATTGACGCATACTGGGAAACAGGAGAACCTGCTGACAAAGCAGGGAGTTACGCTATTCAGGGTATTGGTGGTGAATTTGTGGTCTCTATCAACGGTAGTGCAAGTGCCGTAATAGGTCTACCGCTATACGAAACCCGCCAATTACTTAATGCATTTGGACTGAATGAATTTGGAGTAGTATCGTGAGTGCTGAACTGCTTATCAACGTTACCCCGTCAGAGTCACGGGTGGCGCTTATTGAAAACGGAATACTGCAAGAAATTCACGTAGAGCGTCATACTAAACGGGGTTTAGTTGGCAATATTTATCGTGGAAAAGTAAGCCGTGTATTGCCGGGAATGCAGGCAGCATTTGTCGATATTGGCTTAGAAAAAGCGGCGTTCTTACATGCCTCTGACATCGTCATTCACAATGAAATTGCTGAAGAAGTCTCGGCAAGTCACATACAGAAGCAGGACATTCGTGAGTTGGTGCGTGATGGTCAAGATATTGTGGTTCAGGTGGTAAAAGATCCCATCGGTACCAAAGGTGCACGCCTTACCACAGATATCACTATCCCTAGCCGTTATCTGGTTTTTATGCCTTCGGTAACTCACGTGGGTGTATCTCAACGCATTGAAGAAGAAGCAGAAAGAGACCGCTTAAAGTCGCTGGTTCAAGAGTTTTGCGATGAAAACGGCGGCTTTATTTTACGCACGGCTGCCGAAGGTGTGGGTAAAAATGAGTTGCAGTCAGACGCCGCGTTTTTGCGAAGGCTGTGGGATAAAATTCAGTCGCGTATGAAAAAGCGCAAGTCGAACGTGCTTTACGAAGACTTACCGCTAGCACGACGAGTCCTACGCGACTTTGTAGGCACAGAGCTAGACAGAATTCGAATCGACTCAAAACTATCATTCAACGAACTACATCAGTTTACCAAAGAGTACGTGCCGGAAATGAACGGCAAGCTCGAGTATTACCCGGGTGATAGACCTATTTTTGATTTGTATGATGTGGAAAACGAAGCGCAGCGTGCGCTAGAGCGTCGCGTGGACTTGAAATCGGGCGGCTATTTGATCATCGATCAAACCGAAGCCATGACCACTATCGATATCAATACGGGTGCCTTTGTTGGTCACCGTAATTTAGAAGAAACAATTTTTAACACCAATATTGAGGCGACGCAGGCGATTGCCCGTCAACTAAGATTGCGTAACTTAGGCGGTATGATCCTTATCGACTTCATCGATATGATTGAACCAGACCATAAACGACGTGTCTTACATTCATTAGAGGTGGCGACGAACAAGGACAGAGCCAAAATAAACATTCACGGTTTTACCGCGCTAGGGCTTATTGAAATGACCCGTAAGCGCACCCGTGAAAGCATTGAGCATATACTGTGCGGCGAATGCCCGGTGTGTAAAGGCCGAGGCACAGTAAAAACTATTGAAACCATTTGCTTTGAAATTATGCGTGAGATTGTAAGGGTGAATCGCGCCTATGACGCAGACAAGTTTGTGGTTTATGCCTCACCAAAAGTGGCAGAAGCCTTAATGGGTGAAGAGTCTCATATGCTGGCGGAACTAGAAGTATTTGTGTCTAAACAGATCAAGGTCCAAACCGAAACACTGTACAATCAGGATAAGTACGACGTCGTCATGATGTAATGCATTAACGTATACGAAGGCAAAATGTGACAAATTTTTCGTCGGTAGCCGCTTATCTACTCAAGAAGTTTTGGCTGCTAATTGCCGTATTGCTTGTACTTTTCGCGCTTGTTTTGAGCGCTGCACGCTATGCTCTGCCGCATATTGAGCACAACAAACATTTGTTGGAAAATTATATAAATGAGCAGTATGGTGTAAATCTATCTATTAAAAGTGTGCATGCAGTTTGGCAGCGCAGCGGCCCCAGCATTGTGCTCAATTCTGTGTCGCTGGCTAAAAACGATGCGTCTCCTGTGGCATTGGACATCAGACAAATCTACGTTGAGCTAGATTTTTGGGAATCGCTACGCCACCAGCTTATTTCATCCAACCGTTTTGAACTGCGAGGCTTAAAACTCGATATTGATGCCGATCGCCTGTCCGGTGACGGTAAAAATAACTTTCCCGTGGTTAAAGCCCTTGAGCGACTTTTCCTAGAACAACTGCAAAGCTTTTCGCTAGAAGACGGTGTGGTTTCCGTGACCCACCTCAGCGAAACCAATTCTTTCGATATAGAGAGCTTATCCTGGAACAACCATAAAGAGAGGCACCAAGGGTTAGGACAACTGAAAGTTGCAGATTTAGCTGCTAACTCTGCGTCTTTCATTATTGATATAACGGGTACGCGAGAAGAGTTTGAGGGCGTGTTCTACGCCAAAGCCGAAGAACTTGATATTTCTCCTTGGGTAAGCGACCTGATAAAAACTAAGCGCCCGTTAGCCCAAAGCCGTGCAAACTTTGAGGTATGGACGAACTTTTCTCAAAGTGACATTACGAGTATACAAGCCGAACTAAGTGAAAGCCTTTTAGAGTGGGGAAGTGGCCGTGCGAAAACGGTAACCGGCATCAGCGGTGGTAGCTTACAGGCGTTGCCGAACTCTGGAAGTAAACAAGGCGGGTGGAATGTTAGAGTTGACCAGCTTGTACTTGCTTCAAGTAATGAAACCCTAACCACAGATCTTATTGGTAGCATTAGTGCAAACGGTGATGTGCTAATAAACACCATGAAGCCCCTGCAAATTAACCCGTTTTTACTGTTATTACCCCTTTTTATGGATGATACCAGTGAAGAGGAAATACGTGGGCTAAATCCAAAAGGCGAGTTAGCCACGTTGCAGATACAGCTGCATAACGGTCAGCCTTCTTTGGCCGCTAAAGTGCTAGATGTGCAGTGGGATAAAACAGATAAGGTGCCAGGCCTTTCTTCCCTCAACGCCGAACTGTTTTGGTATAAAAATAATGGCGCCGTTTACCTAGAAAGTCAGGATAGCGTGTTTAGCGCTGATGGCGTCATCAAAAAAGACATTCATATAAACCAGTTCAAATCCCGGTTTTATATTTATCCAGAGCAAGCAGGCCAAGCAGCAAAGCAGTGGATAGTAAAAGGTAGCGACATGCTACTAGATAGTGACGCTGTTACTTTGCACCCTCAGTTTAAACTGAATACGGCAACCGGGTTTATGTCGCTGTATGTCGATGTGAGCCCGCTGGCTTTAAATGAAGTGAGTAGCCTGTTTCCGACTTCCCTAATGGGAGCTAATACCGACAAATACCTCACTCGCGCGTTCACTGGAGAAGGGCAAATTACAAATGCTCGTGTGCTATGGCATGGCCGTACAAGTGACTTCCCCTTTGAAGACAATACCGGCATCTTCCAAGCTTATGTTGATATTAAGCAGGGAGATTTTCTTTTTGCGCCTAACTGGCCTGCGCTCAATAACTTAGATTTGTCTTTGTATTTTGTGAACAATGCCTTAGTGATGGAAAGCCCAAGTGCAACTCTTGCTGATGTGAAAATAAGCAATATGTCGGCTGCTATACCTAGTTTTAAGCCTGGGGCTCGCTTGGCAATCTATGCTACCGGCACAGGTTCTGGCGAGGCGCTTACGGCGCTGATGATGGACTCATCCCTTAAAAATTCGCTGGGTAAGGTATTGAACGATGATGTGCAAATTAGTGGGCCGCTTTCTGCCGACATTAAGTTAGATATACCTTTTAAAGGCAAAGATGTGGTGGCATCGGGTACCGCGCATTTATCTAACAACCCTGTCTATATCACAAAAACTAACATGCTTTTTGATAAAGCGTCGGGTGATGTGTCATTTACTAATGGAGATATAGATGCAGGGGATCTTACTGCGCAATTTCTTCAGCAGCCGGTAAATTTGTCGCTGTCTGGCAGGCAGAGCGACACCTACGATCTCCATGTAGAATTAGGTGGGCGTTGGCACGTACACCCGCTGGCTAACTATGTAAACACGGATCTTACCACGTACATCGATGGTGAAAGTGATTGGAACACCAAAGTAGATTTAACACTTTCTAATAGCGGGTTTAAATACTCTGCAAATCTCTCGGCAGATTTAACGGCAACACAAAGTATATTACCTGCTCCTTTTGATACTGCAGCCGGTACTAGCTTACCTCTACAGATAATCAGTACTGGCGATGGCAAAGCATCGAACGTCAAAGCTACGCTTGGTAGTAATATCCGTTTTGACGGTGTGCTTCCCCACAAAGAAATGCAGTTTTCGCGGGCGCACTTGGCCCTGGGTGAAAGCGATATTGCCAATATTGGAACAGGCTTTAGTATTAGTGCAAATTTGGCTCAAGCGGATGTACAAGAGTGGTTTACCACAATCGACATGTTGCTTTCAGGCAAAGGAAAAGGTGCGGGTAACACCTATGCGCAAACTAATGTTCAACCATCTATCGATTCAAAGGCTCCTGAAGCTAAGCGCACGAATTTGTTCGGCACACCGTCGCGTATATTTGCTAAAGCCGACATGCTTAATTTCGCTGGTCATAGCATTAAAAAGGCAGAACTGAATGTAACTGAGCGCAACAAGGATTGGATTTTAGACCTAGCCTCCCCACAGGCCAGGGCGACCATTCGCATTAACAGTGATTTAGATGAGCAAGGCATTGAGGTAAATGCCGACTACTTATCGCTAGATAAACCTGCTGAATCTGAGAATGCAGACAATATCAACGGCGTATTAGCAGCTAGTAGCGCTGCCCCAGGCAACGAAGATGAGTCTCCTTATAATATCGACCCTAACACGCTGCCACCCATTTATTTTTATTGTCAGTCTTGTGGCGTGCATGGCATTGATTTAGGCGAAGTAACGTTAGACGTGGCGAAAGAAGATAACGGCCTAGCCATTCGCCAGCTTTTAGTGAAATCTGATGAAAGCAACGTAACCGCAACGGGTTATTGGAAGCACATTGGAGGTGAGGTTAAAAGCGCGTTAAACGGAACTTTAACGTCTCCTGATGTTGGTCAAATGCTAAAAGAGTATGGCGTTGAATCGGGCATTAAAGATTCTAATGCAAACGTACAGTTCGACATTAACTGGCCCAATGCGCCAATGGACTTTGGGTTTGAACAACTTAACGGTAACGTAGAGTGGTCGCTGTCTGATGGTTATCTAACGGAGTTAAGTGACAAAGGGTCGCGAATATTTACCTTGTTTAGCTTAAACTCGTTAGTAAGAAAGCTCAGCCTTGATTTTCGAGACGTTTTTGCCAAAGGCTTTTTCTACGATGACATGGGCGGTACCTTAAGCATTGTTAACGGCAAAGCATATACTGACGATACTGAAATTGACGGCGGCGCTGGAGAAATAGAAATTACCGGCTTCACTGATTTGAATACAGGCGGGTTAAATTATAATGTGTCATTTGCGCCCAACGTAACCGGAAATCTTCCGTTTCTTGTGTATTTCTTAGCAACGCCGCCTACCGCATTAGCTGCCCTTGCCATTGACCAAGTGTTGACCTCTGCGAAAGTCATTTCAAATGTGAACTATCGCGTAACGGGTACCATAAAAGAACCTAAGTTCGATGAAGTTGAACGTAACAGTAAAGACATTAGCTTACCTGCCCAAAATGTGCCTGTTCCAGAGAATCCGCAAGACAGGCCGTTAACGGATGATGACGTACGCAGGCTGAAAATGGAGGTGATCGATGGTTAATTTAGTAGCACTACAAATGACTTCTACGCCAAACGTAGAAGAGAATCTCGATACGGTTGCAAGTGAAATGGCGGCGGCTAATATTGCAAAGGACAGCCTAGTGGTGTTGCCAGAGTGCTTCGCCTGCTTTGGCGGCAAAGACAAAGGTCAACTTGAAGTCGCTGAAGTAAAAGGTGATGGTGCAATACAGCGTCGTTTATCCTCACTTGCTAAGCAGCATCAATGCTACATAGTGTCAGGAACATTTCCGGTTAAAACGGAAAACCCCGATAAGTTTTCTGCTGCATGCATGTTATTTGGCCCAAGTGGCGAGCTTTTGGCTGACTATCGTAAAATTCATATGTTCGACGTATCGGTAAACGATAACACTGGCAGCTACAAAGAGTCGGCTACCACTGAGGCAGGAAGCGAAGTCGTCACTGTTCAAACGCCAATAGGCAACATTGGGCTTGCGGTGTGCTATGATGTACGTTTTCCAGGGTTATTTACTGCAATGGGCGATATCGATATTTTGGTGTTGCCTGCGGCCTTTACACAGCGTACTGGAGAGGCCCATTGGCACGCGTTGCTGCAAGCCAGAGCCATTGAAAAACAGTGTTTTGTGGTAGCGCCAAATCAAAGTGGCGTTCATGCTAACGGTCGCGAAACTTATGGGCATAGTATTATCCTATCGCCTTGGGGAGAAACCCTTGCCGAACGAGTCTGTGAAACGGGGCTGGTATCGGCAAACGTAGATATTGCAGCAAGAGAAACCATTAAACAGAATATGCCGGTTGCCGAACATAACCGATTCAGGAGTCATTTTGTCTAAATCTGTTGAGCGTCATTTATTATCTGACTCAGGCCTAGATATTACAAAGCTAGAGAGCGCGCTAGCGACCATTCATCGCCACGACACCGATTATGCCGATTTATATTTTCAGTCGAGCCAACACGAAAGTTGGGTTTTGGAAGACGGTATTATCAAAGAAGGCAGCTATAACATTGAGCGCGGCGTAGGCGTGCGTGCAATTAGTGGTGAAAAAACGGGCTTTGCTTATTCTGATGAAATAAGTGAAGAAGCGTTAGCTAAAGCGTGCAAAGCGGCCCGCGGTATTGCGCCAAGTGGCGGCACCCAACAAGTTGTTGGTTTAGGTCACAAGCCTTTCGAAGCACGCTATGCCGAAAATAACCCTATTCTTGCGATGCAAGATGCCGAGAAAATTTCACTGCTTAAAGCTGTAGATGCTTATATCCGTAAGCAAGAGCCGTCTGCCAATCAGGTGGTAGTAAGTTTAAGCGGCGTATATGAAGAAATTTTAGTTGCTGGTAGCGACGGTACGTTAGCCACAGATATTCGTCCGCTTGTACGCTTAAACTGCTCAGTATTGCTAGAGCAAGGTGACAGACGCGAGCGCGGTTCAGCGGGTGCAGGTGGGCGATATGCTTACTCATTCTTTAAGCAAGATGAAGATGGCAAACCCTATTATGAGCAACTAGCCGATGATGCACTTCACATGGCGCGGGTTAACATGCAGGCAGTAGCCTCACCCGCAGGCGCTATGCCTGTGGTATTAGGTAACGGTTGGCCTGGTGTTTTGCTTCACGAAGCTGTAGGTCACGGTCTTGAAGGTGACTTTAACCGTAAAGGTGCATCAACCTTCAGCGGTCGCATTGGCGAGCGCGTGGCAGCCAAAGGTGTAACGGTTGTTGATGATGGTACATTAAGCGACCGTCGCGGTTCGTTGTCAGTGGATGACGAAGGCACGCCAACGGCGCATAACGTGCTAATTGAAGACGGTATTTTGAAGGGCTACATGCAGGATAAACATAACGCCAAGCTAATGGGCGTTGCACCTACCGGAAATGGCCGTCGTGAATCTTACGCTCACTTGCCTATGCCTCGTATGACCAATACTTACATGCTGGAAGGTGAGCACGATCCGAAAGAAATTATCGCCTCTATCGACAAAGGGATTTATGCGCCGAACTTCGCTGGCGGTCAGGTAGATATTACCTCTGGCAAATTCGTGTTCTCTAGCGCTGAAGCTTATCTTATCGAAAACGGTAAAATTACTGCACCCGTTAAAGGGACAACCTTAATTGGTAACGGCCCTGAGGTTATGCAAAAAATCTCAATGATTGGTAACGACACTGCGTTAGATAAAGGCGTGGGTGTATGCGGTAAAGACGGTCAAAGCGTACCAGTAGGTGTAGGTCAGCCTACGCTTAAAATTGACGAGCTAACAGTGGGCGGTACGGCGTAGCTCAGCTCACACAGTCACTCATAGAACTAAAAAAGGTTGGGCATAGGCACCAACCTTTTTTGTATGCGAACTGGTATAAGTCGCGGCTAACTTTCAAACCCTTTTTCATTTAACCACTCAATAGCATCTTCCTCGTTGGTAAAAATACCTAATTCAAGGTCTGCATTGTCGTAAATTCTCTGAAATTGCGCTCTTACAATGGGTTGTACTGTAGTGTCACCAATAACTAGCGCACCAAGCGCCATTCCGTGTTGCGCACGCCACTCAACCGAACGTTGAAGTTCTTTTTCGCCGGCTTTAGTAAGAAGGGCTGAACCATGCAAAAAACCTAAAAATGCCCAGTGATCCCCACCAAAGCTGTTAATCACATCCATCATATCCCTCGCATAGCGCTCTATGGCTGAGTCATCGGCAATACCTTCAGCCGACACGCCAACAATGTTACCAAGTACAGCAATTTGATACTGACCGTACTTGCTTTTCAATGTTGCGTTAGGGTTAGAAAATATTTTCACACTATCTCCCCTTGGCTGGTGAAGGATACTCTGATGTAGATATTAGTGTAATTATAGACCATTAATCTTCGTGAATAACGTCTTTTAAATACTGAAACAGCTCTCTGAACGCTTTGGGTGGTGCATTCTTTTCACGCTCTTTCTTAATTTGGCGGTGGAATTGACGCAGCTTCTGGCGATCGAGCTCAGGGTGCGCTTCAATCAACTTCTGAATAGCTGGGTCACCCTGTTCAATTACCGCTTCTCTGGCTTTCTCTAGCGCATGAAAAGCCGCGTTTGCTGCTTGGTGCTGGTGGGTAAGTTTCGCAAGAGCTTCTTCTATGTCGGCAGTATCGCGATTACGCAGTGCTTTACCAATAAACTGAAGTTGGCGTCGATAACCATCTTTTTTCTTGTTAACTTTACGGGCAATAGCAACCGCATCGGCCAGCTCTTCATCCATAGGAATAGTGGCAATGTTTGCATCGGTTAAGTTAACTAAGGTTTCGCCTAGCTTGTGAAGCTCTTTTGCTTGACGCTTCAGCTCAGTTTTACTGACAAACTCTTCCTCTTCGAACTCATCTGCTTGCGCATCTTCGAAGTAAGGATCTTCAGGAGAATTGTATTTCTGATCACTCATTTCAAACTCATTAGTGTTACACTTTAGCTAAATTGTAACTATCACAGTCGAATTAAGACAGCGAAACTTACTATGCAAATTGAGCAGCAGTTAGCCGACATTCAAAATGTCGTAGATGATGTACTAAAATTGGCCGTTTCAAAAGGCGCTACGCAAGCTGAAGCCAGCATGTCGAAAGTGCAGGGTATCGCCGTATCTTCACGTATGCAAGAAGTTGAAAACGTTGAATTTACCAACGACGGTGGCTTAGGTATAAGCGTATACGTAGGCAAGCGAAAAGGCAGTGCTTCTACTGCTGATTTGAGCAAAGCAGCATTAACATTAGCGGTAGAAAAAGCCGTAGATATTGCACGTTACACCAGTGAAGATCCTTGTACTGGTTTGGCCGATGCTGACCTTATTGCTACTGAATTCCCAGATTTAGACCTGTATCACCCCGAAGAGCTAGATACTGAAAAAGCCATTAAAACCACCATTGAAGCTGAAAAAGCAGCAATGGATTACGACTCGCGCATTACCAATTCAGATGGCGCGTCGTATAACGCAAATTTAGGTATGCGTGTTTATGGCAATACCCATGGTATAAACGCAGGCTACCCTAGTAGCCGCTATTCTTTAAGCTGTATGGTTATTGGCGCACAAGATGACGATATGCAGCGCGATTATGCCTACACGGTAAGCCGGAAGGCCGATTTGTTGCAATCAGCAAGTGCTGTAGGCATTGACGCTGCAAAAGCAACTGTAGACCGCTTAGGCGCCCGTAAGATTAATACGGCGAACGTACCTGTACTTTTACACCGCGACATCGCATCTAGCCTGTTCGGTCATTATGTCGGTGCTATCAGCGGTGGCAGCCTTTATCGTCGTTCAAGCTTCTTACTTGATAGCCTTGGAGAGCAAGTTTTCCCAGAATGGCTTAACGTTGAAGAACGCCCGTTTATTAAAGGCGGCTTAGCAAGCTCTAGCTTCGACAACGAAGGTGTAGCCTGTGCAGATATGACAATCGTCGATGGCGGTAAATTAGCCACATACCTTTATACAACATACTCTTCGCGTAAGCTTAATACCCGCTCGAATGGCCATGCTGGTGGTATTCACAACTGGCTAGTAGGCGATACAGGACATAGCGACGCTGAGCTTCTAAAAGAAATGGGCACAGGACTATTTGTAACCGAGCTTATGGGGCAGGGCGTTAATGGTGTAACTGGTGATTACTCGCGCGGTGCTGCGGGCTACTGGGTCGAGAATGGCATTATTCAATACCCCGTCCATGAAGTAACCATTGCCGGTAACTTAAAAGATATGTTCAAAGGCATTGTGGCAATTGGCGCTGAAAAAGATGTGCGCGGCAGTGTACAAACTGGCTCTGTACTTATCGACCAAATGAAGATAGCGGGCAGCTAGCTCGCGTTTTCTCGAAACGCTGAAGGGGAAAGACCTGTCGATTTCTTAAAGCGTTTTGAGAAAGTAAATACATTTGTGTAGCCCACATAGCTTGCAATGTAGGAAATGGGCCACTGCGTGCTTAACAGTAAGCTTTTGGCCCGTGCCATCCGCAAATGAATAACGTGCTGTTTTGGGCTTCGCCCAAACACTTGTAAGCACAACCTATGAAGGTGAGGGGCAGAGTAATGCGCCTTTTCACTTAAGCTTTTCATATCCCAGTCAAACTGAAGTTGTTTATCCACCACTGAAAACAAAGCATGTACCCGGCTTATTTGGCGTCGCTCCTTATCGTCACTGGCATGCTTTTTACCTAATGGAGCATCAGCTATGAGGTACAGATAACGAGAAACAAACTGCATGGCAGCGCGACGGCTATCAAGGTCGCGTTCCAAGTACACAAGTTCCATGGCGTGATGGAGTCCTTCTAGCATGGCGTTATCTACAACTAGGGCATCACTTTTTCTAAATGACTTCCAGCGCTCGACATTAGCTAAATTTACCCAAATTATGTCCCACTGGTCGCTGATAATTGAAACTTCAAAGCTTTGTCCAGCAGGTAAAATAATAAGCTGCCCTTCATTTAGCTGTAGTTCGCCTGATGGAACGCGAAACTTTCCTTGCCCCTTTATGCTGTAGAACAAAGTATGGTTGGGCGGAGAAACACGCCCCACTGTATAGTTCCCTGATAAGTTAGAGCATCCTGCCAGTTCAATGCCTAGGTCACTGATTTCAGGCGCGTTACTGCTATCTATAAAGCGTTCAAAGCAGTTGGGGCCAATATCTACAATATCTTTGAAGCTAGTTTGCATAAATGTAAAATGATAGTTTTGGATAAATAGATGTAAGTTTAGAGCATAAAGTATCTGTGAAAAGTTAGCTATATTTTGCTTAACGAAAAAGTAAAGGATATGACATGCTTAATGTTGCTCAAGTAGTCGCTCAAAAAGACTGGCAAAACCCGGTTGTGTTTCAAAGAAACCGCATCAATGCCCATAGTCCTCATCATGGTTACAAAACGCTAGAAGATGCATTGCACAGTACCAATGCGCAAAAGCGCAGTTTAAATGGTCAATGGGATTTTCGTTTGTTTGATGCCCCAGAAAGCGTACCTGAAAGCCTACTTTCTCAAACGTTAAGTAGTGATGAATTTGAAAATTGGCAGCCTATTATCGTGCCGTCCAACTGGCAGCTACAGGGCTACGACAAACCTATTTATTGCAACGTTAAATATCCGTTTGCAGTAAATCCTCCTGTAGTACCTAGCGATAACCCAACGGGTTGCTATCGTACTGCGTTCAACGTTACCAAGGATGAACTAAAGCAGCGCAATCATATTGTGTTTGAAGGCGTGAATAGCGCTTTTCACCTTTGGTGTAACGGCGAGTATGTAGGTTATTCTCAAGACAGTCGCTTGCCTGCTGAATTCGATTTATCCCGCCTCTTACTAGAGGGTGAAAACCGCTTGGCTGTTATGGTGATCAGATGGTCTGACGGCAGCTATTTAGAAGACCAAGATATGTGGTGGCTCAGCGGCATCTTTCGCGACGTTAATCTGGTCACCAAGCCTCAGCATCACCTTCAAGATGTGTTCGTTACACCAAAGCTTGATGCGTGTTACCGCGACGCTACGGTTTCAGTTCGTACAGCCATCAATGCGCCATCTACCTTTAAAGTGGGTATCCAGCTCTTTGATGGCGATGACGCTATTACCGAGCAAGTTATTACCGGTACCAACAATAAGCGTATTGATGAAAAGGGCGGTTGGGATGATGTGGTTTTCCAAACATTAGATGTGAAAGAGCCCAAACACTGGACTGCTGAAACCCCTAATTTGTATCGCATCGTAGTTTCCCTTATTGATGAGAGCGGTGAAACTGTAGACCGTGAAGCTTACAATGTTGGCTTTCGAAATATTGAAATGAGAAACGGCCAGCTATTGGTTAATGGCAAAGTTGTGCTTATTCGCGGGGTAAACCGACATGAGCATCATCAGGAAAAAGGCCATGCCATCAATGAAGATGACATGCTTGAAGACATTAAGCTATTAAAACAAAACAACTTTAATGCCGTGCGTACTGCACATTATCCCAATCACCCTCGCTGGTACGAGCTTTGCGATGAATATGGGCTCTATGTGGTCGATGAAGCGAATATCGAGACCCACGGAATGTTTCCCATGGGTCGGTTGTCTCGCGACCCGCTTTGGGCAGGTGCTTACATGGCCCGCTTCACCCAAATGGTTGAACGGGACAAAAACCACCCTTGTATTATCATTTGGTCGTTAGGTAACGAATGTGGTCATGGGCCTACCCATGATGCCATGTATGGCTGGGCGAAGTCATTTGACCCATCAAGACCTGTGCAATATGAAGGTGGTGGTGCCGACACTACGGCTACCGATATCATCGCGCCTATGTATGCGCGGGTAGATACGGATGTGGAAGACGACGCTGTACCTAAATGGGCTATCAAAAAGTGGCTGTCTATGCCCGGTGAAAACCGCCCCGTTATTTTATGTGAGTACGCCCACGCTATGGGTAACAGTTTGGGCAGCTTTGATGAATATTGGAAGGCATTTAAAGACTATCCACGTCTTCAGGGCGGATTTATCTGGGACTGGGTTGACCAAGGGTTAACTAAGTACACTGACAGTGGTGAAGCTTACTGGGCTTACGGTGGCGACTTCGGTGATACCGATAACGATCGTCAGTTCTGTATTAACGGATTGCTGTTCCCAGACAGAACGCCTCATCCCCATTTGTTTGAAGCAAAATACTGTCAGCAGCACTTAAGCTTTTCGCTATTTGAAAAAGATAAAAAATTTGAGCTAACCGTAAGCAGCGATTACCTATTTAGACATACAGACAATGAGTTGTTGTGTTGGCAAGTACTAGAAAACGGAAAACCCATCGCAAATGCAAAGGGCGAGTGCGAAATCAATATAGGTCCGCAGCAAGCACAGACCCTAACGCTATCTCCTGAAGTCACGTTTAAATCAGGCGCTGAGTATCATTTAAATATTGATGTTGTAACAGCGAATGACTGTGCGTGGGCTGGTGCAGGGCATGTTATGGACACTGCGCAGTTAGCAATAACCAATATGTGCGGTATGGTCCCGTTTTCTTTCAATGAACAAGACGACAAAAGTGAACTAGTTATTGAGGCCCAAGACGGGATGCTACTGGTAAATGTCCAAAACAACGTATTTAGCTTTAATAGTGAAAGCGGGCTATTAACCTCGTGGCTTCACGGCGCGGAGGAAATAATTAGCGCGCCGTTAGAGGATAATTTCTTTCGAGCGCCGCTAGATAACGATATTGGGGTAAGTGAAGTGGATAACCCCGATCCGAATGCATGGGAGTCCCGCTGGCGTCGTGCTGGTATAGGCGAATGGTCGCGCACTTGTACGGGCGTAAACGTCGAGCAGGGCGCCCAAGACGTGCGAATAACAACTTTATTTGAATACCACTATGGTCAAAAGCTAATGGCTTCAACTAAGTGGGCTTATACCCTAGATGTACAAGCCGAGCTTTCAGTCGATGTAGACGTGTTGTTAGACGATGGCTTACCACCAATGCCGCGCATTGGTATGCAAACGGCAGTGCCAGTAGCCGAAGAGTGTACGCAGGTGACTTGGCAGGGGCTTGGGCCGTTTGAGAACTACCCTGACAGAAAAGCGGCGGCACGCTATGGCCACTTCTCCTTACCTATTAACGCTATGCAAACGCGCTATGTGTTCCCAACGGATAATGGCTTGCGCAGTCACTGTAAAAAGTTGGCCATTGGTGAATTAACTGCCAGCGGGCAGTTCCACTTCAGCGTAAGTGAATATGGGCAAGCACAGTTGGATAAGGCAAAACATACCTGTGATTTAACCCCTCAAGATTGTGTGTTTGTTTATATTGACCATGCGCACATGGGCGTGGGCGGCGATGACTCGTGGAGCCCGAGCACGCACAAAGCGTTCTTATTGGAAGAAAAGCGTTATCGCTACTCGGTTTGCTTTAGCGCTACTGCTAGCTAGTCAGATACCATTACGCACAAAAAAGCCGCTACATGGTAGCGGCTTTATTAACTCAATACTCGTTCAGGCAGCGGTTTAGCCGTCAACCTGACCGCAGAAACGGTAACCTTCACCGTGGATAGTTACAATCAATTCTTCATCTGTTGGATCTGACTCGAAGTGCTTACGAATACGACGAATAGTAACGTCAACCGTACGGTCATTTGGACGAAGCTCGCGACCTGTCATTTCCATAATGAGCTGTTCACGGGTAAGGATCTTACCTGGGTTGCTTAGGAAAAGGTGAAGCGCACGGAATTCACTACGAGGTAGACGGAATTCTTTACCGTTAGGAGAAATCAATGAACGGCTGTCACCGTCAAGAGTCCAACCGTTAAAGCTTACACGACTTGGTAAATCGTCATCTTCTGAAGAGTTTGTTGTACGAGACAGTAAGTTGCGCGCGCGGATAGTTAATTCACGAGGGTTGAACGGCTTAGTCAGATAGTCGTCTGCGCCAATTTCAAGACCTAGAATGCGATCAACGTCGTTGTCACGGCCTGTTAGGAAGATAAGACCAACGTTTTTACGGTCACGTACTTCACGGGCTAAAATCAGGCCGTTTTTGCCTGGAAGGTTGATATCCATGATAACCAAATTGATAGCGTGATTCTCGAAGAAATCATGCATTTGATCACCATTTTCGGCTTCAAATACATTATACCCTTCCGCTTCAAATAAACTCTTAAGCGTGGTACGGGTTACCACCTCATCTTCAACAATTAACACATTTGGCGTCTGCATGGTGTTTTACACTCTTTCTAAAATACGATTTAAGCAACTAACTGGTTAAATTTTAATATTCATGTACTTGATTGCAAGTAACTTGTGAATATTCTTATTGTTAAGGTATTGGGGTTAGCCAATAAAAATCAAGAAAAGTTCATACTTTATACAACTATTCTGATGTTTTCGCATTAACAACAGGGAAGATAATGACAAATTCTACCCCATTGCCCTCCTCGCTGGTAAGCGATATTGAACCGTTAAGGGCTTGCGTTACTAAGTTGTACACTAAGTGCATTCCTAATCCTGAACCGCCTTGCCCACGTTTGGTGGTAACGAAGGGGTCAAAAATCCGCTTGCGGATTTCCGGGGAAATGCCTTTTCCGTTATCGGTATAAACTAGCTTGAGCTTATCACTGCTAACCAACTCGGCACGAATATCAATGGTGCCTTTATCCATAGATTCAAACCCATGGATAACCGAATTCATTATTAAATTAATCAAAATTTGATTTATTGGGCCAGCCTTCGTTTCAACGCTAAGGGTAGGGTCGCAATTTACGTTGATGTTGTGTTTTAATTTTTTGAGTCGAGGCTGCAATGACAATAGTATCTCATTAACTAGCTGTACAACGCAAAAACTTCTACTAGATTCTGAGGTTTGATCGACGGCAACCTGCTTAAAACTACTGATAAGCTCTGCAGCTCTGTTCAAGTTACGGTAAATAATATTGAGGTTTTCGTTACTTTCTTCCAAGAAGCGCTTCATTGCGCTGGCTTTCAGCGTTTTATTTTCAAAGTCTTTCTGAATAACAGCCAACCTGTCTAGCATCATGGTTGATGCTGTAACGCCTAAACCTATTGGTGTATTAACTTCATGGGCAACACCGGCAACCATATCACCAAGGGACGCCATTTTTTCATTCTGCACGATTTGCCGCTGAAATTGATGCAGCTTTTCTAATGTTTGAATAAGCTCTTGGTTCGCGTCTTTAAGTGCTGTTGTTCGGTGGCTGACCATATCTTCAAGACTGGCATTAAGTTTTCTGTGCTGCTCCTCTGCCTGTCTTTGTTTTTGCATGTATTCTTGCATGCGCAGCAGCAATACGTTCACCGCGTCAGCTAGAATGTCGAGCTCTTTAATGCTTGAGCCAGTAGCGCGAGCTGAATAGTCACGCTGTCGCGACGTGCGTTGTAAAAAGTTGGCTATACTTTCCACCGGGCCAGTTACAAAGCGCTGCATTCTGAGTGCAGAGTAAAAGCTTATGGCCAACAGCACTAAAGCTACTGCTAAATTTAGCCAAATTGACTTCCCTACCAGTTGGTTAAAGTTGTCTGAGGAAACCCTTAAATATACCCACCCTAACTGGATGTTGGTCTCTGGGTCGAACACTTTTGCACTCAGTTCAAGGTAATGCCCATTATCAGCTAGTATTGGATTCATAACCATGGAAGCTAACTGGTTTTCCTTGCCACCTAATAAAAGCTGCCCCTCTTTATTGTACGAAGCAAAAATTTCTGGCTGCGATATGCCGTTTTGGGCTTTGTACACGTGAGCATTGAGTACATGCTCTGCAGCTGTAAGGTTACTTAACGCAACTTCTATACGTTCAGGGGTTTCATCATAAAGGTAGATAGATGAGCTTCTAGCAACCAACTTAGCAAGCATCATTGCGTTAGATTCAAGCTCATGGCGATAGGTTTTTATTTGCGTATAAACAGCAAGGCCCGACAACACTGCAATTGAGAAGGTAATAATAGACATTACCACCCAAAGAAAGAGGCTTTTTATAGAAAGCTTTACTGCTTTATCCGTCATACCTGCCTTGTGTACTGTCCATTCACGTCATCCGTTTTTTAATAGTGGCGCAAAAGTAGGCAAAAAGAAAGGCGCTTATAAACAATAATTAATGTAGAAGGTTATAGAGCTATAACCTATTCTCGCTACGTTTTTTATACGCTGATATCGCAACTGCTTATAGTAAAGTCAGTGTTCCAATAAGGGGGTAAAAAGACAAAAATACAACTACAGTGGCGACTAGTTAGTCGCCGATAAATACAGCTGCTGATAATGTTTGGCAGACGTTTCCCACGTAAAGCGGGTTCTCATCCCCCGTTGCTGCATTGCCCTGAACTTGCCCTTATCTTCATAGAAAGCCAGCAGAGCACGTCGGATACAAGCTAACAAAGCATGCGGCGTAGGTTCATCAAACACAAAACCTGTACCTTCACTATCGTTGCTATAGTCAATGACCGTGTCTTTAAGCCCTCCTACTGAACGCACAATAGGGATAGTGCCGTAGGCCAGGCTGTACATTTGATTTAACCCACATGGTTCAAATTGTGAAGGCATAAGGAAAAAGTCAGCGCCAGCCTCTACTAAGTGTGCATGCTCTGAACTAAACCCGTTGATAAAGGCAAATTTGTCAGGGTGCTGTTGGGCAAACTCACCAAGGTCCATACATACCTTTGGATCGCCAGTGCCTACAATGACCATTTGAATATTATGCTTAATTAGGTCGTCTAAAATGGGCAGTATATACCCAAAACCTTTTTGTTCTGTAAGGCGGCATACCATTCCAATAAGCGGAACATTGCTATTCTCAGGCAGTGCTGACTTTTCCTGTAATACCTGCTTACAGGCCGTTTTTGGATGAAGGTTATCTGCACTGTAGTGCTCTGGCAGAAATGTATCTGTTTCGGGGTTCCACTGGGTGTAATCACATCCGTTCAAGATACCGCTTAAGTCGGCTTGACGCTTTACAAGGCGTTCGTGCAGTCCGTGACTGCCTAAGTCAGTAAGCAGCTCTTTTGCATAATTAGGACTTACAGTCGTCACTTTCGAGGCAAACTCAATACCGCTTTGCAGCATGTTGATGTACCCGCCGTGTACTTGCGCCAATATGTTCGGGTGATGCCGAAGAAACGGGATGGTTTCTAGTTTGTGCACGCCCTGGAAAGCGGCGTTATGAATAGTGAATATTGTTTTGGTACTGTCGAAATACCCTGATTTGTCGTGGGTAAGTAAAAACGGAAGCATAGCCGTGTGCCAATCATGGCAGTGAATAATATCCGGCTTGTTATCAATCGCTTTTAGCGTTTGAAGAACAGCGCCACTGAATAAACTAAAGCGCTCGCCATTATCTTCATAAGCTTCAAAGGCATTGGCGTATAGCCCTTCACGCATAAAATAGTCAGGTGCGTCTACAAAGTAAATTGGAATGTCGTGCCATTGCATATAGCGAATATCGAAATGGTACACTTGCCCTTCGGTGAACAGGGTTTGTTGCTCGGCTACCGTGGGCAGGTTCAATTGCTCTGCCAGTACTTGGTAATAAGGCATTATTATCGTGATGCTTTCGCCCATACTATGTAGTGCGAGAGGGAGCGCTTTGCCAACGTCTGCAAGTCCGCCAGTTTTGACCAACTCTTCAACTTCTGAAATAGCAAATACAATATTCACAGTTAATCTCCCAGAGCGTACATATAGTGCACTCATAATGCTTAAGTTAAGTGTACGAAAAGCGCTGAGTGCCACTGTGAAGTACCCACAATGGCATAAGCAACAGGTAGAAAAGCTAAGTTAGCACAAGCTAATGGCTTTTTTAATTACAAAGCTGCCTGATAAACAGAAAATTGTGATGTTTGTGCCGTGGTATAAACCGTTTGGAAGTGCTCAGCGAGTAAACCTGGGTAGGGTAAAAATCGGTTTGCCACCATTTGCATACTGCCACCATGGCTTAAGGTTGCCTTTGCATCTGAGATAAATCGCTTCGTAATGGTGTAGTCGGTTTTAATGCCGGTGTGAAACGGTGGGTTGGTGACAATATGCTGTACTTTTTGGGAAAACCCATGCAAACCATCCGCAGCATATAAGGTTGCTGACAACTCGTTTTCAGCCAAAGTCAAAGCACTACAATACACCGCAAGGGCGCTCACATCGGTTAGGTGCAGCTTTAAATGCGGGTATTTCAGCATAATGTAGCTACCAACAACGCCAGCACCACACGCGAAATCTAATACTTCACCGCTCAGCGACGTGGAAAGCTTTTCAAGCAGTAGCTCTGTTCCTGCATCCAGTTCTTTATAACTAAAAACACCAGGCATAGAGGCCACCTGCCAAGCTGTACCTTCAACTTCATAGGTATTCATATCAAGCCAAGCATCGGGCTCAAAGGCGAGGTGAGGCTCTTCAACTATAACGGTAATCAGGCTACAGTGGCGCGCCGAATCAACTTTTTGCGTAGGGCCATATTGCTGCATTAACTTGGCGGCACTTTTAATACCGCCTTTGTTTTCACCAACCACATGAATACGGCCATGTTGGCCAACCATACTTGCGGCCATTCGCAGTAACATTTGAAAATGGGTTTTTGCTTTAGGTAAGAAAATCATTACGTCAGTGTGGGATTTTTCTAAAGCCAAGAAAGGCGCAAAAATATGGGTATGATTGCCAACCTTTTGCGTCACCTCAAAGCCTGTGCGCGTAATGTCTCTGCTATCAAACGATACAGAGGGTATTACGCGTACGCACTCCGAAAAAATGTCGAAATACTGGTGAAGAACAGTGACTTCTTGCGATTTAAGGCCGTCCAAAAAATACGCGTCAGTAGGGTTAATAAATGCCCACTGGCCTTCATCAAAAAGCGCAATATTACGTTCTAACAGCTGGCTTTGAGGAGATAGAATCATTACTTAGTACGCTCGAAAATTAGATCCCACACGCCGTGGCCTAGTTTTTGACCGCGAGTTTCAAACTTGGTGATCGGACGGTAGTCCGGACGGGGCACGTAGTCGCCATCGGTTGCGGTATTAGTGTAGCCCTCAGCCTGGGTCATGACCTCTAACATATGCTCAGCATACTGTTCCCAGTCGGTCGCCATATGAAAGCAACCGCCAATAGCCAACTTAGTACGAACTAATTCAACAAATTCAGGCTGTACAATACGGCGCTTGTGGTGACGCTTTTTGTGCCACGGGTCTGGGAAAAACAACTGCAGGCGAGACAATGAACCATCTGGGATCATATTCTTAAGCACTTCAACGGCGTCATGTTCCATTACACGCAAGTTCTCAACGCCTTGCTCACTAGCATCGGCTAAGCATGCGCCAACACCAGGGCGGTGAACCTCAATGCCTATGAAGTCTTTTTCAGGAGCATTCGCGGCCATTTCAACCAATGATTTGCCCATACCAAAGCCAATTTCCACAACCACATCTGCATCGCGGCCAAACAACTCTGACAACGACAAGGGCGCGTCAACGTAGTCTATGCCTTTAGTTGGCCAGTAATCCGCCAGTGCTTTTTCTTGTGCTTTTGTAAGTCTGCCTTCGCGTTTAACGAAGCTTTTTACCTTGCTTACATATACTCCAGCGGCTTCTGCTTCCGCCTGACTTTTGAATTGCCTCATTTGCAATGCCTTTCTAACCCAATTTTCTGGTGGCGCATTATCCACTTACCCACGGCTTATGCAACGCTATCGTGGTAAAAATGCTGTAATTTTATACGCCAATTTGTTTAGCAATAATAGATGCTACTGCTTCAGTTTGCTCAAGCACTAGCATATGTCCTGCATCATCAATAGTGTGAAACGTAGCGTTAGGCAGTGTGCTTTGAAGTTGTAGTATTGCCTCTGCAGGTGCAATGGCGTCTTGCTGTGCGGTGATAAACGTGATTGGCGCGTTGATCTTTGCGAGTGCTTTAACGGTACTTTCCCGTGGCGTCGTGGCTAGTGTGTGATTAAGTAATGTTGTTTTACCTAAATCTTGTGCCATCGATTTAATAACGCCAGCCACGTTTTCATCGTCCAAACGTGAAGGATGAATAAACCGTGAGAGATAGGCATCATTGTCGGGTTTAAAGTTACCTTGTTTAAGCATGGTAGTCAGCTGCTTACGCTTAGCAATTTCTTCTTTTGACAAACCTTCTGGGTTGTAGCCTATAAGTGTGACAGAGGCTACATTAGCAGGATTGCGCTGTGCGACTAGTGCAGCTATAAACCCGCCCATGGAGTAACCTACAAGGTGCACTTTTTCGTCATCGAGGATACGGTCTTCACTTAATGCCAGCATTTCTTCTTGAGATGCTGCCCATTGAAGCGGCACATACCTGCGCTGTGAAATATTCAACGTGCGCCATAGTGGCAGGAATACGCGCTCGTCGCAGAGTGTACCGGGAAAAAACAAAACAGGGTGCTGCACAGACACGTGTGCTCCTTAACATTAAACTAGCTAGTTACATGCTACCATAGCGCGCTAGTTAATGAATGGTCGCTAGGCAGAAAGCATTTAGCTTTATTGGTAAAAGAATAAGCAGTAGCAATTACCCATATAGATAATTATGACAGAACAACAATATTCAGGAAGCTTTGCAGAGCGAGTGCTTGCATGGTTTGACAAACATGGGCGTAAGCATTTGCCTTGGCAGAAAGAGGTAACGCCCTATAAGGTATGGGTGTCGGAAATTATGCTCCAGCAAACCCAAGTCACTACGGTAATTCCTTACTTCGAACGTTTTATGGCGTCGTTCCCGACGGTGCATGACTTGGCTAAGGCATCTCAAGACGACGTGCTCCATCATTGGACAGGGCTTGGCTACTACGCAAGAGCAAGAAATCTTCACAAAGCGGCAAATACGCTGGTAGATAAATACAACAGCGAGTTTCCCTACAGCCTTGAAGAAGTTATGGATTTGCCCGGCATAGGTCGCTCAACAGCGGGTGCCATTCTGTCGCTGTCTCGCAATATGCGCTTTCCTATTTTAGATGGCAATGTGAAGCGTGTTTTGGCGCGTTACTATGCAATCAGCGGTTGGCCGGGGCAGAAAAAAGTGGAAAACCAACTTTGGGAGGTCGCCGAGAAAAACACGCCTACCAATCCAGAAGGTGGACGTTGTGCCAACTATACCCAAGTGATGATGGATTTGGGCGCGATGATCTGTACACGAAGCAAGCCAAAGTGTGACGAGTGCCCGCTTCAAGCCGACTGTATTGCCTATGCACAAGGTGCGCAAACTGAGTACCCGGGTAAAAAACCAAAAAAGGCGCTGCCCGAGAAATCCACTTTCATGATGGTGGCACAGTTCAATAGCCAAGTGTATTTAGAACAGCGTCCCTCAACAGGTCTCTGGGGTGGGTTGTATGGTTTTATCGAGGTATCTTCAATAGAAGAGGGTATTGAGCAGCTTAACAAGCGGGGGATCAGTGTTGAAGATACCCGAGAGCTTGAAGGTTTCCGCCATACCTTTAGTCATTTTCATTTAGATATCACCCCGGTAGTGGCCGTGGTAAACTCTGCTCCAACAAAGCGCGTAGCTGAAACGGCATATCGCTGGTTTTCGTTGAACGAGCCTATTGAAGTTGGTTTAGCGGCACCTACAACCAAGATAATTCAGCAGTTAATGCGTTAGGCTTGTAAAGGAAGCCTTGTATTAATTGCTAAGCAGATAGCGAACGAAAGGAAATAACATGGCAAGAACGGTATTTTGTCGCAAGCTTCAAAAAGAAGCAGACGGCTTAGATTTCCAACTTTACCCGGGCGAACTGGGTAAGCGTATTTTCGACAACATTTCTAAAGAAGCATGGGCTGAATGGCAAAAGAAACAGACCATGCTGATTAACGAACACAAGTTAAATATGATGGAGCCGAATGCCCGTTCATTTTTGGAAGAAAAAATGTCGGCTTACTTATTTGACGACGTAGAGCCTACGATTGAAGGCTATGTTCCGCCTGAAAAATAAGCAAAAAAGCGTTTTTTGAGCAAACAATGTGCAAACAGTAATAAAAGCGCAAAAAAAGCGAGAAAAACGGTTGACTTGTGAAGGCGAAAACCGTTTAATACGCACCCACAGCAGGACAGGCAGTAAACGCCTAGAACGCTAACAAGTTTCAGCCTCGATAGCTCAGTTGGTAGAGCAGCGGATTGAAAATCCGCGTGTCCCTGGTTCGATCCCGGGTCGAGGCACCATCATTCAAGCCCTTGCAGAAATGCGAGGGCTTTTTTGATCCCGGCGGTTGGAAAACCTGGCACACGCTAACGTGCCCCTGCGGCTGCGCCACGCGTTACAATCCCGGGTCCAGGCACCATCATTCAAGCCCTTGCAGAAATGCGAGGGCTTTTTTGATTCCGGCGGTTGGAAAACCAGACACACGCTAACGTGCCCCTGCGGCTGCGCCGCGCGTTGCGGTCCCGCGACAATGAATCCTCACTACGCTTGAGCTCGAAGTATATATTATTCTGTCTCCTTCATTTTCTTTGGATAACGGTGACATTGTATATAACCAACCTATTTATCGAAATTTATTATTGCTTATTAAAATAGCGACGCTATCCACACATTTTTATAAAAAACCTTCCCACTCGTTTCGTCACAAAAGTTTCATCAAAAACTCTGTCTACTTTTTTCAGCTACTGACTCATTACATGTGTTAACCGTGCGCACCGGAACATCTATCTCTTACTTTGCACAACTAGGATCACACATGAAAAATCAATTTACCAAAACCACACTCTCGTTGAGTGTATTGGCTGGGTTAACGGGTGTTACGCCTGTGATAGCACAGCAGTCATCAGTAGCCGAAGAAAACGTTGAAGTAATTGAAGTCACTTCTTTTCGTAGCTCACTAATTAGAGCGAAAGACTTGAAAAAAGATGCCATTATTTCCCGCGATACAATCTTGGCAGAAGATATCGCAGACTTTCCGGACCTTAATTTAGCCGACTCACTGCAGCGAGTACCAGGGATCACTATTACCCGAGAAGGTGGCGAAGGCCGCCAAATTTCATTGCGTGGCTTAGGCCCCGATTTTACGCGTGTTCAAGTAAACGGTATGGAAGCCATGGGTACGTCTTCATCCCCCATGGATGCTCGTGGTGGTGTAAGTCGCACTCGTGGTTTTGACTTTAATGTTTTCGCATCTGAGTTGTTTAATCGAATCGACATCAGCAAAACTTATTCAGCCGATCAGGAAGAAGGCGGCATTGGCGGAACGGTCGGGCTATTTACCGCAAAGCCATTCGATTATGACGGGTTCAAAAGTGCATTGTCGGTACGAGGTGGCTACAACACCAATAGCGAAGCAAGCAACCCTCGCATGGCTGGGCTTATTTCTAATGTCTGGAACAAATTTGGCGCTCTGGTTTCAGTAGCATACAGTGAACGTGAAACTGCCGAGTTTGGCACGAATACTACGCGCTGGCGCCGGGAAGGCGGAAAAACTGCTGCGGATCCAGCAAACACCGACCTACAAGCTGAGTTAGACTCAGGTGAACTTTGGTTTCCTCGTGGTCATCGCTTTTCTCGCTGGAATAATACTCAAGATCGCTTAGGTGTTACTGCCGCATTCCAATACAAACCGTCTGATTCTTTTTCATTAACGTTAGACATCATGCATGCAGAATTAGAAAACAATACCGATGAACATCACTCTGCAGTGAAAGACAACAAGGTTGTATCTGACCTTATATGGGCAGAAAACGACGGGCAAAAAGAAGTGGTTTACGCGCTGTATGAGAATGCAACGTGGCGAAATGAGAATTCTCGTCGTTACAATGAGTCAGATTTTAACCAATATACGCTTAGTATGGGCTGGACAATAAACCCGGAGTTCTATGCCAGTGCCGTTATTGGAACAAGTTCATCTGACTTTGATCAGCCTGAAGTTATAAAATCGAATATTCATGCCAAGGGCATCGTGGATATTGCTACTGACTTCAGACAAGATCGTTTCTACGGTATTAGCACTTCACCTAATTTTGATACTACGCAACTCGATGGCTACGAGATGAAAGATATCTACATGCAGCAAAACTATATAACTAATGATTTTGATACTGCAAAAGTCGATTTCACCTACCTCGTCGGTGAAACTGGAGAATTCCAATTTGGCGTGAACTATAAAAAATTTGAGAATTCTGCTTACCAATTAACACAGAGCAATGCGCAGAATATTGCACCTGAAAATACCGGTATCACAACATTAAATGATGCTTTGGTTGAGGTGTACAGTGAACATCCCAACACAAGCTGGCTTCAAGGTGATTTAGACGCATTGCTAAACTTTTATGGGCTGAATGGCTATAACATTGATAGCAGTGAGCTTACGCGTAATGACAAATCGCCAGTAACAGAAGAAACGTTGGCAATGTACGTGCAATATGGCTGGGAGACAGAGTTTGCAGGTAACCCACTGTTAGTAAGTGCGGGATTACGATATTTTGAAACAGATATTACGGCGGCCGGCAAATCATCGGGTGTTGCCATAGAAACCACCCGTTCATATTCTGATATTTTACCTACTATCAACCTCGTTTACGAGTTGCAAGAAAACATGTTGTGGCGTGCATCGGCAAGCAAAAACATAACCCGTCCATCATTGGGGTCGCTAAGCTATAACGCGTCAGTTTCGCAGACATCGGGGGATGCGATTACCAGCGTGACGATGGGAAATCCCATGTTGGAACCCTTTGAATCGATTAATTTAGATACCGCGTTTGAGTGGTATTTCGATGACGTTGGTTATGCCGCAGCTGCGATTTTCTATAAAGATATCGATAATTTCATTGTCGATACTACCAGCGAAGTAGTGTATTCGTCATTAGGCCTACCGACAGAATTACTACCTGTAGATAAAACCGTAGACAGTATTTTTTATTTACAGCGTCCAGAGAATATGGACGCCTCGAAAATTAAAGGGGTAGAGTTAACTTTTTCTCGCGATTTAGATTTTCTTCCTGCTCCATTTAATCATTTAGGTGTTATTGCAAACTATACCTATGCAGATGGTGATGCTTTGTATCGCAATATCTATGGCGAAGCGGGAAATGATCAGGAAAAACCGTTCACGGGACTATCAAAAAATAGTTATAACTTTACGCTGTACTACGAGCAGGAAGGCTGGGGAGCTAGAGTGTCAGCGGCGTACCGTAGTGCATACCTTACTGGCGCGTCTTCCAGTGGCGATCAGGATGAATCAGGTTATCACGGTACAACATTTATCGATTTCTCTTCATTCTACCAGTTAACCGACACTATTAAACTGAGCTTTGAAGGCATTAACCTCACCGATGAGCGTCAGGAGCTATATAGCGATTCTCACGATCGTGCATACAATACCACCACCAGTGGACGTACTTATATGCTTGGTGCAACCATGCAATTTTAAACTAAGTAGCATACCAGGCTTGCCTGGTATGCTTTTTCCAATGGACGTTTAAACAGCAATGAAAAAAGTTTTAATGATAACGTTTACGAGCGGATTACTCGTCTTGTCAGCGTGTGTATCAATAAACCAGCAACACAATGAAAGCCGTGCTTTTGTGCCCGAAGATGGAAAAAACTGGCTAGCCGGTGATCACCATATTCACGGCAAATATAGTGCAAGATGGAACTGGAAGACTCAACCCCCTTCGCCACTCTTATTTGGTGACGCCCACTATTTCACTGCATTGAACGCCAAAATGGCAGCATTTCATCAATTAGATTGGATGGTAACAACCGACCATGGTGGTCCAAATCACAGCGCAGTAAACCGAAATTCAGCGTACCCTGAACTCGTCGCCTCCAGAGCCGCCATCCCAGAAATTATGCAGTTCTATGGTATGGAGTTCGACACCCCAGGTGCGCGACACAGCACCCTGATTATTCCAAAAAGTGAGAAAGAAGCTGATCAACTTTTTGAGTTGGAAAGTCAGTACAACCGCAGAGAAATTTACCCAGATGAATCTCCACGAGATACGCAGGCGTTTATGCTTAGCGCGTTAGAAGCTATGCAGAATATGTCACCACGACCGGTGTTGGTAGTGAATCACCCTGCCCGAAAGGCTACTGATTTGAATGTGTACCAAAAGGTTACACCGCAAAAAATGCGGGAGTGGCAGGATACCGCGCCAGATGTGGTTACCGGTATGACTGCCATTCCTGGTCATCAGGCTGCATCAATCAACCCAGACGGTACGAATAATCCGAGAGCGCCTCGCGCAGAGTATTTTGGCTATCCGACCCTTGGCGGCACTGACCAAATGTCGGCAATTGTTGGAGGGGTTTGGGATAAATTACTGGCTGAAGGCAGAAAGTGGACGGTTACCGCTGTTTCTGATAGCCATGCACATTATACCGAAGGCCGCACAGATTTTTGGCCAGGTGAATACGCAAAAACGTATGTACGAGCGGCACGAGACTACGACAGCGTACTAGATGGTCTGCGCGAAGGAAATGTCTTTATCGTTACCGGTGATTTGATTGACGAGCTGTATGTGAGTGTTCAACATGGAGCTAAGCGCGTTAACATTGGTGATACGTTAGATTTAGACGTTGACAATAAAGCGCCTATAACCGTTACTGTGGCGTTTCACGATCCGCAAGGTACTAACTTTAATCGTCAGTATCCGACGGTAGAGCGATTAGATATAATCTATGGAGGTGTGGTTGGCAAATACCCCCAAACAGAAAAAGCACCTGTGAAGGTGATTCACCGTTTTTATCAGCAAGATTGGGAAAGACAGGGAGCCTATAATGTTGTGCAATTTTCTTTGCCCGCACCTGACAACGATGCCTACGTACGAGTACGCGGGACCAACTTAAAAGAAGAATTGGAGCCAGAGGTTGATCCTAGAGGGGAAAATCCGTGGGATGATCTCTGGTTTTACAGCAATCCCGTATATTTACATCACCCCAATCCTCACACTTCTCGACACTGCAATGAATCTGTCACAGGCGAGTGCGATGATAAGTGACCATCATATTAATACAGCAGTATCGTCGTTAGACATGCCAGAAGAAACCTCCAGCTCTTCACTTCAAACGCTGATAAATTCGAAAGTCCTCAAGCAATACTTGCGCAGGCACTCCGTTAACAGTGAAGAGGCGGCAGACCTTTATCAAGAGTCAATCGTTCGCGTTTTAGAACAATCTAAAGCAACCACTATTGATAATCCTCTCGCATACGCGTTTCGCGTAGCGAGAAATCTGCTTTCGAAACGCCAGCTTCCAGACACTGACAATGCTGATGAACAACAATGCTACCGACAAAATCCAGAGCTGCACCTTGAAACACAACAACGAATCGAGCTCATCGCGCAAGTGATTAATGCCATGCCAGTTCAACGTCGGCGTGTTTTCGAAATGCGTCGTATCGAAGGTCAAAGCCGTCAAGCCATAGCGTCTAGCTTGAATATTTCGGCAGAAGCAGTAACAAAGCATATTTCGCGCGCGATGGCAGATATTCAACTGCATCTGGATAAAGCAGGTAGATAATGACAAGCCAACAAGAAAAGACATACCTAGAGGCAGGTGAGTGGATTGACCGGCTCGCAGATGGAGATTTAGATGCGTTAAATAAACGCCGTTTTATCCGTTGGTTAGATGAAAGTGAGCGGCATCAAGACGCGTTAGAAAAGATGATAGCAACTTGGGAAGACCCAGCAGTTCATGCTGCTTATTTAAACGCCCAAAAGTCGTCAAAAATCGCAAACCGAAGGCATTCACTTGTGACATGGGGAAGCGCCATTGCTGCGTCATTACTTGTGATTGCGCTAGTATTTTCACGCTATCACATCATAACACCCTCAACCTCATCCCAATTAATTACTTCCGCGCACGAGGCACTAAGTGATGGTAGTGAGGTGCAACTACAACCCAAAAGTGAGCTAATCGTTCTATTTTCTGACGATACCCGCGCTTTGAACTTGAAAAAGGGACAGGTGTATTTTGATGTGGCGAAAGACCGGGCTCGCCCGTTTGTGGTTAAGGCCGGACTGACTTCAGTGACGGCGGTTGGCACGGCGTTCAACATCGATAGGCAAGGGCAGCGTGTTGATGTGATAGTACACGAGGGCATTGTAGAAGTTCGAGGTAAGGTCGATAGCGCGCCTATATTGCTCAAGGCAGGTGAGAAAATAATAATTAATAGGGGAGTTGCAGAGCCGGTGCAGCGTGTTAATTTGTCACAAGTGGTAGACTGGCGTACAGGCTGGATAGAAGTAGATAATGAATCTCTCACTTATTTGTTGGAACGATTGAACCGTTATTCAGATAAGCCCATTTTGGTGATAGATAGCACTATTGGGAAACACCGTGTGGCTGGTCGCTTTAAACTAGAAGATACTGCGCAAACGTTAGCGGTACTTAGTTCCCTCTATCAACTGGAGGTAGCTGATACTCGTTCAGGTTTCGAAATACGTCGACAAGTAAACTAAATTGGCATGATAAACCGAAGAAACAAAAAGTCAGTGGTCATTGTGGGTCACGTTTTTTGGTTAATATCGGTCGGTTTATCACCTGCTTGTTTTGCTGCTCAAGAAGGGGTAGCAGACAAAGCCATCAATACTATTCCCTTATCACAGCTTGTCACTGAATTTAGCCGTGACGCCGGGAAGACCATTGCATTTGACCCCACCTTGCTTAAGGGGTTAACCATAACGCCTACACAATGGCGCACGACTAACGCCAGTGATTTATCTTCACTACTGGAACCGTTTTCACTTTGTTTAGCGCCTGTCCAAAATGGCTGGGTTATTCACTGGTGCGACACACAACAAAACGAAAGCACTAGCAAAACAGCCCAAACAGAAAGCAATGCTATTACGCGTACTCACCCTACTGTTGAAATAGAAGTCACAGGATTTCGGCAATCTCTTATTCGTGCCAGAGAGATAAAGCGCCTTGCCATGGTCACACAAGAATCGATTTTGTCAGAAGACATTACTGATTTCCCCGATTTGAATTTGGCTGATTCATTACAACGTATACCGGGCATTACTATCACCCGTGAAGGAGGCGAAGGGCGACAGATTTCACTTCGGGGACTAGGTCCTGACTTTACCCGTGTAAAGGTAAATGGTATGGAAGCGATGGCGATGACATCCTCGGCGATGGACGCCAGAGGAAGTGTGAGTCGTACCCGAGCCTTTGACTTCACTCTATTTGCATCAGAAATTTTTAATCGTATTGATGTAAGTAAGTCGTATTCGGTGGAACAAGATGAAGGCGGTATTGGTGGCACAGTTATGTTGTATACGCCAAAACCCTTCGATTTTGCGGATGACATAAATAGCTTTACCGTGAAACAAAGTTACAACGAAAACAGTAAACAGCTCGACCCAAGTATTATTGGGTTGTTCAGCCGACGAAATGATAAATTCGGAGGTCTTGTTTCCGCCGTATACAGTCAGCGACACACTACTGAGTTTGGTACTAATACTACGCGGTGGCGACAGGAGAAAAAGCATTACAGCGGAGACGAAGATAGTGTGTTGCAGCATGAATTAGCACAAGGCGTATTCTGGTTTCCCAGAGGCCATCGATATTCTCTTTGGAATAATAATCAACGTCGATTAGGGGTAACAGCCTCACTGCAATACGCGCCAAACGATACGTGGCAAATTGCGTTTAATGGTATTGCCAGCCGTTTACAAAATAGCCTTGATGAGCATCATATTGCAGTGAAAGACAATGACAATGTTACGCTACTCGCATGGGAACAAAATAAAAATGACAAGGAAATATTGTTTGCGAAATATACCGATGCAACATGGCGTATCGAAACTCGGGAAGATGAAAATACGTCAACGTTTTATCAAATTAGTATGGAAAGTCAGTGGCAGCCCACTTCTGCACTAAGCTTTAACGTTAGCCTCGGCAGCAGTGCCAGTGATTACTCGCAGCCTAAAGTAAATAAAGTCAACATTCGTAAAACTGGGGTGGATATCGTTACGGACTTTCGTGAAGACCGTTTTTACGGCCAGAGCTATTCAACTAATATGGATACGGCATCCCTAACTGGACTAACCGTAAAAGATCTCTATTTTCAAGAAAACGAAATACGTAATTCGTATAACAATGTAAAGGGATCACTTCGCTATTTATTTAGTAACGGTGATGCCCTGTCGGCGGGGGCACATTATAAATCCTTTGAGAACACAGGGATGGATCGCGCTAGAAGTGTGTACCCGGCTCTTGATGATAATACGCTGACTAAAGCGCACTTATCTCTGTTCAGTCAGCACCCAGATAAAACATGGATGCAGGGCAACCTTAATGCTATTCAAACACATTTTGACTTGGGTAACGTACAACTTACCGCCGAGGATACAGTAAATAGTTCCAACTTTAAGGTAAAAGAAAACACTCTCGCGCTCTACGCGATATACGATAGCGTAGGACATTGGCTGGGTAAGCCACTTTATACGCAAGGGGGAATTCGGTATTTCAATACGCGGTTTACATCTTCAGGTATTCAAAAGGGATTGCCGTCCGCCGTCACCAAAACTTATGACGATGTGCTTTTTAGCGTAAATACCGTACTTGAACTCAACGACAATTGGTTGTGGCGTGCCAGCGTTGATGAGAATATCACGCGCCCGTCTATTCAAGATTTGGCTATTACCGCCGAGGTGTCGCAAGCATCCCGGAATGAAGGCGACATTGGGCAAGTATTTTTAGGAAATCCTTATTTAAAGCCTCTAAAGTCATTGAATGTAGAAACCGGTGTTGAGTGGTATTTCGAAGATGGCGGCATTATGGCTCTCTCTGGCTTCTTCAAGCAGATAGATAATTTCGTAGTGGAAGATGTTGAAGCTATACCGTATAGCGAATTGGGACTCCCCGCTAGCTTGCTTCAAGATGGGGATAGTGTCGATGATGTTTTTTATGTTAGTACACCCAAGAATACCGATACAACCACATTTAAAGGTTTTGAAATGACTTATTCTCGTGATTTAGCATTTCTTCCTTCTCCTTTTGATCTTCTTGGGATTAGTACCAACTTCACTTATGCCGAGGGTCAAACCCTTTACCGAGACGTACAAGGTACGGGAGAAAATCAGGTTAAGACGTTCGCTGGGCTGTCTAGACGTAGTTATAATTTTACATTGTATTATGAACAGTCGCATTGGTCGGCTCGTGTATCTGCTGTCTACCGTAGCCCTTATATATTGTCTGTCCAGCCAGGAAATACTGACCAAGACGAATCGGGCTATCATGCAACTACTTACATTGATGCATCGGCTAGCATGCAACTTAGTCAATCATTAAGAATGACTATAGAAGGTCTAAATTTAACTGATGTTAGAGAGGAACTGTACAGCGATTCAAACGACCGAGCTTATAATACTACATTGAGCGGGCGTACATTTTTGATAGGTTTCTCATTAGAGATTTAATCACGAAACAAAGCACATAAAACCGTAAGTACTGATTAAAGTGCACTGCTATTTTTTTTGATTATTCAACATAACAACGCTCACTACTTAGAGGCATACAGGTGGTTGTGTAGACATTAGTCGTTCAACTAGAGTGGCCATGCTAATAGTTGTCATGAAACCCCAGCTTATGCAAAGAATTGGCAAGTAAAATGAAAGTTTAATAAAAACAATTAATTAAAGCGTAGGGTTGCATTGAAAATCCGCGTGCCCCTGCGGCTGCACCGCGCGTTACAATCCCGGGTCGAGGCACCATTTTTCAGAGAGCCCTGCATGAAAATGCGGGGCTTTTTTGATTCCAAACCACTTTCCTCTATTTTGAAATTTGTGCTCGCGAAAACTCATATGGCGGCTTTTGCGATGAGCATCGTATAATACGAACAATATGCGGTACTGATTAAGAGAACAGAGCATGAACCGTCGTAAGAAAATTTTCACTAAACTTAAGAAAAAAGATAAGAAAGCTAAGGCTAAACTTCATAAAAGTAATAAGCCAGCTTATATCTCTAAAGCGGAACGGGCAAAGCTTACAGAACAAGAGCACGATGAATTGTCTGTGACAGAAAAAAGTACTAAACCAGTCGACAGATAAAATAGCGGGCAAACTGGGTGATGAAGTTACCTAGCTAAAACAAAGGGATTTTTTATGCCCAGCTGAGGTGAACAATCTCGAATACGTATGTCATAGCGAAACGCCATCATCATCACCACTGTTCCAGCAAAGTTTGCTGCATGTGCATATCTCTTGGTGCTTTCTCATCAACACTATCTTTAACACTTCTTAGCAAGTTAGACACAAATAGCGACTAAAACGCTTTTTTTATAAAAAACTTATGCATGTTCTTGCCTACTTTTCAAATTGGGTACTACGCTTATCTCATGTGTGCAAAGCCAGTTAAGCATAACGTTGTTACCCAACTTGGCTAACAACGTTATGTTGCCTTTGCGCTAGGCTTTATGTCTATTGGCGCTCATAGAGTGTGCCCAGCGCTTTGTAATTCGTGAACCAAGTAACGTGCTTAATTATGAAAGAGTACTGTTGAAGTTAAGTCGCAGTGTTTTTTCAAGGAGAGTTTTTTTGTCATCTAATAACTTACCTTCAATGCAGCAAGGGGCTTTAAAGAGCATATATGTACTTTGTGTAGTAGGCATAGCTGTTTCTTGGGCTTTGTTCTTTTTTGTGTCCGCGCTCACAGCGCTTGCGGTACTAACAGGCGTAGTTGTCTTTAGTGCTTTCATTTATAGCAAAAGTGCGGATGAAGTTGACGAGGTCTATCCAAGTAACGACTCCCAAGCGCAAAGCGAACAAGCGGGTAGTGCTGATATCAAGAAAGCGAGCGACGAACTTGCTCTGTCTTTAAGCACATGTGATAGCAATTTATCATCCATTAAGTCTACTCAAGATGACGCTGTTGAAACCTTATCCAATGCTTTTAGCAGCTTAAAAGCGCTTGTTGCACAGCAAATTCAGTGTATCGATGCGTTATTGAGCGTCGATAGTACGCAAACACAATCGTATTCAGAACGCATGCGTACGTTTGCACAAGAAACCGATGGAACCCTGACCCAGTTTATCGATTCAACCGAGCAAATGTCCTCGTCAACAAAGCACCTTATGGAACAGGTGCAAACCATTCAACAGGCGATGCCAACGGTTATTGACGCACTTAGCGGCATTGATGATATTGCCGCGCAAACCAACTTGTTGGCTCTAAATGCTGCGATAGAAGCGGCAAGGGCAGGCGAAGCTGGTCGAGGGTTTGCGGTGGTGGCTGATGAAGTGCGCGCATTATCAACGCGATCTACACAATTTAGTGACGTTATAAAAACCCAAGTTGAGAATATCCGTAGTTTGGTAGACAAACTCACTGACACTGCAGAATTTGTAGCCTCGCAAGATATATCTCAGGTTGTTAATGCTAAATCACATATAAGTGATCAACTGGCCGAAATCATTAGAAAAGCAGAAGCAGACCTTGTTACTACTAAACAAATTGAAGATATAGGCTCACAGCTTGATGAGTCTATAAATGCTGCTATCCGAGGTATGCAGTTTGGCGATATCAATGGCCAGCATATCCAATATACCCAAGACATGATTACGTTCATTTTAGAACAGTTGGCAACGTTAGATCCCCACAATATTGAGCGTTTCGTCAGCGAATTAAGCGAGTACCAAAGAGGGCTCGCACAAAAAGGTAAAAATGACCACAACCCAGTGTCTGCCACCTCTATGGACGCTGGAGAAGTTGAATTGTTCTAAGCTAAGAAAGGAACAGGAAGCACTGTCAGTAATGACATATTTTGGAGAAGTGAGCATATGAGCAAACATATTTTAGTTGTCGACGATTCGGTGTCGATTCGTCAAATGGTAGAGATGACACTAAAGGGCGCCGGATATACCGTCACTACAGCCCAAGACGGTCAAGAAGCGCTGGATAAATGTAAGGGGCAGCAATTTAACTTTGTACTCACTGATCAAAACATGCCTCGTATGGATGGCCTTACGCTTATTAAAAACTTGCGTGGGTTAGGGGCCTACAGCAGAACCCCAATTGTCATGCTTACCACAGAAGCGGGCGACGATATGAAAGCTAAAGGCAAAGCTGCTGGGGCCACAGGCTGGATGGTAAAGCCTTTTGATCCAAACAAACTTCTTGATGTGACTAGACGCGTCTTAGGTTAGTCCCTTTTACTAATTCCTTAAGTCTGGAAGGATTCAGAATGAGCATCGATATTGAACAGTTCCATAGCGTATTTTTCGACGAGAGCGACGAGCATCTCGACGATATGGAACAGCTATTGATGAGCTTGGACGTCGAGTCTCCCGATCCTGAAGAACTCAATAGTATTTTTCGCGCTGCTCATTCCATTAAGGGCGGTAGCGGTATTTTCGGCTTTGATGCGTTGATGAACTTAACGCATGTGATGGAAAATTTACTAGACAAAGCCCGTAATAATGAACTTAGCGTCACAGCTGACATTGTTAATGTGCTTTTAGAAACCCTAGACGTTTTAAAAGACACCCTAAATGCCTATCGTGATGAAACTGAAATTCCACAAGAAGGCATTGATGAGCGCATAAAAATACTCAACGCTGTTATTGACGGGCAACCCACTGATGGCGAGACAGATGGTAACAATGGGTCAACTGAAGTAAGCGTGAACGCGCAAATCGAAAGTGAACACGATGACAGCTTTGGCTTCTTTGATGACGAGCCTTCTGAGTCTAGTTCAGCTACTGACGACGGTTTTGGCTTTTTCGATGATGAGCCTATTCAAAATTTATCTAGCGAAAGCAGCGAAGAAAACGATGATGGCTTTGGATTTTTTGATGAGGTATCTGATAGCCAAAACCTTCAAGACAGCGGAACTACCCATTCGTCACCTCAAGCTGAAGAAGGCTTTGGGTTCTTCGACGATGAAGATACCCAAAGTAATCTCGTCGAATCTAAAACGGAAAAATCAGAAGCCGCAAAAGCTGAAAGTGGCAACAAAGAGGAAAACCAAGGCTTTGGCTTTTTCGAAGACGCACCTTCGGCTCGCCATATAAATACTGCAGCAAACACAACTAACGACGGGCAAAGTCAAAGCGCCAGTACTTCAAAAAGTTCAGCAACAGCCTCTAGAGCACCGCAAGCTGAGGCTGGCTCTACGCCTGCAACTGCTAAAAAGAAAACTAAACCTTCTACGAAAAAAAGCTCTGCTCGAGAGTCGGCTTCAATTCGAGTAGATACTACTAAAATTGATGCCATGGTTAACTTGGTGGGCGAACTGGTAATCACCCAGTCAATGCTTTCCATGATAGGACAAGATGTTGATGGGCAAATTGGCGAGCGGCTACAGCTTGCTATTGATGAGTTACAGCGCAACACCCGAGAAATACAAGAGTCGGTTATGTCTATGCGCATGCTTCCGCTAACGGCAACTTTCAATCGCTTCCCCCGTTTAGTGAGAGACCTAGCAGGAAAGTTGGGTAAACAGGTTGAATTGGTACTTCAAGGTGGCAGTACGGAAATCGATAAAAGCCTAATTGAAAAAATAGTCGACCCGCTCACTCACTTAGTGCGCAACAGTATCGACCACGGCATCGAAATGCCAGAAAAGCGCACGGCTGCCGGCAAGCCGGAAAAGGGCACGGTTATCTTAAGTGCCGAGCAAAAGGGCGGCAGTATTATCATCAGTATTATCGACGATGGTGGTGGTCTTCATCGCGATAAAATTCTTGATAAAGCGCGTAGTAACGGGCTTGCCGTATCTGATGATATGCCTGACTCAGAAGTATGGCAGCTTATATTTCAACCTGGATTTTCAACTGCCGAAGCCATTACCGATGTCTCGGGAAGAGGGGTAGGTATGGATGTGGTGCGCCGTAACATCGAGTCTATTGGCGGACGTATCGATATTGAATCGAGCGCTGGTGAAGGCTCAGCTTTCTTCATTCACTTACCGCTTACGCTAGCTATTGTCGATGGCATGTGTGTGTCGGTGGGTAAGCAAATTTTCGTGATCCCACTTTTAAATATTATTGAATCCTTCCAGCCCACAAAGCAACAACTGAAAACCTTGGGCAACGACACTGTACTTTATATTCGAGACCAATACTGGCCTTTGGTCCCTCTTTACGACTTCATGGAAGTAGAAGGGGCTGCAGTTTCTCCTACTGAAGGCATTGTGGTGTTACTTGAAAGCAGTAAAAAGCGCTTTGGTGTTTTAGTTGATGCGCTTGTTGGTCAGCAGCAGGTAGTCATTAAAAGTCTAGAGGAGCATTACCGTAAAGTGGCTGGAATAGCGGGGGCAACCATTATGGGTGACGGTAAAGTCGCACTTATTATCGATGCAGACTCCATTGCTACAACCTATACCTCCAGCCAAATAGAGGAGTTACTTTCATGAGTGAAACGGCCTTGCATCAAGCGGTTACTGGTGGACAAGACAAAGAATACTTAAGTTTCGTGCTTGGCGATGAGCATTACGCCTTGGACATAACAACAGTGAAGGAAATCAGAGGGTACGAACAAGTTACTAAAATTGCGAATGCGCCTGCTTTTATCAAGGGGGTAATTAATTTGCGTGGTGACATAGTTCCTATCGTGGATTTGCGTATCAAGTTTAGCGTAGGCGAGGCCACATATAACGACTTCACAATAGTGATAATGCTAAACATTCAAGAACGCATTGTTGGCATCGTGGTAGATGGTGTATCCGATGTTATTCGCTTGTCTGAAGAGCAAGTACTTCCGCCACCAGAGTTTGGCGTAGCGTTTGACAGCAGATATTTACACGGCTTAGCCGATGTGGATGAAAACATGGTCATTCTGGTGAACATTGAGAGCTTAATAACCAGCGAAGAGCTGGGTTTAGTTGCACCTGATAGCGTTAACGACGACGCGTAGTAACAAGGTCCTTCACTAAACGGAAACACCTGACATTGGGAAATATTAGTTATGGGCGTATTTAATTTTCTTAACGGCGAAGAATTAAAAATAGCGAAACACGACGCGCTATTAAAGTCGAATATTTTAAAGGCTAGTGCCTCAAACTTGTTGGTCATCGACAAGTCTGGGGTTATTCACTACTGCACACCGGCATTCTTGCATATGGCCAAAGCCTACCCCAAAGACTTTTCTGTCGGTGGTGGCGAGTCCACACTATCGGGAAAGCACATTGACGATATTACTGTTGGGACTAGCTCTTCAGAAAATCCGTCTTATTTACTCACCCATGCTTCAGGTGACAAGAAGCAGCTTGTTTCACTTGCTGAACATAGCTTTTGCGTAAGTGCATCTGCGATAACGGCTGACGATAGCGGGACTGAGCTTTTTGTCACAGAATGGCAGGACAACACAGAAAATAAACGCAACAAAGGCATGGTCGATGCCATTATGCGAAGCCAAGCTGTGATCTCCTTTACTACAGATGGGGAAATATTATCGGCTAACGACAATTTTCTATCCGCCATGGGTTATAGCGAGACTGAAGTCGTAGGAAAGCACCATCGTATTTTTGTAGACAGTGACTACGCACAAAGCGATGAGTACAAAGCGTTTTGGACAAAGCTAAAAAGCGGAGACGTACACAGTGGTGAGTTTTGCAGAATCAATAAGCAAGGCGACGAGGTATGGATCCAAGCGACCTATAACCCGGTGTTTGACGACAACGGCGAGGTGGATTACATCATTAAATTTGCTTCTGACATTACTGCACAAAAACAGAAAAATGCAGATTTTGAAGGGCAAATTACAGCCATTAACAAATCTCAGGCCGTAATCGAATTCGACCTAGAGGGAAATATTCTAAACGCCAACGAAAACTTCCTTGCCGCAATGGGCTATAGCCTGTCTGAAATTAAAGGGCAGCATCACAGCATGTTTGTCGACCCAAGCTACAAGCTAAGTGCAGAATACGCTGCTTTTTGGCAGAGTTTAAAAGCAGGAGAGCACAGCGAGGGGGAATATAAACGCATTGCCAAAGGCGGCAAAGAGATATGGATCCGCGCGTCTTACAACCCCATTTTTGACAGTACAGGCAAGCCATTTAAAGTAGTTAAATTTGCCACCGACGTAACCCAAGATAAGCTAAGAAACGCATATTTCGAAGGGCAAATTAACGCTATTAGTAAATCTCAGGCGGTCATCGAGTTTGATGTAGATGGCAATATCATTACCGCTAATGACAACTTCCTCAACACTATGGGCTACCGCCTAGACGAAATTAAAGGTAAGCATCATCAGTTATTTGTAGATGAAGAAAACAGACAAACAGAGTCATATCAGCGCTTTTGGAGTGAACTCAAATCCGGCAAGTTTTTCTCTGGCGAATTTAAGCGAGTAAGCAAGTCAGGGAGTAGCGTATGGATTCAAGCTTCTTATAACCCAATAGAAGACATGAACGGTAACCCGTTTAGGGTAGTAAAGTACGCAACTAATATTACCGAAGATAAACTGAAAAACGCCTATTTTGAAGGTCAGTTGAACGCCATAAGTAAGTCTCAGGCTGTCATTGAATTTGACCTTGAAGGCGTAATCTTAAACGCGAACAGTAACTTTTTAGCAGCGATGGGTTATACCCTTGATGAAGTAAAAGGTAAGCACCACAGTATTTTTGTGGATCCTGCTTTTAAAAATAGCCCCGAATACGCAGCTTTCTGGGAGCAATTGCGTCAAGGGGTTTATGCCAGCGGCGAGTATAAGCGTTTCGACAAATCAGGAAAGCCAGTTTATATCCAAGCCTCTTATAACCCCATCTTAGACCAAAACGGCAAGCCGTTTAGAGTAGTGAAATACGCGACAGATGTTACGGGTAGAACCTTAGCAGTAGAAAGTATCAAATCTATTATGGCGAGCTTAACAGAAGGCGATTTATTGAAAACAATAGATGAGCCACTAGATGGTGATTTCAAAGTACTCGGTGAATCCATCAATCACTTTATTGGCGAACTACGCGACACCATAGTGAAAATTCACACTGCTGTTGAAACCATCGATACTGCCTCAAACGAGATAGCCACGGGTAACGCCGACCTGTCTAGTCGTACCGAGCAGCAGGCTTCTAGCTTAGAAGAAACTGCCTCAGCCATGGAAGAACTAACGGGAACGGTGAAGCTAAATGCAGAGAATGCTGACCAGGCAAAAGGGTTGGCAAGTCAGGCGTCGGATGTGGCGTCTGAGGGCGGCAAAGTTATTGAACAAGTGGTGCATACCATGGGTGAAATTAATGACTCTGCTCAGCGTATTTCCGACATTATCGGCGTAATTGATGGCATTGCCTTCCAAACAAACATACTTGCACTAAACGCAGCCGTTGAAGCGGCAAGAGCGGGCGAACAAGGACGCGGATTTGCTGTTGTTGCCTCTGAAGTAAGGACGCTTGCCCAGCGCTCTGCAGAGGCGGCAAAAGATATTAAGGCGCTAATTTCAGCATCGGTGGAAAAAATTGGCGATGGCAATGTATTGGTGAATAAGTCTGGTGAGACCATGGCCAATATCGTCACTGCTATAAAGCGTGTTAACGATATTATGTCGGAAATTGCTGCGGCATCATCGGAGCAAGCCACAGGCATTCAAGAAGTGAGCAATGCTGTGGTTCAAATGGACGAAATGACCCAGCAAAATGCTGCCTTAGTTGAGCAGGCCGCGGCAGCCGCTGACAGTATGCGGCAGCAGTCGGGTGAACTCGCGCAGCGAGTATCGGTTTTCAAAGTAGGAAATAATCGAAAGCCCGAACAGAGCTCAGAGGTACGATCGTTAAATGGCAGTGGGCTACCTAGAGAACGCGAAGTGCCAAAACAGCGAATTAAAGCGCTGAATCCAGCCGCACCTGATGCGTCGGATTGGGAGGCATTTTAGTGTATGTCGGCCATACAAAGCACGGACGCGCAAAGGGAGTTTTCATATAGCCGAAGAGATTTCGAGCGGGTAAAAGGTCTGCTTTTTAAACAAGCAGGCATTAACCTAGCCGACTCTAAAGACGCGATGGTTTATAGCCGCCTTGCGAGGCGGCTGCGTGCGCTCGAAATAAATAGCTTCAAAGAATACTTAGCTTATGTTGGAAGCAATGATGATGAAATGGAGCACTTTATCAATGCGCTTACCACCAATCTCACCGCGTTTTTCAGAGAGCCTCATCACTTTGAAGCGCTAGCAAATTTCCTTCGAAAGCGACCGCAAACTAAACGTATTTGGTGCGCTGCGAGCAGCACGGGTGAAGAGCCTTACAGTATTGCGATGACGGTGGCGTCTGTGTTTGGCACCTTTACGCCCAACATACAAATACTTGCCACAGACATTGATAGTAAAGTGTTGCAGAAGGCTCGCCAAGGCGTTTATGCCCAAAACAGTATTAGTCAGCTTTCTTACGATTATAAAACCCAATTCTTCTACAAAGGTAAAGGTTCGCAAACCGGAAGAGTAAGGGTGGTAGATGAACTGCGAAAAATGGTGCAATTTGAACCGCTCAATTTAATGTCGCCAAGCTGGTGTGTAGATGCGCCGATAGACGTAATTTTTTGTCGCAACGTCATGATTTATTTTGACCGACCTACGCAGCGCAAAATTTTAGCGCGTATGGTGAAGTTAATGTGTAGTGACGGCATGTACGTAGCAGGGCACTCTGAAAATTTCACTATGTACCCTGAACTTGTGGCGCCCATGGGGAAAACCGTTTATCGACCCGTTGTTTAAAGGGAACTTGCAGTATGAGTCAGGATGAAAACCCCATACGTTATTTTGATAACCGCCTTCAAAAAGAAGCGGTAAAACTCCTGCCGGGGCAATACTATGCTACTGCCGCAGACAAAGCTTTGGTAACTATACTTGGCTCGTGTGTTGCGGCGTGCATTTTCGATCAAGAAAAGAAAATTGGCGGTATGAATCACTTCATGTTGCCCGACCTCAACTTCACCACCAATCTCGAAGCCTGCTTGGCCACAAAATATGGCGTGCACGCTATGAATATGCTGATAGACCAACTCGTGCATTTAGGCGCGCGTCGTAACAAGCTGGTGGCGAAAGCATTTGGTGGCGGAAAAGTGTTACCAGGGTTTGTGCAACAAGACATTGGGCGGGTAAATGCAGAGTTCGTTTTAGAGTATCTAGATAATGCCAACATCCCGCTCGTTAGCAGCGATTTAATGTCTACTTATGCTCGAAAAATTTATTATTTTCCGGCAGACGGAAAAGTTTATATGAAGCGAATTCGCGAATTTAACAATGCAACGCTTTACGAGCGAGAATCTACGCATCGCGTATTACTCTCAGAACAAGCGAAAACCGGCGTTATTTCATTTTCGGAACAGTCACATGCCTATAAAAGTCCTCGTAGTTGATGACTCTGCGTTAATACGCCAAATCCTGTCAGAAATTATCACGCGCGACCCTAACTTATCGCTGGTGGGGGCGGCGCCAGACGCCTATGTTGCAAAGCGAATGGTACAAGAGTTCAGGCCTGATGTTATTACTTTAGACATTGAAATGCCGAAGGTAGATGGGCTTCGCTTTTTAGAAGTGATGATGAAGGCGATGCCAACCCCAGTGGTAATGATTTCCACGCTCACTGAACGAGGAGCCGATGCAACATTGCGCGCCCTAGAGTTGGGAGCGGTTGATTTCATGGCTAAGCCAAAGTTAGGTGTGGCGCAAGGTATGGCCGAATATGCCGCAGTTATCGTAGAAAAGATAAAAGCAGCTGCCCACTCCAAGTTAGGCCATCCCACCGAAACTCGCTGTACTAAGCACGCTTCCATGCGCTACACCGGCACTGAAAAGCTTATTGGAATAGGTGCATCAACTGGGGGAACCGAAGCGATCAAAGATGTCATCATGCATTTTCCTCGCAATGCTCCAGCAACTATTATTTCCCAACATATGCCACCGGGTTTTACCACCACCTATGCCAAGCGTCTTGATAACCTTTGTGAAATAACGGTACGAGAAGCGCAGGGGGGAGAGCGCTTATTGCCAGGCTTTGCCTATTTAGCCCCAGGCAATAAACACTTAAAGGTAGAGCGAAGTGGCGCTGACTATCGCTTAACTCTTGATGATGGCCCTAAGGTGTCGGGGCACAAGCCTTCTGTTGATGTGATGTTTGATTCACTTGCTGAGCATGCAGGTGCAAACGCAGTGGGTGTATTGCTTACTGGTATGGGACGTGATGGGGCAAAAGGTTTAAAGAACATGCACACTAGAGGCTCTGTCACTTTCTGCCAAGATGAAAAAACCTGTGTTGTATACGGCATGCCTAAAACCGCTGTAGAAATGAAAGCTGCAAGCTTCATAAAACCCTTAGAAGAAATATCAGACGCTATACTTGATACACTCGAAGCATTAGGAGCGGGCAGTCGGCTTTAAGCTTTTTTATCCCTTCTGGCGCTTTCACAAATCCTCCAAGTACTTTCCTTTTTGCAGACTATATGCGTTATCGGGGAACCTTTATCAATGAATGTCGCAATTGTCGCTAAAGTAACAAGTTAACAAAAATAATCAAAAGTATAATTGTCACTGGTGGAAATTAGACCATAATTTGTTTGTGTTTTGCACAGCCGTTAACTCGGAAGTAACAATTGAGGTGAAATTGTGGTCGCCATCACAGCAAATTATTTGGATAACTTCTTCTCTAGCAAGAGCAATGTTTTCGTTGTGGCGTTTTTGATGATGTTAGGGAGTTGGACTTTATCCTTTACGTCAGTAGTGCATTTGGGCCTTGCTCTTAGCTCCGCTTGTGTGATTTTTCTGCTGTTCGTACTACTAAGAGTAACTAGCGTAAGTCAGGCAGCAGCGACGCCTAACGCTAATCATTCAAAACAGCACAACTCTCATTCTCATGAGGCTTCGCTAGCGTCTGATTCCATCAATATTGCAGTATGCGAAGCTAGCGACATATTATCAGTTACTTCATCAAATATTGGCGACATCTTTTCAACGCAAAGTGATGCGGTGGCTACGTTAAGCGAATCTTTTATTTCTCTTCAATCCCTGCTTAGTCAGCAAGAAATTAGCATAAACAATTTGCTAAAAGACGATGATGACAGTGAGTGCGCTTACGCCGACAAAATGCGCTCGTTTGCCTCTGACACAGACACTACGTTAACGCAATTTATCGAATCAACAACAGAGATGACCGATTCTACAAGAGCGTTAGAAACCCAAGTGCAAACCATACAGCAAGCAATGCCCACCGTAATTGAAGCGTTAAGCGGCATCGATGATATTTCCTCACAAACTAATCTACTAGCGCTGAACGCAGCCATTGAAGCAGCGCGGGCCGGTGAGGCAGGTCGCGGCTTCGCAGTTGTCGCAGATGAGGTGCGTGCGCTTTCTACTCGCTCCACGCAATTTAGCGATGTAATAAAAAACCAGATAGAAAACATTAGATCCCTCATCGATAAACTAACGGAAACTGCTGAAGTTGTTGCGTCTCAAGATATTTCTCATGTTGTTAACGCAAAAGATGCGATTAGCGCACAGCTTAAAGGCATCATTAAAAAAGCAGAAGCAGACATACAAGGTGCAAGCGAACTTGAAGCCATCAGACAACAGCTTGCTGATTCCACAGCAGCTGCCATTCGCGGTCTTCAGTTTGGCGATATAAATGGCCAAAACCTGACGTATACCCGCGAAATTATCGACTTCATTGTTGAGCAACTTTCAGAGCTCAACCCAGAAAGTGCAGCTCGTGTGCGTGAAAACCTAGAAAACTATCAACACTCGCTTACTGAAAAAGGGCAGGCAGACCACAATCCGGTCTCTGCGACTTCTATGGATGCGGGTGATGTGGAGCTTTTTTAGCGGTAACAAAACCTATTCAAAGCAAGATAAGAGCAATTTCGACAATTCAAAAGGTGATTGAATTATGAGTAAAAGTATATTGATTGTTGACGACTCTGTGTCTATTCGCCAGATGGTTGAAATGACCCTTAAGTCAGCGAACTACAACGTAACCACCGCGCAAGATGGGCAAGATGCGTTAGACAAATGCCAAGGGGCTCGCTTCGACTTTGTACTGACCGATCAAAACATGCCTCGCATGGATGGATTGACACTTATTAAGTCGTTGAGAGGGTTAGCCAACTTCCGTTCAACGCCAATTGTAATGCTTACCACAGAGGCGGGCGATGATATGAAGGCTAAAGGTAAGGCGGCGGGAGCTACGGGGTGGATGGTGAAGCCCTTTGATCCAAATAAACTGCTAGATGTGATGAAGCGAGTGTTGGGCTAATCGAACGTCGGTTTTAATAGGGCAAGTGGGAGTCAACCATGACCATTGATGTAAACCAGTTTCACGGTGTGTTTTTTGATGAGAGTGATGAGCACCTCCAAGACATGGAGCAGTTGCTCATGACCTTAGATGTGGATGATCCCGATCCCGAAGAATTAAACAGTATTTTTAGAGCGGCGCACTCCATAAAAGGCGGAAGCGGAATTTTCGGCTTCGACGCATTAATGAACCTTACTCACGTAATGGAGAATCTGCTCGATAAAGCGCGCAACCAAGAAATTCAGGTGACAGCTGAAATTGTTGATGTTTTCCTGCAAACCCTCGATGTACTTAAAGACACCATGTCAGCTTATAAAGAGCAGACAGATCTTCCTCAAGCACAGATTGACGCAAGCATAAAAGTACTTGAAGAGACGCTTGCTAGCGCTTCAGGTGAAGTCGCACATGCGCCTCATGATCAAACCGTAGATATTGAAGATGCTTCGGACAACGAGATTGAAGGTTTTGGCTTTTTCGATGATGAAGATACTGAGACGCAAGGCGCCACATCTGAAACATCGCAAAATAAAAAAGAAGCAGAGGAAATTGAAGGGTTTGGATTCTTTGAAGATGATGAAGTAACAGTGGAGAAACAGGCTGAAGCGTCGCCTGAGGCAAGTAAAAACGACGAAGGCTTTGGCTTCTTCGAGCCAGAAAACCTCCCTGTAAAGCCGGAGGTTACCCAATCAGCTGCCCCCAAACAACCTATCGTTAAGCCTGTAAAAACCAAGCCCAAAGCAGTGGCAAAAGAAGCGGCTTCAATTCGGGTAGACACAACCAAAATTGACGCCATGGTTAATTTGGTTGGTGAACTCGTCATCACCCAATCCATGCTTTCTAACGTAGGCCAGGAAGTTGAAGGGCAGGTGGGCGAACGCTTACAGCTTGCTATCGATGAGCTGCAGCGCAATACCCGTGAAATACAAGAATCGGTGATGTCTATGCGTATGTTACCCGTGAACATGACATTTAATCGCTTTCCTCGGGTTGTACGTGACCTTTCAACAAAGCTAGGCAAAAAAGTCGATTTGGTCATTCAAGGTGGGAACACTGAAATTGATAAAAGCCTTATCGAAAAACTGGTCGATCCGCTCACTCACCTCGTCAGAAACAGTATTGATCACGGTATCGAAAGCCCTGAAAAGCGCTTACAAGCGGGTAAGTCTGAAAACGGAACCGTTATTTTAAGTGCAGAGCAAAAAGGCAGCAGCATCATTATTGGCATTATTGACGATGGGGCAGGCTTAAACAAAGCGCGGATTTTAGAGAAAGCCACGCAAAACGGGCTAGCCGTTACGCCTGATATGCCAGACAGTGAAATTTGGCAGCTTATATTCCAAGCAGGTTTTTCTACCGCCGCTGAAGTGACCGATGTATCGGGGCGTGGCGTTGGTATGGACGTAGTGCGCCGAAATATCGAATCTATTGGCGGACGCATTGAAATCGAATCATCGCAAGGCGAGGGCTCAGCCTTTTATATCCATTTACCCCTTACGCTCGCCATTGTCGACGGCATGTGCGTGTCTGTTGGCGACCAAATTTTTGTTATTCCACTGCTTAACGTTATCGAGTCTTTTCAGCCTACAGCTTCCCAAGTAAAAACACTCGGTAATGACAAGGTACTGTGGATAAGAGACCAGTACTGGCCACTGGTATCGCTTACCCAACTAATGCAGGTAGATGACGGCATTATCGAACCGACCAAAGGCATAGTGGTATTGCTAGAAAGCAGCAAGAAACGCTATGGCGTGCTGGTGGACTCTTTAGTGGGTCAGCAGCAAGTCGTTATCAAGAGCTTAGAGCAACATTACAAAAAAGTCGCAGGGATCGCCGGCGCTACCATCATGGGGGATGGCAAGGTCGCCATGATTTTGGATGCCGATTCGGTAGCAGCAAATTGTACCACTATTCCAAATGAAGAGGTTTCACTATGAGCGAAGCAGCATTACAGCAAGCCGTTAGTGCGTCGAAAGAGAATGAGTTTTTAAGTTTTGTCTTGGGCGAAGAACACTATGCCCTTGATATTACAACGGTGAAAGAGATTCGCGGCTATGAGCAGGTCACCAAAATTGCCAACGCGCCAAGTTTTATCAAGGGTGTGATAAACCTTCGGGGCGACATTGTACCCATTGTTGATTTGCGAATTAAGTTCAATGTCGGCGAAGCCACCTACAACGACTTTACTATCGTGATCATGCTAAACGTTCACGAGCGTATTGTTGGCATTGTCGTCGACGGGGTGTCTGACGTGATACGCCTTTCGGAAGAAGACATGCTTCCTCCGCCAGAGTTCGGGGTAGCTTTCGATAGTAAATATCTTCATGGGCTGGCGGATGTGGACGAACACATGGTTATTTTAGTGAACATTGAGAGCTTAATTACAAGTAACGAATTGGGCTTAGTTGAAACAAAAACACAAACGGTTGAGGGCTGAGACAATGGGAATCATGACGTGGTTAGAAGACTTCACGAAGGCAACGGACGTAAATCAAGCATTGAGAAACAAACAGGCGCTTGATGCCACAACGTGTTGCATCATGATGGCCGATGCAGATAGAAATATTATTTATGCCAATCAGTCGGTAAAAACACTGCTTAAAGAAAATGAAAAGAAACTACAGGCTGTCCTTCCCAGTTTTTCTGCTGACAACTTAGAAGGTCAGAATATCGATCAGTTTCACCGCAATCCATCACATCAGCGTAATATTCTTGCAGAACTCAAGTCGACAATGACTTCTACAATAAGCATAGGCGACTTAAACTTCAAACTTACGCTCACCCCTTTCTTCGACCAAGATAATAAAAATATAGGCACTATGGTTGAATGGGTTGATCAATCTGAGTTGCTTATAAAAAGTACCATGCTTGATGCGCTTAACAATGCGCAGGCGGTTATCGAATTTAACGCAGATGGCGTTGTTCAAAACGCGAACGATAATTTTCTTAATACCCTCGGCTATAGCCTCAACGAGATCGTAGGCAACCATCATAAGATGTTTTGTGACTCTCAGTATATTCGTACTGAAGAGTACGCGCAGTTCTGGCGCGATCTCAAAGCAGGCAAGCTACAAAATGGTGAGTTTTGCCGCTTTGATAAAATGGGAAAAGAGGTTTGGATCCAAGCCACGTATAACCCGGTCTTTGACGGTGACGGTAAGGTGATTCGGGTCGTTAAATTCGCTACCGACATCACGGCTACTAAATTGCGAAACGCGTACTTCGAAGGGCAAATTGAAGCAATAAACAAAGCGCAGGCGGTTATTGAATTTGACCTTGAGGGAAAAATTCTTAACGCCAACGAAAACTTTACCAACACGGTTGGCTACAGCTTAGATGAAATTGTTGGCAAACATCACAGCATGTTTGTTGAAGATGAATACAAGCGCAGTGTTGAATATAGCCAGTTTTGGGAGCAGTTACGCCAAGGCGTGCTGTTCACCGATGAGTTTAAGCGCGTTGGTAAAGGCGGTAAAGAGGTGTGGATCCAGGCATCTTATAACCCCATTTTGGATCAAAATGGTAGGCCGCATCGCGTAGTAAAATACGCCATTGATATCACAGGTAGAAAGCAAGCAATAAGTGATATCAAAATGGCCATGAATGAACTGGTTCAGGGAAATTTAGATTGCCGCATTGAGCATGAGTTCGATGGCGAGTTTCAAGAGCTAGGCACATCAATAAACCGCTTCATTGACGATATGCGCCGTATTATCGGGACAATTAGTGACGTTATGACCCGCTTATCGGGTGGCGACTTGACGGCAGAGCTTGATGAGCAGTTCCAGGGCGAGTTTCAAGTATTGGGTGATGCCATAAACCAGTTTGTCGGTGAAATGTCTGGCACTATCGGTTCCATTTACCAAGCAGTAGAAACCATCAATACTGCATCGTCTGAAATAGCCACAGGAAACTCTGATCTTTCAAGTCGCACTGAACAGCAGGCATCTAGCCTTGAGGAAACCGCTTCGAGTATGGAAGAGCTGACCGGTACGGTAAAACTCAATGCCGAAAATGCTGAGCAGGCAAATGGCTTGGCGTCACAAAGCTGCGACATTGCAACAAGAGGCGGTGAGCTCATCCGCCAGGTGGTTGACACCATGTCTTCAATCAACGAGTCAGCTCAAGAGATTTCAGACATCATCGGTGTTATCGACGGCATTGCATTTCAAACCAATATACTTGCATTAAATGCTGCTGTTGAGGCGGCACGAGCAGGTGAGCAAGGTCGAGGCTTTGCAGTAGTGGCATCAGAAGTAAGAAGCTTAGCCCAGCGTTCTGCTGAAGCGGCAAAAGAGATAAAAGAGCTTATATCAGACTCGGTAAGCAAAATTGACGGGGGCAATAAACTTGTCAATCAGTCTGGCGATACTATGGAAGAAGTAGTCACGTCTATCAAACGGGTTAACGATATCATGTCAGAAATTGCTGCAGCGAGCTCTGAACAAGCTTCAGGCATTGAAGAAGTCAGTAAAGCGGTAGTGCAAATGGACGAAATGACGCAGCAAAATGCGGCACTGGTAGAAGAAGCCGCGGCAGCTGCCGAAAGTTTACAACAACAATCCGGTAATCTATCTGAGCGTGTGTCGGCGTTTAATATAGGTGATAAAGCTGCTGTTGCAGAAGCGAGCCCACAAAAAGCGCCTCAGGTAGTGTCAGAGAAAAAAGTGGCTTCCGTAGCCACGCTAAGAACGAATAAAAAGTTAGCTCCTAAAGTACCGAACAATGATGAGTGGGAGTCTTTTTAGTTAACTAAAGGCGAATTCTTTAAAAGGGAATTCGCCTTTTTATTGTTTGCAGTTTTACTCAGCGCTTCAGACACGTAGCGCTACAAAAAATAGGTGATGCTATGGGTGTTTTTAATATATTTCACAATGAAGAGTTGATGGCTGCTCAAAGCCTTTCTCGTTTTCAAGAACAGGCGTTGAGTGAGAGTTCGGCGTGTTTAATGTTGGTGGATGCGTCGGGAACGATAACCTTTGCCAACAAAGCATTTAAACAACTTACAGCAGAGTTTCGCGCACAATTCTCGCGCTCTCTTCCCAACATTGACTTTGAAAACTTAACAGGCTCCTCGGTTGCAGGCTTCTTCGCAAATAGTAGTGAACTAAATCAGCGGTACGACACCTGTAACAGTAGCGACACCTTTTTACTACCTATAGGCGACCTGTTATTTACATTGAATCTCACCACGATTAAAAGTGTCGAAGGTGAGAAGCTTGGAACTATGGTGGAGTGGATAAACGACCAAGAACTGCAGCATAAAACCGGCCTATTGGAAGGCCTCGACCGTTGCCAAGCCATAATCTCTTTTACCCCAGATGGCATTGTTGAAGATGCTAACGATAACTTTCTCAAAGTAACAGGTTATTCGAAAGAAGATATTGTCGGTAAGCATCACCGTTTGTTTGTATTGCCTGACTATGGTGTATCTGAAGAATATAACCGATTTTGGGAAAACCTGAGAAACGGAAAACGCAGCAGTGGTGAGTATTGTCGCGTAGCGAAAAACGGTGACAATTTTTGGATCCAGGCTTCGTATAATCCTATCTACGATAAGTTGGGCAATATTGTTCGCGTTGTTAAATTCGCTACCGATGTGACGGCACAAAAACGCAAAAATGCCGACTACGAAGGCCAGATTAACGCTATCGACAAGTCCCTTGCTGTTATTGAGTTCGACCTTGAAGGCGTTATCCAATACGCCAACGAAAACTTCTGCGCTACAACAGGCTATGACTTAAGTGAAATCCAAGGTCAACATCACAGTATATTTGTTGAGCCTAACTATAAAATGAGCCCTGAATATTCAGCATTTTGGCGCGACTTGAAAAAAGGTGAGTTTAAGTCAGGAGAGTTTAAGCGGGTAAAAAAAGACGGTAGCGAGCTTTGGATACAGGCGTCTTACAACCCAATTTTTGATGAGTTCGGTCAGCCTCAGAAGGTGGTGAAATACGCTTCCGATGTTACTGAACAAAAGCTGCAAAATGCATTTAACACCGGGCAGATAGACGCGATAAGTAAATCTCAAGCAGTTATTGAGTTTGACTCTAATGGTAATATCGTGACCGCAAACGATAATTTCTTAGCCACGGTCGGGTACGCTCTAGACGAGATTCAGGGCAAACATCACCGCATATTTGTCACCAAACAAGAGCGTGAATCTGAAGAGTATCGCACTTTTTGGAAGAAGTTGGCTGAAGGCCAGTTTTATTCAGGTGAGTTTCACCGTGTTGCCAAAGATGGTTCTGATGTATGGATTCAGGCAACCTACAACCCCATTTTAGATATGAGTGGTAATGTAGTAAAAGTGGTGAAATACGCGAGCAACATTACCGAACAAAAAGTAAGAAACGCCTATTTTGAAGGGCAGTTAGCGGCCATAGGAAAGTCTCAAGCGGTTATTGAATTTAACATGGACGGCATTATCCAAGATGCCAATGAAAACTTTCTAAATACGGTGGGCTATACCCTAGAAGAAATTAAAGGCAAGCACCACAGTATGTTTGTCGACCCAGCATACCGAGCGAGCCCAGAGTATGCAGCATTTTGGGATGCATTGCGCAGTGGCAACTACTCTTCTGGTGAGTACCGCAGAGTTGGCAAAAACGGTAAAGAGATCGTTATACAAGCTACCTATAACCCCATTTTAGATCATAACGGTAAACCCTTCCGTGTTGTGAAATTCGCTACCGACATTACAGGCCGAACTCAGGCTGTAGATGAAATTAAGCACGTAATGACCAAGCTTACAGAGGGCGATCTAACCGTTAATATCGACCACGCATTAGACGGCGACTTTGCTGTCTTAGGCGAAGCAATAAATCAATTTATCAATGAAATGCGCGGCACCATCACCAATATTAATGAAGCGGTTGAAACCATCAATGTTGCTTCAGGTGAAATTGCGACTGGAAATGCCGACTTGTCGAGCCGCACAGAGCAACAAGCGTCAAGCCTTGAAGAAACAGCGTCGAGCATGGAAGAGTTAACTGGCACCGTGAAGCTAAACGCCGAAAACGCCGAGCAGGCAAACTCTCTTGCTGCGCAGGCGAGCAAAATAGCGTCTCAAGGAGGGGAGGTCATCGGCGAAGTCGTGGATACCATGACGCAGATAAATGACTCTGCACAAGAAATCTCAGACATCATAGGTGTCATTGACGGCATTGCGTTTCAAACTAACATACTGGCGTTGAACGCCGCAGTAGAGGCTGCACGAGCCGGAGAGCAGGGTCGTGGGTTTGCGGTTGTTGCTTCTGAAGTGCGTAATTTAGCGCAGCGTTCTGCGGAAGCCGCGAAAGACATTAAAGAACTCATCTCTGATTCGGTCAGCAAAATTGCCAGTGGTAACGAGTTAGTAGTCAAGTCAGGCGATACCATGGCAGAAGTTGTGACCTCTATTAAACGAGTTAATGACATTATGTCTGAAATCGCAGCGGCGTCTGCAGAGCAAGCTGCGGGGATAGAGGAAGTCAGTAAAGCCGTAATTCAAATGGATGAAATGACGCAGCAAAACGCCGCGTTGGTGGAAGAGGCCGCAGCCGCTGCAGACAGCCTTAAACAGCAATCTTTCCAGTTGAACGAACGGGTTTCTGTTTTCGAAGTAGGCAAAGGATTTACTAATGAACAACGGCCTGTAGCGGCACTAACGCATGGTAACTTCCAACAGCCGCAACGTTTAGCTGCACAAAGAATGGAGCATGCACCCCAGGCTAAAGTGCTAACACCGGCTATGCCAAACGAAGCAGAGTGGGAGTCATTCTAATGACGGCGGCTGTTTCCACAAAAGATAGCTCTAGGGAGTTCGCCTTTGAAAAGGCGGACTTCAAGAACGTGCAGCAAATGTTGTTTAAAAAGGCAGGAATAAACCTATCTGATGCCAAGGAGGCAATGGTCTACAGCAGGCTAGCGCGTCGGATAAGGGCAAGAAACTTGCGCAGTTTTAATGAATATCTTGCTTTAGTGAACACATCGGAATCGGAGCTAGAGCAGTTTATCAATGCACTAACCACAAATCTAACGTCTTTCTTTCGCGAGCCGCATCATTTTACTGCGCTGGCTGATTACCTTAGCCAGCACAATGTTACTAACATTTGGTGCGCTGCCAGCTCAACCGGCGAAGAGCCCTACTCAATCGCGATGGTAGTCGCTGAAGCGTACGGAAGTTTTAAAACGCCGGTAAAAATTATTGCTTCAGACATAGACAGCAAAGTTTTGGCTAAGGCCAGAGCTGGTGTTTACCCCTTAGCCTCTATTGCGAAAATACCGCAACATCGACAAAAGCAGTTTTTTCACAAAGGTAAAGGTGCTAACGAGGGAAAGGTAAAAGTGGTGGATGAGCTTCGCAATATGGTGCAGTTTAAAAAACTAAACCTCACCGATGCGAAGTGGGATGTTAAAGGGCCGCTAGACATTATATTTTGTCGTAATGTAATGATTTATTTCGACAAACCAACGCAGCTAAAAGTATTACAAAAAATGGTGGGTATGTTAAAGCCAACGGGGCTATACATGGCTGGACATTCTGAAAATTTCAATATGTATACTAATCTTGTTAGACCGGTGGGAAAAACTATTTATCGCCCAGTCGGTTAGGAGAGATTGTGGCGTCACCCAATTTTGAACTGCCAATAACTTATTACGACAAGCGTTTTTCTAAAGAAGCGGTAAAGCTTTTACCCGGTCAGTATTTTGTTACCACTAAAGACAAAATGCTGGTCACGGTGCTTGGCTCTTGCGTTGCAGCTTGCTTGTTCGACCCCTATACGGGGTTTGGTGGTATGAACCATTTTATGTTGCCTACCGTGAATAAATCGGCAGGTGAATTTGAGCAAGTTCAAGGAATGGCAGCAAAATACGGCGTTCACGCTATGGAAATTTTAATTAATGAACTCGTTAAAGTAGGCGCACAAAAGAACCGGCTTAAAGCAAAAGTCTTCGGCGGCGGTAAGGTCGTTCCTTCTTTTGTTCAAAACGACGTGGGTAAGTTTAATGCCGAATTTGTAACTCAGTTTTTAGAAACCGAAGGCATACCTATTTTAGCCAGTGACTTGTGCGATGTTTATGCGCGAAAAGTCTATTTCTTTCCAAGTAGTGGCCACGTGATGATGAAGCGCATACACGAGTTAAACAACGCAACAATCATCGAGCGAGAAAGTCAGCACCGCTGGGAATTATCAAAACAAACGCCAAGTGGCAGTGTAGATTTATTTGAGGACTAGTCATGACAATAAAAGTGTTAGTGGTAGATGATTCAGCGCTTATCCGCCAAATACTCAGTGAAATCATAAAGAGTGAGCCAGACATGACGCTGGTAGGTGCAGCGCCAGATGCGTTTGTGGCGAAAAAGCTGGTGCTAGAAAAGGCTCCCGATGTCATAACATTGGATATCGAAATGCCAAAAGTAGATGGTTTGCGCTTTCTTGAAGTGCTTATGAATGCCAGACCAACCCCTGTGGTGATGATATCAACGCTAACAGAGAAAGGGGCTGACGCCACATTACGGTCGCTGGAATTAGGTGCGATTGATTTTGTTGCTAAACCTAAAATCGGTGTAGCTCAAGGTATGGCGGAATACCACGAGTTAATCGTTGACAAAATTCGAACGGCCGCACGTTCAAAAGTAAAAAAATCCTCGCCAGCTAAAGTATCTTCGGTCAATAAGGTAAGCTATTCAGGTACAGAAAAGCTCATTGCCATAGGTGCCTCGACTGGCGGCACAGAAGCCATAAAAGAAGTGCTGCGAACTTTCCCAGCAAATGCCCCTGCAACGGTGATAACCCAGCACATGCCGGCAGGCTTCACTTCTACCTATGCAAGGCGGCTAGACTCTGTATGTCAAATGCAGGTTAAAGAAGCGAAGGGCGGCGAGCGTTTGCTTCCTGGTCAGGCATATCTAGCACCTGGCGACAAGCACATGGAAATTGAAAGAAGCGGAGCCGACTATCGTATAAGGCTTACCGATGGTGCGCGGGTATCGGGTCATAAGCCCTCTGTGGATGTACTGTTTAATTCGCTATGCAAAAGTGCGGGTAGCAACACGATAGGTGTATTGTTAACGGGAATGGGTAGTGATGGTGCTATCGGTCTTAAAGAATTATTTAACGCCGGTTGCGAGACATTCTGTCAGGATGAAGCAAGCTGCATTGTATTTGGCATGCCTAAAGTCGCTATTGAAAAGGGGGCTGCTAAGCAAGTATTAAGCTTAGATGATATGGGCAAAGCGGTAATGCAAACTGTAGAAAAGCTTTCGGCAGGTAGTCGCTTATAAGAATAGTGAGTAAATACTTACAGAATGCAAATTTTGTCCTAAAAACTGTAAAGCGATTGTTATAACTTTTCTTGTTACAGAAAAGTTTAGGTGTTTTAATAGCATAGCTTAATAAGTAGGTAATGTTGCTTCAGAATGCTGTTGCTGAAGCCGATACTATGGATAGGCTTACTTGGAAGTGCGTAAAAATATAAAAATCGATACGTAAGTGGAATGGTAAGGTAAGGCGTTGTTGTCATAATAATATAAAAGACAACGGTTTATGTGTGATAGCGGCGGCAAAGTAGGCAAAGTTTTATTACTACGTATATTTTGCTGTACCTAATAACAAAAAAAGGCCTGCTATATTCCTTACAAATTTGAGAGCAAGTATATGCTCATTCTTACGGTAAAACACTAACCCGAGATAATAACGAGTAGTTGGGGACTCTTATGAAACAGCAAACGCTAATTGCGCTATCAGCCTTAATGTTTTCTTCTTCAGTTTTAGCTAACGGCGGCTTTGAACCGAATAAGAAAGCATGTGTAAACGTCGGAAAAGAAATTACTCGCGTAAGCACTGAAATGGACGTAGCAAAGTCTGGTATTCAAAAATCATGGCTTAAGCGCCAATTAAGTGCATTAGAAACTAAGCGCAACTCATGTAGCACAAAAGGCTTTAAAGCCAATCGTCCAGAGTTAGCAAAGCTTTAATCGCGAAGTGTGTTTAGAAACAAAAAAGTCTTACCTTGGTAAGACTTTTTTTGTTTGTACAGTAAATAAAGTTAGTCAGTCACTATACGTATTAAATCATTCAGCGAACTAATACTGTGATCAGGTGCAAGCCCTAACGGGTACATCATCTTGCCCGGGCGCTCTACAAATGTAGTTTGCATACCTGTCGCCTTTGCGCCGCTTACATCCCAGCCATGGGCCGCTACCATCATGGCGTCTTCGTTCGTCACATTAGCCTGTTGGCAGGCCCAGTGATAAACCGCTGCATGAGGCTTGTAAGTTCGTACGCTTTCCACACTCAATACATGAGAAAAATACGGCTTAATATTGGCATATTCCAGCTGCGCATCCAGCCCTGCTTTTGATGAATTTGAAAGTGCTACTAAGGAGAACCCCGCACTTTGAAGTGCCTTCAACGTCGGGATAACGTCACTATGAGCGGGTAGCTTGGTTATATGCTGTTTAATGGTGTCTTTCGCGGTAGTTTCATCAAGGGTTATTCCTTTGTTGTGGGCTACCATGGTAAGCACTGCCGCCCCAATATCAATAAAGTCATGAAACTGACCCGATGTTATATCAACCAAACTATGGTGGAGCAGGTTAGCAAACCATAAGTCGACCAGTGTCTCATCGCCGTTTAATACAGATGCTAAGCCTGTTTTAATAGCCTGCATGTCTAAGAGTGTTTCATTGATATCGAAGAAAATAACTCTTGTTGTCACACTTCACCTTCCTATTAATAATGACATTAAACGTTGCGTGTTATCCCAACTCGCTTGATGCTTATACCACTGTAAGACAGAATTGGTTTTGCTAAAGCGCTATACGACCAATGTCGATGGATTGGCGTTGAAGGAGAGCATGAGGGTATTGGGAGCGCGCGACATTGCAAATACTGTTCGCGCGTTTTTTATTTAAGCTAATTGGTATCGGTTCGACTTTCCATATCAATCGACATGGCGATGTCATCGAGTATATCGTTAAGCCCAGTAATTTTTTCGGTAGCAATAAATACGCTCATTTGAGACTCAACCGTAATATAGTCATCTGTGGTGTCGCTCTCAAAGGTGCTTTCTAGCGCGCTTTGTACGCGATCAAAGAACTGGCGCGCGCTTCGTTCTTCAATATTGTGAAGGCATAAAATGAATTGGTCGGTTCCAAAACGGCCTAGAATATCGTTGCCTCGAATAACGTTCTGAAAAGTTTGTGCAATTTGCCGCAATACAAAATCGCCTTTTGTAGAGCCCATTTTACGCGTTATCTCTCGTAGGTTACTGATGTCGAATATTGCAATAGCAATGGCTCGACCCTTTTTAGGCGCATCTAGTTTATTAATGCGCGCGATGGCTGAATCGGCGTTAAGTAAATGTGTTACTGGGTCGATGGCTTTGCGTGCAAAATGCTTTTTACGTAAAACGTACCCGGCAATAAGAACGAGCGCTAAGAACACAACGATAGCGGTATACAAAGTATTCCTTCTTTGTTCTTCGGCCTTTTCAATAGCTGATTCAAGATCATAAATACGCGTATACAAGTTGGCGGCACCAACAATCATCGCGGTATCTTGGGTAACTTCCCTGCGCTTAATGACCTCTTTTGAATAGATACTATGGGCTTCTTTTGCGCGCTCTATATCGCCTAAAGCCAAAAATATTGAAACGTTGAAGCTCAAGTAGTCTAGGTTGGTTTCGAAAATCCTTGGAATAGCACTTTTATCTAACGCACCTATGTCAGCTAAGTATTGCTTTATACAGGTTAGGTTATTGTTGTGTAAGCATAGTTCTGCTTTGTGCCAATCAACCAGCATTTGACCAAAAGAGCTAGAGATATTGGCTGATGCTTCTTCTAAATCGGACAGAGTATAGGCTAGGTTATTGTAATCTCGCGTTTTTCTATAATAGATAGACAGTGCATATTGATACAAAAAATTACTGAGTGGCGTGTTAATTTCACTATTCAGTGCACCTAGCTCCAAAATACTTTGGTAGGCTTTGTCGGTTTGTCCGCTGCTTAGCAGTGATACAATGGCACTAATAATTATACTTACCTTATTACTGCCCTTGTAAACAAGCAGACCCATTTCATGGGCTTTCAAATACTGTTCTGCGGCCAAAGCGTGTTGTTCTAAATCACCATAGAGAAGGCCGATAGCATTGTGAATATGCGCCAACTCGCCTGGACTACCGTTATCGGAATAGCGTTTAAGTACGCCAAACATTTTACCCAACCTAACCTCGGGCGACGTAGACTCTGAACAATAGTTAATAAGCCCTAGCGAAGAGCTGGTAAAAATATCGCTATGGCGTTCTGGAGAAGATAAATCTTGGGCCTGTTGGTAGTATTTACAGCGCGCTGGGTTTTCTCTGGCGTCATAAGAAAAGCCGATTTGATAAATAGCCGATGCAAACGCATACGAGCTCTCATCTATATTGCTTTGCATTATGGCTTTAAGCAGCATCTTTTCTGCTTCTTCATACTTGCCGCGACAAATTAAAAACTGCCCTTTGGCTACGGTCAAAGCAAAACGTTGTTGGGGTGTGAGGCTTTCTAAAGTGAGCGTTTGTTCTAGCTCTGGCAGTAACGATTGACTTGGGCAATCGTAAGAGGGCGAGCGAACTTTTTCGATAACGGCATCGACATCAGTATTTGCCAGAGTCGCAGAAGAAGCGAACAACACGCTGAAAAAAGATAAGACTGTTAAATATAACCTTCGAGCCATAAGAGATAGCATTTACGTTTTTTCTTTATAATATCGATTTGAGCCAATAACTACTATATAAAGCCCGTAAATCTTGATGCTTTTTTGTATCCTAATGCGTATTTTGTGTCTGAATTTAGCAGCTATTGTAAGTGGCAAGCACATTACCCCTAATGCACAGGCGACCCAAAACTTACCAAAATTGCCACACCAACTAAGGCAACGGCAGACCATGCAATGGTAGCTTTTGTCGCTTTTTCACCAAGCACCCAGGCTACCCCTAACGACATTAACGCACTGGTGGCAATTAACGTTTGAACAACGGCGGCTTTGGCATAGGCAAATGCAAACATTTGTAAGTAGATAGCGGCAGTAGTGCCAAGCAATGTTGCTACTACAAAAGCCGGCCATATGCTTCTGCCGTGGCTACTTTGATAGTCGATAACAGGCATATAGCGGGTTTTGGTTAAGGCTATAAACGGCACTACAAATACCATACCGCCCACTAAGCGTAAAAACGCCGCACTCGCAGCATCAATTTCACCGGCGCTTAATATATCGCGGCTGACTACCGCGCCTACAGCCTGACACAGTGCTGCGCCTACGCCATATAAATAACCGCTGGTAGCAAATACATGAGTAGAACTGCGTTTACGTGCCTTTATAACCATATCTACCGAAAATAGCACTACAGCAACGCCAACCCACTGCTGCCATGTAATCCATTCGCCAATGAAGGCCATAGCGAAAAGCGCGGTAAATAAAGGCGCAAGGGTTTCGGCTACCAGTACCGCTTGGCTATCGCCAATGCTTTGTAGGGCTTTAAAGAAACAGGTGTCGCCAATGCCTATGCCAATAAGTCCACTAAGTAATAGCCACAACACTGCACTGGTAGTAAGCCCGGTTGGCTGAACGAAAAGTAGCACAACGGCCAAAATGGTAATTGAAATTAAGCCTTTCCAAAAGTTCATAGTTAGCGGCGAAAATGCGTTACCCGTACCACGGAATAAGCGCGCAGCAATAGCCCAACAAAGCGCTGTACCTAGCGCAGCAAAAACACCCATAAACTACCTGTTAACAATATGAATAAATGAGAAAGGGCAACGTTTAGTCTGCCAAAAAGAGCGGCTATGCTAATGCATGGTGTAGTTGGCGTAAACTTAAATCATCCAGTTGGTTTTTAGTCAAAACATCATAGCCTTAAGTAAACGTAACAGAAGGTGAAAGACTTTCGTGGCATTATGTTGGTATCAGAAAATATGAGCAAAAACGCGCTGAGCTGTTTTAGGTGAGCGTTAATCGAGTCTTTACAATTTTACTGAATTGAAAGGGCAAAAAAACGTGAGTATTGAGCAGATGAGCTTAACCGGCATTAAAGGTGTAATATTCGATTTAGACGGCACCTTGGTAGAGTCTAGCCTTAACTTTACGCGAATGCGCGCCGACATAGGCTGCCCACAAGACGAGGATATTCTTACCTTTGTCGATGCCCTTAGCTGCGCGGAAACCAAAGCCAATGCACACCGCACTATTTTGCAGCACGAACTAGAGGATGCGCAGAATGCAAAATGGCTAGCCATAGGCAAAGCCATGGTAGAAAAGGTCCAGGAACACAAACTTCCCATGGCAATTGTTACCCGCAACTGCCGCCAAGCTACCGCTATTAAAGTAGCCAACAACAGTATACCTATCGACTACGTGCTTACCCGCGAAGATGCCCCAGCTAAACCCGATCCAACCGCCTTATTAATGGTGGCGAATACATGGCAGCTTCAACCTGAAGACTGCCTGTATGTAGGCGACTTTATTTATGACCAGCAAGCCGCCGAAAATGCTGGGATGAAGTGGTTGTTGGTTTAGATGTCGACTTTATGACCAGAAGGAAGAGTTGGCAGTTCGGGCATTATTGCCATTAAGTCTTCCTCTAATAAGCAAAAGCGTCCAGTGCCAGCATATACTTTAGTATAGTCTTCCTCAGTAAGCTCTTGCATGTTCATATTTTGTTCGATACTCATAGTCTATTCCTTTCCATTTAGTTGATATTGCTTAAAAAGCATTAGAAAAGTAACAAGGCAAAAAGCATATGGATTTGCGATTAGAGACAAAAGTGGGACTTGTTGAAAAATTTGCCATCATTGGCGCAATTTTAATGCTTTTTTGTCTCACCTTTTCACAAAACGTTAGTGCTTTTGGCATTACATTAGATGGAAAAACTAAGTTTGCCGGTATTCCCGCAGGAATAATTAGAGATATTGAAGTTGTTGGCGACGCAGTCTATATCGCTTCTGAAAATGGTCTATTTAGGTACTTAGGCGGTCGTTCAGAAAAGTTGGAATATAACATCGACTCTAATGAGCGGGGGACTATTTCGGACTTATTCTTTGATAAAGAAAATACGCTCTGGATCGTCGAGTTTGGAGTGGGTGTTTTTAAGTACAGGACAGACACAGGTGCTGCAGAAAAGTTTCGTTCTGAAGACAAGTGGCCACGATATGCCTGGAAGATAGGTGTTCTTGAACAATACACAGTAGTTTCACTAATTACTGGTATTCTCGTTGTTGACAAAAAGACCGGAGAGCTACAGGAATGGGCATCAAACGTTGCGCCTGGGCATGTTAACAATGTACTTTCTTTAGCAGTGTCGGTAGATGGGACGGTCTACCTAGGGGCTGAAAGCGGTTTAGTTAAAATTGACCCCGAAAGAGAAACAAGCGAAGTAATATCAGTTGATACTTTTCTAACAGACCTCTCGTCTGTGGAGGCAGTCTCAATATACGGCGAGATACTTTATGTTGGAGGAAGTGAGGGGATCTACGCTTACGACACCTCAAATAACAACAAGTCATTTTTCCCTTTAGAAAGTCCTGATTATCCTATTGGGCCTGTTTCAGACATATTTGTTTCAAGTTCACGCAGAATATACGTCACTGCAGGTGGCCTGTATGAATTAAATAATGGAAAAATTAATAAACCTGATTTTATGGCGCCGCTCATAACTTCAGACGGCATAAGAAGTATCGTTAAAATAGCTGAACTACCCTCAGGCGAATTACTACTAGCTTCGTCTCAGCTTGGGCTTATTTCTATTACACAGTCACACGAAGCTATAAATCTACTACATAAAGGTGAACAGGTACTTCGGCAAAACATCAAGTCGTTTGGTTTTAGTGATGAGTTTGGGTATGGAGTTAGTACTCAAAAGCAAGACTACCTAATAAATGTAGAAACAGGAGAGTTAAAACCCTTTAGTTTTTGGAAGGGGAACCGCTGTATCGATGAAAATTTATCAAAATATGCTGAACTGTCTAAAAGTAATATCCTTAACGGTGATTACTGCAGCTCTAAGTTTAGTCACGCCATCCAGCAATCAGGTTTTCTTCTCTATTTATATCATGATGAAGGGAATTCCGCCTTTTACAATATATTAGATAATGGTGTGGTAGTAGATAAAATTCCTGCACCCCGACAAATGCTTAGTTCATTCTTAACAACTTCAGGTGAAATAGTCGGTTTTGATAGTGATAGTAATTTCCATATACAAATGTCCAAGTTTAGTTGGAAGTCTATCTCTCCTGATGACGGGAGGTGGGTTGGGCTTACCTGTGTGATTGAAGTAGCTGAAGTATTCTTACTTTGCACTTCAGGGCAGGGTATCAAATCGATTAACAAAGGTTCAGGAGAGATAAGTACCTCCGATTTATTAGCTGAGACTGGTGCTAGGTTTATCAGAGGAGCCCTACATAGTGAAAGTAATCATCTGTGGTTTTTGACCAATATGGGGCTTTTTGTGGTCACTTCAGATAAGAAATTATTTTCCTTTAATGAAAGTGACGGCATATTCGATACAGACTTTGAATATCGTGGAATACACCAATTTGGAGAGCAGTTAATTATTCTTGGCGATAAGTATTCTTATTTGGTCAACGAAGAAAAAGCGATATCAGCCATGCAAGCCAAAGAAAGCTTGAAAAGTAAAGTTGTATTTACGAGAGCAGAATGGACTGATAGTAAGATGCAAACTCATAACATCTATTCGCAGCCAACAGCGTCTCAGAAGTCTATTAAGTTAGAAAGTGATTTTGATAAACTTTCTCTTGATGTTAGGACGAGCAGCTTTTCAAACCATGATAATGAAAAGTTAGAGTTTAGAATCTTAGGTATGGACGAAGAGTGGAAGTTACACCCGTTATCCCAAGCATTTCTCACCATGGCAGATTTAGCGCCTGGTCGGTATGAGTTTCAAGCAAAAGTAAGTGGTAACGAAAATCCGATCACCTCTCTTACCTTCGAGGTAGAACCACCAATATACTTTCAAAGGTATGCGTTAGGCGGGTATCTTCTTGTGGCTCTAAGTTTGTTGATTGCATATAAGTTGAAATATTTAGCAGCGGCTTGGAGTTATTTCAAAACCACCAATCTATACGCACATCTTACTCGCTATGAAATTACAGATGGGCATTCAAAGTTCGAAAAAATGCTGCGTAGTAAAGAGCGTTTTATAAACGATATCACCTCTGAACTTCGAACACCTATTCAAGTGATTAACGGTTCACTAGAAAAAATTTCTGACGCAGATAAGGGCACGCGCAAAGAGTTAGTCTGTGTTCAAGACAACATGAAAAGAGTTGAGCAGTTAATTAATCAAATGAGCCAAGATGTCCCTACAGCTTTCAAAGCAGAAGATTATTACAAGTCCTATTCACCCGAAAATATCCGTTTTATTGTGCTATCTCTAGAACCTTTAGCTAAGCAAAAGCGGCAAAATCTAGAAGTGCGGATAAAGGTTAAAAAAGATGTGTCTCTGATCAGTGAAAGCCTAGAGAAAATCGTGGCTAACTTAGTTAAGAACGCTATCAAATTTACACCTGAACTTGGCACGATAAAAGTTAGCGCAATACAGGATAGCAAGACGCTAAAGATCATTGTAAATGATGATGGTGAGGGAATAGAGGAGAACTTGCAAAGTAAAGTGTTTGAAAGGTTTGCTAGGGGCAATACAAAATTAGATGGAAATGGTGTGGGATTGGCTACGGTTAAAACTTTAGTAGAGTTAAACCAAGGAGAGATTGCCCTTCAAAGCCAAAAAGGTGTCGGAACAAAAGTAACCGTAACGCTACCGATTGATGATATTACTTTTGTGAATTCGCATGCTGAAGATCTTTTGCCAGCGGATGCAAAAACAAACAAAAAATCGCTGTTAATTGTCGATGACAGCAGAGAATTCCGTTCTTACCTTTTCGACCTGTTCTCAGACAAATATCGTTGTCTAGTCGCGCGAAATGGTGTCCAAGCCTTAGATGTAATGCAACATTATTTGGTGGACTTGGTAATAACGGATCAAATGATGCTCGAAATGGATGGGCTTGGTTTAACTAAGGCTATTCGCCAAAACCCTAGCTACGCAAACATTCCAATATTAATGCTCACTGCTGAAACAGGTGCTGAACTGGAGAAAGCAGCGCTAGAGGAAAAGGTAGATTACTTCTTAGCAAAGCCTGCCTCAAATGAAGAAATAATACTGCGTGTTGAACACTTATTGTCGGTCAGAGAAGCAAAAGAAAAAGAAGATGATGAAAGTGCACTTCCCGTTTTCAAATTCGGGTGCTTAATAATTCCAGAATTTGATAACGAGAAGGATATGGCTTTCTATCTAAACTTCATCGCCGTTCTTGAAAAGAACTATCAAGACGAAGCATTCAATAGAGACCAAGCTGCCTCACAATTATTGATAAGCCCAAGAAGCTTAAATCGAAGGATGTCTGAGTTGTTTGACTATAATTTCAGCGAGTTTCTGTCGCGCTTTAGAATCGAAAAGTCTATTCCACTGCTGCTAGAAGGAAATAGCATTTTGGATACATGTCTAGATGTGGGTTTTGGAACGGCTGCTTACTTTTCTACCTCTTTTAAAAAGGTCATGCATCTACCACCTAAAAAGTACATAGAACAATATAGTAAAACTGTCGCTTAGTTTTTTTAAGACAGAGTAAAAAAGCTGCTAAACATACCTACGCCTTTCCGCCAAAAAGCCTATCAATAGAAACGATGCCACATAGCCTGCACCTTGGTACTGCCAAGGCAAGTAGGCTAGGGTGTGTTTCAAGAAAGGTGCGCCGTACAAGGTTAGTGCGCCATAGCCGAAGGCGCACAGCACTACAAACAAACTAACGCGAATAATAAAGTGATAAGGCGCAAGAATGCGTTTTACATGGCCGTTAATCAGGTCGCCGTACACCACTAAAATTGTGGCCATAAGCATAATGCTCATTTCGGTGTAATAGGGGCTTAATGCGCGAGAAAGGGCACTGAAAAGTTCACTCATAAAATTACTACTATTATGATGCTTTGCTATGTGCCCATTATAAACACGGTACGGTCTAAAGCGTTAGCTAACGCCTTTATTTAATGCGCTTACTGCTTTAAAGCCCTGTTCAATAGTGGCTATGCGGTCGGTGGTATGGTCGCGCTCTACAAATTTATGTTCAATGCCAGCTAACTTGCCGTGCGCAAATATCTCTTTAAAGTTAATAGTGCCTGTGCCCACGTCAGCAAAGCTGCCGTCTTCCGCCAAATCTTTTACATGCCAAAGCTTAAAGCGGCCTGGGTACCGCTTGAAATAATCAACCGGGTTTTTACCTGCTTTTACCGCCCAATATAAATCAAGTTCCATGGTAACAAGGTCTGGATCGGTCTGGGTAATTAGTACGTCTAACGGTGTCTTGCCATCGCGCACTTCAAACTCGAAATCGTGGTTGTGGTAGGCAAGGGTAATGCCTTCTTTCTTACAGGCTTCACCAATGGTGTTTAGCTTTTCTGCAAGGGCTTGGTAAGGCGCTATACCCGTACCGCGCTGTGCTTCGCTAAGCCAAGGTACCACTAAGTACTTGTGACCAACGGTGTGAGCATTATCTAAAATTTGTGAAAGGTTAGTATCAAACGCATCTAATTGAATATGAGCCGAGGGCGCAGTTAGGCCGTTTTCATCAAGCAGTTGCTTAATCTCTTTTGCACTATGGTCAAAGTAGCCTGCGAATTCCATTTCCGTATAGCCTACGTCAGCTACCAGTTTAAGCGTAGCCGGTACACTTACTTTCATAATATCTCTTAGGGTATAAAGCTGCAGGCCAACCGCGCTGTTATGCATGCCCTTCATCATTGCTCCTTTATTACCACCATGCCCGTTCGCCAAACTCGTATCTGCCAAAACAGCAGGAGCGCTCATAGCCGCCAATAAACCAGACGAGTATTTAATAAACTGTCGTCTTGAAACGCCAGAGCCAATGTTGCTGGCCGCGTCTAAAATTACTGTTTTGCTTAAAGCTTTTTTACTCCAATTCACTGTGTGCTCCTTTATATGTCTAGTTTCATAGGGGCTGGCGCTTTACTCTCACTAATTAACTCAAAGCCTTGCCTGTGCTCCCACGTACAATAAGTTCAAACGGCATAATAACCTTGGGGGCTTTGCGAATTTTGCCGTTCAGTAGGTCCACTAAAAGCGTAACTGCTGTTCTACCAAACTCTTCTGCCGGTTGTGCAATAGTCGTGAGCGGCGGGTCGACAAATGCTGAGAACGCAATGTCGTCAAAACCTGCTACAGAAATATCGTTTGGTACATGCAAATTAGCTTGCTTGAAGGCTTGCATAGCACCAATTGCTGTTTCGTCGTTTTCACAAAAAACAGCGGTAGGCCTGTCTTTCAAACGGGCGATAGTTTCACCGGCGTTGTATCCGGCCTGCAATGTAAAGTCGCCTGGGAACAGCAAGTTTTCATCAAAGGAAATACCAGCTTGCGTTAGTGCGTCTTGGTAGCCAACTAACCGGTCTTGGGTCAGCGGGCTTGAGTTTGGCCCCTTGATCATGGCAATGCGGGAATGCCCTAACGAAATTAGGTGCTCGGTCATTGCTTTGGCCGCGGCGCGGTTATCTAACGACACAACAGGATATTGGCCATCGTCAATCACTTCACAAGCATTGACCATGGGAAGTAGACCATTGTCATTGACCATAGTGGTATCAAAAGGATTATGTGCACGTAGCTGAATAAGCCCGTCTGCCTGAGAAGTGCTTACCATTTTGGCGTAATGGCTTTCAATTTCAGTGTTACCAAGGGTGTTGGCAAGCAAAATGGAATAACCTAGCTCTGCAGCGGCTTCCTGCATTCCGCTAATAACACGGGCAAAAAACACGTTCGCCACAGTGGGAACCAGCACCACCAAGTTGTGGGTTTTACCCGAGCGAAACTTAACCGCCATTAAATTAGGTTTGTATCCCACAGCCTGAACTGCAGCCATCACCTTGTTGCGTGTTTTTGGAGAAACACGCTCAGGTTGTTGTAGTGTTCTTGATACGGTAGCAACCGAAACGCCGGCACTATCTGCTACATCTCTAATATTTGCCATTTCTATTTTTGTTGTTTGTTAGTTCATGTATGCATTGTAAACCCAACCAGCTAACGGTAGGCGTTATACGATGGTAGCGAATTAAAATTAACCGTAAAGGTGGAATGTAACCGTTTTCATTTCGACTTAAGAATACGTACTTTAACGAGAACGTCAAAGGTTATTTGTAGATTAATTGTAAATTTCACTTCATCCGTCTTCTATATTCAGCCCGTTTTATCGCCACTTATTTGGGTTGATAGCCAATATTACACTGCCAAATGTAAACTTTAGATTAATAAAATGCTGTTTTTTGTATTGACCATTAAAATGTAACGGGTTACATTTTATCGCATTAGCTACACCAATAGTGCAATTGCACAAAGAGGAATTTCGATGCAACCAATACGAATGGGAATGATCGGCGGCGGTGAAGGTGCATTTATCGGTGCCGTACATCGCCATGCCGCAGGGTTAGATGGGAACTACCAGTTGGTGTGTGGCGCATTTAGCCGAAATGAAGACAATAACTCACGCACTGCCGCATCTTTAAACGTGCCGTTAACTCGCGCATATAGTAGTTGGCAGGCAATGCTTGACGAAGAAGCTAAGTTGCCTGAGCAAGAGCGCATGCAGGTGGTAGTAATCGTCACACCTAATCATCTTCATGTACCCATTTCAATTGCCGCAATTAAAGCGGGCTTTCATGTCTTCTGTGAAAAACCAGCTGGCGTTAGCTTTGCTGAAGTAAAAGAGCTGCAAGATGTTATTCACGCAAATGAATCGCTATATGGCTTGGCTCATACCTACCTTGGTTATCCTATGGTTTGGCAAGCTCGTCATCTTATTGAAAGCGGTAAGCTGGGCAACATTCGAAAAGTGTATGTTGAGTATCCCCAAGGCTGGTTGTCTGGCGAAGAAGAAACGCACAATAAGCAAGCGCAGTGGCGCACCGACCCAGCAATTTCTGGGGCAACAGGTGCAATGGGAGACATAGGTACTCATGCCTTTGGTCTGGTTGAGTTTGTATTGAACGACAGTGTTACTTCGCTATGTGGCGAGTTGAACACGCATGTTGAAGGACGTCGATTGGACGATGACGGTGCTGCGCTTATCAAAACTAGAAAGGGCGCGTCGGGTGTGTTGATTGCTTCACAGGTATGTGCCGGGGAGGAAAACGCATTGAAGATCCGTGTATATGGTGACAAAGGTGGTCTGGAGTGGCGCCAAATGGAGCCCAACTCTGTTATCTATCGCCCTGTTGATGCCCCTTATCAAGTCTTTAGAGCGGGCCAAGGTCAAGTTGGTCTATGTGATGAGGCATCTGAACGTTGTCGTGTTCCAGCTGGTCATCCAGAGGGTTACTTAGAAGCCATGGCAAATTTGTATACCGACTTTGCCAAAGCAGTGCGCGCTAATCGAAAAGGCAAAGCTGACGGCGTTCCTGGAATAAATTCAGGCTTACGCGGGATGGTATTTATCGACGCCATGCTAGCTAGTACTGACAGTGACACTAAATGGGAGTCGGTTAGTCAGGAAGAAACGCAATAATGCAACTACAACTTAATATGAAAAAGGTGATCGCTTATGGCTACTAACCAACAACCTATAAAAGGGCCCGCAATCTTCCTTGCTCAGTTTATGGGAAAAGAAGCGCCTTTCGATACGTTCGAAAATATGGCGAAGTGGGCAGCGTCGCTTGGCTATAAGGGAATACAAGTTCCTACCGATCCTAGTCTTTTCGATTTAGAGAAAGCGGCTGAAAGCCAAGAGTACTGCGACAATATAGCGCAAATTTGTAAAGACGCTGGCGTGGAAATAACCGAGCTTTCTACGCACTTACAAGGTCAGTTAGTTGCTGTGCACCCTGCTTACGACGAGTTATTCGATAATTTTGCACCGGCGCACTTACATGGCAAGCCACAAGAGCGAACCGAGTGGGCAATCAACCAGCTGAAATGTGCGGCTATTGCCAGTAAACGTTTGGGGTTAAAAGCCCACGCTACGTTTTCAGGTGCATTAATGTGGCACTTGGTTTACCCGTGGCCTCAGCGTCCAGCTGGCTTGGTTGAGCAAGGCTTTGCTGAACTCGCTAAGCGTTGGAAGCCCATACTGGATGCATTTGACGATGCGGGTGTTGACGTATGCTACGAAATTCACCCCGGGGAAGACTTGCACGATGGCGCGTCGTTCGAGCAGTTTTTAAGTGCGGTAGATAACCACCCTCGGGCAAATATTCTTTTCGACCCAAGCCACTTTGTTTTACAGCAGCTTGACTACCTCGACTTTATCGATCGTTACCACAGCCGTATCAAAATGTTCCATGTCAAAGATGCCGAGTTTAACCCTAACGGCAGAAACGGTGTATATGGCGGCTATCAAGACTGGCAAGAACGGGCTGGACGTTTTCGCTCTCTTGGCGATGGGCAGGTCGATTTCAAAGGAATTTTTAGCAAGCTTACCCAGTACGGCTTCACTGGCTGGGCAGTACTTGAGTGGGAATGCTGCTTAAAAGACAGTGCGCAAGGTGCTGCAGAAGGCGCACCGTTCATCACTTCACACATTATCGAACCAAGTAAATACGCGTTTGACGATTTTGCGGGTGGTGATGTGAGTGAAGCGAAGAATAATCGTATTTTAGGGCTTGAGCGCTAAGCGCCTTCAACAGGATAGCAATAACTATGATAACCCTACGCCTGAGTTTGATGATGTTTCTTCAGTTCTTCATTTGGGGAGGCTGGTTTGTAACATTAGGTACGTACTTGTCGAATACCTTGGCTGCTAATGGCGGTCAAATCGGTATGGCTTTCTCAACCCAGAGTTGGGGCGCCATTATTGCCCCCTTCATTGTGGGGCTTATTGCCGACCGGTTCTTTAATGCAGAAAAGATCCTCGGTTTCTTACACCTCATTGGCGCCGTACTTATGTATTGCATGTACCAAGCGAATGATTTTGCCAGCTTCTACCCTTATGTGTTGGCGTACATGATTGCCTATATGCCTACGCTGGCATTGGTCAACTCGGTGTCATTCGGGCAAATGGTCGACCCGTCGAAAGAGTTCGGAAAAGTTCGTGTGTGGGGCACTATCGGCTGGATTGTGGCAGGTCTTATAATTAGCTATGTATTCTCATGGGATTCTGCCCAATCTATTGCCGATGGTATGCTCAAAAACACCTTCTTACTATGTAGCATTGCCTCGTTAATTTTAGGTGTGTTCAGTTTTACGCTACCAAACACGCCTCCTCAATCTAGCGGCAAAGCGGTAACTATACGCGACATTCTTGGCTTAGATGCGTTGGCACTGCTCAAATATAAGAACTTCTTTGTGTTCTTTCTTTCATCTGTACTCATTTGTATTCCGCTGGCCTTTTACTACCAGAATGCTAACCCTTTTCTTACCGAAATAGGCGTTGAAAACGCCACAGGAAAAATGACCTTGGGCCAAGTATCTGAAGTGTTGTTCATGTTGGCTCTACCGGTATTTTTGAATCGCTTTGGCATTAAAGCCACCTTAGTAATTGGTATGGCTGCTTGGGTAATTCGCTATGCGTTGTTCGCATTTGGGAACGCTGACGAAAGTTTATTCATGCTTATTATCGGTATTGCACTGCACGGTATTTGTTACGACTTCTTTTTTGTATCAGGGCAAATCTATACCAATGCAAAGGCGGGCGAGAATGTAAAAAGTGCAGCGCAAGGGCTAATTACCTTGGCGACATATGGCGTGGGTATGCTGGTGGGCTTTGCTGTAGCAGGCGCAATTACCGATACCTATACGTTGGAAACAGGTGCCCATAGTTGGCAGCAGGTTTGGTTATTCCCAGCAGCGTTTGCCGCGGTGGTGTTAGTACTCTTTGCCATTCTATTTAGAAAGGAGAAGGTTAATGCCGATGCATAACAATGCCCGCAGAAAGTTACTTCAAAGCATGGCAGTGACTGGGGTAGGAATAGCTGGAGTAGGATTAACCGCCTCTAGTTTAGCGGTAGCTGAGTCAACCACAGCTGGTAAAGGTAGTAATGCCATGAATACACCGCTTAAAGGCAATGTGAATCACTCGGTAAGTCGATGGACTTACGGCGATTTAAGCATTGAAGAGTTGTGCAAAACTGTTAAGCAATTAGGGTTTGGAGCAATTGACTTAGTTGGCCCTGAAGATTGGTCTGTACTAAAGCAATATGGCATCGACTCTTCTATGTGTAATGGCGCTGAAATTAGCCTTGAAGATGGCTTTATTCATGCTGAGTTACACGATGAACTAGAAGCACGTTATTTAAAGCACATCGATCTGGTCGCTGATGCAGGTTACACCAACCTTATTTGTTTTAGCGGCAATGCCAGAGGAATGTCGCCGGAAGACGGGCTTGAAACTGCCGTCAAAGGATTACAGCGAATTTTACCTCACGCTGAAAAACGCAATGTGGTGATTTTTATGGAGCTGTTTAACAGTAAAGTCGACCACCCTGATTACATGGCCGACAACTCTGCGTGGGGCATAGAGCTGTGCAAACGCCTTGGCTCGAAGCACTTCTCACTACTTTACGATATCTACCACATGCAAATTAATGAGGGGGATATCATTCGAACTATTCGCGATAACCATCAGTACTTTGGTCATTATCACACGGCCGGCGTTCCTGGACGTCACGAAATAGATGCTTCACAAGAACTTAATTATGAAGCCATTGCTAAAGCCATTGTTCAGACCGGATTCAAAGGCTATCTAGCACAAGAGTTTATACCCACACCGAAAAGCAAAGCCAGCAGAATAGCGTCGCTACACCAAGCGATTCAAATCTGCGATGTATAACGTGCGAACAGGCACAGCGACGAATGAAGTTTTAAGGACGTGTTATGGCGAGTAACGAATACGATGCAATAGTCATTGGGTCTGGTATCAGTGGTGGTTTTGCTGCGAAAGAGCTTACCGAGAAAGGCTTAAAAGTGCTTATGCTTGAGCGTGGTCAAAATATTGAACATATAAAAGACTACAAGAATGCGCATAAAGAAGATTGGGATTATCCACATCGCGACTTACCTACACAGGCGATGAAAGTAGATTATCCCGTGCTCAAACGCGACTACCCACTAAATGAAAAAACCTACGGTATGTGGGCAAATGAAAAAGAAAATCCTTATACCGAAGACAAGCGCTTTGACTGGTACAGAGGCTACCATGTAGGCGGGCGCTCACTGTTATGGGGGCGCCAAAGCTACCGTTTAAACAAAGAAGATTTTGAAGCCAATGCTAAAGAAGGTATAGCGGTTGACTGGCCCATTCGCTACGAAGACTTAGCACCCTGGTATGACTATGTTGAAAAATTCGCAGGTATCAGCGGCAACCGAGATGGTTTAGACGTGTTGCCTGATGGTATTTACCAGCCGCCGATGCCAATGAATATTGTAGAGGAAAGTGTCGCTGCACGGGTTAAAAAAGCTTACGAAGGCTCGCGCCATTTAGTACACGGTCGAACATCTAACATGACACAAAGCAAACCTGAAGAAGGGCGTGTTCATTGTCAGTACCGCAATAAGTGTTGGTTGGGGTGTCCGTTTGGTGGCTACTTTAGTACGCAAGCATCTACGCTTCCGGCGGCTGTTAAAACAGGTAACTTAACCCTTCGTCCTTTCTCGATTGTAAAAGAGATCTTGTTCGACAAAGACAAAAAGCGCGCCACTGGCGTTGAAATTATCGATGCAGAAACCAACGAGACTTATGTATTTAAAAGTAAAATCGTTTTCGTTAATGCGTCAGCTTTGAACTCGGCATGGGTACTAATGAATTCTGCCACGGATGTGTGGGACGGTGGATTGGGAAGCAGTAGTGGCGAGCTAGGCCACAACGTTATGGACCACCATTTTAGAGTAGGAGCATCGGCAGAAGTAGAAGGCTTTGAGGATAAATATACTTACGGACGCAGACCAAGCGGTTTCTATGTACCAAGGTTTAGAAATTGGGGTAGTGATAAGCGTGACTATCTACGTGGATTCGGCTATCAAGGCAGCGCAAGTCGTTCAGGCTGGCGCAAAGACATTGCCGAGCTTGGTATAGGAGCAGGACTAAAAGATGCGATCACCGAGCCGGGTCCTTGGACCATTGGGATGACAGCTTTCGGTGAAATACTTCCGTATCACGAAAACAAAGTGTACCTGAACAAAAAAGTCACCGATAAGTGGGGCTTGCCAGTACTTGCCATGGACGTTGAGATCAAGGAAAACGAACTCAAGATGCGTAAAGATATGCAGCAAGACGCCGTTGATATGTTCGAAGCAGCTGGGCTTAAGAATGTTCAAGGTTGGGATGCCGACTATGCTCCTGGCATGGGTATTCACGAAATGGGTACGGCGCGTATGGGCAGAGATCCAAAAACGTCTGTGTTAAATGCGCATAACCAAGTATGGGACGCACCTAACGTATTTGTTACAGATGGTGCAGCAATGACATCAGGCAGTTGTGTTAACCCGTCGCTAACCTATATGGCGCTAACGGCAAGAGCTGCTGAATTTGCCGTGGAAGAGTTAAAGCGAGGTAATCTTTAATGGAACGCAGAGAACTACTTAAACTTATCGCGACAGCCACGGGTACGGCGTTATTTGCAGGGAATGTGTTTGCCTACAAAGATATTCCTGCGGTACCGCTAAGTGACACATTATTCAATGAAAAAGACGTGGCTCTACTCAACGAGTTGGGGGAGGTAATCATCCCCCAAACAGATACGCCTGGAGCAAAAGCTGCAAACGTTGGTGCAACAATAGCTGTGCTGGTAACCGATTGCTACACACCCTTACTTCAAAAGACGTTTGTCGATGGCATAAAGAAAATATCTTCTTTAAGTCAAAGTCGCTTCAATAAGCCATTTATCCAGCTTACCAAGCAAGAGCGAGAAACCTTCTTTAACGATTTGGATGTGGAAGCAAAAGCGGCGAATCTTTCTAGTGGCGTTTATCAAGGCGTTGAAACAGGCAAGCCAAGTCAATGGGAGCCTGGTACCGATGAGCCAACCCCTCACTACTTCACCTTGTTAAAGCAGCTGACACTTTATTGCTTTTTCACGTCACAAGTTGGTGCTACCAAAGTACTTCGATATGTAGCTATTCCTGGGCGTTACGACGGAGCATTTCCTTATAAGAAGGGCGACAAAGCGTGGGCCACGTAAGCTTGGTATACATAAGCTTGATAGACAAAAGCTTGATATATAAAGCTAAGTGCGAATAAAGAAAAAATAAAAAAGCCAATCGCTACATAGTGATGAAACTGATTAGAAAAGGTACTAACACAATGAAAAAGACTCTTCTTGCCTCTACAGTGGCGCTACTTATGCCGCTTACCGCGTGCGCTACAACAGAAGCAGATACGGAGAAAAGCGAGTCACGTCTAACTCGTGAACAGCAGGCAGCCAAAACAGAAGTTTGGGAGCCGGTTCCGGAAGTTGTTTCTTTTGATAAGGCGGGCGTGCCTTCTGATGCCACCATTTTAATTGGCGATGACTTATCAAATTGGAGTTCGGTAAAAGAAGGTGAGGCTAAATGGACGCTTCAAGATGGTGTACTTACCGTAAAACCGGGCGCGGGCGATATTAAAACGAACGAAGCGTTTTGTGACGTACAACTGCACGTAGAGTGGAAAGCGCCCCAGCCAGAAGCCGGTATGGAAGGACAGCAGCGTAATAATAGCGGTATCTTCCTTCAACAAAGATACGAGATTCAGGTATTAGACTCATATCAGAATAAGACCTATCCTAATGGTCAGGCTGCAAGTGTATATAAGCAAACTATCCCGTTAGTTAATGCTATGAAGGCCCCTGGTGAGTGGCAAACCTATGACATTATCTATAAAGCTCCTACCTTTAACGGTGAAGACTTAGCAACAAAGGGCTATGTTACCGTTATACATAATGGCGTAGTAGTTCAAAACCATACCGAGATCCAAGGAACCACAGAATGGATAGGTGCACCTAAATATAAAGCGCACGGATGTGCCCCACTTCAATTGCAAGATCACGGTAACTTAGTGAGCTTCAAAAATATGTGGGTAAGACCGCTTTAAAACGCAAGCCGATATATATCTTCAATCTCTTCAATACTTAATTGCTTGGGATTATTGCGAAGAAGGCGGGTTACTTTACTCGCTTCTTCTGCTAGTTCCCCTACACAAGTTGGCGAAATATTAAAATGGGTGAGTGAAGCGGGTATGTCTACATCCCTACACAGCTTTTCTATAGCACCTAATAGCAGCTTAACTGCTTCTTCTTTTGAATGGTGACGCTCACATACCTTCAGTAGCTTGGCCACGCAGTAAAGTTTGTCTTGGCAGAAAGGCGCATTAACTTTCAAAACATGAGGAAGCATTACCGCGTTACTCATGCCATGTGATAAATGAAAGCGCCCGCCTAAGGGGTAAGCCAGTGCATGTACTGCGCCCACGCCGGCATTTCCAAACGCAAGACCAGCCATTAAACTGCCGGTGGCCATATCTTCACGAGCCGACAGGTTCTCACCATTATTATAAGCGTGTACTAATGAATTAAAGATAAGCTTAAGCGCCTTCTCTGCAAGCGCGTCGGTAATGGGGCTAGCATTAACACTTGTATAGGCTTCAAGGGCGTGAACGAATGCGTCTATTCCACTAGCTGCTGTAATGGAGGGCGGGCACGTTTTTGTCATCTCAGGTGCAACAATTGCTACATCGGGTAATAAGCAGTGGCTAACAATGCCTTTTTTCATTTGCGCCTTTGGGTCAGACAATATAGCAATGTTGGTAACTTCGGAACCTGTACCTGCGGTAGTGGGGATAACAATAAGGGGGAGGTTTCTTTGTGTAAGCGTATTTTCACCGAAGAGATCAACAAGAGGTCCGGTATAGTCATATGTAGAGGCAAGTACTTTCGCGCTATCAATAGCACTGCCTCCGCCCAGCGCGATTATTCCGTCTATCTGTTTTTCCCGAAGCAAGCCCAACTTCCTTTCTATAACATCTACTTCAGGCTCAGGAGGTATGTCATCAATAATAAGTACAGGTTTAGAAGAAATTAGCGTGAGTATTTGGTCGAGAAGCCCTGAAGAAGATACGCCTTTATCAGTTATCACAGCACAGTTATTTACGCCTAAACGCTTCATTTCATCAGTAAGGGCTTTAATAGCACCTAGTCCAGTAATGAGTTTTCCCGCGGTCTTAAATTCCGAAACCTTCATAGAGTGCTCCTGATAAGGGCGTTTTTTAATAGCTACGAGTTATTTAATTTATAGTACAACACAGCGGATACCACTTAACTAACCTTATAGATGGTTAAAAGTGAGGTGAATTCGTGGTTTTAATGAACGTTTTGTGTGTTGTTTGTGCAAACGATCGAAAAATAAGGTTTTTTTTGAAATAAGTGTTGACGTGAGCGCTCATTTCCCTAAAATGCGCATCCGCTTCGGGGGAAAAGCAAAACAGCAACCCTCCTGAAGTAAGTCTCTACTACCTATATAGGCCAGTAAAGACGGGAGTTTAGAAGAAACGCTTCAGAAAATAAATTTTCAAAAAGTGTTGACAACAAAAACTTCCAGCGTATAATGCGCACCTCACTCGAACAGGGTGAGTCACTAAGAAGCAACGGCTTCTAGTGAATTGCGACGAAGTCGCAACGTTCTTTAACAATTTAGACAAGACAATCTGTGTGGGCACTCGTTAAGAGTGTCACAACGACGATTCATATTTCGATATATTTAATTGAAGAGTTTGATCATGGCTCAGATTGAACGCTGGCGGCAGGCCTAACACATGCAAGTCGAACGGTAACAGGAAGTGCTTGCACTTCGCTGACGAGTGGCGGACGGGTGAGTAATGCTTGGGAACTTGCCTTTGCGAGGGGGATAACAGTTGGAAACGACTGCTAATACCGCATAATGTCTACGGACCAAACGGGGCTTCGGCTCCGGCGCAAAGAGAGGCCCAAGTGAGATTAGCTAGTTGGTAAGGTAAAGGCTTACCAAGGCGACGATCTCTAGCTGTTCTGAGAGGAAGATCAGCCACACTGGGACTGAGACACGGCCCAGACTCCTACGGGAGGCAGCAGTGGGGAATATTGCACAATGGGGGGAACCCTGATGCAGCCATGCCGCGTGTGTGAAGAAGGCCTTCGGGTTGTAAAGCACTTTCAGTTGTGAGGAAAAGTTAGTAGTTAATACCTGCTAGCCGTGACGTTAACAACAGAAGAAGCACCGGCTAACTCCGTGCCAGCAGCCGCGGTAATACGGAGGGTGCGAGCGTTAATCGGAATTACTGGGCGTAAAGCGCACGCAGGCGGTTTGTTAAGCTAGATGTGAAAGCCCCGGGCTCAACCTGGGATGGTCATTTAGAACTGGCAGACTAGAGTCTTGGAGAGGGGAGTGGAATTCCAGGTGTAGCGGTGAAATGCGTAGATATCTGGAGGAACATCAGTGGCGAAGGCGACTCCCTGGCCAAAGACTGACGCTCATGTGCGAAAGTGTGGGTAGCGAACAGGATTAGATACCCTGGTAGTCCACACCGTAAACGCTGTCTACTAGCTGTTTGTGACTTTAAGTCGTGAGTAGCGAAGCTAACGCGCTAAGTAGACCGCCTGGGGAGTACGGCCGCAAGGTTAAAACTCAAATGAATTGACGGGGGCCCGCACAAGCGGTGGAGCATGTGGTTTAATTCGATGCAACGCGAAGAACCTTACCTACACTTGACATGCAGAGAACTTTCCAGAGATGGATTGGTGCCTTCGGGAACTCTGACACAGGTGCTGCATGGCTGTCGTCAGCTCGTGTCGTGAGATGTTGGGTTAAGTCCCGCAACGAGCGCAACCCTTGTCCTTAGTTGCCAGCATTAGGTTGGGCACTCTAAGGAGACTGCCGGTGACAAACCGGAGGAAGGTGGGGACGACGTCAAGTCATCATGGCCCTTACGTGTAGGGCTACACACGTGCTACAATGGCATTTACAGAGGGAAGCGAGACAGTGATGTGGAGCGGACCCCTTAAAGAATGTCGTAGTCCGGATTGGAGTCTGCAACTCGACTCCATGAAGTCGGAATCGCTAGTAATCGCAGGTCAGAATACTGCGGTGAATACGTTCCCGGGCCTTGTACACACCGCCCGTCACACCATGGGAGTGGGATGCAAAAGAAGTAGTTAGTCTAACCTTCGGGAGGACGATTACCACTTTGTGTTTCATGACTGGGGTGAAGTCGTAACAAGGTAACCCTAGGGGAACCTGGGGTTGGATCACCTCCTTACCATTACGTCGAAAGACGCACTTGATGCAGTGCCTACACAGATAGTCTTGTTTAAAATGAAGAACGACACAAGTTTATGGGGCTATAGCTCAGCTGGGAGAGCGCCTGATTTGCATTCAGGAGGTCAGCAGTTCGATCCTGCTTAGCTCCACCATCTACTTGACACTGAGCTTGCATAAGCTTAGAAACTGAAGGCTTGTAGCTCAGCTGGTTAGAGCGCACCCCTGATAAGGGTGAGGTCGGCAGTTCAAGTCTGCCCAAGCCTACCATTTCCTTGCTTTAAGAAAGGAAGGTAACAAAGGTAGAAACGTGTCACGTTGGACCCGAAATCCTAATGAATATTTACTGTTTCAGTAAGCATTGATTAGGGTTTTTTACTCTAAAGATGAAAGTACTGCTTTTGCAGGAAACATCGAATGTTCTTTAACAATTTGGAAAGCTGATATTAATAGTAATCAATCAAAATTGAGTAACTGAGAAATCGAAAGATGACTTTTTACTCTACTTGACTGAATTGCTTGTTATCAATTTATTGATAGCAAGGCAATTCTTCCGATTAGCTTGTCATTCATGCGACATAACTTAGACAGAAGTCAAAAGGCTGTTTGGGGTTGTATGGTTAAGTGACGAAGCGTATACGGTGGATGCCTTGGCAGTTAGAGGCGATGAAGGACGTGTAAGTCTGCGAAAAGCTGTGGTGAGCCGACAAAATGCATTTGAGCCACAGATGTCCGAATGGGGAAACCCACCTGTTTACAGGTATCGTTACGTGAATACATAGCGTAACGAGGCGAACGAGGGGAACTGAAACATCTAAGTACCCTTAGGAAAAGAAATCAATTGAGATTCCCCTAGTAGCGGCGAGCGAACGGGGAACAGCCCTTAAGCTGTATTGAATGTAGTGGAATCCTTTGGGAAGAGGAGCGATACAAGGTGATAGCCCTGTACACGACGCAATCTTTACAGTGAAATCGAGTAGGTCGGGACACGTGTTATCTTGACTGAATATGGGGGGACCATCCTCCAAGGCTAAATACTCCTAACTGACCGATAGTGAACCAGTACCGTGAGGGAAAGGCGAAAAGAACCCCTGTGAGGGGAGTGAAATAGAACCTGAAACCGTATACGTACAAGCAGTGGGAGCCCTTCGGGGTGACTGCGTACCTTTTGTATAATGGGTCAGCGACTTATATTTAGTAGCAAGGTTAAGCGAATAGCGGAGCCGTAGCGAAAGCGAGTGTTAACTGCGCGTTTAGTTGCTAGGTATAGACCCGAAACCCGGTGATCTAGCCATGAGCAGGTTGAAGGTTGAGTAACATCAACTGGAGGACCGAACCCACTGACGTTGAAAAGTCAGGGGATGACTTGTGGCTGGGGGTGAAAGGCCAATCAAACCGGGAGATAGCTGGTTCTCCCCGAAATCTATTTAGGTAGAGCCTCGGACGAATTCCATTGGGGGTAGAGCACTGTTAAGGCTAGGGGGTCATCCCGACTTACCAACCCTTTGCAAACTCCGAATACCAATGAGAACTATCCGGGAGACACACGGCGGGTGCTAACGTCCGTCGTGGAGAGGGAAACAACCCAGACCGCCAGCTAAGGTCCCAAAATATTGCTAAGTGGGAAACGATGTGGGAAGGCATAGACAGCTAGGAGGTTGGCTTAGAAGCAGCCACCCTTTAAAGAAAGCGTAATAGCTCACTAGTCGAGTCGGCCTGCGCGGAAGATGTAACGGGGCTAAGCAATATACCGAAGCTGCGGCAGCAAGTTTACTTGCTGGGTAGGGGAGCGTTGTGTAAGTGGATGAAGGTGAGTTGTAAAGCTTGCTGGACATATCACAAGTGCGAATGCTGACATGAGTAACGATAATGGGAGTGAAAAACTCCCACGCCGGAAGACCAAGGTTTCCTGTCCCATGCTAATCAGGGCAGGGTAAGTCGGCCCCTAAGGCGAGGCAGAAATGCGTAGTCGATGGGAAACGGATTAATATTTCCGTACTTATATAATCAGTGATGGAGGGACGGAGAAGGCTAGGCAAGCTTGGCGTTGGTTGTCCAAGTGAAAGTGCGTAGGCTGAAGACTTAGGTAAATCCGGGTTTTCAAGGCCGAGACACGAGACGAGCTCCCAAGGGAGTGAAGTTGTTGATGCCCTGCTTCCAGGAAAAGCTTCTAAACTTATGATTATATGAACCGTACCCCAAACCGACACAGGTGGTCAGGTAGAGAATACTAAGGCGCTTGAGAGAACTCGGGTGAAGGAACTCGGCAAAATTGTACCGTAACTTCGGGAGAAGGTACGCCTCTGTTTGTGAACACTTTGCGTGGTAAGCAAATGGAGGCCGCAGTGACCAGGTGGCTGGGACTGTTTATTAAAAACACAGCACTCTGCAAACTCGTAAGAGGACGTATAGGGTGTGACACCTGCCCGGTGCCGGAAGGTTAATTGATGGGGTTAGTTTTCGGACGAAGCTCTTGATCGAAGCCCCGGTAAACGGCGGCCGTAACTATAACGGTCCTAAGGTAGCGAAATTCCTTGTCGGGTAAGTTCCGACCTGCACGAATGGTGTAACCATGGCCACGCTGTCTCCACCCGAGACTCAGTGAAATTGAAATCGCAGTGAAGATGCTGTGTACCCGCACCTAGACGGAAAGACCCCGTGAACCTTTACTACAGCTTGGCACTGAACATTGAACCTACATGTGTAGGATAGGTGGGAGGCTTTGAAACACAGTCGCTAGATTGTGTGGAGCCGTCCTTGAAATACCACCCTTGTATGTTTGATGTTCTAACATTGGTCCCTTATCGGGATTGTGGACAGTGTCTGGTGGGTAGTTTGACTGGGGCGGTCTCCTCCCAAATAGTAACGGAGGAGCACGAAGGTTAGCTAATCACGGTCGGACATCGTGAGGTTAGTGCAATGGCATAAGCTAGCTTAACTGCGAGACAGACACGTCGAGCAGGTACGAAAGTAGGTCATAGTGATCCGGTGGTTCTGTATGGAAGGGCCATCGCTCAACGGATAAAAGGTACTCCGGGGATAACAGGCTGATACCGCCCAAGAGTTCATATCGACGGCGGTGTTTGGCACCTCGATGTCGGCTCATCACATCCTGGGGCTGAAGTCGGTCCCAAGGGTATGGCTGTTCGCCATTTAAAGTGGTACGCGAGCTGGGTTTAGAACGTCGTGAGACAGTTCGGTCCCTATCTGGTGTGGGCGTTGGATGATTGATGGGAGCTGCTCCTAGTACGAGAGGACCGGAGTGGACGAACCGCTGGTGTTCGGGTTGTCATGCCAATGGCATTGCCCGGTAGCTACGTTCGGAACGGATAACCGCTGAAAGCATCTAAGCGGGAAGCCGGCCCAAAGATGAGTCATCCCTGACCTTTAAGGTCTGGAAGGGTTGTTATAGACGATGACGTTGATAGGCAGGGTGTGGAAGCGTTGTAAGGCGTTAAGCTAACCTGTACTAATTGCCCGAGAGGCTTAACCATACAACGCCCAAGAAGCTTTAGGCTTTTGGAAGTGTTGTAGACAAGCTAAAGTAAGCAAGTAAGAGTAAAAAGTAGTTACTCACTGATTGAATTAATATTATCTTTCCCAAATTGTTACCAGTTTTTCCTGGCAGCCATAGCGATACGGTACCACCTGAATCCATTCCGAACTCAGAAGTGAAACGTATTAGCGCCGATGGTAGTGTGGGGTTTCCCCATGTGAGAGTAGGACACTGCCAGGTCCCATTAAGAAAAACCCGCCTAACGGCGGGTTTTTTTG